>NZ_JBYCZM010000002.1:0-950303 GCF_057586235.1 Dyadobacter sp. SRI_021
GGGCAGCGAGCTCAACAAATTGACGATCGTGGGATGGGACGGAACGCAATGGGTGGCTATTCCTTCCAAAGTGGATGTTACTTCTATACTGGGCGGTACCAGCGACCTGACGGCCGGTTCCATCACCACCATTTCACCGCTCGCACCGAACACTTATACGGCGTACACGTTCGCGGCACTTACGCTGCCGTTGCCGGTGACGCTCACGCGCTTTACGGCTGTTGCGGAAGGCAAAACGGCGCTGCTCGCCTGGGCAACGACGGAAGAAACCAACAGCGACCGGTTCGAAATCGAGCGCAGCGCGGATGGCAAAAAGTGGGCCATGATCGGCTCGGTAGCGTCTACGGGCGAAAGTAAGGTTCTTGTGAACTACACATTTACGGATAATGCCCCGTTGTCGGGAGCGAACCTCTATCGTCTGAAAATGGTAGACAAGGACGATACATATGCGTATAGCGTAATCCGTAATGTGGAGATGAAGGGTGAAGCAATCCGGACCTATCCTAACCCGGTGTCGGACAAGTTACTGATCGACCGTTTTGCGGAAGTGAAGGAAGTGTCGGTGAAAAATACCGCCGGGCAGAGTTTCATCCGGGTTCAAAAAGTGTCGAACGACGGCATCGATGTCAGCAGACTGGCGCCTGGCGTTTACCTCGTAACCCTGACCCTGTTTGACGGCACTATCAGCACACACAAAGTAGCCGTTACAAGGTAGCGCAATCACGATCCGGTTTCTCCCGGGCTTTTTACCAAAGCTCGGGAGAATACCCGCCCCATAAAAAGAATAACCTCGCGTTTATAATATGGCGATTTTAATCGTTACGGATAACCCCACTCTGAACATCGGTTTGCGCACCATTATCATCGGTGAATTTCCTGATATTACCATCTTCGAAGCGGAAACGCTTCACAATACGCTTGCATTAACTTTCGGGCAGCCTGTGAACACCCTGGTGCTCGACGCTGGCGTTGCCGACGGAAAGAACATGGCTTTGCTCGATACATTTAAAAAGGCCAATCCGCAGGCAGCGGTGGTCGTGTATCTGGGTGACGAATTTGAATATATTTATGCGTTCGCGAGAGCGGGTATCACTGCGTTAATTTCCAGAAAATCCGATGCGGTAGAGGTTGCAGAAGCATTGCACCGCGCCTCGAAACGGTTGCGATTTGTCAGTTTCGACATTCAGCAAATACTCCTTTCGGATATTGCAGCGGGTCCTGAAAACCGTCGGAAAGTCTGAAAACTGATTTTAATCAATTTTGAAATGATGATTTGCGAATTATTACTACAATTGCATATTATTTGAAAAACCTCTATTATACGCTTAACTCATGAACATCCTTGTCGTTGAAGATCATTTTCTGGTTCGGATGAGTATGAAGATTGTGCTGCAAGAGCTTTACAGCCACGCCGGCATCGATGAATCGGACAGCTTCGATCATGCCATCGCCCGCATGCGGGCTAATCCGTACGACCTCATCCTGCTCGATATCGAACTTCCCGGTGGACAAGGGACCGCAATGGTAGGCAAGATCCGGCAGTTTCAGCCGGAGACGCCAATTTTGGTGTGTTCCGCGGCCGATGAGCAGCAGAACGCACTCGCATTCATTGCCGCCGGTGCGAACGGATTTCTTTCCAAGACCGCCGAAAAGAGCGAGACGATTAAAGCTATTCTGACAGTGGTCAAAAAGAGCCGCTATGTAAGCCAGGCCGTACAGGAGAGGTTATTGGACGTGGCGACGTATGGCAAGCAAAAACGGACGCGACCATTCGGGATTAAAAGCCTCTCAGGGCGCGAAAGGGAGATTACCGAACTGCTGATTGCCGGAAAATGGGTAAAGGAAATAGCCGCCCATCTCGATATTCAATCCAACACGGTCAGCACTTATAAGGCAAGAATATTTGAAAAACTGGGCGTCGATAATGTGATAGATCTCGCTGCCAAGATCAGAGAACCCGAAATTTCCGAACGGCCCTGACATTTTTGGTCAGGTACTCTCCGAAAATGTCCGGAACGTCAGCGTAACTCTCGTCCCGGGATCGAGCCGTTCCATTTCAATGCGGTCGGTCACCGAGGGCGCCAGTTCCTTGATCATCGCCAGTCCGATCCCGGTCTGCGGAGATGATGGCGGCAATGCTTTGTCTTCCATAAACCACTCAAGCAGTTCTTTGGATATCCCTCGCCCGGTATCTTCGATGATCAGCTGTAACCGGCTGTCATGATGGGCAATGTACGCCCTGATCTCCCCATTGTCGGTGTATTTGTTGGCATTGTCGATGATGTTATGGATCACGATTTTGAGTAGTTGCTGATGGGTTTCGATGAAGGTATCGGTGGGTATCAGGTTCAGGAATGTATTGGAATTGATTTTTGTGTTCTTGCCGTAGAGCTGCATATTTTCTTCCAGCAGTTCGTGCAGCGACACTGTTTCGCTTTTGGGCTCGTGTTTATAGACCTGGATTTTTACGTAAGCAAGGAGGTCTTCCAGCGAACCCTTCACCATGCGCAATGCATCTTCAATGTTTTTGCCAAAAAGCGACACCATATCGAACTGCTGCCGCTCAATCATTTTCTGCATTTCGCCCGCAACAATGATGGCGGCCCCGAGTGGAGAGCGGACGTCGTGGGCAATGGAGGCCATCAGGCGCGATTGCAGGTGCATCTGGTCCAGAAGCTCGTTTTGAGAACTTTCCAGGTCACGCAGCGTGCCCTGCAACTGGCTGGTACGCTCACTGATCTGAAGTTCCAGAAGCCGGCTTCTCCGCTGTACCGACCGGATCCTGTATTTCAGGTAGAAAAATGCAGCCAGAAAGGCAGCCAGCAAAACCGACAGATAAAACCACCACGTTTGGTACCAGAATGGGGGGACGTCAATGTCGAGGGTTTCGTAGCCGTAATTATTGATCCCGAAACCATTCTTTTTCCGGACATACAAAGTATAGTGCCCTTTACCCAGCGTTGAAATGTTAATGGTCGCTTTGTTAGCGATAGGTGCGTCGATAGCGAGCCAGTCAGCGGCGGTAGGCATGCTGCCACGTTCCGAGAGGGCATAGGAAAATTCGACATTATAATCATTTCCGAAAAACGGCGTATTTACTTCCAGTTTCAGCTGCTTTTGACTTTGCAGGAAGGAAATATGTTTCTGAGGGGTAGGCACGATTGTCTGGTCGATCTCGATCCGGTCAATGATAATTTTCTTGTCGGGCATTTCCGCTGGTATTCGTTCAGGCTTGAACCACACCAGGCCATTGATAGAAGGCAGGGACACAATTCCGGAAGGTAACCTGACAGCGCAGGGTTCACACCCCCCATTGAATTCATTGCTGTTGAACCCTTCGGTTTTTGAGTAGTGGTGATAATAGAGTTCTGCCGGTTTATCGGCATAATCCTGCAGGTCTTTTTTCAATACCTGAAATAATCCCCGGTTGGTAGGAATCCAGAAAAAACCGTTCCGGTCTTCGACCATGCAGTGCGCATTGGCCAGATACCCTTTGCGGTCGAGCGGAAAGTGGGTCAGTTTCCCATTTCTCAACAGAAAAAAACCGTCTTTGTAGGTCGTAATCCATAGTTCAGCATTGTTTGGTGAGATATACAGGCTTCGTATGTAAATCCCTGCCAATCCCTTGACCTCCGAGACTTGCTTCGTTTTTCGCGTAACCTTGAACAGGCCTTGTCCTGTACCAACCCAGAGCGTCCCGACGGGTCGCTCCACCACCCACGATACATTGGTGAGGGGCCCTTTGAGGAACTGTGAAGGCCGGCTATTAGCGGTGAAAGGCGCATTGATAGTAAACAGTCCTTCAGTGCGTGTTGCGATCCAGATGGTTCGGTCGGGCCCTTCGTAGAGCTGGGTGATTTCCGAAGGTAGTGTCCAGGTGAGTTTGATGGCCGCTCCGTCAGGCGAGAGCATCATCAGCCTGGTTGCTCGTTTACACCAAATGAAGCCGTTGTGATCTTTCAGAATGCTGGATTTGTCCCAGAAGACGCTGCTGGTAATGAGCGGAAGCTGCCTGCTTGTGACTTTTCCAAAGTTATCGCTGGTGTAGGCGATGCCCTGGTTGGATAACACAGTGTTTTTATCGATGAGTGTTTGGCCGTAATAAACCTGGTCGGTGTTGGGGTAGGAGGAGGCCAACGTAGTGAACTTTTTCCGGGTAAGGACAAAAAGGCCACTGAGTTGGGTGCCTAAGAAAATGCGTTGGGTCCTGGCGTCATAATAGATAGCATTGATCCGCTCTTTTCCGAAATCATAGCCGGTCATGATCAATTCGGAGCTTAAATCGCCGTTCCGTTCCGGCACGAGTCGGTATACAGACGGACCTGCTTGTATAAACGTCTGTTGTGTAGCATTGCTCCAATACAATATGTACTTGCCTTCCCGGTATAAAGGATCATCGGCCAATGCTCCTTTTAAAATGGCGCGACGAGGATTCAGTGGTCCCGACTCGATGGAGAACCGGTTAAGCTTGCCGTCTTTAAGGTGATAGAGATTGTCCGCCATCCGAAAAAAATACCACGGGCCTTCGTCCGTCCAACCGATGCTCCCCGCGCGCTTCCTTTGCTTGTAATATGCAAGCGTGCTGCCATTGAAAACAAAAAAGCGGTGGTTGCCAGCAGGAAATACCGCATAGTTTGGATAAGGGTTTCCATAATACAACCTCGGTTGGCGTTCCACGATTTGTCCTTCGTGTTTCCTGGGGAAAAGGGACGGGTGCTGTTTGATATATGGGTGCAGCCCGGAGTCGAGCGCTGCCTTGCCCTGATGCACATGAATGAATTCCCAGTCGTCGTTCAGTGCAAAAAAGCCGACGGGTGCCGGGCGCGGGTCAATATGGAAAGAGCCAATGATTGCCGAGGAATACGTTTTGCCGAAATCGTCGAAGATCTTGAAATTTTTGCCGTCAAACCGCGCGAGACCGCGCTGAGTCGAGAACCACATGTAACCCAGTTCATCCTGCGCGATGGTGTAAATACTGTTTTGCGGCAGACCGTCTTCGTCTGTATAGTGTTCGATAAGAAACTTCTCTAATACTGGCAACCGCGTGTTCTGGGACCAGGTACAGGGCGGATTGCAGAACAGGAAAGACAGTAAAAGATAAAAAGGACGGGTGCTTTTATTCACTGGTAAGGCTAATACGTACTGAATGATCGACAAGTTAGAAATTATTCTACATATTTCGATGAAACAGGCAAGGTTGCGGCTTACTTGTAGTGTGTGAAGTCCCTAAACGAAAAATCCTCCGGGAAGGAGGATTTTTCGTGTGCCGAGTCAAGCAGTTGCTCAGGCTAACGTAACGTTTACAGCATTCAGTCCTTTCCGGCCGTTCTCTACTTCGTAAGTTACAAGGTCATTTTCACGAACATTGTCTTTCAGGCCTGATGTGTGTACAAAAATGTCATTTCCCCCATCTTCCGGAGTAATGAAACCGAAACCTTTCGTTTCATTAAAAAACTTAACCCTACCCTTGTTCATACTTTTACTTTTTTGTGAAGCTTCAAAGGTAGGATAAAATTTCGACGTTGTAACGGAAATATGGTATTTGTAAAATTAATGACGGATAATGGCCAGTTCTTCGTATCGGCTATCGTGTAAATTTCCTGAAAGCCAATCCCTTATAATGTATTTGAAGAACAGCATCGGCGGCTCGTGTTTGTCGATGGCCGCGTGGAAATGCGCAAGGGCAGTCTCAGTTTCGCCAATCGACGCGTTAACTATGCCCATGTCGTAATTGGCCACGACGCTGGTTCGATGCAGCGAGTTCATTTGCGTGAGAATATCCCTCGCGCTTTCCATTTCGCCCGATAATCCGAAAAGCACACCGCATGCGCTGAGTGTAATGCCGTTGTAATTGATCTCCAATGCCGCTTCAAGGGCCTCCTGGGCGGCCGGATATTGTTTCAGGGTGATCAGGTTGAGGCCCGTGATCAGATGGCCGCCCCAGAAAGAAGGGTCCAGTGCCATCAGTTTACGCCCCTGTTCCACGGCAAGGTCGAACCGGGCTGAAATCCAGTAGACATAGGCGGCATAAAAATTGTTGATCAGCGAGAATGGTTCAAGGGTTAGCGCCAGGGCTGCCTCTTCTTCGGCTTCGGTGGGGCGGTCGGTGAGCGCGAGGTACAATGCATACTGGCCATGCAGGTCGGCCGTATTCCAGTTGAGCTCCAATGCCTTTTGGAATGAGGCCGAAGCAGCGGTAAAATCCCACTCGTACAGCATTTGCATGCGTGCGAGCGCAAGGTAGCTTTCCGCAATGGCGTCGTCGAGTGCGAGCGCCTGCCGGGTCGCCTCCTCCATGAGCGGTAAAGCCTTCGCGGCAGGCATATGCCGGTAAAACCACATGTTCAGATAGCAGGAAGCAATGCCGGAATAGGCGATCGCATAAGCGGGGTCGATTTCCAGCGCTGCCCGGAAATACCCGATGGCTTTGTGGTAGTCGTCGCTTCCGCCGAACTTATTGTGGTAAAACCGTGCCCGGAGATACAGCTGGTAAGCCTCTTTATTGTTGGTATAGCGCTTGAATGCCAATGCTGGCTCTTCACCCAACAGCTCGATCTTCACCGCACGCAATATGGCCTGCGCGATCTCCTCTTGTACATCGAATATGTCCTCCAACTGCCGATCGTATTTTTCTGACCATATCTCGGTCCCGTCAACAACATTCAGCAGTCTTGCGGTAATGTGCAGCTGACTGGCCGAAGTTTGCAGGCTGCCTTCCAGAATGTGCCCGACCTGTAAACGCTCTCCGATCCGCTGAGGATCATATGTTTTGCCCTTGAAACTGAAAGACGACGTCCGACCGGCAACGCGCAAGCCGGGCACGCGGCTCAATACATTGATAATCTCCTCGGTGACGCCGTCGCTGAAATACGCTTCTTCGGGGTCGTTGCTCAGGTTGGTGAACGGGAGAACTGCGATGGATATGGGTGCGGACATCAGGTTTTCAGGCAACATAGTGAATTATTTAAAGATAGGTACCGTCACGCCCAGGACCGCCGAGGCGCCACGATTGTGAATTTTGACCGCATCGCTGCGGTTATCATCGGTATTGGACGCGAGGTTATACAGGCCCAGGTGATAGCGCCCTTCCAGAAAGATTTTGATACGGCCAATCGGATACGCTACACCTGCGCCGGCTGTCAGGCCCGCATCGAACGTGCTTACGGCATCGTTGCCCGAGTAGGATTTGGTCGTTGTAACCACCGATTTTTGCTCTCCGCTTACGTAAGTGGCCGTGGTCGTCTCCAATTTTTGCGGGCCGGTACGGAAGCGGATTTCGGGGCCGGCCGAAATGATGGCTTCCAGTTTTTCGGTAAGGTGAGGCCGGTATTGTGCTACAATCGGCAATTCGAAATAGTTGACTTTGACCACGCCTTTCACTGTCCTTTGATAGAGAGAACCGGGCGTTATAATGATGCCCGGTTCCGGTTGATTCGGGCGGACAGTGGCGCCGCGGGATGAAAACCCCGGCTCGGCCTGGATGCTGAATGCCGGCCCAAGCTGGTAGTTGAAAACCACGGCGAAATTGGGCGCGATGCGGTCTTCGAAATTGCTGATATTACTGTTTTGGGCATTCAAGGTACCGAAATTGACGCCGCCCTTCAATCCCAGGCTTAGCTGGGCCTGGGCTGTGTGGCCTATCAGATAGCAGGCAGCAGCAGATAACGCTACTCTGAAGATTTGTCGGCATGGTCGCATGGCTAAGTAGTTTGATACAAAAGATGGATGGCAATTAACAAAAAAACTTTAAGTAACCGAAGGTGTATTTCGGTTTGTCATGCCACCACGCCCTTGCGGTAGAGCATCCCCCAGCCGGCGATTTCGTTGATGATCGGCTCCACAGACCGGCCGTATTCGGTGAGCTCGTATTCGACGGTGACGGGCTTTGTGTCGAGCACCCGGCGGATGATCAGCTGGTTCATTTCCATATCGTGCAATTCCTTGGAAAGCATTTTGGCCGCGATACCGTCTACTTCGCGCAGCAGGTCCATGAAGCGCATTTTATCGTTGAGCAGCAGAGTCCCCAAAATATGGAACTTCCATTTTCCCGAAAGGATCTCCATCGCATCCTTGATGGCGAGGATCTTTTTCCTGCATTGTGCTGAGGTGTTGCAAGATGCTTGTTTCTTCATTTTCTGCCCGGTCTGGTCGGGCGCAAAGGTAAAACGGGGCCGGGTAGTTTCCAAGAGGTAACCGGTTACCAAAGGGAAATGCATAACAATCGGAAACTATACGAAGGCTAATTTCGGGTATGAAAAACAATCCACTACTCTGCGACACCGAAAGCGGCATTTGTGAACTGCCGTCAGCGCCTGTTGAAAATATCGAAGGCATTGTCGAACCGGGAACCAAACCGGTCAAAATCATTTACTTCACAGACCCGATCTGCTCTACGTGCTGGGGGATCGAGCCGCAGTTACGGAAACTGAAACTGGAATATGGCCTGCTCGTGGATCTCGAATACCGGATGGGCGGTCTGTTGCCCGACTGGTCCTATAACAGCGGGGGAATCAGCAAACCGTCCGACGTCGCCCCGCATTGGGATGAGGTGAGCCATTATTACAAAATGCCTATCGTAGGGGACGTGTGGCTGGAAGACCCCTTGCATTCGTCTTACCCGCCTTCCGTAGCCTTCAAAGCGGCGCAAATACAGGACGAGGACAAGGCCATCGTGTTTTTGCGGAGGATCCGCGAAATGGTGTTCCTGGAAAAGAAGAACATCACCCGGTGGGAGCATTTGTCGGATGCCGCCGGGTATGCCGGACTGGACGTCGCATTGTTTGAGCAGGATTACCACACCCGCGCCGTCACGCTCTTCCAGGAGGACCTGCAACTGGCCGCTCAATGGGCCGTCCGGGGATTTCCTACGATCCTGGTTTTCAACCGGGAGGGTCAGCATGAGAAAGTGTACGGATTTAAACCTTATGAGGTGTTCGAAACCGCGATAGCCAAAATGCATCCGGGCGCCGCAAAGGCCGGGTACAGCAAAAAATGGCAGGATTTGTTCAGCAAATACCCGACCCTCACTGCTCAGGAATTTGCCGTACTTACAGGCCAGAGCTTCGGCGACGTTGAAAATCAACTTCGCACGCTCGCTAAGGAAAACCTCTTGCAAACCTACGCAACCCCGAACGGTACCCTCTGGAAAGCTCCGGTTGCCTGATCAGAGCGCGAAGAGGAAGCCGATACTCAATGCCTGGGCAAACTGGATTTTGGTGCTCTGGTCCTTATCGTAAACCACGATGGCGCCCAGGTTTACATTCACATACTTGTTGATCTTGGCCGTCAGCTGGGCGTCCAGGCGGTTGTCAATCTCCAGCGGGTCCTGAAAGGTTGAAAACATCAGGTACCGGAATTTCAGGTTGACATCCTTGGCGACGTCTTTATCAAAGTTGGCTACGAGCTGGATGAGCGCGGCTTCCGTACGCACGCGCTTGCCTACGGGAACACCGTAGTTTTGCTGGTCAGGCGTATTGACATACAGGCCGCGGTCGGCAACGATTGTCTGCCGCAATGCGCCCGGCGCGAGATCTACGAAGAAATAGGGGGCAGGGCGGTACTCGATACCGACCGCTTCGGTGAGGTAAGCAGGCGAAAACAAGCCGGAGACCTTTTTCTTGAAAGCGACCGTATCGGTGGCGGCGCTGTATTCATAACCTGCCGCGAACTGGGAAAGGAAGTTGATGTTGGCGAAGAAGCTCCATTTCGGGGAGAGTTCGCGGTTGTATTTGGTGTCGAAGAAAATCCGGTCGACGTTCTTCCGGCTTTCCTGGCCTTTGTTACGCACAATACCATATTGCGACTGAAAGTCATTGCGCCACGAGTTCTTGCCTTTCTTTTTTTCGTTCAATGCATTGAAAAACACGCCGAGCGCTACCGAGTTGACGCCACCGCCTGTCCAATTGGAGCTAAAAGACCCCTGGTTGAGATTTGCGCCGAATTCGATCTTATGCCAGGCCGTGTCTTTCGCGGTTTTCAAGCGGCCGGCGTTGATGGTGTTGGAGAAATCGGCTTTGTTTTGTGCAAATGCTGCTGATAGTGAGAAAATAAAGGAAAAAACTACAACCGGAATTACCGTCCTTGTACGCATACCCGAAAAAATACTATTTAATAATCGGGCGAATATATTTGAGCCAGGGCTTTTCAAGCAAGTTTTTGCACATTAAAATTTGCCTGAAAAGGGCCTTCAAGTGTTATTTGGGGCGGACTTATACTTTTTTATTGCTTTTTTCTTCTTCGACGCTTTCGCTTGCGGGTTATAGGCCATACAAAGATTGATCCAATACTGGAAATCCTCGCGCGTACGCATGCCCTCGTCGCTCACATACACGTATCCCTTCATAGGCCTGCTGGCAAAATCCATTTCGCGGCACCCCGGGCGTTCGATGGCCGAGTCGAAGGCTTCTTCGCCCACACGGCACATCATATCTTCGCCGATCACCCCCACGCACATTTTGTCGTTGACCATGTAACAAACGCCCCCAAACATTCGCTTCTCAATTACGTTTTCCTGCTCCGACAATGCTTCACGGATACGATCGCTTAATGTTTCGTTGAATGCCATAGATGAATGATAAAATAGTCCGATATAAGGTAGCTATATTTCTGCAAATCCAAAAGCTGGAAAGTTTGTGTTAATATAAATATCGAATAACTATATCTTTCCGTTTTGGGATAAATCAACTCATAAACCTCTATTAGTTCATGAAAAAAATGATACGGTTTTCCATTCTTTCGGCGGCATTGTTTTTGTTTCTTTACAGCAACGCATTTTCTCAAATTAGTGTAGGGCTCCGGGGCGGTGTCAATCTCTCCAATTTCAGAGCGCCGCGCCCGGTTAAGTTTGATTCGAAAGCCGGGTTGAATGCGGCATTGTTAATCAATATTCCTTTCAGCCGAAATTTTGGCCTGCAAATAGAACCTGGGTTTTCACAACGCGGCTCAAAGTTTGATATTGATGGGCAATGGAACCTGGATAGTGCCCGGCAAAGAACCCACGTTTTTGGAAAAATCTTACTGGGCTATGTGGAGGTTCCTTTGCTGTTTCAATATAAACCACGGTTGGGTAAATTTGAAGGTATTATTTCGCTGGGACCCGAATTTCGATTCGGCTTAGGGCCACAGGAAATAAAATCAACTTCCCGTAGTTACAAGGATGGGGTATTAATAGAAGATAGTTATACCGAATATGATATGAGGCAACCCAACGGTTACCGCACATTTGATTTTGGTTTGGCAGGTGGCGCCGGGGTGGCTTATCCATTACAATTTGGACGGATATTTACAGAAGCGAGATATCATTTTGGATTGAGAAGAATGACAGCGGGTTCAGATTTGTATAATAAAGGCATTTCAATGCACCTGGGAATTCTCATACCTATTAAGAAATAGCTCCGTAAATTTCGTGCGTTTAATTTTTTTTTGTAATATCTTAAATACGGAAATGAATTTCCGTATAACTGCTTCTGTATAATGCCCGTCGGCCAGGTGTTGCGGATAATGTCGTGCAATTTTCCCTGCAAGCCATTATGGATTCCCAGTTCACCGGCAACACGCCAAAGCAGTTTCAACTCCTCCAACCGGGCAAGGTTCAGTCGTGCTTCTATGCTTCGGAACAGGTCTTCGCACCGGATACTCTGGCCAGCCTGCTTTGACGCCCAGGTAGCAAACGTGCACCAGTTGGCAACCGGGCCTGTGCGGTTGATAAATGCCGTGGAAAGTTCGCAATAGCACTGAGTAATGCGCAAATTGCGGATCGTGGGGTCGGAGATCGCCGCGATGGCCCGTACTTCGTCCGGGGAAGGGATATGCATAACGGATTGTTTTCCTTATTGGCTTAAAAATAGCAAAACGGCAAAGGCGAAGTGAAATAACCTATTGAAAGGTACGGACGTTTGGGGCATTACGATCAAATTGCGAAGGTTTCGCCCAACTAAATGATAAAATTCCGATATGACTAATCCGAAAGGCCATTTTCTGGCAAATGTCTTCCCGCTGGTTGCCGGCCAGGCACTTTTTCAAACGGCAGGAATATTGGTCGCGGCATTGTCGGGGCTCGTAGGGTACAATCTGGCGGCCGATAAATCCCTGGCCACACTACCTGTCGCGATAGTGAGCATCGGCACGGCATCCGCACTGGTGCCCGCCTCGCTGTTGATGAAAAAATACGGTCGGAAAAGGGGTTTTATGGTCGGGATCGGGCTGGGGTTTCTGGCCGGAGCGCTGACATCACTCGGGATCTATCTCGTCAACTTCTGGCTTTTCGTGGTCGGTAATATGTTTGTAGGCGCGTACCAGGGCTTTTCGCAGTATTACCGGTTCGCAGCCGCAGAGTCGGTGCCGGAGGCCGACAGGAGCAAAGCCATTTCGTGGGTTGTTTCCGGGGGCGTTTTTGCCGCCGTGGCCGGGCCATCCATTGCGAGGCTTACCAAAGACATCGGTGAGATCCCTTTCCTGTATTCCTATTTGTCGATTATGGGTTTGTCGCTTCTGGCCGTAGCGGCGGTTTCGCGCATCCGCTACGACACGCGCCAGGCTGCGGTTCCGGAGCCCGCTCATAGTGCGCGTCCGCTTTCGGAGATTCTGAAACGTCCCGCATTCATTGCCGCAATTACTTCTTCGGCTGTCGGCTCGGCTGTGATGGTAATGGTCATGACCGCCACTCCGATCACCATGAAGCTCTGCGGCTACAATGCGGATGATTCGTCGATCGTCATTCAGTGGCATGTGCTGGGTATGTTTGTGCCCTCCTTTTTTACGGGTGACCTCATTCAGCGTTTCGGGGCGGTCAGGGTTATCACATGCGGGATCCTGATATTCGTCCTGCATTTGTCGCTCGCGCTGTCGGGCACGGAACTGTTCCATTTCACCACCGGGCTGATCTTCCTGGGCGTGGGCTGGAACTTCATGTTCATTGGCGGCACCGCATTGCTTACAAAGTCCTACGCAATGGGCGACAGGGCCAAGAGCCAGGCTTTTCACGATTTCATGGTGTATGCCGTTGCCACATTGTCGTCCTTCACAGCCGGGGCAGCGCTCGACCATTGGGGATGGAACGTAGTGAACCTGATCGCCGCTCCGCTGCTCATCGCTGCGTTTGTGATCCTGCAATGGTATGCCGTAATTGAACGAAAGTCGCAAGTTGCTCAATAGGAGGGCGATCGGCTCCGGTTACGGTAGCGTGTAAACGTGCTATTTCTCTTCTGCGAGCCTGTCGCCGAGCAGTTTCTTTTCCGTGTCCGTCAGGTAATCGACCAAAGCATAGCGCCGCGACTTCGTGATCGCCATTTCATCCATTACATCCACCATATTTTTGTAAGTGGAAACCGCGGTAGGTTTGATGACGATCACGAGTGCATTGTGGTCGTCGCTGCGCTTGCCTTCGAGTGCACTTACCCGCCTGTGGGCGGCGAATATGACGTTCCGCAATCCCATTCCCGCATCGGTGGTCTTGAGCGAGGCCGAGGCCTTTTCATCGTCCGGAGAGATACCGTCCAGGTAATAGATCTGATCATGGCTGCCCAGGAAAATAGTCAGGGCCCCGGAGCCCCGGATCGGGAGGCCGTCGCTGGTCCCTTTGTCGGGAAAGAATGCTGACATCGACGTCGGTTTGCTCATGGTGGTAGTGAGCATAAAGAACGTGATCAGTAAAAAGCCGAGGTCTACCATGGGGGTCATGTCGACACGCGTGGATATTCGGGTTCTCATTCTGCCGGTGCCCGTGCCGTGGGCGTTGCCGGAAACTTCTATCGCTGCCATTGGTCAGGTTGGTTAATGGTTGAAAATAGTGGTTAACCTTACTGATCAAATATATAATTTAATTTTATATAAAAACAAATTAAGGTTGTTTTTTGCATTGGGTTTTTAAACCGCGACTTTGGATTGGATAAGTACTTCAAGATGTTCGATTTGCCGGAGCGATGATCACTTTCCTTTCCCGACTGCGTTTTCATATTCCTTCAAGCACACATCCAGCGGCTTGCCCCGATTGTAAATGCAGTCGCAAAATTGTTGGCAGGCCTCGGGATCATCGTTGCCCGGGCAGCCATTTGTGCATTCCTCGGCGGAGTTGCCGGGGCGGATGTCGTACAGGTAAGCATTGCCGATAATGACCGCCGCAACGATAGCGACCACCAGGGCGAAGAATGCGAACGGGAATTTATTGCTGCCTGCCTTGTAAGCCGGCAAGCGCAGATCGGCTGTTTTGAATGGCAAAACGTACCGTATCCTGTCGAAATACCAGCAAAGCAGGTAGCTGTTCGCGAGCAAGATCAGCGTGACAATGCGTGTGCCTTCGAAACGGGTGGCATACACCAGTACGAAGATG
This sequence comes from Dyadobacter sp. SRI_021, assembly GCF_057586235.1. Taxonomy (NCBI): domain Bacteria; kingdom Pseudomonadati; phylum Bacteroidota; class Cytophagia; order Cytophagales; family Spirosomataceae; genus Dyadobacter; species Dyadobacter sp. SRI_021. The sequence goes on from NZ_JBYCZM010000002.1 coordinate 14,327, forward strand.
TTGAACATAATAGGGAAGGCCATCAGCGCGCCCAGTACCGCCGTACGGGGAATGAGCAGCAAGGCTGCCGTGATTAGCTGCCCCGCGCCGATGAATGTATAATAGTAGCCGGTCAAATGCAGGGCATCAAAGTAATGGCCGAGCGGATGATTGGAAGGCAGCGCCGTAAACCGTTCTCCCATCACCTTCACCATACCCGACGGGATAAATGCCATGGCCACACCAATGCGGCAAAAGATGGCGAAGTAACGAAACCATTTGTTCCCTTTTGCTTCCAGGTAAAAAGCTGCCAGACGGTTTATAAGAGCCATAGCGGTTGAATTTTTCTTTAAATATTTAAAAAGTACTTTGTAATACAAAGTTTAATTGAAGATTTTTTTAGTTCGTAAAAATGGCACCGCATTTTCAATTTGTGAAAGCCGGTCCTGGCCAGGTAAAACAGGACCGGCTTTCATGGTCATTGCTAAGCATATCCGGATGGATGTTACTCGCTTTTCAGGACTTTTGCCGGGTTGCTGCGGGCGGCCCGGGTAGTTTGCGCGCCGATCATGCCCAGGGCCAGCAGCATCACAATCAATGCGCCGCCCAGCATTTCGGGGACGCCGATGGGCTGATGATAGGCAAAGCGGGTAAGTAGTACTTTGTCGAATAGCAGGTAAGTCGCTGGCAGGGCTATAAACGCCGCAACGGCCAGCAGCACGATAAACCCGCGGCAAAGCAGGTATACCAATCCCGGCTCGCTGGCGCCCAGTACTTTGCGGATACTGATTTCCTTCAATTTGGTTTCGGTGGTGAATACGACCATGCCGAAAAGGCCTAATGAAGCAATACAAATAGCCAGGAATGCCAGAAAGCCTATCACTTTTATCATCATGGAAAACTGGCTGTATGCCTCTTCAATCTGGTCATCGTAAAAATTCGCTTTCAGCGGGTGTATCTTGTCGAATCGTTTCCAGGCCGATTCAATTTTCGACATCGTGCTTTCCAGGTCGTTGGATGCCATTTTGAGGTTCAGATAGCCCCATGGTTCGCTTTTAGAATAGCGGAACATCACCGGCTCTATCTTGTTTTCGACGGTTCCGTAATGAAAGTCTTTCATAACCCCTATAATCGTCAGGTCCTGGCCGTCGACCGACAAGACATGTCCTAATGCCTTCCGAGGGTCGCGTTCACCTATATTGAACCGCTTCAAAACCTGCTGGTTGACGATCAGTTCGCTTTCTTTTCCTTTTTCCGGCCGCAGTGTGAAGTTATTGCCGCTAATCAGTTTGTGTTGATGAATGGGGAGGTAGTTTTCATCCACCGTATTGACCCAAATCAATGCAGAATCTCCGGGCGACGTACTGCTCGGACGATATTTTACATCAAAACCATACATGCTTCCCACGCTGGTGACCATGCTGGAGTGAGAGATCTGCGTCACCCCGGGGATTTCAGAAAGATCTTTTTTCAATGTCGCTGCGTCGGTACCGTTAAGCTTGATATTCAGGATGTTTTCGGTCGTGAAGCCGAGGTTGAAATTCAGAAAGCCTTTGTACTGACTGTATCCCACGAGCGTGGTGGCAATGAATACCAGCGAGAGGGTGTACTGCGCCACAATCAGCACGCGGCGTAGCCCGATGTGTCTGAAAATCCGGAGCCCGGAAGCATCTTTCATGGCAGACAATGCATTGATTTTCGAAAAGAAAACCGCCGGAAGAAATCCTGCGACCAGGCCGGTAATGATTGCCAGCGCGATAAATGAAAGTACGGACCGAATTGAAAGGCCGAGTTTGAATATTTCGGGAATATGCGGATCGAGCGCCAGGAATTCACGTCGTAAAAGCAGGTACAAACCGAAAGAAAAGACCAGGGCTAGGAAGGAGATCAGCACTGCTTCGGTCATGAATTGTCCCAAAACATGACTCCTGCGTGCGCCTATGATCTTACGTACACCCACCTCGCGCGAGCGCCTGAGCGACCGTGCGACCGACAAATTGGTATAGTTGAAGCAAGCCGACAAAATGATCACAAAAGCCAGTCCGCCCAATATCCAGAGCGTAAGGGGCTCCATGCGCGGCCCCATATTGTTGGACAGCTTCCGGCCAAGGGCGATATCCTTCAACGGTTGGAGCGACAATGTCACTTTTTTGTGTAGCAGGGCCTTGTTTTCTTCCTTACTGATTTGATTGAGTACCCGCTGCACGCCAGCCGCGCTGCCGTTTCGGGAGAGGGTTACGTAGGTATAGTTGGACCATACATTACCCCAATCATAAAATTCATTCTGCTTTTTGCCTATCGTTGCGTCCCAGCTGGCGAACGACAGAAGGGCATCGAAATGGATGTGGGAAAGGTGCAGAACATCTTTGGCGACGCCCGTAATCTGGTAGTCGAGCGTATCGAAGCGTACAGTTTTGCCCAAAACCTGGGTACTGCCGAACAGCCGCTTTGCCGTTTTTTCCGTCAAAACCAGGGAGTAGGGCTCTTGGAGGGCCGTTGCCGGATCGCCTGCGACGAGTGGAAAGGTAAATATCTTGAAAAATGACGGATCGGCCCAGGTGCCCTCGAGGGGGAAAGTGTTTTGCCCCACCCTGGCATCCCCGGAGAAGCCATTCCGCAACATTGTAAAATTTTCTACGCCCGGAACGTCGCCGGCAAGCCTTTGGGCGGTCCTGATGGAGGTCGACGCCAGATCCATCGGCGGCTTACCGTCGTTTTGATACTGGGTAATAACCCGGTAAATGCGGTCCTTCTTGTCATGAAAATCATCATAAGAGCGCAGGTCATTCACTATGGCAATCACCAGCAACCCGACGGACATGCTCACGGCAAGGCCGACGACGTTGATGAATGAAAAGAGTTTGTTGCGGACGAGGTTACGTCTCGAAGTTTTAAAATAGCTGCCGATCATCATGAAATGCGTTAGAAAAGTGAGAGGTTCTAATTTGCGGATGGTATAAGGCCTTAGGAACTTGATTACATCGAGCCAATAGACCAGTCGTGCATAACGAAGGCCTTTCCGGCGCACATTTCGGACAAAATACTCGTAGAGATCGCCTTCCAGGTCTTCGAGCAGCCGGGGCCGGCAATACCACCTCAGGAAAGCCATGGCCCATTGCGGAGGTTGCGGATCCTTGTTCATATCGAGCCTTCCAGGTTAAAACCGGGGATATTCCGCCAGATGGCCTCGCGCAGCTCCTTCGCGCGCGTAAGCGCTACCTTACCCGCATGGGTCACTTCATAGAAGCGTTTCCGTTTGCCTCCCCGTGTGGCACTGGCATCGCCCAGGTGGCTTTTAGCCAGTCCTTTTTCTTCCAGCCTGTTGAGCACGGCATGTACCACACCGAGCTTGGCGGAACGGCCGGTATACCTTTCCAGTTCATCACAAATCGCCACACTGTACGCCTCGGCAGCGAGCGCCGCAATGGTAAGCAATACAAGTTCTTCAAACTCACCAAGGTTGGTTCCTTTCATCTGGTTGACAGTCTTTTAGCCTATTAATTCATTAAATGTATGTATTATTAAAACATAAAATCATGTTTTGTATGTAAAATATTTTTAGAATTAACAATCTTTATTTTTTATCCCCCCGGGCTAAAGACCGGGGCAATGGGACTGGCGGGGAACAAAAAAGAGGTTGCCGTTGGCGGCAACCTCGCTTTCAGCAGTCACTATATGACTATTCATGACCAGATCTGACAATGACTGACTATTCCTGACAATACATGACGATATCTGACAATGACTGGCAATTCATGACTACATCTGACAATACATGACAACATATGACTACTTCTGACAATTCCTAACAACACGGCACCCTACCACCCCGGATTCTGGCCCAGGGCAGGGTTTCTGATGCGATCAGGTTCCGGAATGGGATAGAGGTATTTTTTATCCGCCCATTCGCGTTGCCCGGGATTCCACATTACTTCGCCGGAGGTGCCTTTCGATAGCTGGATGCGGCCTACGGCAGTCGAGGGGCTCACGTCCACAAATGCGATACCTGGCGTGGTGGAAGTGGGTTTGGTACCCTGGTAGAAATACACGTCGTTCTTCCCGTCGCCATTCAGATCGTATTCGCCGAGGGCGGGGACGTACATGCCGTTCATCGGTGCGCTCTGAAACAGGTTTCCCAGTTTCCATCTTCTCAGATCGTCGGGGCGGAGGCCTTCGAAGACCATTTCCGTACCTCTTTCACGCAGTACTTCGAGCAGCACCGCATTGGTAAACTTCCCGTCAAAGAACGCTACCATATAAGGATCGGCTGTCGTAGGAAGGCTCGTCAATGTTGCGCCGGTGATCCCTGCGCGCTTCCGCAATGCGCCAATAGTGTTGGTCCATTCCGCGTCGGTCATTTTGTCGAGCTCGGTCAAAGCCTCCGCTTTGTTCAGGAGCACTTCGGCCCACCGCATGATAATATGTGCGTTGTCATTGCGGCTCTCGTCGTCGAAAGGAAAACGCTCGTCATAGCACCATTTAATCGGCTGGTAGCCAGTGTAGGTCTGAGTGAAATTCGGCGGGGCAATGACAGGCGCGCCGTTTTCGGTACGGGTGTAGTCGCCCGTGCGGATGGTTTGTTTCAACCGCAAATCACGGTTTTTAACCTCTTCCACGAAGGGAGTGGTTTCATAACCTTTTTTGCTGGTGAAAGGAGTTCCGTCCAGGTTAAGGTAGGTATTTACAAAACGGCGCGTCAGGCTGGGACGGTTGCCGTAAGTAGGGCTGATGAACCGGCGATTGGCCGAACTGTATACCTGCAAGTTGGCGCTCAATGCCACGGAAAGAATGGTTTCGTCGGCGAATGCACTTTTCGCGATAAACAATTCGCGGTAAGCTCTGTCCGGTGAGGTCGAGTGCAGCGTGAAACCGGTGATCGCATTGGCTTCCTTCACCACTTCTTCATACCAGGTATTGGCAGTTGCCTGCTTGTTGTCCTCGGTATGGTATTTCCGCCACGATGCTTCGAACAATGCAATGCGTGTTTTGTATGCACGGGCCACGTTTTTGGTAATGCGCGTCACCGACGGGTCGGAAGTCAGCGTAATGTTCTCGATCGCGAAGTTGAGGTCCGCAAGCACTTTGTCCATTACTTCGTAACGGTTCATGCGCGGGCCGTACAACGTAGCATCGTCCTTTACGTCGATCGTCTTATCGATCCAGGGTACATCACCGAACCTTTTTACTTTATCAAAATAAAACAGGGCCCGGAAGAAGCGCGCCAAACCGAGGTAATGGTTCTTGGTAGCGACGGTGCTTTTTTCCGTGTTTTCAATGAAATAGTTGATGTTTCGCAGTTGCGACCAGCTCCATCCGCTGCTGGTGATCGGGCTCAATGCATTTACAGCCAGGTAATCGTCTACGCCATTGCGGGCTACCAGGTCGGAGTTGTCGTCGATCTGGAAAACGCCTACATCCGTACCGGGAAGCAGGTCATAAAAGGAGGCGGCGTAAAGTTCCAAACCAGCTTCCGAGCTAAAAACAGCTTCGTTGGTAGCGGTATCCACCGGCACTTCATTCAAGTCGCAGGAACTTGCCGTGGCGAGCAGCATCACAGCAAGGGTATAGCTAAGTATTTTTTTCGTTTTCATAATTGCATTAGAAATTGAGTGACAAGCCGATCGATACGGATTTCAGCATCGGATAGTTGTATCCATCACCCGAGCTTCCGCCGCCCAGGTCTCGGTCAGATCCGTAAATGCTGGTCACGTCGGTGTCGCGCGTCCACTTGTATAGCGGCGACCACGTCCAAATGTTCTCACCTGAAACATAAACTTTCAGGTCGCGGGCGTGGATTTTCGAGGTGATGCGTTCGGGAATGGTATATCCGATTTGCAGGTTTCTCAAACGGATATAGCCGACATTCTGCATGTAGCGGTCGTTGGCCACCTGCAACGCGCGGCCCGAGCCTTGCGCCACATATCCTACGAGGCGTGGCAGGTAAGCATCGAAGTTACCGAGCTCTTCGCGGTACATATTATCCTTTTGCCAGCGCGGATAGGCGTTGTAAGGACGGTTGTACTGTCCCCAGAAACGCGCTTCCGACGAGGGATACCAGTTTTGCTTCAATACCCCCTGGAAGAATGCGCCGAGGAAGAAGCCGTTCCAGTCACCCGACAGGTTTACGCCGTAGCTGTAACGCGGCTCGGAGTTACCGATAATGGTTTTGTCACCCGAATTGCCCACGCGGTTCAAGCCCTGGTAAATCACGTTATCGCCGTCCAGGTTCTGGAATTTCAGGTCACCCACGTAGTTTTTGCGGGTATTGGTGTTCGGGATGTTTGCCTGCGAAGGGGATTCGGTGATTTCAGCTTCCGAGCGGAACAGGCCTGCCACTTTGTACCCCCAGATCTCGCCCACACGCTGGCCTTCGTAGTAGTCGGTCAGGTTTTTGTCGGGGTTGTTGTATTTGGTGATGGTCGCTTTGTAGTCGGCTAATGTGAAACGCACATTGTAGTGGAAGGGCTTCGAAGCTACATTGAACTGATCGTCCCAATTAATGGATAGCTCCCATCCGTTGGTTTTCAAATCGGCATAGTTGCCTTTTGGAACAGTCGTTCCAAAAACCGCAGGCAATGTCGGTCCGACGGTGAACATGTCCGTCGTTTTACGCTGGTACATATCTCCGGAGAATTGGAGACGGCCATTCAGCGCATAGAAATCCAGACCAACGTTGGCGGTAGTAGCTGTTTCCCAGGTCAGCCCGTTCGGTACAACGCCCGGCATGCTCGTAGTCTGCGGACGAATTCCGTTGATCACACGTCCCGATTGCGAAATATTGAATTTCTCATTGAATGTGTATGGGTCGATGTTACCGTTGCCCAGCGATCCATAAGAAGCGCGGACTTTCACGTTGGAAAGGATTTTCGGGTCCACTTTCCAGAATGGCTCCTCGGAAACCCGCCATCCGGCCGATACCGATGGGAAGAACGCCCATTGCTGATCTGTCGGGAACTTGGAAGAGCCGTCGTAACGACCGTTCACCTCAAGCAGGTAGCGTTCGCGGAAGTTGTAGTTCAAACGGAAAAAACCGCCGGCAATGGCCCATTTCCGGTAACCACCTTGAGTGGTTATGCTTTGTCCTAATGCGAGGTTAATATCGTCCGCGCCGCTGTATACAATGCCGTTTCGTTGTGCGGCCAGATTGGTCGTGAGCGACCGCTCGTAGTTGAAACCACCCAGCAGTGTGAAGTTGTGCACATTGTTGAACGACTTCACGTAGTCTGCGTAGAAGTTGGTAGCAAGGTAATTGATCGTGTTACGTCCTTCCGTAATGTCGTTGGTGTTGGTACCGGTGTAGCCGATCACGCCCTTCGTACGGCTGTATGGCACCTGCACGCGGATCTGACTGGTGGCAAGGTCGGTGCTTTGGAACGTCATGTTGGCTTTGAGTGTCAGTGCTTTCTGGAAGAATTGTGCTTTCAGGGCTGTCTGGTTTTTGAGGAACCGGCGGGTCTGATCCTGGGCGTTGCGACCGTAGTAGTAGTCGCCCACTGTGTAAGCTGCCGAGAATGAAAGCGTTCCGTCCGGGTTGGTCAACGGCGCGAGCGGGTGGCCTTCATCGGCGATGTTGCGGTAAATACCGCTCCCTTCGCCGACGTTCAGCGGCTGGTGGTATTTCATCGACGAGAACTCGGTATTGTTGTCCACACGCAACCACGGGGTCAGCTGCACACCGCCTTTACCGCGGAAGTTGTACATGCTGTATTTATCCGTATTGTAGCGGAACAAACCGTCCTGATTGTTAAAGCGTCCGCTCAGCAGGTACGTCGCTTTGTCGGTGCCGCCGGCAATAGACAATGCGTGGTCTTGTGCGCTAAGGTTTTTCTTGTAAAGCTCTTTGTACCAGTCAGTACTGTAATAGTATTGATACTCTCCCGTTGTAGGGTTCACTTCCACGCGGGGCAGCGACGGATCTTCGTATCTCCGCTTGATCTCCGCCAGGTAGGCAGGGGAGAATGCGATAGTTTTGTTGATGGCCGTCGGCGTGTTGCCGTTGTCGTTCCAGCGTGACCATGCATCGCTGAAACCCTGAGCCCATGGATAGGAATCCACGATATTGTCGGGTATTTCCGTTGGCGCTTTAATAGAGTAGTTGGCCGAATAGGAAACCCGCATTTTACCTTCGGGCGCTGGCCTTGTAGTAATCAATACCACCCCGAATACCGCACGGGCACCGTAAATGGAGGCCGAAGCTGCATCTTTGAGTACCGAAATGCTCTCGATATCCTGCGGGTTCAGCATACGCGGGTCACCTTCCACCCCGTCGATCAGTACCAGTGCGCTTCCTTGCTGGCCAATGGAGGTCGTACCACGGACGTTGAACTGGGGCGACTGCGTAGGCTTGCCGTCGAACATCCGGATGTTCAGGTTAGGTACGACGCCCACCAGGCCTTGCGCGAGATTGGGAACGGGCCGGTTTTGCAGCACTTCTTGGCCCACCTGATCAACGGCGCCGGTCAGGTTTACCTTCTTTTGCGTACCATATCCAACCACTACTACCTCGTTCAGCGATTTACTGTCGGCTTTCAATGCAATGTCAATGGTCGACCGTGTGCCGGTCGCAACTTCCTGGCTTGTGTAACCTACATAGGAGAACACCAGCACGGCGCCACCTTCCGGAATTTCGAGAGTATAGTTGCCATTTGCGTCGGTGACCGTACCTGCCTGGGTGCCTTTGATAACCACGTTCACGCCAGGGATACCGTTGGGGGTATCGCCGTCGGTTACGCGACCTTTGATCTGGCGGTCGGCCTTCACAATGCTCTTGTGTACGTTACCGGATAGAATGCCGGTTTTAGGATCGGGAGTCGGGTTTGCCCAGCTCGTGCCGCCGATGATCGCGAGCAGCGCCGCATGGGCAATCGATTTTTGTAAGGTTCCCGCACCGAGCGGCCACCTTTCGTTACATCGATACATATGGGTGTAGATTTTGGGTATGGTGAATGAATTGAGTTAGTTCCGGTTTTGAGGCGACAAAATTGGTCAATCCGCATTATTTACGGCGGCCATGCATTGCTATTTAACAATATCATAATCTGGATTGCGAGACGGGTTAAGGGAGTTTATGACATGAAAAGTCAAGAATGACTGAACAAATACTGTATTTGTTTAATTATGTGATGAAAAAATAGTATAAATAAAATAGAAGAGTGCTTTGGCGCTGGCGATAGCTCATGCCGCGAAGGGTTGTTGCAGAGGCACGGCGGTTACGAATGAAGGCCTGCGATTGCGGGTTCTCTGGGAATGATTGTTAATTTTAGCCGCATTTAATTATTAAACTAAACCTTATGCAATTTAAGTCAACCTCGCTGGCAGCCATGCTGCTCCTGTTACTGACCGTTAGTTTCCATTCACTGGCGCAAAACGGCCGCCCCGATCCCGAGAAAAAACTCGCCGAGCTGGGTATAACACTGCCGAAACTGAACCCCGGGAAGGGAAACCTCCTGCGTGCGGTGCGCGTGGGTAATCTCATTTACCTTTCTGGCCATGGACCCGACAAACCCGGCGGCGGCCAGATTCTGGGTAAAGTGGGGGACGACCTCACCGTAGAGCAGGGAAAAGAAGCAGCCAAACTTTGCGGTATCGCATTGCTGGCTTCATTGAAATATGAGATCGGCGATCTGAAAAAAGTGAAAAGGGTCATTAAAGTATTGGGCCTAGTGAACTCCACGCCGACGCTGACACAGCAACCCCAGGTTATCAATGGTTTTACTGATTTTATGGTGGAAGTTTTCGGCGAGAGCGGCAAGCACGCCCGTTCCGCAATTGGCGTGGCATCGCTGCCTTCGGGTATCGCCGTGGAGATCGAAATGATCGTCGAAGTAGAGCCATAAGTGTCTTTTTTGTTGGAAAAACCTTATTATTGAGTGTATTAATCCAAAATAATCACCACCATGGCTACCGTAAACATTTACCTCACTTTTAACGGCAACTGCGAAGAGGCCTTTAATTTTTACAAATCCGTTTTTGGCGGAGCGTTTCCGTATGTAGGCCGGTTCGGGGAAATGCCGCCGGGGGAGGATGGCAAGACTATAAGCGAAGAGGATTCGAACAAGATCATGCACATCAGCTTGCCGATCAGCAAGGAGACGATCCTGATGGGCAGCGATACCGGCGGTGAATGGGCGGCAGGTTACAAGCCTGGAAACAATTTTTCGATTTCCGTCAATGCGGAAAGCCGTGGTGAAGCCGATACTCTTTTTGCCGGACTTTCTGCGGGCGGACAGGTGACGATGCCGCTGGCGGACACGTTCTGGGGGGCGTATTTTGGAATGCTGACCGATAAATTTGGGATCAACTGGATGGTCAACTATGATGATCCGGAAAAAATGCAGGGTAAATGACCGTCGAACAAGTATTAGCACAGCTTGAATCGCTCGGATCTGAAAAAGTGCGCGCCATGAATAAGAAAAATGGCGCGCACGAAAATCAGTTCGGAGTGAAAATGGGCGACATCAGGGCCATCGCGAATAAAATCAAGTCCGACCATGAACTGGGCCTGGCTTTGTGGGACACCGGCAATATCGAAGCGCAGCTTTTGGGAATGCTGATCATGAAGCCCAAATTGCTGTCAGTCGGCGAGCTCGACCGGCTGGTACATGGTGTAAACTACGGCTGGGTGGCCGATTGGTTTTCGTCCTATATCGTCAAGGAGCATCCGCAAAAGGAAGAACTTCGGGAGGCGTGGATGGAATCGGATTATCCGTGGGCCGCCCGTGCGGGATGGAGCCTCACAGCCGGGCGTGTGACGCGCGATCCCGCGGGGATCGACGTTCCGGGCCTGCTCGATCGGATTGAGTCGGAAATGGCCACAGCTCCATCCGAGGTACAATGGACCATGAACACTACCCTGGCGCAGATCGGGATCCATTTTCCTGAGCTTCGCGCACGCGCGCTGGCGATCGGTGAAAAGCTGGGTATTTACCGTGATTATCCGGTTTCAAAAGGCTGTACCTCACCTTTTGCGCCGATCTGGATCAATGAAATGGTGAGCAGGCAGAGCAAGTAATGGCTTAGCGTCTGATCAGAAAAAATCCTTTGTCGTAACCCGCCTTCACATGGTCGATCTCCATTTCCTGCTCACCCGCCACGAACGATTCGAATTCCATTTTGATTTCGTAGCCTTCGAAATGTTCGAGAAAGCGTTTTTCGTTGAAAAACCAGGCGGGGTAATGCGCCTCGTAAATCTCAGGCGGCACTACCTGCAGCGTTAGCCGGTCGGGACGATCGGCGTTGATGAATGCTGTCCGGTCGATGAGGATATATTTGAAATCATACTGTTTGATTTCTTCCAGAAAATCATGCGGTTTTTGGAGATACTGCACTACACTCGAAAGCAGCAGCACATCGGCCTTTCGCGCCTTCATACTTTCTTCGATCGTAAAATGGAATTTCAGGATTTCATCTTCGAAGAACTCCCGTCCGCACCGGACGTAATTTTCCTGCTCCACCACGCTCCAGTGCAGTTGTACGGCGGCGGGGATCACGTCCCTCACCTGATAATAGGTGCTGCCTAACGACCCCCCGAAATCCAGAACATTCAAATGGTTACCACATTCAACGGCTGTATAAAGAAGCGCCGAAATGACCGAGTAGGGGTAAACTTTTTTATCAAACAACACCGAATCACGTTCGTAAACCGCCTGGCCATTCTTTACCTTCAGAAGGGCGTTTTTTGTTTTGTCCAAAATTGCTTCGGCCTCATAGCCTCCCGACAAGGCGGTGAGTGCATCCCACTTTTTATAGTCGCCAAACCAGCCGTAAGGATTTTTTTTCTTTGGTTTAAAGAAGCCCATAGTATTCTTTTAGATCACACGCAATTTATGACATTATTCAGTAACTCGGTTATAATACGATATTAGCACTGTCAACTCTGTGATAATGAGCGAGGTTGTGTTTTATGTGTCTGAATGTCAATTAATTCTGGGATTTATTTTTAACCTCGTTTTGAGAAAAATGATCGGTTATATATTATTTTATCTGCCGGAAGGATAACTACATTCCGCAATTTAACATTGATATTTGTAGTAGAAGTTACCCTCTTCTACCCCTAACATACTTTAATGCAGAATTTTTGTACCCTTTTTAACTCGGGCTACCTCTCGCGGGGATTAGCGATGTACAATTCGCTGCTCCGGCAAGGGGGTGATTTTCATTTGTACATTTTCGCGTTCGACGACGCCTGCGACGCCTTGCTGCGGCGCCTTAATCTGGCGAATGCGACGATTGTTTCCCTGCATGCATTTGAAACGCCCGAACTGCTCGCCGTAAAAAGCAGTCGCACGGCGGGCGAGTATTGCTGGACCTGTACCTCTTTCACGATCTGGCACTGCATTCATACATTTTCGCTCGATCATTGCACCTATCTCGACGCCGATCTCCTGTTCTTTGCCGATCCGAAGGCCCTGACGGACGAAATGGGCGAAAAGTCCGTGCTGATCACCGCGCATCGGTACGCTGCACCATATGATCAGTCGGAAAACAGCGGCATCTATTGTGTGCAGTTTGTCACTTTCAGGAATACAGAGGAAGGGCTTGCGGTGCTGGACTGGTGGATGAACGCCTGCCTGGAATGGTGCTATGCACGGTTTGAAGAAGGCAAATTCGGGGACCAGAAATACCTCGATGACTGGACGGAGCGCTTCACGGGCGTACACGTGCTCGAACATCCCGGCGGGGGTGTGGCGCCCTGGAACGCCATCGACTATACTTGTGAAAGCGTGAATGGACGGCTGTTTGTGCGAAAGGCAGATGCTTACAAGGTCCCCCTCGTATTCTACCATTTCCACGATTTCCGGTACTGCATCGGCAAGAGCTTCCGCCTCACCGCTGAACAATATCGGCTCCCGGAAAGTATCATACGACTTGTTTACAGTACCTATATCAAAGCGCTCTCCTCTGCGGAAGGCCAGATCCTGCTGATCGATCCTGCGGCAGTTGTCCATGAGCAACCGATGGTTCTCAAATGGATCAAAGTCAGCTTGTCGCGACGTATACAGTTTGGGTTGCGGGGGCGCTATAAGAATTATACAAAAAAGAATGCATTAACCTAACCTAAATCGTAAACACCCCTTGGCTCATTTAATCAATCTGAAAACCTTTACGGACACCCGCGGGAGTCTGACCGTGATCGAGCGGGTAATTCCGTTCGAGATCAAACGCATTTTTTACGTCAATGGACCTGACCATTTCAAAATCGGCGGAAAGCGCCAGCATATGAAGCAGGCGGTGATTTGTCTGAAAGGAAGTTGCCTGATCTCCAACCATACGGGCAGCGAAGAGCAGCATTTTATCCTTAATTCAGCGGACCAATGCCTGCTGCTGACGCCGGACGACCGGTACGAAATGCTTGAAATTACGGACGAATCCATTCTGATGGTACTCGCTTCCGAGCCGTTCGAGCACGAGGAACGCGTGCAGCAGCCCCGGCAGTATGAATTTTCACTTACCTAATGGGCTTCTAGCGCGTTTACTGCATTGAATATGCTGCCGAAAATTACCGTTGTGACGCCCTCGTTCAACCAGGCGAAATACCTGGAAAGTACCATTCTTTCGGTGCTGGGGCAGGGGTATCCCAATCTGGAATACATCATTGTCGACGGCGGCAGCACCGACGGTTCGGTGGATATCATCCGGAAGTATGAAGGTCAGCTGGCCTGGTGGGTGAGCGAGCCCGATAAGGGTTTGTACGACGCCCTCCGAAAGGGGTTCGGGCGGTCGTCGGGCGACATCATGGCATGGCTCAATGCCGATGATATGTACCATTCCCAAGCCCTTTTCACGGCCGCCGACATTTTCAACCGGTTTGCGGACGTGAAATGGATCATGGGTGCCAATACGTTTTTCGACGAACCGGGGCGGCCCTTTCTTTACGACGACCTCCCGTATGGCCAGCGCTGGTCGCGGTTGCGGATGCAATTATCCGACGGCGCGTTTATTCAACAGGAGTCGGTCTTCTGGCGGCGCAGCCTGTGGGACCAGGCGGGCGGTTTTATCGATCAAAATCATGCATTAGCGGCAGATTTCGAACTCTGGCTCCGTTTTTTCAGACATGCACGCTTGTATACGACGTCGTTTATGCTGGGCGGCTTTCGGTTTCGGAGCGAAAACCAGAAAAGCTATAACCAGCGCGGGCAATATCTTGCTGAAATGAAGCAATTATTGGCAAGGGAAAAAAACAGTGCATGGGAGCTGGCGCTGTGCCGTTTTGCACTCGCATTAATTAAGGTTATCCCAAAAAGAAAATGGCGTAACCGATTGATAACGAAGGTGCTGGATCTGCCGCCCAGGATTATTGCCGACCGGAACGCGGGAATGGTAATGCGGGAGCGCTTTTAGTGGTTGAAAAGCCGCTCTTTAAGCCTCTTGAATAAGAATCTCAGATAAATAGCCAGACCGAAATGCTTTAAGATCAGTCCCGCTTTCTCATTTTCAAAAACAAGGTCCTTTTGCAGTGACGATATGCCGGTGTCATTAAAGATGGCAATATTGAAATCCTTGAAAGTGAAGTGATAGCGTTTGTCGCTGTGGCATTGCATGTTAAACACATGGTCGGCTGAAATGCGGTAGCGCGTATCGTACCTGCGTGTGGCGAATACGCCTGCCGGGTAAATGATCGCCTGATGATTGATCCCTGTTTTCGCCTGCTTGTAGGGCGCCATTTCGCCCAGGTACTTTCGCCCCGCTTTGAGCACACTGCCGTAGTAGATTGTGTGAGGGTCGCTCAGCTTTTCAGCCATTCGAGAGAATTCGGGGGTCAGGATGTCGTCGGCACCGACGAAATAGATCCACTGCCCGTTTGCATGGTCGAGGGCTTTGTTCATGGCTTCGTAAATGCCGCCGTCCTTCTCACTTTTCCAGAATGCAAGTTTGTCGTCATTTCGTTGAAGTACCGCGGGTGTGCCGTCGGTGCTGCCGCCATCCATGACGATGATCTCGATATAGGGATAATGCTGGTCGTAAATGCTGTCAAGGCATCTCTGCAAAAACTTTTGCGCATTGTAAGTCACCAGGATGACGGAGATCAATGAGGTATTACTCATGCATTAAAGAGCAAATTCTCCCTCGGCCAGCCCAACCGATTCTACATGGTCAAGATATTGGTGGAGCCCTTGGCAGCAATACACGGTTTTGTTCAGTAATGCTTCGGTCAGGTAAGCTTCGTTTTTAGGGCAGCGGGCACGGTCCACCTCTGGATGGTAAATATGAAACACAACTCCGCCGAATTTGGCGGCGCGTTTCCTGACGCCCGAGTTGAGCAGCCTTACGGCAATTTCATTGTCTTCGCGGCCCCAGCCACGAAAAACCTCGTTGTAGCCGTTCACACGGATCAGGTCTTCGCGCCAGAAAGCCATGTTGCACCCACGCAGCGCGAAAATATCGTGCGTTTTATAGCGATCCGCCATATACCTGCTCAGCCAGGCGACACTGAACCGGTTGGTGAAATTGCCTAGTCCCGACTGGAACGGGGTTACCCTTGCCTGCCGCTTGCCGAGCATTTTTTCGGATAGCTCTTTGGTCATCAATACCCTGCTGCCTGCCACAAACGAGCCGCGTTTGCTTAACGCGAGATGGTCTTTGATAAAATGCCTGTGTAGTATGAGGTCGCCGTCGATCTGGATAATATAATCGCAAGAGCTCGTGGCAATGGCCTTGTTCCGGATTTTGGATAGCTGAAAACCGTTGTCTTCCTGCCAGACGTGGATCAGTTTCACCGGAAACAGAGGCCTCATGGCTTCGATTACGTCCGCGGTTTGTCCGGTGGATCCATCGTCGGCGATAATCACCTCGTCGGGCAGTACCGACTGTCCCAATACACTGAGCAAACAAAGCCGCAGTGCTTCCGGCCAGTTGTAAGTGGAAATAATCAGCGAGCTTTTAGAGAAGGTTTTCATATCCATTAAGGCATTTTTTGACTTTTGTAAGCAGGGTATGTTGGATGATCTGGCGATGAAAAGGCTCGTTCGACCGGGGCAACTCGTCATGATGCAGGTGGTACTGTACCGCGCCCAGTTTCACGATTTTCTTGACAATGTTGTTGTTGATAAAGCGCGCGGCCAGTTCCTCGTCTTCATGGCCCCATCCGCTGAGGTCATTGTTATATCCGTTCACGCGCAGGAAATCGTCTTTCCAATAGGCGAAGTTGCTGCCGCGGACGCTTCTGCAATTCATTTCCCTGCGCTGCCCGAGCGATTGCAGTATCGGTAACCGCAAGGCATTGAACCGGTTGTAAACTCCTTTTGAAAAAAAGCTGACGTTCGTACTGGCGCCCCGGAGCAGCTCTTCGCTCTTCGCGGGAGTGAGGCGCGCGCGGGTGCCGCGTATGAAAGCCCCGCGCTCGGCCGCTGCCAAATGGTCGTGTATAAATGAAGAATGCAGCAGCACATCGCCGTCCACCTGGATCACGTACGAGCCCGAGCATTGTCCGATCGCCTTATTGAGTATCTGACTTTTGCGGAAACCCCGGTCATCGTGCCACACGTGGATGATCGGCACAGGAAATCCATCCTGCATCTTGCAGATCAGCTCTTTCGTCCGGTCGTCGGAACCGTCGTCGGCGATGACCACCTCCGTAGGTAAAGTTTTTTGCCTGATAACGCTCAAAAGGCTGCAATGCAGCGCTTCCGCCCAGTTATAAGTAGCGATGATGAGCGATGTTGCCGGAGCGGAATCCATCAATAATCTGAGTTATTATTCCCTGATATACCTGGTGTAGGATATTGAATGTACAGCCTGATTGCTGCCTATGTTTTCCTCCCGTGAGGGTACAGCAAACACGAGACACACATGGGTTATCCATGGTTGTAACCGATTAATTGTTTTCGGTTAAGAAAATGTTTGCCGTTCCAAAAAGAAGAAAGAGGCAGTTCTGGTCGGAGTTTGAGAATTATTTTGGAAACCGCCAGTTACTTGTACTGCTGTATGTATGCCTGTATTTAGGCCGGAATGGCGGTAACAGGCTAGGAAGTAAATGGTTGATAGGGGACATGCTTTACGTTTGTTAGGGATTGATCCGTCTTCTCTTATTGAGACGTCATAAAGATCAAAAAAATATAAGAATTACAGCAAGGTGCTTCGCCATTTTTCTAATTTATTTTTAATCTTTTCGGGCGATGGTGGTAGCGTGCAGACAGGAAGATCCCTGGCGCAAGCGGCTCGGCTGACACGCCTGCGTTGTAGTACTTTTTCGAGGGTTATCTCTGAGGAGTAAAGAGGATAGTTTGATAGCCTCTTTTAGCAATTGCGAAGCTTTGAGGGGCATTTCTGCGCCGTACACACTCGGGGAGTGTACTTCCGGTGACGTATGTTTAGCCAGCAGGGATTGCTTAATTTCGACTTTGTGTTTCTCTGTATCCGGAGGCATAACAGTCAATAAACGGATGGCTGGATTGCTGTGTAACCCAACTCGCAGGGTCTTGAATGGAGCCGTTTTGAATGACAGGGTTTGCAAAAATTGTATAATAATGATGAGATCCGAAAGATCGCCGTGCGCCCCTTGTCCCGGAGCATTGGGAGTCGTTCGCGATCAGGCGAAAATAGTTAATACCCTGAAAGGACGCTTCGTGCATATACGTGTGCCTGTGCGCGCTGCCTTTGCGCTCGTCACGTGAGATGCAGGCTGTCATGCTAATATCCTTCAACTACCTTCGGAGCCTGTTGGAATTGCCTTTGGGAGGATTGCCTCAGATGTGACTCGGTTTGCGTATAGTTGCTTAAAACCGGATAGCTATGAAACAACTTCTTTACCCGCTGATCATTTGCGTGGCATTTTCCTGTTACAAACGGACGGAAAAGGCGGAGGTGCCGGTCAGGTACGGCTCGAATAATGGTAAGTATCTGAATGTCCGAAATATAAAAATATACTATGAGGAATATGGAAAAGGTATTCCACTGCTGTTGTTGCACCAGGGTTTGGGATCCATTGAAAATCTGGCCGGCATTATTCCAGCGTTATCAAAGCATTTCCGGGTTATTGCGTACGACGCACCCGGCCACGGGCGTTCGGAGCAAGCCGATAGTCTAAGTGGTGCATTGTTGGCCGATTATGGTTCCGCGTTCATCGACCAGCTCAAACTGGACAGCGTTTACATAATGGGTTGGAGCATGGGCGGCAATACAGCGCTCTTGCTTGCTGCGGACAGGCCTGATAAAGTGAAAAAGGTAATAAGCGGCGCTTCCAATTCGAAGGCAGCCGGGTTGACGCAGGAAGGGCGTGATTTATTAAAAGAATATACGGTCGAAGCGGTAAAGGAAGATAAGGACTGGCTGGCGAACTACCAGAAACTGAACCCTCAGCCCGATAAATGGGTCAAATTTTGGAAGGATAACCAGAAAATGTGGGCAAGGGAAATTAAAGTGCCGGACGAAAAGCTTTCTCGCATTGCCATTCCGGTACTCGTGATCCGCGGCGACCGCGATATGATCCGGTTAGAGCACAGCATTGAAATTTACCGGTCACTTAAAAAAGGCCAGCTGTGTGTTTACCCCAATGTGGGCCACGGCATGCCGGAATCGAAAGGTGATATGCTTTGCCGGATCGCGATCGACTTTTTAAATGAAAATGCGGATAGGGAAACAGACAACTGACCGCATTCCAGACTGCCCATGCAAGATTCCCTATCCTGATTTTACTCCATAACCAATGTGACATCCCGCTCTTCCAAAACCTCGTTTTTTGCTCCGCGTTCAATCCATTTCGTGCGGATAATGAGGGTTAATACGGCTAGAATTAATATTGCATAACCCGCCCCGAGCCATACCTGGCTGTCGATCCGGATGGTTTTAACGACGATGTAACTGAATGCCGAAGTCGAAAGAATGTACCCCCCGCCGGTGAGGCCGCTGGCCATGCCGCCGAACTTCGAAAAGCGGGTGAGGCAATAGGCGAGCATGCCGTTGAAAATGAATCCGGATGCCGAATGCAGCAAAATCACATATATCATCAGCGTGTATAGGTTGTGAAGTTGCAAAGTGAGCAGAATGAGCGCGCCTGATACGGCTAGTTGAACGACGGCCGCCGTGAATAGTCTTTTATAGAATGGTTTGGCAATGAGTGCTTTGGAGAGTAAACTCCCGCCCAGCATGGCCAGCCCCGAAATCATGGAACAGTTGCCGGTGACCGTCGCGGGGTAACGCATCACTTCCTCGATCAGGAACGGGCTCGACATGTTGTAGATCATCAGAACTGCATACGATAGCCCCAGAATAAGCAGGCCGGACGTAAAATCCCACGTCCCGAGCATGGAGCGGTAGGCGGTGCCAATGGTTGTCAGGCGTAATGGCGCTTTGGAGGCGATGGTTTCACCGCTGAACGCGAGTTCCAGCACCAGAAATGCTAACCCGAAAAAGCCCAGAAAGTAAAAGTTGGACTGCCAGCCGAAATGGGTTTGCAGGTAACCGCCCAGGAACGGGGCGATGATAGGCGCCGCCGACCAGATCACGGAAAAAAGGCTGGTATAATGTTTCAGTTTATCGCCTTCAAAAAGATCGAAGAAAAAGGACCGTTTGCTTACCACGATTACCGCTGACATTACACCCTGAACTGCCCGCATCGCGTAGATCACTTGCAGGCTTTCGGTATTTGCAATGATAAAACTGGCGGCGCTGAAACCCGCCAACGCGAAAATGTTAGGCCAGAAGCGGCCGTAGCTGTCCAGTAACCCGCCAATCAACAACTGGCTGATGCCATAAGTCGCAAGAAAAATAGATATACATAATTGAACGGCCTCAGGTGTAGCGTGCAGCCGGGCGCTCATGGCAGGGAGCGAGGGGATAAACACGTCGAGCGCAAAACCGGTGATCGGGATCAGCGCGAGGGCCAGGGCCGTGCTGACCGCTTTATTGGATTCTTTAAGTGTTTTCATATGCTTGCTATTAATGCTCCAAAGGTAGGGCTGCAAGCAAATCCGCAGGTAATATGAATCAAAGCAATGCTTATACAAATCAAATGTCAGTGGCTTTGCCGAAGCTGCTCGCGGAAAAGCAGAGGGGTGGTCCGGGTGTTTTGTTTGAAATACTTGTTGAAATGGGAAGGGTACTCGAAGCCGAGGGTGTAGGCGATCTGGGCGGCGTCCCAGTCGGTGTTCAGCAACAGTGTTTTAGCTTCTTCCACAATGCGCTCGTGGATGATCTCCCGCGTGGTTTTTCCGGTCGATTTTTTGAGCACGTTGTTCAAATAGTTGACATGAATGCTCAACTGGTCGGCGTAGGCTGCCGGGGTGAGCATTCTCAACGGGTTTTCAGGCGAATCGACGGGGAATTGCTGATTGAGCAATCCGAAGAAGCGGGAGATCAGGCGTTCGTTTGGGCTTTCGCTGACGACAGGGCCCTGTAACCGGATGCCTTCCAGGATAAGCATTTGCAGCAGGCTCCTGATCATATCGAACCGGTAGGTGTATGTGCTTGATAACAAGCTATCCATCTCACTGAAAAGGGAACGGAACCGCTCCTGGCCAGCAGTATCCAGCGGAATCACCGCCTGAATGGCAGGATTGAACAACGCGCTCCGGTAACGGATTTCCTGCCGGATGCTGTTCAGTAGAAATGTGTCGTTGAAAAGACAGTAAAATCCGGTCTGCGACTCTGAGATCGCGTGGTAGGACGAGGGGACGCTGGGGTTGGAGAAAATAATGCCAGCGCCTTCAATCGGTGTTTCCTTGTCGGCTGCAAGGTGTACGCCGTCCCCGATGATCATGCATATTTTATAATAGTCGCGTCGGTTGTAGGGCGTCATCCTGTTCAGGCAGGTACGCTGTTTTACATTGAAATGACTCACATTCGTCTGCGAGACCAGCTCCGCGGGCATCGGCTGTTTCGTGCGTTCGTAAAACTGTTGCAGCGTTTCGGTATGCATGGGGATTTGAAGTATTATACAAATCAAATGCAAAGGGCGTCGGTTAAGTTCCCGGTGATTCGCTATAAACAGGAGGCTTCTCCGGAGCCGGATCGGCGGCTAATTCCAACATGATTCGCAGTCGGCCGCCGGCGGTCACATTTGTGCGATAATGGACATTGTAGTCTATATATTGATTTATAATTATCTGAAAATCAATGTATATGTATTTTGGCATTTGTTTTTTGACAGCCGGTTGCGGTACACTCATTGTTTCCGGTAAAACGTCCGTCCAACCATGCTCAGAAACTACATCAAAATCGCCTGGCGCAATCTCTGGAAAAGCAAGACTTTTTCTATTGTCAACATTACAGGGCTGGCCGTCGGTATTGCCGGCGTGTTGCTGATCACGTTCCATATTCGTCATGAACTGAGTTACGAGGAAGGTTTTGATAAGGCCGACCGCATTTACCGGGTGACATATGAAACTACCGGGGAGGACAGCCGGCATTGGGCTGCCACACCGCCTCCGCTGGTTCCGGCATTGCAGCAGGCATTACCGCAGATCGAGGCGGGTGTGAGATTGCACCGGTTATTCCCTTACCAGCTTTTCAGCTACACAAGTCCCGCGGGCGATGTGAAGCGGTTCGAAGAGAAAGGGGGCTTTTTTGCCAACGAAGAAGTAGTCAGCACGTTTGATCTGCCATTTGTTGCCGGCGACCCGGCGTCGGCGTTGAAAGGTGCGAATACCATTGTCCTGAGTGAGGCTATGGCCAAAAAATACTTTGGAAATGCGGACCCGATAGGAAAGACGATCACCGACGACCGGGCAAGGCTTCCGTTGCTGGTCACAGGCATCGTGAAGGAGTTCGGCTTCCCGAGCCATTTCCAGTTCGATTACCTTGTTTCCATGCCTACCATCGAGCGCTACATCGACAAGCAATCGATGGAAAACATTGGTTGGGCGGGATTTTACAATTATGTATTGCTTCGCGAGGGCGCCACGCCCGCGCAGGTGGAAGCCGCATTGCCTGCATTCGCAACCAAATTCTATGCGCCTTCCGGCGATTCCGAGGAGAAGATTCTTACTACGAAACACCTGCATTTACAGCCCATCCGCGACATTCACCTGCATTCGAAGCTCGAAAAGGAAATGTATCCCAATAGTGATATTACTTACATTTACATATTTGCGGTGGCGGCGATTTTTATCTTGCTGGTGGCGACTGTTAATTTTATTAATATTTCTACCGCACTCGCGTTCAACCGCATGAAGGAGATCGGCCTGCGGAAAGTGGTAGGCGGCACACGAGGCCAGCTGCTGCGGCAGTTCCTGGGCGAATCGCTGATGGTTACGCTGCTTTCAACGGTCGTGGCGGTACTGCTGTTCAGGCTCGTTATTCCATATTATACCCATGTAGCGGCCGGCGGTTTTGTCTTCGATAGCATGCTGACAATTCCTAACATGGTCATCGTAGCATTGCTTATAATTGGGATTGCGTTGCTGGCCGGCCTCTATCCGGCCTGGTTTGTAGCGCGTTTCAACCCGGTGGTATCGTTGAAAGGGAAGCGGTTGTCTGGCTCGTCGGTCAATGTGGTCCGGAAAGGGTTGATCGTCTTCCAGTTCACGGTCTCGGTGTTTATGATATTCGGTACGATGATTGTCTACCGTCAAATGCAACTGTTTCACCACCAGGATCTTGGGTTTGATAAGGATCAGGTAGTGGCCGTGACGATGTACGATCAGATGCGCGAGAAATATGGTGTGCTCGCCGATGAAATGTCGAAAAACGCCAATATTGCCAGTTTTTCGATTACCTCTACACTTCCGGGAGAGCGGTTCGGAAATTACGCGGCGTTCCCGCTGCACCGTACCGAGCAGGACCAACTGCCTGAAAATTCGAGAATGCTTTGGTCGGACGAAAGACTGCTCACTACATTGGGCATTCAACTCAAAGAAGGACGGGCTTTCCGTAGTCAGTTTCCAGAAATTAAAAATCATGAATTTATCCTGAATGAGGCCGCTGTAAAAGCATACCGGCTGCAAAGTCCGGTCGGACAGGCATTCATCGCCGAGGGCGATACGGGTACTGTAGTGGGCGTCGTAAAGGATTTCAATTTCGCGTCCCTGCATGCGGGCGTGGAGCCGCTGGTGATCCAGTATAATCCCTACCGCATCAACTACGTGCTGGTAAAAGTGAAAGGCGGTTCGTTGCCGGCCGTGATAGCGTTCCTCGAAAGCCGTGTGCGCACACTGGCGCCTTCCAGTAAATTCACTTATTCTTTCCTGGACGAAAACCTGGACAAGCTTTATGTCACCGAGAACCGCATGAGTCAGGTTTTTACGGGTTTTGCCGCATTGTCGATCTTCATTTCCTGTCTTGGCCTCTTCGGGCTTTCGGCCTATTCCGCCAAACTCCGGGTGAAAGAGGTAGGTGTTCGCAAAGTGCTTGGTGCGTCGGTCGGAAACGTGGCATTCCTGCTGTCTCGGGACTTCCTGCTGCTCGTGCTCATAGCCATCGGGATATCGTTGCCGCTGGCATGGTGGGCAATGGATCGCTGGCTGGGTGCATTTGCCTACCGCATTTCCATCGGCTGGGAAGTGCCGGTGATGGCAGCGCTTGCGGCGTTGCTGCTGGCCATTATCACAATCAGTTTCCAGGCTGTGAAAACTGCCCTGCTGAATCCTGTGAAGAACTTGCGGGCGGATTAAAATTCCGGTTATGACCAGCATCATACTTATTCATGCCGGGTGAATGGTAAATTTCCGTTCCCGCCTGCCTTATATGGGTGGGTTTGAGTTCGGATATTTAAATTTGGAATGGCAGGAGTATCGATTAAAGCGTTCAGGAATTGTATTTTAACCGCAGGTGCCGCCGCTATGCTTTGGGCTTGTGGCCGGGAGGAGGAGACCGCATCGGACAAGGAAGCAGCCCGAGTGGAAACGATCGCGGACCTCGGAGCGTTGCCGGCGACGGCCGCTGACCCTGCGGATAATCCTTCGACACCCGAAAAGGTTGCGCTGGGCAGATTACTGTTCTTCGACCCGGTACTTTCTGGGAACAAGGATGTAGCTTGTGCCACTTGCCATCAGCCCGAATTCAATTACGCCGAGTTTCTCGAAACTTCCATTGGTGTGAACGGCGTCGGTCGCGGACAGAGTCGGCGGTTCGCAGACCCGAACGACATTCCATTTGTCAAAAGAAACTCCCAGAGCGTGCTGAATACGGCATTCAACGGCCTTAAAAATAATGAAGCATATGACCCCGCATCCGCGCCGATGTTTTGGGATATGCGGGCCAAAGGGCTCGAACAGCAGGCATTGGAGCCCATCAAAACATTGGAAGAAATGCGTGGTAACGCCTTCCATGAAAACGGTATCCTCGATGAAGTAGTAACCAGGCTGTCGCGCATTCCCGAATACCGGAGGCTGTTTTCAATGGCGTTTCCAAAGGAGCAGTCGCCCGTCAGTCAGTTGAACCTCGCCCGTGCTATCGCCGCCTACGAGCGCACGCTCGTGGCGACAAACACCCGTTTTGACCAGTACATGCGCGGTGATAGTAATGCATTGTCTACCGGTGAAAAGGAGGGGCTCAATGCATTTCTGGTTACGGGTTGTGCCAAGTGTCATTCCGGACCGATGTTCTCAGATTTTAAATTGCACACCCTGGGCGTGCCCGATACCGACAACCGGAAGGAGAGTGATTCGGGTGCTGATAAAAAATACGCGTTCAGAACTCCGACGCTGCGTAACCTTCGCTTCACCGGGCCGTATATGCACAGCGGGAAGTTCGCGACTCTCGACCAGGTGTTGATGTTTTACGAAGATATCGCCGGCGGCAAGCTGCTCAACCCGAATGTCAAAGAAGGGCAGGTCGATCCGCTGGCAACCCATATGGACGTTAATTTCAAGGATATTTCGAGGATTGTGGAATTTTTGAATACACTCAATGACGACTCTTTCGATAAATCCGTTCCCGAACGTGTTCCGAGCGGTCTGCCGGTAATGGGCCGGTAGGCTGCTTGGTTTGAAACGCGTATTCATTTAACTTGGCTGGTCGCATTATCCCATAACCCGTCTGTTTATGACATTCAATAACAAATTCCTGATTTTTCTGCTTGCATTACTGGGTGCCGGCGCTGCATCGGCTTCGGCATTGGCACAGAAATCGCCGCTGAAAGTGCTCATCGTGGATGGGCAGAACAACCACGAACAGTGGCCGAAGATCACCGCCATGATGAAGTACTATCTCGAAGACAGTAAAAAATTTGCTGTAGATGTCCAGCGCACACGCTATACCTGGCAGGGTGATAAACTCGCGCAGGAGTATCCGGTAAAAAACGGCCCACAGACCGAGGCGTTGAAGCAGCCTAAAATGGATTCTGCTTTTCACCCCAAATTTTCCGATTACGATGTCGTGATCTGCAACTTTGGCTGGAATGCTGCGCCCTGGACAGCGGAGGTACAGAAGGATTTTGAAAAATTCATGAAAAATGGGGGCGGACTGGTGGTCATTCACGCGGCCAATAACTCGTTCCCGCAATGGCCTGCCTACAACCAGATGATCGGCCTCGGCGGCTGGGGCGACCGGACCGAAAAGGACGGCCCGTACGTATACTTTGATCAGAACGGCAAAGAGGTGCGGGATATGCAGCCGGGTAAAGCCGGTTCGCACGGCGCGCAGATGGAATTTAAAATCACTGTTCGTGAGCCTAATCACCCTATTACGAAGGGTATGCCAGCCAACTGGCTGCACAGTCGTGACGAGTTGTACGATCGCCTGCGTGGCCCGGCCGAAAACATGCAGATCCTGGCCACGGCATTTTCCCCTAAAACCAACAACGGTACCGACCGCAATGAGCCCATGCTGATCGCCCTCCGCTACGGTAAGGGCCGCATTTTTCATATGGCACTGGGTCACGCCGACTATTCCGTGGAGTGCGTTGGCTTTATCACCTGCCTGCAACGCGGCAGCCAATGGGCGGCGACCGGTAAAGTCGACATTCCCATTCCATCCGATTTTCCGACTGAGACAGAAACGAAGCAGCGCAAGTTTGTGCAGTGACTCAACAGGATAAATAATGCCGAAGCGCCGAGGAACGTCGTTCCGCGGCGCTTTTTGTGTAAATAATTATTAAACGGTCGCGGGAGATTCTGTTGGTAGCGTTTCTGTCGGAAAATCAACGAGTTACAAACTCTAAGTGTTTCTTCGGCAAACGGCTGATTCGAGGCGTCAGATAATGCTGTCGGGTTGTAGATGTATTCTACAAGTAGATTGCGATATTATTTAGAAGTATTTCATATTCATAGTTGTATTTTTGGAATTAGTTGTATTTTTTATAACAACACCTAATCCATCTTTAACTATGAATGCAAATTTTACATTAAAGTCATTTGAAAAAACACCGGCGAGGTCGTTCCTGCGGCGGCCGGTCCTGAATGCATTGCTCTGCTCTGTACTTGCACCTGTGGGTGTGTATGCGCAAAAGACGGACACACTCCTGGTGGGGCGGGATGCTGCACAAAACAAAAACATGGTCGTCTTTCAGGACGGGACGTTTCTGCTGGGTGGTATCTATGACGGGGACGTGTCAGGCACTGCAATCCCTGCCGAAGGGGCTGGTACGCGCATGATGTGGTATCCGGCCAAGGGCGCTTTCCGCGCTGGATCGGTGACCGGCACGCAGTGGGATGCCGCCAATGTCGGAGACTTTTCCGTCGCAATCGGCAGCAATGTACGGGCATCAGCGAGCAATGCAACTGCTTTTGGCATCGGAACGACAGCCGCACAACAATCGTCTTTCGCGGTAGGCGAGAACAATGTTGCGAGCGGAGCTGCTTCTGTTGCGATGGGTTATCACGCACATACCAATGCAAGGCAGGGAAGTTTTGTTTTCGGGGACAGATCTTCAGTAGATACGATCCGGGCCGGGGTGAATCACTCTGCCAGCTGGCGGGTGAGCGGCGGCTTCCGGATATTTACCTCGTCCAACCTCACCACAGGTATGACATTTCAGAGCGGAGCTTCGGTGAGTAACTGGGGACAATCCAACGCAGTCATTTCTACATCGACGGGTGCCTATTTGTCAACCTCCGGCGTATGGACGAACGTATCGGACGTGAACAAAAAACATCGCTTCGAAGAGATTTCGTACGACGACGTTTTGGAAAAACTGCGGAAGCTTCCTATAACCAGATGGAGCTACAAAGCAGATGCGGCAAACACCAAACACATAGGCCCGATGGCGCAGGATTTTTACGCGGCTTTCGGACTGGGTAATGACAATCGCAGCATTGGTACCGTGGACGCCGACGGTGTAGCATTGGCAGGTATCAAAGCATTGGAAGAGCGTACCCGCAACCTCGCAGCTGAACTGGAAAGCCTTAAGGCAGATAACGCAGCGCTTCGCCAGCAGATGAAAGACAACGGCGGCAATTCGTGGATGGGTCTTGCAGGTCTCGGCTTGCTGGCCGTAGGGCTGGCAGGCGGCTTATTAATGGCACGCCGGCGCATAATTGCGGGCTGAAAGCAGTTTCCGCATATTTTGTCCTATTCAATTCCCTGTTTTTAATCAAATCTATTTCAAATGAAAGCTATATATATTCTGGCGGCCCTTGCCGGGCTCGGTGGTAGTGCCGTCGCGCAGGGCTTGTCCAGTGCCGGCGGGACGGTTACCGTCAAAGGCGGTATTTTGCAGGTCAAAGGCGATTTGCAAGTGACCGGAGGTTCTTTTTCCAATAATGGCAACCTTTTTGTTTCCGGTAACCTGGTCAATAACCAGGCAATGACCGAGGCGGATACCGGCTCATTGACGCTGGATGGTGCCGCTTTGCAAACCCTGAGCGGTACCCAGCCCTATTTCACACGCCTGTTGAATATCGACAATTCGGCGGGTATTGTATTGGAGAATAATATCAAAGTAGGCGGCAGGGTTACGCTCTCCAACGGGGCCGTGGATGCTACCAGCGACCTGGGTGCGCTCGTTGTCGGGGATACCGCATCGGTGGTGGGCGTATCCGATACGAGGCACGTGAATGGCTACGTGGTAAAAAACGGGACAGGCAGTTTCGTGTACCCGGTTGGGGACGGTGTCAGATACCAGCCGATTACGGTAGAGCTTACCGATAACAGCGCAGGGATGAGCGTCCGTTACTTCGCTGCCGACGCAGGCACCGGCACATTCACTACCACCGGTGCGTCTTCCATAGCCCTCGAAGCTTACAACAACGAAGAATACTGGGACCTTGCGCCAAGAGGCACCGCAACGGGCAAGGTCATTGTTACTTATGACGACTATAAAAATCCGTCCATTACGGTTTCCGAAAACCCGAATGTATTCAGTGTTGCCCACCTTACGGGAGGTAACTGGCTCAACGAAGGGCATAATGTAACCGGGACGCTGACGGCGGGCTTTGTAACGAGCGAGGTGATATCGTCATGGAGCCCGTTCACGCTCGGCGCCGTGCCGGAAGCAGGGCTGCCCGTTACGTTGATCAGTTTCAATGCAAAGGCGGTTGAAGGCAATGCATTGGTGGATTGGCAAACGACCAGCGAAGAGAATGCCTCCCATTTTGAAGTAGAACGAAGCCTCGATGCCAGAACCTTTCAGAAGATCGGCACGGTGGCAGCGGCGGGTAACAGCAATGCCTTGCAGCGGTACAGTTTTACGGACCGCTCGTTCGGCAGCCAGCTGCAAACAGTGTACTACCGTCTCCGTTCGGTTGATCTGGATGGCACTTTCAGCTTGTCGAGGGCTGTGTCACTGCAACCGCGCGGCGTGGGCCAGTACGCGGGCGTATACCCGAACCCGGCGCGCAAGGCGAGCGTAGTGACGATTTCATCCGGCGTTCCGGTCAATGAGATCAGCCTTTGGGATATGCTGGGACGGCAGGTGCCCGTGCGTAAATCATCCCTCTCCGACGGCAGCGTACAGGTGAACCTGAATGGCGTCGCTTCGGGAATGTACCTTTTTAAACTCACTACCAGTCAGGGTGTTGTAAATCACAAACTGGTCGTCGAATAAACTTTCTTCCTCCCTTATTATCCATCAGATATGAAACGTATTCTTATAACTTCTCTTTTTGTTGCAGCTTCTCTTTACGCCAATGCCCAGGTCGGCATTGGTACCACAACGCCCCGGGCCGGATTGGACGTGGCCGATAGTAGCGTTGTTTTCGCCGCTTCCGGCGATGTTTCAGGAGCCAAACCCACACCCGTTGAGGGCGAAGGGCGCCGGATGATGTGGTATGTTGATAAGGCTGCGTTTCGCGTAGGTCACGTAGGCTCTTTCGGGAGTACCTATTGGAACAGGACCAACATTGGGAATTATTCGTTTGCGGCCGGCCAGAATACCCGTGCTTCCGGTGATCATTCTTTCTCCGTAGGTCTGGCGACTACTGCATCCGGCGACGAATCGGTGGCGCTGGGGAATAACGGGACGGCATCGGCAGACAGGTCACTGGCATTCAACGGCACAACAACCGGTGTTGGGGCCGTCGCGATCGGAAGCGGCGCGCAGGCAACTGCTGACGACGCCCTGGCTATGGGACCTTCGTCGATCGCCGGTGGGCTGGCTTCGATTGTAATCGGGCCGTCTATTGCCAGAGGTGCGTTCGGGGTCGCGATCGGGTTGCAGAACAGTGCCAGCGCTAACTTTGCAATGGCGCTGGGTAAAAACGCGCGAGCGAAAAATCAGGGGGCTGTCGTGATCAGCGATGCAAGCGCAGGGTTTTCCTCCGACAGTGCTTACAGCACGGCCAATAACCAATTGACAATGCGTTTTGCAGGCGGGGCACGTGTATTCACTAATCAGGGTATGACGAGCGGAGTCGAAATTTCAGCAGGCGGAGGATCGTGGAGTGCGGTCAGCGACAGGCGCAAAAAAGAGAATTTCGAAGTGTTGAATACCGAAAATATCCTCAGTAAAGTGGCGCAGCTGCCGCTTACCAGCTGGAACTACAAAAGTCAGCCCGCCACTACCCGGCATATCGGGCCGATGGCCCAGGACTTCTACGCCGCGTTCGGCCTGGACGGTATTGGAAATGACACCACGATCAACTCCTCCGACATCGATGGCGTGAATATGGCTGCCATCCAGGCGCTGGAAAAACGTACCCGGCAATTGCAGGAAGAAAATGACCTACTGAAAGCAAAACTGGAAGCCGTGGACGCCAAAATGGCTTCCATTGAAAAGCTCATTATGGGCACGCCGCGGAAAGAGGAAGTATCGGCTTCCAGATAATCCCGGCCTTTCAAAACAGCTCTCTAATGTACCGGCTGGCTCTTTTGGTTGACCGGATAACTTCTTAACTCATTGCTAAGCTGCCGTGCCCGAAGCCATTGAGCCGGACACGCGCCGCAATATCGTCTTTGCCTTCGTGTACACCCGCTACCACAATCGGTAGCTGGTGTTGCGGGGCGGACATCACGCCTTCGGAGCCCTCGTTCGCGACATATACAATCGCGTAGGGCATGACTACATGGAACATGAAATTCCGGCTCTTGCAGTGGGTACAGCCAGAGCGGTAAGCGGACTGAAATGCTGGTCCGGGGAAACGGTCGTAAAAGTATACATCGCCGGAAAACCGATTGGATTATCGCCCTAGCGCGAGGTTGCCGCGCAGTGAAGTGTTGTGTCGCGCAGCGTATCGAAATCCTCGTCTATGGACACAAAATGGGCACATTTGCAGCCAACTTGCACCAATACATGCAGAAAGTCTGTTTCCGTTCCAGCATGGCTGCTATGGCACAGGATCAGCACATCGCCTTCGTTCAATCCTTTGATTGCTTCCAACAGGCCGGATCGGGTGCCGGCTTTTGTTTCTTTGATGATTTGATGGCACCCCGCCATCTGAAGTTTTTCTAAAAAAGTATCTTCCGCTCCGTGCGGCAAATAGCCTATAAACATTCCCTGGTCTAATGATGAGGTGCTAAAAGTAGGGGATAGCGGAGGTGGAGCCGACCGTTACTGATTAGAAAAAAATTAAAACCTTTGATCCTATTAAAATATTGCTAATATTTCTGAGAGCGTTTATGCGCTCCGGAATACTCCTCTAACAGCACCCATAATATGAATTTGAATGAAATCCGGGCCGAACTGGTCGCGAAAACCCAGCGTAAAATCCAGGAAATGAAGGCCAGAAACATTATCCTGCCTCAACGGAGAGCAGATATGTGCGAGCTTTGTGACCAACTTTCGCAGGAAATTTATGACTTCGCCGTCAAAACCACTTTACAAATCGCGGACCGGCACCATTTCCGCGGACGGGCGGCCAACCTGCTTGACGAACTTCACGAAGATATTTACCTGCTCACTAACGGGGCGCTGGACATTCTGGTAGCGGCCTCGGCGACGCAGGGTCCAGGCACAGGGAATTCCCAAAGTCCGCAAAATATGGTCCGAAAGCAGCGGACAGTCCGTATTACCCCCAGATTTTTCCAGGTATTTTACGCCTGGATCAAAGCATTACGCGGGTATAAACAACCCGCGGCTTTCTGCTAATCGCTTTGTCCCGGGACAGGTACGCCCTGTCCGACAAAAAGAGGGCAATCTTGTTGTTCGGTAAAATGCGACACCATCGTCCGATTTCGGACAGGGTGTTTTAGGTAAGTGTTTGATTTATAATGCGGTATTGAAATGGCATGCATTTGTTGGTATCTAACAAAACCGACATCCTTCCCCGTTTTACCCGGGCCTAAATACCGACAACATGTTCAAAAATTACCTGAAAATCGCCTTCCGGAACCTGACGAAGCACAAGGCTTTCAGTTTCATCAATATTTCCGGCGTTTCACTGGGACTGACCTGCTTTTTGCTGCTCGCTTTGTATGTGAAAGATGAGCTGAGCTACGATCGCTTCCATGAACATGCAGATCGTATTTACCGGCTGAACCGCACTTTTCTGGCCAATGACGGTACGGAATCGCTGCGGCTTGGGCATGCGGCGCCGCCTTTCGGCCCCCTTGTGAAGCAGGATTTCCCGCAGGTAGAGCAGGTCGTCCGGCTGCTGGAAACCGGGGCACTGGTGAAATACGGCGACAAACGGTTTTCGGAGGACCAGATGTTTGCTGCCGAGGCGAATATCTTCAAGGTATTTACTTTTAAAATAGACCACGGAAATCCGGATAAAGCGCTCGAAAACCCTTTTTCGATCATGTTTTCCAAACCCATGGCCGAAAAATACTTCGGGAACGAAGATCCTGTCGGAAAGGTAGTGCGGCTGGACAACCAGTTCGATTACACGGTAACGGGTGTTTTTGAGCCACTTCCCTCACAATCGCATTTTCATCCTAATTTCCTGGTCTCGTTCTCGACTCTGAACGACAATCGTGTCTACGGTGCCGAGGGGCTTCGTACCAATTGGGCCAACAATTCTTTCTCGACATTCCTGCTTCTGCCGAAGTATTACGACGCGCAGAAGCTGACAGCCGCATTTCCCGCATTTCAGAATAAGCACATCGATCCCAAGGCTTCGAAATACTCGGTGCTGACGCTGACGAAGCTCACCGACATTCACCTGCGTTCTCACCTGGATTCCGAAATCGAGGCGAATGGGGATATTCAATATGTGTACCTGTTCTCGGCGATCGCGATTTTTATTTTGCTGATCGCCTGCATCAATTATATGAACCTGGCAACTGCCAAATCGGCGACGCGTGCGAAAGAAGTGGGCATGCGCAAAGTAATTGGCGCGGTACGCACGCAGTTGATGAACCAGTTTTTGAGCGAATCGGTGATTCTGGTTGTAATTTCGGTCGTGATTGCCTTTGTGGCCATGGTATTGTGCCTGCCCTTGTTTAATAATTTTACCCAGAAACAGCTTTCCGTTTATGCCTTGCTGGACCCGACTTTCCTGGCAATCCTGCTGGGCATCACGATCTTCACCGGACTGGTAGCAGGCAGTTATCCGGCATTTTTCATGACCGGTTTTCAGCCTATCGCGGTATTGAAAGGCAAGATTGCGTCGGCTCTTAAAAACGGAAAACTGCGGCAGACGCTCGTGGTGGCTCAATTTGCGATCGCCGCCACGCTGATCATCAGCACGACAGTTGTATACAACCAAATGCAGTTTATTCAGAATTACAAACTGGGTTATGCCAAAGACCAGGTGATCACGTTCAGCATGCCCGATGACTCGACGATCGATGTCGAGGCGATCCGCCAGCGGTTTAAGGAATATGCGGGAGTTCGGGAGGTGGGGCGTTCGTCACGGATTCCATCGGGCCGGCTGCTCGATTCGTGGGATGCATATGTGATGAAAGGCGATTCGATGGCGCCTACGCAAATCAGTATTAAGTCGCTTTCGGTCGACGAGGACTTCATTCCCGCTTACCAGATCCAAATGGCCGCAGGCAGGAATTTCTCCCGTCTATATCCGACCGACCGGACGAACGGCTTTATACTCAATGCTACCGCAGCCCGTTTGCTGGGCTGGAAAAACCCGGAGGAAGCCATTGGTAACCGCTTTGGTTATGGTGAGATGCGGGGACAGATCATCGGTGTCACGACCGATTACCATTTTGAATCACTGCATCAAAAAGTAGCGCCCATCGTGATGTTCTACCAACCGGGCCATCTAGGACGCGTATCCGTGCAGGCGGCAGGCAAGGATATTCAGGGTGCGCTTGCACACCTCGGTTCGGTTTGGAAGAACCGTTTCCCGGACGTTCCGTTTCAATACGAATTCCTCGATCAGCGCTTCGGCAAACTTTACGCACGTGAGCAAACCCAGCAGCTGCTGTTTGGTATATTTGCAGGTATTGCCATTCTCATTTCCTGCATGGGCTTGCTGGGGCTTTCGATGTTTATGGCTGAGCTTCGGACGAAGGAAATCGGCGTCAGAAAAGTGCTGGGCGCTTCGGTACCAAGTATTGTGGGACTGCTTTCGAAGGATTTTCTCAAACCGGTTGTTGTTGCCATTCTCATTGCGTCGCCCATTGCCTGGTATGGCATGAAAAACTGGTTGCAGGATTTTGCCTACCATACCGATATCAGGTGGTGGGTATTCCTTCTTGCAGGGGCGTTGTCCATTGCTATTGCATTGTTTACTGTCAGCTTCCAAAGCATCCGTGCTGCGTTGATGAACCCGGTCAGGAGTTTGAGGAGCGAGTAAGATCTTCAATTCGATCTGTCCTAATTCTATGGATTTGGTATATTAGCAAACTTTGATTCCCCCCGGAATGGTTTTGCAGGTAGTTCGGGGGTGTTTAGCAGCCATATGCCATCTTATGAGACCAAACGGACTAGTCAGATCAATAGTTTATATTGTATTGATATTCAGTTTTCTGCCGGCAAATGCCCAGCAAAAGAGAGCACAATCCCCGCCGAACATCATCGTGATCCTGACCGACGACATGGGTTATGGCGATATCGGTGTTTATGGCGGGCGTTTTATTCCCACGCCTCATCTTGACCGGCTCGCAGCCAGCGGCCTTAAACTTACCCAGTATTACAGCGGCGCGCCGATCTGTTCGCCTTCCCGGGCGAGTATTCTCACTGGCATGCATCCTGCGAAATGGAACTTTACAACTTTTCTGGATACCAAAAAGCATAATAAAGACGCCGAACAGATCGACTACCTGACCCCGGAAGCGCCTTCGATGGCGCGTTTTTTCAAGGACGCAGGCTATGCTACCGGACATTTCGGCAAGTGGCATATGGGGGGCGGAAGAGACGTGACCAATGCGCCCCGCTTCGCACAATATGGTTTCGACGAGCATGCGAGCACTTATGAAAGCCCCGAACCCGACCTTGCACTTACCGCGACGAACTGGATATGGTCTGAAAAGGACAGTATAAAAAGGTGGGACCGGACCCAATACTTCGTGGACAAAACGTTGGATTTTATGAGGCGGCACAAAGGCCAGCCGTGCTTCATCAATCTCTGGCCAGACGATGTGCATACGCCCTGGGTCCCAAAGGTAGAAACCGAATATACCGGCAAATTTCCAATGAACCCGCAGGAGGAAGCTGCATTTAAAGGGGTACTTCAAGAATATGATGTGCAAATCGGGCGGCTGCTCGATGGCCTGAAAGATCTGGGACTCGCTGAGAATACGATCATTATCTTCACCAGCGACAATGGTGCATTGCCCACTTTCGGTGGCACCCGAAGCGGAGGCTTCCGGGGATCAAAGCTATCGCTGTACGAAGGCGGCATTCGAATGCCTTTCATTGTCAGCTGGCCAGGTCATGTTCCCGCCAACAAGACCGACAACCGCTCGGAACTGCATGCTACGGACCTTTTGCCTACATTATCTAAACTCGCAGGCATAAAAATTCCCGAAAATTATCACGGCGACGGAATCGACCGGTCGGGGATCTTGCTGGGCAAACCTTCGCTCAGAAAACGGGAAATGTTCTGGGAATACGGGCGAAATGACATTGCCTATAATTACCCCAAAGGCAACGACCGCAGTCCTCGCCTCGCGGTGCGGTCGGGCGAATGGAAGTTACTTATGGATGCCGATGGTAGCAAAACGGAACTTTACAACATTGTGAGGGACCCTGCCGAAACGACCAATCTTCAGGCAACGGAAATGAAAATCACGAAACAACTAAGCGGGAAGCTGGTTGCCTGGTGGCAATCGCTTCCGAAGCTCAAATAACTTCTTCCGGCCGCCAATTGCTTGATTTGTTCATGCAACCGGCGGCCGACCGTCACTAAGAATTCCCTAACGTCAACCGCTTAAAGTCGCGCGT
This sequence comes from Dyadobacter sp. SRI_021, assembly GCF_057586235.1. Lineage (NCBI taxonomy): Bacteria > Pseudomonadati > Bacteroidota > Cytophagia > Cytophagales > Spirosomataceae > Dyadobacter > Dyadobacter sp. SRI_021. Next base: position 49,842 of record NZ_JBYCZM010000002.1, read on the forward strand.
AAGGTCGGTAAGCGACTGCTCTACGCCCATGCGTTCGAGCGAGGATGCGCCTACGAACCCGTGGATGTCACTTTTGGAGAGTACTTCCCGGACATCGGCAGGGGTATTGACCGGCCCGCCATGGGCGAGTACGAATACATTGGGATTAACCTCCCGTGCGGCATCGCCGATAAGCTGGGTGCGTTCAATGGCCTCGTCCATGCTGCAAGTGGCATCTACTACGCCAATAGAACCTCCCACGGTGGTGCCGACATGGGCAATAATGGCATCCGCGCCTACTTCGGCCATCTGGCGTGCCTCTTCAGGCGTGGCCACGTACACGATCGAGAAAAGATCCATCATCGTTGCCAGCCTGATCATCTCGACCTCTTTGGCAAAACCCATCCCGGTTTCTTCCAGTACCTGCCTGAAATGCCCGTCCACAATGCTATGGGTAGGGAAGTTGTTGACGCCCGAAAAGCCCATTTCCTTCACTTTCAGCAAATGATGCCACATCCGGCGACGGGGGTCGGAGCCATGAACGCCGCAGATCACTGGTATTTCCTCCACCACAGGCAATACCTCAAACTCACCGATTTCCATCGCTACCGCATTGGCATCGCCGTAGGCCATCAGGCCGGCCGTAGAGCCGTGCCCGGCCATCCGAAAACGTCCTGAGTTATATATGATAATGAGGTCTGCTCCGCCTTTTTCGATGAATTTGGCACTTATACCCGTGCCGGCACCGGCCGCAATGATGGCTTTGCCCTGATCTATCGTCGCTTGCAGGCGATCTCTTACTTCCTGTTTCGTATAAGGGTTTCCCTTACCTGTCCATGGGTTAGGCATATTGTTTCGGTTTGATTATTAGATGATTAGACTGATTAATGTTTTACTGTTTCTTTTGCATTAAACCCAGCAACGTTTCCACCAGCAAATGTGCAAATGCCGGGTCATTGATGTGCATATCCGCATCTTTTACGGATACATTACCGGATATATTGGCCCTGATTGCGGTAAACAGTGCCTCGTCCGCTGCCGGGTTATGAAAAATTCCTCCTTCGGCGGCAATCTGCGAGATGCCTTTCAGCGGAAGCACAATCGCTGCCGGAGCCGACGACCGGCTTACCTTGCGCGCGAGGCGCTCGCCCAGGATCGCGTTCTCGCGCTCGTCTGTACGCATGAGCGTTACGTCGGGCGCCCAGCTGTACAGGTGCCTGTCCGCGAATGCGTGCGGGATGGTATCGAGGTGCGCAAAATTGACCATATCCATACAGCCGGGGACTACCACTTGCGGAATGCTCATTTCTGCCGCGGCGGTCAGCCTTTCCGGGCCGGCGCTGCAAATGCCGCCGCAAAGTTCGTCGGCCAGTTCGGTGGTGGTAATGTCGAGCACGGCGTCGAAACAGCCTTCGCGGATAAGCGATTCCATGGTTTTACCACCTACACCGGTTGCGTGGAAGGCCAGTACTTCATATCCGGCCCCGGTAAGGAGCTCGGTGCATTTGTCGACGCACGCCGTCGTATTCCCGAACATGCTGATGGCGATGCTCCGCGCTTTTGTATGCTGCCCCGCGGTATCGACATTGGCCATAGCGGAAACGGCCGCAGCGGCCTGTGCTACCAACTGTCTTAAAATATGGTTCATACCGGCCACGTCCACCACGGAGGGGATCAGCATAATGTCCTTGTCGCCGATCTGTCGGGAGAGGTCTTTCGTCGCCAATGTGGTAAGGCAAACCTTCGGTATACCGAAAGGAATGCCCTGCATGGCAGAAAGTGCGATGTAGGTGCCGCCCCCGCCGCCCATTCCGACGACGGCTTTGATTTTTCCTTCATGATAAAGCTGAGAAACCAGCCTGGAAGCGCCCCGCCCCATGATGTCGATCGCTTTGCCCCTGTCGCGGTCACGGCGAAGGTCGGTGATATCGTAACCTGCCGTAGCGGCAACGGCATCGGCTTCGAAATCGACAGGGAATGCACTGGTAGTGCCAAAAACGCCCGTGTTTATGGTTATCACCGTTTCACCCTGTGCGGCAATGCATTCCCGCAGGTAGGAAAACACATCGCCCTTGGTGTCGAAACAGCCGAGTATTAAGATGCTTCTATCTGAAATTGACATAATGCAAGTATAACCAGATATCGGTATCCGAAGCAAACACTGACCGTAAAGAGATTGAAGTGGTCGGGGCAGCGGCGTGAGGCGGATGACCGGCAGTGCGCCGGCATTTGTTCAGGAAAACCGGCTTCGGGCATCGTAGGCAAGCCCCAATCCTACGCTGGAAAGCTTGTTTTCTTCCGACCATTCGGCGGCAGGAAACAGCTCGCGGAAGCGCTCCTGGATCAGCGGGATCTCGGTAGAACCGCCGGTCATGATTACCAGACTGATCGCGTCAGGCGCTATCGCCGCACTTTGCAGGCATTGTTTGGCCGCGTCGACGATGCGCTGCGTCTTGGTGCCTATCGCTTCGTTAAACACTTCGCGTTCGACATTGATGTGCAGATTTTCGTCGATAAAGGGAAGAGAGGCCACGTACGCGCTACTTTGCGTGAGGCCAATCTTGATATTTTCGGTTTCAGCAAGTACCGCGTGACCGCTTTCCTGTTCCAGGACGTTAATCAGCCGTCCGTATTTTTCAGGCGAATGGGTCTCACGGAGCAGCTGCTTCGCCTGGAAGATCGTACGGTTGGTATAAAGGAAGTTGACCTTACTCCATTCCGAAAGATCGAAATAGTGATAAGAGGGCACTTCGAGGTTTTTGGCACCGTAAGTCGTGCGGAAACCTAGCTCGGGCATCATGCGGGCGAGGCTGAGATCCTTGTCGAAGTCGTTCCCGCCGAGGCGCACGCCGGTATTCGCAAGAATATCGCCGCTGCGGTCGTGTTTCCGGGCATTGTCTTTTGAAAGGCGGATAATGGTAAAATCGGAAGTGCCGCCGCCGAGATCGACCACCATGGCCAGTTTCTCACCTGTCACCTGCGCCTCGTGCGCAAAGGCGGCGGCAATGGGTTCAAACTGAAAGCCGACGTGTTCGAAGCCCAGGCTTTTGGCGATCGCTTTCAACTCGCTTTCTGCCCGTTCGTCGGCGGCGGGGTCATTGTCGACGAAATGCACCGGGCGGCCCATTACTACGTGTTTCAGTTTGGTACCGCAATCGGCCTCCGCCTTTTTCTTCATCTGGTCGAGGAAGGCTGCGACGATCTGGTCGAACTTCATCAGTTCGCCATTGACCATCGTGCCCTGGCGCATAGCCGGTGTTCCGAGCACGCGTTTCAGACTTCGCATTAACCTGCCCGGATGACGCCCCAGGAAGCGTTCCATCGCCGCCCGTCCGAAGAATGCCTCATTATCTTTCCGCGCAAAAAACATCGCGCTGGGGATTGTTTTATGGTCGTTTTCTACCGGAATCAGGAAAACGTCGTCTTGGTTTGCTATTGCGAGACTGGAATTGGAAGTGCCGAAATCGATGCCGCAGAAAACAGGAGTTGCCATTGTTTTGGAAAATTGGGGGCGCAATTTCTCATTAATTGCCCGGCTATGCAAATCGCGAAAGGAATACTTGTGATGTATGTCACGTAATGGTCTGCCGTGAACAGGGTTCCTTTGTATTGTCAAAACACAGTAATGGATTGACGGCGAATACATTAATAATCCTTTTAAATGCAGTAATCATGCCATATGTAAAAATTGAGGTAACCCGCGAAGGCGTTACCCGGCAACAAAAGCAGGAGCTCATCGCCGGCGTAACACAAGTAATTACCGATGTGCTCGACAAGGATCCCCATCTCACTCATGTAGTGATCCAGGAAGTGGAACCGGATGATTGGGGGTATGCCGGGGAGCAGGTTTCCGTGCTCCGCGAAAAAGGGATCACCGCTCAAAGAAAACAGTAACAGACCTTACATCATGAAAACACAAACCATCATCGTAACCGGTGCTTCCACCGGCATCGGCAGGGCAATAGCAAGCCTGTTTCTCGAACAAGGGCATAACGTGGTTATCAATTCGGCCAACGGGGATAATCTCATAGCGACGTATAAAGAGCTGGGTAATCACGACCGCCTGGTTATGGTGGCAGGAGACATCAGTCAGCGTGCAACAGGCCAATTGCTGGTTGATACGGCCGTAAGCAAGTTCGGCAGTGTGGATGTGCTCGTCAATAATGCCGGCGTATTCGAGCCGCGCAGCTTCCTCGAAGTCGACGAAGCCCATCTCGACTATTTCCTGGGCATCAACCTGAAAGGTACCTATTTTACCAGCCAGGCAGCCATCCGGCAAATGCTGCAGCAGGGCGAAGGTTCGATCATTAACATCGGTACCGTGCTGGTAGACCACGCGATCGGCGGCTTCCCTGCGACGGCGCCTATTTCTAGCAAGGGAGGCATTCACGCATTGACGCGGCAGCTCGCAGCCGAGTTTGGCAGAAATAACATACGTGTCAATGCGATCGCCCCGGGTATTATCCGCAGCCCGCTTCAAGCGAAAACCGGCGTCAGCGATGCCGACAGTCTTGCGGGCCTGCACCTTGTGGACCGCATCGGTGAAACGGAAGACGTTGCGCAGCTTGCATTGTACCTGGCGGGCAGCAACTTTATCACCGGTGAGGTGATCAACCTCGACGGCGGCCACGTGGCCGGTCACCATATTGGTTAAAACCATGGATGTGAATGTCATTCAGGCGTGCTGGCTCAGCTCCGGCACGCCTGATTTTTTTTGGCACGGAATTTGCTGCATTCGTTCCCGACTTGATTTATACCTTACCCATCCATGCATTTGAGCAGTAACCTGATTTTTCGCAACATCGCAGAAGGTTTTTTTTTGCTGGACGAAACAGGCAGGATAACGACTTGCAATGCGGCTGCGAGCGCTATTACAGGCTATGACGAAGCTGAAATAGAAGGAAAACCGTTCAACGTTATCGGCGACGACCAGAGTGATCCAATCCAGTACCGCTCCGAACTGGACGAGGCGTTGGAAAAGAAAAAATGTGTAACCGAAGGCTGGAAGTTGAGAAAAGATGGCACCAGGTATTGGGCAGAAATTTCTTATTCCCCGGTTTTCGATGATTCGGAGGTTCTTCTGGGTTACTGTGTACTACTGCGCGACATCACGGAGCAAAAGAAAAAGCAATTCGATCTGCTCGAAAGCGAGGAACGCTACCGGTTGATGGTGGAGCAAGTGGCCGATTACGGAATATTTATGCTCGATACGGATGGCCGCATTGTCAGCTGGAACGAAGGCGCCAGGCGTATTAAGGGTTACAGCGCGGAAGATATAATCGGGAAGTATTTCGCTATTTTTTATCCCGAAGAGGACATTCTCAATGGAAAGCCTGGTTGGGAATTGAAAGTTGCCGTCGCGACCGGTAAATATGAAGAGGAAGGGTGGCGTTTACGGAAAGACGGCTCTCGTTTCTGGGCGAATGTGGTCATTACGGCAGTGTATGATGCCGAAGGCCGGCTGAGTGGCTTTTCAAAGGTGACGCGCGACCTTACCGAACGCAAAATGAGTGAGCAGGCACTACAGGAGAGTTCAGACAGGTACAGGCAGCTCGCACAGGAGCTTTCGGTGGCTAACAGCGAATTGTCTTCTGCAAACCGAGAGCTGGAGCAGTTCACAGCTATTGTTTCGCATGATTTGAAGGAGCCCGTACGAACTGTGAGAAGTTTTTTATACCTGATGAACCAGCATGTCGACCAGCAAAAGTTCGATCTTCTGAAATCGAGTATTGGAAAGGGGATTCTGGCCGCGCAACGTATGCACGAGCTCATTGACAATCTGCTGCATTACTCCCAGATCAGTAAAATAGGGCTTCAACGCCAAAAGCTGAACGTGGAAGAGGTGATCGGCGAAGCGATCCAGAACTTGAACGACGCCGTTGAGCAGTCGGGCGCATCTATACGTGTGCAGAGCGAGGTGCCGTCCATTTACGGAGATCGTTTGCAACTGGTGCAGCTTTTTCAGAATCTACTGGCTAATGCGCTCAAATTCACGAATGGCAAGAAGCCGGAGGTGGAAGTGAAATCCTGGATGGAAGATGGCAGCGTACGATTCGTTGTGGAAGACAATGGCATTGGCATTTCACCCGAAAACCTGGAAAAAATCTTCGAAATTTTCAGAAGACTGCATTTTGCCAGTCAGTACCCGGGAAACGGCGTGGGCCTGGCGGTTTGTAAGAAGGTGGTCGAACGGCACCGTGGTAGAATATGGGCAGAATCGACACAGGGAAAAGGTGCCAGTTTTCATATTATGTTACCCAAGATCTAAGCCCGCGCATGAGAACATTCAAACTGGCCATTGTTGAAAATGATGAAGATGAGCGTTTCTTTATGTGCGAGGCATTCAGGGCTTCCGGAGAATTCGAAATCCTCGGGGAGTTCGGGAATGGCGATCAACTTACGGAGTGGCTTCACAGTTCACCGCGGGAGTTGCCGGAGCTGATATTGTCGGACTTGAATATGCCGGGCAAAAACGGTTACGACATTATAGATGAGCTGAAAACGACCTACCCGGACATCGCTGTATTTGCGACCTCCACGTCATCGGTCGTGTCCACACGTGAAAAGTGTATCCGGGCGGGAGCGAGGGATTTCATTGCCAAACCTGAGATTTTCATCGCCTACGACGCTTTTGTCGCCGAACTTTATCAGCTCGCCTGCCGGTACCTGGGCGGCTGAGGAGGGGATTTTACATCATCGACCCACGAAATCATTTGAATATGTTTCAAACTGTGATCGGGATCATCGCCGGCGTGCTCACTTCCGCATCTATGCTGCCGCAGTTTATCAAAGTACTCCGGAAAAAGGACGTAGAGAATCTCTCGCCGCTGATGCTGGTAGTCCTGATCTCCGGCGTGGCATTGTGGACCTATTATGGTATCCTGAAAGAGGAATTGCCCATTATATTGTCGAACGGCTTTTCAGTGCTGCTCAATTCAGGCTTGCTGATCTGCTATTTTGTATTTCGAAAAAAGGGAAAGTCTCAAAAATGATGCTATTGGATCATTTTGTCGTTCACTTTGACGTTCGTGAGCGTAAAACCCTTGACGACAGACTTATCATAAGCGGCGTTTTTCGCCGTAATGTTCAGGTTTTCGAAATTAAATTCCGATAGTTTATCATACTCGCCCGGACTTACGTCGAAGAACACCTCGCATTTGAGTTTGATATCTTTCAGGCGGATATGGTCCGAGTAGGAGAGCGGCACGTCCTTTCTGCCTTTTAGATCGAAGAATTGTTTCCAGGGTTTCACGTAAATGAGGCTGTATGCATTGCCATCGACGTTTTCTACACTGATGAATTCGTATTTCTGAGGAGTGTCCGGTCGCATTTTCAGCCAGAGCACCCGCATGGCGTTCTCGATACGGCAGTTGCGCATCACCACATTTTTGTTGTGAATGGCCTCGCTGCCGCAGGTAAGCGCCGCGTGGCAAAATCCGAAATGGGTATCCTCGACGAGGATATTCGTATTGGCGCCGTTTCCCGGATCGGTATCCGCATAAGGTCCTTTTCCACCCTTCAAAGCAATGGCGTCGTCGTTCACAGCGAGGTAGCAACCTTTGACAAGCACATTATTACATACATCCAGGTCGATCGCGTCGGTACTGGGCGCCTTAACCGGCTCATGCGGTGCGGTGATCCTGACATTCAGTATTTTAATATTGTTGCATTGGTAATAATGACTCGTCCAGAAACCCGAATTCTGAAGCGTCACATCCTGGACCTGCACATCGTTGCTCTTCCAGATGAAAACCAGCCGCGGCCGCGATACTTCCAGGTTGGTGCAGTTGGGGTTCTCCTGCCGCCGCTGCCAGAATGCCTTCCAGTAGTTCAGCCCGTTGCCGTCGATAATGCCGCTGCCCGAAATCGTGAAGCCGTTCACGCCGTAGGCATTGACCAATGCGGGGAAATAGTCGAGATTTTGTCCCTCCATGCGTGAGGGCATCAGCGGGTAGTCAGCGATCTTGTCGGAGCCCTTCAATACAGCGCCTTTGGCTACATACAGATGTGTTTTAGGTTTAAAAAACAGCGCCCCGCTCAAAAAAGTACCCTTGGGGATCACGATCACACCGCCGCCCTGCTCACTCGCCCGGTCGATGACGTGCTGGATCGCGGTGGTTTGCACCGTGTTGCTGTCGCCGGAAACGCCGTGTTCTGTTATGACAAACTGCCTGCCAAGACGCTTTGAATCGATTTTGGATGTGTCTGAAAACCAGGAGGGTATTTTTGTGCCGTCCGGGAAATGAGACGACTTGCCCGATTGCGCAACTGCAACCGTTCCAAGGAGCAATAGCCGAAAGAAAAGGAAACAGAACTTCTTCATATGCCCTTTGAAGGCGCGCCCTGGTTTCTTTTACTCTACTTTGAATGGGGAAAACGATGGATGCCGGCTGGCGCTACGGAGAAATGTGCCCGGGGGATTACTTATTTTTTCGATCCAGCTGTACAGGTAATCGAGTGTCTTGCCCATGCTTGCCAGATTTGTTTTGAGGTGGAATGGCAATGTTCAAGTGGTATGAATAAATGTACCAACTACTGGCTCTGCTGCATCTCACTCTTGTGCAATCATGCAAATCGTCTGTCCGCTGATTCATTTGGCGTCAATCGTAAATTTCTCAGATCCTGTAAAATCGGAAAAGCAACCGGTACTCCGGCTGCTTTTTCGGTCAATTTGAAGTAAAACATAATACCGGTTGGATTTCCGGTAATAAATTATTTGAACCCGAAAATAAACGGGAAAACGAAGATCACCACCGCACTCCATATGCTATACAGCGGAAGGAATATTGCCAGCGATGCGCCTACTGCCGAAAGGCCGGTTTTTTTGCTGAGTACGGCGAAAAGTTTAAGGCCTACATAAAACAAATGAGCGAGCATCAGCACATTGGCACCCAGCACGGCAGCGCGGTTCGGCGTAAGCCCCCATTCCGCGATGCGAAACAAGACCGCAGATAATGCAATGCTGTTAATCAGCAGCGTCACGGCGGATAGCAGAAAGAGTACCACGAATTGCCCGCGATTGCCGCCGGAGTGATCGGTTTCGGCCAGCGAAAAGAAGATCAGCGCCATCACGGCAACGAGCAATCCATTGAAAAGCACAAGGAATTCGCGGTCGTGATAAGGACTTTTGCCGGCGATGAGCGTAGCCGCCAGGTATACTACCAACATCACCAACGCTACCGGACTGAAAAGTTTCGCGATTACGGGCGGTATCCTGTTCACCAATGTGGGCTGCACGCGGGTAATAAATGTGGCAACAACAGGTACGGCCGCCAGCCCGCAGATAACAATGTATTTGGAGAAAAGTGGCTGAACGTCCCATCCAATCAGTCCGAAAAGGTTGATGGTAAGTGCCGTTGTGAGCCCACCGGCGAGAACGAGGAGTCCCGACATCACAATCAGCTCACCCGTGTAACGCAGGAATTCGAGCCAGTTGGCGCCGTTTTTCCATTTGCCGCCGCTATATGCCGCTCCCAGCAGCGACCACAGCCAGAGCGGCATGTGCAGGCACGAGAGGATCAGCGTATCGCTCGTTTCATGCTTCGGCAGCCAGTTGATAAACACCACCGAAGCTATCAGGAGCAGGGCCGCCAGGCCCCGGGTTTTCCACGAAACGCCGTTTTTCCAGGCAAAATAGGCCATCAGTGTCGGAGCGACGATAAATCCTACATTACGGGGATAATAAAATTCCTCGCTGACGGAAAGCAGCTCGGGCAGCTTGGCCAGCAACGCCGCGAGCACGGAAGCCACCACTACAAAAGCCCGCTCGCCAGGTGTACCCCAAAAAAACTCATTCGAACCGTAATTCAGTCGCTGGTACCATCCTTCGGCTAGGGGATTACTGTTCAGCTCAGGGTACAATGCATTAAAAGCGGCCTTAAAGCCCGGCTTGTTGCCCCGGTACAGCTTTTCCAGTTGCAGGGCATTGGTTTGGTTCAACAGGATTTCTTCACGCATAAAACAAGGATTGAGAATGGTGGTCAGCTTCTTCTGTGTGAGAATGATAGTTTAAAAAGTACTTTGTAATTCAAAGTTAAATATGAATTGAAAATTTGCAATAGGGACACGGTAATTTTTTTGTGAACGCTCATTTTTTACCGTTTAGTAAATTTGATAACCGGTTAATTGATAACACTTTAATGCCACATTTGGTCGTTTTTATTTTGTGCTGAAACATAAATCGATACAATAATGGAATGGACGATTAGCATGTGGGCAGGACTGGTCCAGCTCGGGATTGCGGTGGCAATTGCCGGGATAGGCATCCGCATAGTACTCGAACTGCGGAAAGCCGAATTGACCGACGAGGCTGTGAAATAGGGAAGGATGCGGCGAAATTTGCCAATCTACGCAATAGCCGATATATTTCAGGACATTTTCCTGAACCTTATGAATCCATCATCTTTCCTGACCCGCAGGGATTTCCTCGCGGCTGCTTCCGTCAGCCTGGCATTACCATTAATCAACTCCCTGCCTGCGCTGGCGAAGGCCAAACCGCGTTTTTCATTCTCCACACTCGCCTGCCCGAAATGGGACTGGGCCACGATTGTTAAATATGCTGCCGATAGCGGATACCACGGGATAGAGGTCCGTGGTGTGCTGGACTGTATGGATTTGCCCCGATGCGGCGAGTTCAGCAGCCCGGAGCGCATTGCCCAATCGAGGAAAATGGCCGAGGATAAAGGCTTGCGAATTGTAGATTTGGGATCGTCTGCCGCATTGCATATGGCCGATCCGGCGATGCGGGCGAAGAATCTGGATGAAGCAAAGCGCTTTATCGATCTCGCACAGCAGCTGAATTGCCCGTACGTCCGTGTGTTTCCCAATGATTTACCCAAAGACCAGGAAGTGGCTCAAACGGTGGAGCTCATCAGTACCGGACTGCTCGAACTGGGCGATTATGCCAAAAACACTTCCGTAACAGTGCTGCTGGAATCTCATGGCGATGTGACGGGTAAGGACATTCTGGCAACGGTAATGGGTAAATCGGAGCATAAGCACATCGGCCTGATTTGGGACATATTCAATATGTGGTCGGTGACGAAGGAGCCACCGAAGGAGGTTTATGGCAGACTGAAAAAATACATCCGCCACACGCACATCAAGGATGGCATTCTGAAAGACGGCAAAATCCAGTATGTGCAGGTCGGCAAGGGCGAGGGGCCTTTGAAAGAGGCGATAAGTGTGCTCGTGGAAGACAATTATAAAGGTTATTACAGTTTCGAATGGGAGAAAAAATGGCACCCCGAAATCGAGGAGCCAGAGGTGGTGATACCTGAGTACCCGAAGCTGATGCAGCAGTACTTTTAATCGTATTTCATTTCAATCGCTTTAATTTCACTTTTCTGATCAGGGGTGCCGGTTACGCTGACGCCTACCCTTGGAGCCCTGTCCCAGCGAGGCAACCAGGGGGCTTCTATTTGTACGGAGCTGGTGAGTGAGTCGATTTTCTGGCCTTTTACCCCCCAGTTGAACGTGTAGTAGCGTCCGTAACGGCTTTGCAATTCCAGTCTGATATTCTTGTATTTATCAGGAATTTCCTGCGTTTGGAGCGTTTCATAATGGCCGTCTCTCACCTGCCACAGCTCGACGCGGTTCTGGCCGGCGCCATAACCGATCGCGTTTTGAGCATCGCCGTAAAGGACAATATTCTGGAAAAGATTGTCCTTGATCACGAACTCGGCTGCATAGGTATAACTGCCTTTTTTAATGGTGTGCCCCAGGAAATTGCCTGTCCGGGCGGGATTTTCGCATTCGATTTCCAGCGCAGCGGCCCTGACACCGAATTTTGGTTTCGGAAGGCTGGCATCGAATACCCAGGGTAGCCCGAGCGTATCGCGCTCATAGTTAACCGAAAAGTTGAGATTGTGCTGTGGTACCAGCCCCGCACCGGCGGGCGATTCCGCTTGCGCGGGCGTTGTTTTGCCATACCTGAATGCAGGCCAGCGGGTCGTTTCGTCCCATATCAGCTCGCTGAGAACACCCTGGCGTCCCGCAAATGTAAAATCAATACCATTGTAGGCGTGGTGCAGGTAAAAATACCGGCGATCAGGCGTGACAACGACGGTGCCGTGCCCCGGGCATTTCCAGGCATCATCCCCGAAAAGGACCGGGTTACCTGCATATTTGACCCATGGCCCCTGCAATTTTTCGGCCCTCGCGAGCCCTACCTGGTAATCGCAGCGGTCGCCGCAGCAGGCATTGCCCGAATAGAGCATATACCAGTAATTTCCTCTTTTAAATATAGCCTGCCCTTCTGCGCCGCCCGCTTCCCAGCCTGCCGGATCGGCTTTGATGAGGCTGAACTCCTTGCCGGTTACTTTCAGGCCGTCGGGTGACAATTCTGCGCCGAGCAGCTCGATGGCCCGGTCTTTATCGAGGCCATAGGCTTTCCAGGTGATAAAAAGCTTCCCTTTGTCTTCCACTACGTAGGCATCGATGGCCTCGCTGGTCCATTCGATGATCAGGCCATGGTCCTTGAACCCTTTTGTAATATCCCTGGTAGTCGCCACGCCGATCACCGACCGTTTGTCGGATTTCCGCCGGGCGGTATAATAAACATAGAATGTTCCATTTCGGAAAAACAGCTCCGGAGCCCAGTAGCTTCCCATCGTCCATTTGGGCAATTCCGCGAAAACCGGTCCGACGTATTCCCAATTCACAAGATCTTTGGAACTGTAAATAGGGTAGGCAGGGCCCCATTCCGAGGAGGTGCCGACTGCGTAATAGGTATCGCCCACACGTATGACCGAAGGGTCGGCAAAGTCGCCGGCTATCACCGGGTTACGGTAGGTAATGACCCTCGTTGGCGCAGGTTTCTGAGCGGAAATTTTGACGGAACAAAGTGGCGTGAGCAGTAATATGGCGGCTAAGAATTTCATGATATGTCTCCATTGATGGCGTTACGAAGAAAGGCATTTATTTCCGGATAAGAAACCCGTCTGAATTACTGACATTAAAGCCTTGAAACCGCGATTAGCCAATCCGATTGTCGCCCCTGGCCCCGGAAAACACCTGTTTTGGCATTCGCGTGTTTACACGCTTACGCCCGGGAGAGGGTTTGTGTAATTTTAAAATGTCAATCAGGACGGGGTGCTGAAAAGAACCTGATTGGCGCTTGCGTCTGACTCATCAAACTAAAAACCAGGGCAAAACGAATGGTTCGGGGAACTCAAAACGGGTTCTTCGAATCGTGGCCCGAAGGCGCGTAGCCCAGGACGCGTAGTCCGGGACGCGTAGTCCGGGACGCGTAGTCCGGGACGCGTAGTCCGGGACGCCTGATAACAATCAACCGATAACCAGTAACCTAACCGATAAATCGAATTAATTCTATATTTCCAACGAATTAGTTACAATGTCTCCCTGCCCTTAGGTATATTGCTTTCCATTGTGCGGATGCGGGTTGCGCTGCATGATCGGAAAGCAAATATCTTTTTAAACCATTAATCTCAGCAAGCATGCCGAAGTTTATCAGTGATGAAGTTTTTGCAAAATGGGCTGCCCAGTGGCAGGCGCTGGAACACAGCCGCGAGCCCTTTGGCTTTTTTAATCAAGGGAGTAAACTCCTTTTGGGGGATTATTTTGATGGGGATGATTTCGAAACCCTCGTATCCACACCGGGTATAACCTTTGTCAAAGTGCGGTTTGGCTTTGAAACCGAGGAAAGGGCATTCAAACTGGTGCTTTTTGGCGTCGATAGCGCCGGACAGATTATAACACCTTACTATGCGCATACGCCGGCCGATTTCCGTGAAGCAGGGGATGGTCCGGGAGGAAACGTGCCAGACGTGCTGGCCAGGCAATGGATCAAGTATTGGGAGCAAAAAGGCCATGCCGGCGAGATTGCCAGCCCGCTGTTCCGCACACAGTACGGCTTTCTGAATGGGTACAATTATCCGGTGAAGGAACTGCTGGCGGCGCTTTTCAGATTTGAGAAAATGCCGAAGATCTACATTCGCTTTGTGCTCCACCGCTATTTCCCGGCTGCCAATGAAGCAGTGCAGAGGGATCTGACGGGTTCATATGCTTTCGGGCTAATGTTCCAGGCGATCTCCAATAAGGGCGACCGAAGCGGGGCGCTGGGTATTGACGACGATAGTGGTTATTACGATTTGAGTGCTCCTTGTCCGAGGACTTGTTGACGGTCAGACGTAGGCAAGAGTTGTCAGGTGTGGTCAGGTGTAGTCAGGTGTGGTCAGGTATAGTCATGTGTTGGACAATACCTGACAATACTTGGCTACACTTGACAATACCTGACCACACATGACCATTCCTGACTACACCAACGCTCATTTCACGGGCGTTGCCGCCACCAGTTTCACCGGTCCAAGCAAGCCGCTGGGCAATAGGGGAGCATCGGCTTTGTAAAAGGGCATAGTGGTATAGGTGATCTTGGTCGTAACACCGGGTTGCGCGTCGCCGATCAGGCGATTGACCCAGGTATTCGTTACTTTCACCTGAATGCTGTTGGAGCCTTGTTTCAATGCATCCGTAATATCAATGCGGAATGGCTTTTTCCAGATAATGCCCATGTTCTTGCCATTGACAATCACTTCCGCCAGGTTTTTAACATCCCCGAGATCGAGCCAGTACCGCACATTTTTCTGAATGGAGGGCGCATTCAAGGTGTTTTCATAGGTAGCCGTTCCGGAGAAATACTTGATACCAGGGTCGGTATTCTCTGAAAGCGACGCCAGTGCAGTGAGTTGCGCCTGTGCGGGAGCGCCCAGGCCCGGCTGGAAGCGTACCTTCCACGCGCCCGTAACCTCCGCGATTTCCAATTCGGAGAAAGTGGGTGCCGTATAGGAGCTGCTGGCTGCTTTCCCGTTGAAAACGATGAAATATGCCTGCCAGGAATCGAACTTCAATGGAATGGTGGTGCGTCCACCGGAGATATTATAGGAGACTTTACTGGTTTTGCCGGTTTCCGGGTCCCACAGCAAAGGGGTCTTACCGGTAACCCGGAAACTGATCTGTGCTTCGTTGGCATCGTTGCTGCGGTTGTCGAGCCAGTAAATATCGGTATCGGCGGTTTGGCGATGCACGTACAGGATTTTCGCTTTTTCACCCGTAATGATCACATCCTTGGGGGTGATACTACTCAAAACCGTCTCCAGTGACTGCGTAGAAACATTTGGGTTATTCCAAATTTTGTTCACAAGCATTGTAAACGCCGCCGGATCGTCGGCCAGGCTGGGGGAGCGCTCAGGCTTTACGCCAGCCACTTTCATGCCGGCAGCCACCAGGTCTCCGATCTTTTGAAGTACCGGCAAAGTCATATTCCGCGCGGTAGAATCCAGCACAAGCAACCGGTATTGCTGGCCCGAGGGCGTCACGATCATTCCCTTTTCCACTTTAAGCGCATTCCTGATTACGCTCGAATTGGCAAAGTCGAATGCGTAGCCTGCCGGGATCGAGGGCAGTTTTTGGGTCGAAATCTGCGTGATATTGGAGTTTTCTCCATAATAATAAAGCACGTCCACCACCGGCTTGCCCTGTTGGAGCATGAAGCAGCTTCTGCCCAGGTAACCTGTCCAGGCCGTCGCCTGCTCGGCCCAGGTTTCCTGACGGGTGAAATACTGACCGAACGGACCCAGCGAAAAGCCCGGCTTTTTGTCGTCGAGCGGCTGGTGCACCGAGGTATGGACCACAAAACGGTTCAAGCCCGAGGCCATTTCAAGGTCGGCGGTGCGTTTCAACTTTTCGGGGTGCCAGGTAAATGCATTACCGACGGAAGTCATCGACTCCGCCGCGACGATGTTTTGCCCGTAAATATGTGCCACCGAGGCCGATTCGCGGATATCTGCCTCGCTGCGGACTTCTTCATCCGAACCACCGGCCAGGCTGCCGGGCGTCCACATCGCCGCCATCGGGACATCCGCTTTGCGCTTCACATCCATGCCATCTGCCAGGTATATGCGCCCGCCTTCGTGCGACTCCGTGTAACGTTTCATGCCGCGGGCCTTCAACGCGTCACCGATCACTTCATAGTGGTTTTCGACGATTAGCTCACCGATCGTTTTGCGGAAATCCCATAGAAACTTGTCGCTTTCCGCTGCGCTTTTCACGATCACGCCGGTGAGCACGGGGATCCAGGAGATAAGGTCGTAGCCGCGGCGCTTTTTAAATTCCGCCGGCATTGCTTTCGTCCACGTCATGTGCCCCGCCTCGTAGCTGTCCAGCACCATGTATTGCAGCCCCTTGGCGCCCATTTGACCGCCGGTGGCGTCTTTGTACATGTCGAGGTACGTGTTAATGTATTTGGTGACTGCCTCTTTATCGAGTTTATCCACTTCCAGGCCGGTAGCTTCCGGTGATGCAGGGTGGTTTTTGCGACCGGTCAGGGAATAACCCAGCCGTACAATCACCCAGTTACCAGCTGGCGGCGTCCAGTTCAGGCTGCCGTCGGCTGTCATTTTGGAAGTCAGCTCGACCACGTCGGTGAGGGGAACCGCGTCCGCATTGGGTTGAATGAAAGAGTCCGTATTTTCCCGCCACGGACTGAATCCTGCCTTTTCTTCGAACTGGTCCATCCGGTCGGTATTATGAAGCACGATTTCGGCAACCTGCACGCCCTCCGGCTTGGCGGGTTGGGCATTACCACCGCCAAACATTGCAGCGAAAGGGTTGAACGGCGGAGGCAATGTCTTGAATGCAATGCGGTAGATTTTGGCCGTTACCGGGGCAAATGCCAGCGTGTTTTGGGGGACGGTGCTGCCTTTAATCGGCGCCACATCCCGGAAATTTATCCCGTCATCACTAACCTTTAATGTCCGGTTATCAGGCGCGCCGTTGAACTCGGCCAGCGCCCCGCCCGAGCTCGCGCCCACGATGGTCAATGCCTTGAATGTCTGCGGGCTGTTGAATTCGTATTGGATCCACATATCCTGACCCACTTCCATTGGCGGCAGCAGGCTGGTTTTACCCAGGTCGCCATCAGTCAGTTCCGCCACGGAAAAGGTACCTCCGCTGGAAGTCACTTTGGGATTCAGTGAAGTCATGAGCTTGTCGGCTGTGGGCAAGCGGTAGGCGATCACCGCTGCATCGGCATAGTAATCCGGCGCTTCGCCGCTGGGGCCGGTTATGCCACCCTCGGCGGGGAGCGGGACGTTCTGAAATTTACCTGCTACGGGCTTGGCCTGGGGTAGTTTGCCGGTAAATGCCTGTCCCCCGGCGACGCGGGTTTCGGTCCATACGTATTTCTTCATCGCATCGGCCGCCGGTACCCACGGGCCACCGGTCACGCTCCACCCGGGCGAGCCTGCGATAGCCATTTCGAGGCCCAATTTTTCAGCGAGATCGGTGGTATGTTTGAATGCGTCCTTCCATTCCGGCGTCATAAACACGAGCTTTTTAGGCGTGACGTTGGGTGTAAAGAGGCTTGCGTCGAAATTCTGGAAACCGCCTATGCCGACACGCTTCATCCATTCCAGGTCCTTGGTAATGCCTTCTTTTGTGATATTTCCGTTCATCCAATGCCACCATACCCGCGGTTTGGCGGCATCGGGCGGGGTTTGGAAGCCTTGTTGGAGAGTAGTGGATTGTCCGAATGCGAGCGCGGGAAGCGCCCACGCGAGTAGTGCGAGTTTTTTCATAGTAATATGCTGATTTACTGCCGGAAAACTAGTCCTGTTCGGATGGTGAAGCGGCGCGGGACTAATATCTACTCATTAGACAATAAGAGGGAATTTTTAGATATTGCCCATAGAAACGATCTCACTCAACATTCCTTTTGTCAGGAAATGTTCTATCTTTGAATTTAACTTAAAAGTGAATCGTATCTATTTTGAATTGTATTCGCAATCCAGGATGATTACCATCTATACTATCAGATTTGAGGGTAGTAAGCTTTCAGAAACGAATAGCTTCGTGAAGGAATATTCGAGAACTGGCTTCGCGGAAGACCTTGATATGATAAGCAGTTGGCTCGGCTATCTGAAAGACCGTGGGGCAGAACCGCGGTATTTTCGTTCAGAAAACAATGTGAGCGCCGGGCCGGTCGCTTTCTCAAGACTGCGGATTTATTGCATCAGATGTAGTCAGAACATCGTCATTCTGGACGGTGGTGGAGAAAAGAAAGGGCAGAAAACCCAGGATGGCCCTGAAACCTGGAAGGCGATGAAATTAATGATGGAGATTGACAAAAGATTGATCGAGAAAATACGGGACGGTGATATTTATTATTCTTCTGATCTCATGAAACTTGAAGGTGAGCTGTTTATAGATATATAATCATGATAAATTTGTTAGAAAGGATTACTCCGGATCCAGCCATTGATAGATTCATTGGCACAAGTTTCGACCTATCCGACCGGATCCATGCAATACTCGAATCAAAAGGATTGACGCAAAAAGACCTCGCTGAAATGCTGGGTAAAAAGGAATCGCAGGTGAGTAAATGGATGACCGGGACACATAATTTTACGATCAAAACACTGGCGTTGCTGGAAGTGAAACTGGGCGCTTCGATTTTTCAAATCACGAGTGGTCCCGTTGAGCCCTTGAAAACGAAAAGAGCCGAGCCTGATGATGTAATGGTTTAACGGCGCCGCGTCTTTTGGGGCTAAGACAAAAAAATCGGGACGTTCCAAATGGAAAGCCCGATCAGCAGTGTTATATATTTGTATTCCTCGAAACCTTAGAACGAGTAGCGCAATGTCACGCCGTAGGTGCGTTGGTCGCCTACTACCCCGGCATATTGTCCATAGCTGCCTGGTGCCGCCAGAAGCAGTTCGTAGTAATCCTTGTCAAATATGTTTCTGGCCCAAACGAAGAACGAAATGCCGTTCGAAGCGCGGAAGCCTAGCCGGCTGTTAATCAGCGAGTAGCCTTCGATGTTCAGGTATTTGGATGGCGACGGGTTGGATGAGAACTCTGAGCGCGCAAACACATCGATACCCAGGAAGTAGTTGCCTTTCAAGCCCAGGAATGTGCCTTTCACGGTTCCTTCGCCGCCCACAGAACCCGACCATTTAGAGATACCCGGCAATCTGCCGCCCGAAATGTCTTTGAACGCCTGCTCACCGCCTACTTCTTCCAAAGGTACCGGCGCGTTTTTGAAAGTCACATATTTACCATCGGTATAAGCCACCGCCGCATTGAACGACAGGTTGCTGAAACGGATATTTCCATCTACTTCCACACCTTGTACGCGCACTTTCTCTGCATTGGCAAGGTAGCCGCGGTTTACGCCGGGCTCGGGAGTCTGAACCTGCGTTTGATAATCGTTGATGTCGGAACGGAAAAGTGTCAGGTTCAATACCGAGTTAGCAGTCGGTCTGGTTTTGATACCCAGTTCTTTATGATCCACGTGTTCTGGCTTCACATTGGCCAGGTCGAGGAGAACCGCGCCGTTAGCCGTCGGCAAACCGCCCACGTTCACACCGATAGGCTTATAACCGATCGAATAGGTAGCATAGGCGTTGAATTTGCTGCTTGCTTTGTATTGGACCGACAACTGCCCCGAGAAGTTCCCCTGATCGTAGTTGGTATTGAATGCCTGATCGGTATAAACCAGTTTTTTCAATGCCAGCAGCGCCGGGTCGGTGGTTTGGAGGCCGCCGTAAGTTTCTCTCTTATAGTCAACCACTTTTTTGTCGTAGTTGTAACGGACACCTGGCAATACGTGCAGCTTATCGGTGATTGCCCAGTCGGCCTGAGCGAAGATGGCCAGACTGGTGCTTTTAATGCGGTTGGTGGTGCGGATACCGAAGTTATCGAACAAACCCGGTGTTTTCCAAAGCTCGCTGGTTGTGCTTTGCGCGAAACGCCATTGGGCCGAGCCCGCTTCTTCTGTTTGTACAGGGTCCGATTTTAAGTCTTGCCAAAGGCCGAACAAGCCAACCACACCGCTGAGTTTCGGAGAGATTTTACCAGAATAACGGATTTCCTGTGACCATTGGTCATGTGCCGAGTTGCCGGAAGAAATGGTAAATACCGGTAGTCCAAGGTAATCGCGGTCGTTGAGCGGTACCCATTTCCAGAAGCGCCATGCCGAAGTAGCAGTAAGCGTTCCATTGCCGATTTTGATATCTGCATTAGCCGACACACCGCCTAGTCTGTTATCCGCTTTGGAAGGCGTATCCAGGTCCACTTTGCGTTCGAAAGCGCTAGAATAGGGGAGTTTGTAACCCAGATCAGCGATAATCGCGTCGAACTGGCGGTAAGCTGCGCGTTTGGTAGGCACCACACCGGCCACGGGCCAGCCGTATCCATTGGGTTTCTGGTCTGAAACGTCACCGATCACGGTAATGTTAACCTTGCTGCTGGGTTGGTAGAGAATTTGGCCGCGTACACCGATGTTGTTGATGTCGTTGATCCGCTGCTGGGTATGTTCGTTGAAAAACAGGCCGTTACGCTGAGTTCCGGTGAAAGAGACGCGGGCCGCGAGTTTCTTGTTGATCGGGCCGGTGAATGATCCTTTGGCCTGAATGTAGCCGAAGTTACCGTAGCTGAGTTCGAAGCTGCCGCCCGGGTCGAAGCTTGCGCCGCGGGTAGTGATGTTGAATGCGCCCGCGGTGGTATTCTTTCCGAAAAGCGTTCCCTGAGGTCCGCGCAGTACTTCAATACGTTCGATGTCGATGAAATCCAGCGCAGTGGCAGCCGGACGTGCATAGTAAACGCCGTCCACATAAAAACCTACACCCGGGTCGATACCGTCGTTGGTGAGGCCGTAAGTCGAGCCGAGGCCCCGGATGTTCAATGTAGTGTTACGCGCATTGGAAACATAGAGCTGAACGGTCGGTACCAGTTCTTTCAAACGGTTCACATTGAACGCGCCCGCATCTTCCGCGGCCGAACCCCGGATTACCGAGATAGGAATAGGCACTTCCTGCGCTGATTCCTGACGCCGGCGTGAAGAAATGATGACATCTTCGAGGTTACCGGCCGAAGGATCGAGCTTGATCGTCACCCCGCTGCCTTCGATCACGGTTTCTTTTTTGATATATCCTAAAAATGAAACTACCAGTGTGAATGGAAGCTTCTGACCCGTTACAAGCTGAAATTCACCATTGGCATCTGTGGCTGCTCCGTTAGTTGTTCCTTTGATCGTCACGGTTGCTCCGATAAGCGGGGAGTCGTTGGAAGCATCCAGAACTTTTCCAGAGACCGTCGCATTCACGATCGGTGCGTTCTGGGCTTGTGCGACAAATGAGATGAGTAGAATTGCTGAACTGAATAGGGTCGTTAAAAATGTCTTCATAAATGAGGAATTGCTTTACTGTTTTCGATGGTGTTATGCGTGGTGGTTACTGCTAAACAGCCGTTCCTAATGCTGATTACGGAGCTTCGGTCGACAACAGTAAGGTATAATCGGTGGTTTCATGTATAGGGATCGTAAGTTTCTCCGGCAAAGCTATGGATATTATTTAGTATATAGAAATAGTAGAGTAATATTTTTTTAAATAAAAAGCAAAACAGCCCGGGACATTCCTCCCGGGCTGCTCACAACGCATTGTAAATCACTATTTAAGATCTGAGATCGACGCGCCGAAATTAATGTGCAGCACGTTGCCGTTCGGCGTGAGCAATGCCGGTACCGACTGTACACCAGCCCGTTCGGCGTCGGCAATTTTGCCTTTGTCCACACCGAGATGCACTACTTCTATCTGGTCGGCGGGGATGAGGTTTAATATGTCCTGCTCTGCGCTAAGGCAAACCGGGCAGCCGGCATGAAAGAAAATGGCCTTTTTCATTGTCTTCGATTTAAAATGGTTCAGTGCGAAATCGCAGTACGAAGGTAGGTCGGTGTTGGACTGTTGTTCTGGTGCAGTTTTGACAAAAACAGCTAGACCAGATGGGCTCGGTATCAAATCCATTTTACCTATTGCACTAACACTTGACCCTGGCCGAATGCATTTCCGGAGTATTTTTCAAGCCTGCGGAACATCGTGTAAGTGACGGATACCATCACAAATGCGACGATCGCGTCGATGGTTGCCGGAAAGCCGATCACAGCGAGTTTGGACACGAATGCAAAAATGATGTCGAAGAATATCCCCGCAAATACCCATTCTTTCAACCGGTGCAATCTGTTGGGGGTAAGGAGCACCGCCACGCCCGAAAGCTTGAAAACGCCCAGCAGGTAAATGAAATGCGCCGGATAACCGAGCTGCACGGTTATATCCCACACGACAGGATTCTTGGTAAGTTCAAAAAAGCCGCTTGCGCCGAACCAGAGTGATGTTAATGTGGTACCTATCCAGTAGATCGTGGTTGTTGTTTTTTGTGTCATGACCTTGATTGTTTTTGAGTGATTGATGACACAAAACTGGCCTGAAATTGTCAGCGGCACATTCGTAATCCTATTGAAATGGACACATCCGCAGCCAGACTGGACGCTCCGGACGGCGACATTGGCAAGGCGAAGACGTCTTTGGGAATGGTTTTTGAATCCAGATGCCTCCATCAACATCATTCCGGGCATATGATAAAAGAAGGTAATCCTATTATCCGAAACTACTACACTGCCGATCCAACGGTGGTTGTCCACGAAGGAACGATTTACTTGTACACCGGCCACGACGATCCGCCACCTGGCGTCGACGATTACCGAATGCACGACTGGCTTTGTTTTTCATCCAGCGACCTTCTCCGTTGGGTCGAACATCCTTCACCCTTGAAGGCCACTGATTTCCAATGGGCCAGCGGCGATGCTTATGCGTCAAAGGTGGTTAGATACCGGGATAAGTTCTATTGGTTCGTGTCGGTAACGCACAAGGGCGGGCCCTTCAAGGCAATTGGTGTGGCCGTTTCCGACAATCCCACCGGCCCGTTTGTGGATGCCAAAGGCTCGGCGTTGGTGACCCATGATATGCTGCCTACAACCCAAAACGACAAAGCAAATCTCGATCCGACGGTCCTGATAGATGACGACGGTCGTGCCTACCTGTTCTGGGGCAACGGGCAATGCTATTTCGCCGAATTGAAAGGTAATTTGACTGAACTCGCCAGTGAAATTACTGTGGTAAGCCTCCCGGATTTTTCCGAAGGTGCGCACATTCATAAAAAGAAAGGCATTTACTACCTGGCCTACGGCTATGGTTATCCCGAAAAAGTGGCCTATGCCACAAGCCGGCACATCAAAGGCCCATGGGAGTTCAAAGGCATATTGAACGAAATCGCCGGAAACTGTGCAACAAACCGCCCGGCGATCATCGAATTCAACGGCGCAGATTACTTTTTCTATCACAATGGTGCATTACCTGAAGGCGGCAGCCACCGCCGCTCTGTGTGCGTTGACCGGTTGTTTTACGAAAACGACGGTTCGATGCGGAGGGTCGTGATGACTACGGAAGGTATTCAATGAAATGCCGTTGGGGCATGCGTTGTTGTTACATGCCTGACGGCATTGCCCACAGCTGTTCAGAGCCTGGTTTCTACCAATGTTACATCGCTAACGCGATTTAATATCGAAATACCCCGGGGCGCATACCGGGCATCTGGCCAAGTACCGTAGGCACGTAATATGGGCAGCAACAAATTCAGCAATCGGTTCGAAATGCCACAAGCATGTAACAACAGGTCGTCATACCACAGCAACCACTTAGTGTAAGTTATTTTAAATATAGTATATAGGATATATAGAATAAATATATTTTTGTGGCAAACATCTCTTGTTACATCATTTTCCAAAATTCATGAAGACCTCTACATTGTTAGCCCTGGCACTGATGACCTTCTCCGGCGTCACGGCGCAAAAGAAACCTGCTCCGAAGGGCCCGGACACCCGCCCGAATATCATCCTGATTATGGTCGACGACCTGGGCTACTCGGACATCGGCGCTTATGGTTCTGAAATCAAAACTCCCAATATCGACCAGCTTGCCAGCGAGGGGATCCGCTTTCGCGAGTTTTATAACAATTCCATTTGTGCGCCTACGCGGGCGTCGCTCATTACGGGCCAGTACCCGCATAAGGCAGGAGTGGGGTATTTCAATGTGAACCTGGGCTTGCCGGCTTACCAGGGCTATCTCAACAAGGAGTCGCTCACATTTGGCGAGGTGCTGCGCAATGCGGGTTACAGCACCTTGCTGAGCGGCAAATGGCATGTTGGCAATGATAGCATCGCGTGGCCTAACCAACGTGGTTTCGATCGTTTTTATGGCTTTATCAATGGTGCCAGCAACTATTATGACATTGGTAAATACGGCAAAGGCCCGGCGGTGGAGCTGGTGGAGAACAACAAGCGTATCAACCTTCCGCCGGACAAATACCTCACCGACGAGATCACCGACCATGCGCTCGGCTTCCTGGAAGAGCAAAGCAAGACGGCCAAACCATTCTTTTTGTACCTGGCTTACAACGCGCCGCACTGGCCGCTGCAAGCACCCGAATCGGACATTGCCAAATACAAAGGCCGGTACAGCATTGGCTGGGATTCACTGCGTAGCGAGCGGATCCAGCGCCAGAAAGCACTGGGAATCGCCGATCCGAAACAAGCCATAGCGGCCCGCGACAAGGACGTAACGCCTTGGGACAATGTGCCTTATGATGAAAAACTGCTTTGGGAACGTAAGATGGAGATTTATGCTGCCATGGTCGACCGGGTGGATCAGAACATAGGCAAGCTCCGTGAGAAGCTGAAAGCGTTGAAGAAGGACGATAACACGCTGATTATCTTCATTTCCGACAACGGCGCGCAGGGCGGCTATGCGGGCGCGTCGCCCCGCAGACCACAACGCAACACCGGCCCGGCCGGAACGGCAGGTTCGTATGTGTACCAGGACCAGCCCTGGGCGTACGTTTCCAACACGCCGCATTCGGC
This sequence comes from Dyadobacter sp. SRI_021, assembly GCF_057586235.1. Lineage (NCBI taxonomy): Bacteria > Pseudomonadati > Bacteroidota > Cytophagia > Cytophagales > Spirosomataceae > Dyadobacter > Dyadobacter sp. SRI_021. The sequence goes on from NZ_JBYCZM010000002.1 coordinate 74,587, forward strand.
ATACAAAAACAATATGCACGAGGGGGGGATCAGCGCACCTTTCATTGCCTGGTTCCCGAAGCAGATCAAAGGCGGACAGATCGTAAAAGGTACCGGTCACCTGATCGACCTTGCACCGACTTTCTATGATCTGGCCAAAGCGGCGTATCCGGCTACGGAGAAGGGCATTAATATCAACCCGCTTCCAGGAAAAAGTCTCGTACCTGTGCTTACGGGCAATGCTGGTGAGGTAGACCGCGGCGGCGAACCGATTTTCTGGGAACGAGCAGGTAACCGCGCCGTAAGGAAAGGCAAATGGAAAATCGTTTCAACTTACCCGGCTTATAAATGGGAGCTGTACGACCTGGAAACAGATCGCGGAGAAACCACCGACGTAGCTTCGGCGAACCCGAATGTAGTGGATCAGCTCTCGGCCGATTATTTCCGCTGGGCCGAAAAAACCGGGGTTGTGGATTATGAGAAAATCAAACCCGCAAATCCGATCGGCGCGCCGGCTGAGCGGCCTAACCGCAGACCACCTACTTTCTGATGCCGGTGCAAATCCGCGCTGGTGCAAAGCTCCTGCTTTGCACACATTATTTGCAGGCCTCCGGCCGGTCATTACAGCAACTTCTACTGTATTGACCGGCCGGAGGCCTGCGAATGCCAGGCCACGAAGGAAGACCTTCGCGCCATTTGGCCATTTGGATGCTCACTCCGTTGGCGCATATCCGAAATGTTTCTTGAATGCAAACCCGAAATGCGAGAGGTTTTCGAACCCTGCTTCGAGGTAGACTTCCGACGGCCGCCGTTTCTTTTCCCTGATGAGGTAATGCGCCAGGTCGAGCCGTTTTTCGGTGAGCCATTTCTGCGGCGTGGTCTGGAAAGTCCTTTTAAAATCACGCTTGAACGTGGTAAGACTGCGGCCGGTAAGGTAGCCGAATTTGCTCATGGGCAGATTGTACATGTAGTGCTGTTCCATGAAATCGGCGAGGTTGATCTTGCCCGGCTGCCCGAAATCTGCCAGTAAATGATCGATATCGGGTGCGAGCGTTCTCAGAATGGTAATGGCCTCTTCTATTTTAATGGCGGCCAGCGCTTCCGGCAGCGGGTCACGCAGGTCGAAATAGGGAACTAACGACGCCAGGCAGCTTTGCAGCAACGGGTGTTTGTCAAATGTCCGGAAGCCGGGTCTGGCTACCGGTTTCACTTCCACTTTATTCTTGGCATAATAGGCTTCCAGTCGCTGAGAGGTTAAATGCATTACGACCGATTGGTGGCGCATACCATCCTTAGGATAATTGATCACTGTCACCAGTTCGTGTCTCGGGAAAAAAAGTGTATCCCCCGCACCGAATAAATGTGTTTGCCCACCCTGGATGATCTTCGTCTCTCCTGAAATAAACCAGACCAGCAAATGCTCCTCAAAAAGCACGTCGCTTTTGTGAAAATGTTCCGTAAAACCGGAGATTTTCAGTTCGGGATGAATGTAATGCGCCTCGTGTGCCACGGTTGATCAATTGGTTTCAAAACTAGTGCCTGTCATTTGCTCGCTCAAAGTCCAAAGCCTGCGGGCATTTTCCGGGTCGATGGAGTAGGGTTTTACACCGCGCAATGTCCACGGCTGATCGTAGCGGTGCTCGATGTTACCATTATCAATCTCGGAAACATCGGCATTTTCACAATACAATCCGCCCAGGTTTTCCAGCTGCGGACTGGTGGCGCACCAAACGGTGGTAGCCGCGCCCTGCGGGATGGTTTTCAGCTTCTGGGCCACTTCCGGGTAAATGTTGCCGTCGGCATCGTGGGTACCCATTTGCTGAAAAAGTTCCATTGGCGCTACGCGGCCAAGATCTGTACCGTTGACCGAACCCGGATGCAGTGCGAACGCCCGGACGCCGAATGCCTTCCCGCGGCGGTCGAGTTCCACAGCAAAGAGGTTATTGGCCGTTTTGGATTGCCCGTAGCCGGCCAGCGTTTCGTACTCCCGGTTTTCAAAATTAGGATCTTCGAAATCAAATGGCGCAATATGGTGGCCAAACGACGACACGCTGATCACCCGCGCATGACCGGCCTGTTTCAATGCAGGCCAGAGCCGAGCCGTTAATTGAAAATGCCCGAGGTGGTTGGTCGACAGCTGCGATTCAAACCCGCGGGCGTCGCGTTGGAGCGGTACCCACATAATACCTGCATTATTGACCAATATATCCAGCGAACGGCCGGTTTGCAAGAATTTTCGGGCAAAACTGTCAATCGAATCCGGATCCATCAGGTCCAGCGACTCGACAATTGTATTAGGAATGCCGCTTACATTACGGGTGGCCTTGGCGAGGTCGCGGGCGGGTACGATTACGTGCGCGCCTGCTTCGGCCAGCACTCTCACGGTTTCAAGGCCGATGCCTGCATAGCCGCCCGTAACAATAATCGTTTTTCCAGTGAGGTCGATGCCGCTGATCACATCTTCGGCGGTCGAAAGGGCGCCGAAGCCCGAGTTTAGCGGCTGTTGGTAATGGGTTGACTGAATGGTGGTTGATGCTGAGTGTTCCATAAAAATCTACTGGTTTGTGATGGAACAAAATTAGCCGGGCAGGCTTCGGAGGGTTTTGTTTTAAGGGCCGATTTTATTTGTTTTAAAGACCACCGAAACAAAAGGATTGGTGGCTAAAAGCAGCTCACCAACGGAAGATAATTTCCTGTTTCCGTCTGGTAATCGGATTAACGTTCGGGTTTTGGGATAGTTAAATTGGGTTTCAACCAAAATCTACCTCCTATGCTCGATGTTGTTATAGTGCTGGTTATCATTGCCTTGGTGCTACTTTTTTTGCGCGCCGGCAGGCAGAATACGATTGTTTACAGAAAAAAAGTGGCTCCACCTGATAGGGGGTATTCTATCGGGGAGAATCCGGGTGTTTTCCGCGAGTCCACTACTTCGGACTACGATGCAGACCATACATCTCCATCAGGTCACACATTTCAGGGAACATTAGCATTCAGAGGAGGTGAATTCGGTGGTGCCGGCGCCGGCGATTCCTATGGCAACGGTCCGGTCGATCCAACAGGCAGTGATTTTGTGAATTTTGACACCTGCGCCGGTGATTTCTCCGATTCATGTGCCGAGAGCGGCGATTTTACGAGCAACGATTCCGGAACGATTGATTCCGGCACTAGTGATTCGGGTTCTTCGGCCGACAATTCGGCATTTTACACTGATTAAAGATTGAGTCCCCAGCGGAAGCTGCCCTAGTGGGACTGCCTCAGTGGAACTGCCTCGGTGGAACTGCCTCGGTGGAACTGCCCCAGTGGAACTGCCCCAGCGGAACTACCGTGACGGAGTTGCGCCAGCGAAACTGCAAAAACGGTATTAAGGTGCTTCTGTCGCGGTTTGCGATCGGTCGCTGAATGCCAGCAGCACGGAGATTAACCCAAATGCGAAAAAGCAAACTACCAGCGGAAATACCCCATGGGCCATCATATGGCTTGTTACGGAGCCGAGCGCAGCGCCTACAAAGAAAAAGCAGGTACCATAAATAGCCGAAGCCATTCCCGCCATATTACCCATTGGTTCCAGGGCTAATGCACTGCTATTGGGCTCCACGGCCAAATTGATCGCGAGCATCAGGGTCACGGCGATGAAAAACAGGGGCATGCGCGGTGGGTCGCCAAATGCCCAGGTGAATGCAAGTAATGCAGCGCCTATAACGGTATAAATTACCAGAAGCCATTTGATTGTCCGCCGGGCACCGAACAGGGACGACAGCCGGGAGTTCAGCAATGCACACATGGACATCATTGCACCCATCCCTGCGAAAATCCAGGCGAAAAGCTCGGGTTTGCCATAAATCTCTCCCACAATGTGCTCGGAGCTGGATACGTAGGAGCTTAATGCTGTGAAAAGCAGCGTAGTAACCGTCGTATAGCGCAGGAAAGTGCGGTTGCCGATCACCTGTACGATGGAGCGCCATATGCGCGCGCGGTTGAGCGGCGTGCGTTGTGCAGGCGGAAGCGATTCTTCGAGGCGTAGCGACCATAGGAACACAGCTACGGCGAACAATGGTGGGGTGAGAAATACCATTTTCCAGGATCCCACAGACATAATAGCCAGTCCCAAAAACGGGGCGATCACAGGTGTGAACAGAAAAATTGTAAATATCAGAGACAGGATACGTGCCATTTCATCGCCCACAAAACGGTCGCGCACGCCGGCTATGGTCGTCATAAATACAGCGGAAGCACCCATACCGGCAAAAAAGCGTGCAGCGAGCATGGTGGGCAGGTCGGGGGCCAGTGCGGCTATGACACCTCCGGCGATGTATAACGGGAACCCGATTCGCAGGATGGCCAGGCGCCCGAAACGGTCGGAGAGCGCGCCGAAGAAAATCTGGGCTACCTGTCCCATAAAGAAGAAGGAGATGATCTGCGCTGTATCGGTAGCGTCGGCGTTCAGGCCAAAATGCCTTCGTACCTCACCGAATGCGGGCAGCATAATATCGATGCCAAGGGCAGTGAGCGTCATCGTGCAGGCCGAAAGGGCGATAAACTCGCCGGGTCTCATTTTCATGGTGCGATGTTTCTCGTAAAGTTAACCAGTTTGAGGCGTGGCACAGGTGTGTAAAACAGACTTTTACAAGGGGTAATCCAGACAAATTTGCTGTCCGGCACCTTTGAAGCTTGTTTGTATTAAATAAATAAGTAATTGGAAAAATATTATTGTCTTAAATATAGACAATAAATAAACTTCTTCTTTACATTTGCTGTACGACGGTCGCGGGAGGTCGACATCCCCTTGCCGGATGGTTTCATTTCTTCACTAAAAACGTATCGATTATGAGAAGGCTTAACTCTATGATGATGATCCTGTGCCTGCTGGGCGCAGTTTGCACGAGCATTGCGCAAACGGCACCCGCCGACTTTTTTGCCGGTAAATGGGAGATCACCGTTTTCGGAACACCCAATGGCGATGCTAAACTCGTTGCAGACCTGGCCCGGACCGACGGCAAACTCACTGGCCAAATCACCAACGCAACAGACCCCAGCGCCGAAAAAATAGCCATTACCAGCGTCGACGAGGCGGCCGACAAGATTACAATCGGTTTTTCGGCCCAGGGCTACGACGTGACTGTAGATCTTTCGAAGGTGGATGATGACAATCTGAAAGGAAGTATGATGAGCATGTTCGATGCTACTGCGAAACGGATGAAATAGGGCAGTGTGGTCAGCGACTGGTTGCCGGCGGCCCTTCCATTATCGCCCGAACGGCCTCAAAGTCGGCCAGCGCCTGCTCGTTTTCGGGGTAAAAACTATCGCCCTGCTCGATAAAAGTTTGTATGGAGGTGCCGTCCGGCGTGGTATAACGCGGGTCGGCACCTTTTTCGATGAGCATCTTGCATACGCCCCAGTATTGCCGTTCGGCGGCGTAGAGCAGTACTGACATTTTTTCATGGTCGCCGTCCCACGGTTTGACGGCATTGGGGGTCGGCACCGTGGTCCAGCAGTGCTTTTACGCAATCATATGCCCCGTAGGAAGTTGACAGTGCTTCGAAGATGATAGGGACTACGTCGGGTTTGCCGCTGCCGTAATCGGTCACCCTCGCATTGGCATCGGCGCCGTGTTCCAGTAGTAGGCGAAGTACAGGTGCGTTTCCGGACGTCGCGGGCGAGAAATGGATTTTTTCGACGTCGGGATCGTCACTTTTAATGCTCACGCCCGCCTGCAAGAGCGCACGAATGCATTCCAGGCGCCGTTCGCCGTCGTGGTCGACAGAGCCCGCGTTTGCAACGGCCATTTCAAGTAACGGATAACCGTAAGCGTTATCCCGGAGCCGCGGCTGTACTTCCGCGATGTATTTTTTCAATTTATCCGGCTTTGCATTAAAAATCGCAATGGCCATTCTGTCCCTTTCTTTGTCTTCAAAAAACGGTTTCGCCTCAATCATGTTGGTGATACCTCTTTTGAAATTGCTAATGGAAGACCCGAACGCCACCCAGAAAAGCGGCACTGCAACGAGGATGAATGCGGTGTATTTGCTCCAATTAAATGGAAGAAGATTGAGCGAGACCAACACAACCAGGGCGATGATTGCCAGGTAGTAGATAGCTCTTCCCATCCCGGAAGCCGCATCCCCGCCGCCTTTGGTAGGGAACAGCGTTTCGGCCATTACGAGCAGGAACAGCAGGGCGATCACCACCCAATTGAAGATGGTAACGATTTTCAGATAGTTCATATCTTTACCCAAAAGCGGGCTGGAATTGCATCATTGCCCGGAATACAGGTTGCCCGGAATTGCTTTGAAAGCCGTCTCCGTTGAATTTGTATACCTGGTAACGATCGGTAAAAATGCCATTTCCCGCATAATCGAAAGTGTCGATGTCGGCGACGCGGTAGCCCTTGCCATTGACAAAGACCTTGCTGTGATCTTTGTAAAATGAGGTCCTTTGCCATTTACCGATGTACCTGAAATGGCTGGCAGCTTCGGAGATCACCTGGTCGTCGAAATAAACACGCTGGCTATCCTTGCTCAATCGCTCGTCCAGGCATTTGAAGTTCCTGGCGTCGGAGGACATCAGGTCGTTTGCTTTAAACACATATCGATCGTCCCGCCCAAGATCGGTGCCCAGGATCTGAAAGTATACGGGGTTAGCGCCCGGAATGCATTTGCCCTGGAAATAGACATTTTCAAAATCGCGTGCGTAAAGCGAAGGCCCCGATTGTCCCACCGGACCGGCCGTCAGGATCTGGAAGGTCCTGGCGTGTGCGTCGGGGATCAATGATTTGCTGCCGTCTTTTCCCTTGTAAAAAACCAGTTTGTTGTCGATTTCGTAAACGTCAAAGGATGGCGAAGGGGTGAAAGACTCGGTAGCAGGGCGGAGCAGGAACACGCTTGCGACGACGAGTGTCAGGCATACGCCGGTTATCAGAAGCAGGATCAGCATAACAGTATAGGATGAGGTTGAGTGTGATGAGGATTATTTTTCATGGCGTTGGGAATAGAGCCGCAAAAGTGCATATCGGGACAAGTAACGTCCAGTTTTAATGATGCAACGGTAATTATTGACTATTTACCGGTAAATCACTGATTATCCGGTGTGCTGAAAAATGCCATTTCAACGATTTTGAGGCGGTTAAGGGTTTCTACCGATAAATAAATGAGGTAGTACAGTTGTATAGAATTGACGTATTTGGTCTCGAGATCGCAGATATTGAATGCGAATCATCAATGAAAATCCTGTCGGCAGTGATGCTCTTCCTTAAAAAGCTGGTTAGTGTATTACCCCTTGTAGGTCTTGTCTTTTTGGGCGGACAACTTGGGGCGCAGACGCTGTTTCAGAACATCAGATGGCAGGATGGGCTCAGTGCCAAGCAAATCAGATGTTTATATAAAGATTCTTCAGGCTTTCTGTGGATTGGTACTTCTGCGGGGCTCGATCGTTACGACGGTGCGGTCGTGCAGCGGTTCCACGATGTGAATGGCGGACAAAAGCACTTCGTAAACGCCATTCTGCCTTTTAACGGGGAAGATACCCTTATGATTGGGCTGCGGAGAGGCATCCTGCTGTTCGACAAAAAAACGGGCAGGTTCTCGAGGGATCCCCGGTTTGAATCGCTGGCGCAAAAATATATTGTGCGCATCCGCGCTGACGGACAGGGCCGCATATGGATCGGCGCATCCGACGGGCTTTATTTGTATGACCATCAAAAATTGAAACCCCTGACAGAGGTATTCCCCGAAGCCCGAAAGTTCGATTTTTCGCATTTCCAACTCACTTTTATGGTGTATGACACGCTGCGGAGCGGACTGTGGGTGGGCGGGAACAGACCCTTTTTTGTCGATTGTAAATCCAGACGGGTTTATTTCAAAGGCAATAATCCCCTGAAAAGTCCCCTGCTTGAATCGGAGCATGTGAATGCCGTTGCACTCGATCGTAGTGGTAATGTATGGTATGGCTGTGACACCGAACCAACGCTGAACTACTGGGACTACCGAACTGGCAAACTGGACAAGCATTACGAGCTGGACGGTAAGCAGATCGGTGAAGGGTGCAACTTTATTTTTATTGATCGTCAGGACAGAGTGTGGGTTTCTACCTGGCTGTTTGCGGCGTTCCTGAAAGAACCGGCTCAACCGTTTCGTAAGTTGGAGTACAGTCAGGATCAGGCTTATACGATCGCCTACGGGCATTTTAGGGATGCTATTTCCGATTCGCAGGGCAACGTGTGGCTGGGTACGATTAATGGTGTGAGCAAAACACTGCCCAAGAATCCCATTGAGGCCATTTACAAGCTGCCCAGTTTTCATTTCTTCCTGGAAACGAGTTTCGCCCATGCCAACTCCATTACCGTCGAGGGTAAGACGATCATCGCGTGCAAGGAAGACGGTGTCGTGTTTTATAATACGGTTGATCGTACCTATCAGAAATACCTCACGCCGAGCAAAAGGTTGCGAAATAATCGTTCTGTAATGGCAGCAAAAGTGGGTGAGACCTGGTGGTTTGCCGGATTCGACGGCATTTATTCGCTTGCGCCGGGGCAAACGGTTTTGCAGCGTTTCGATCAGATGAAGAAAGGACTGTCGTCGTATCAGGCGCCTTTCGTCTTTTTGGATAAACAAGGTAATATCTGGTTCGAAATCGATGGCGACGCATTCTATCGGTACAATCCGGTCACGAAAGTTTGCGTCCGTTTCGACGGTACCGACCCGAAATACGGGTTGTTCGAATTTGCCAATTCGCAGGCCTTTGTCCTGCTCTCCAACGGCGACATCCTTTTTGCGGTTGAGGGTAAAGGCCTATTGCGTTATAACCAGGCGACCGGGCGTTTCACACAATTGAATACGCCCGCCATTGCCGATGAATTTATATACGCCATGCGCCAGAGCAAGACAGGCGACATTTGGGCTGCGTCGACATCCGCCGGGCTGATGAAACTCGATGTCAACGGTCAGGTTATCACCAGTATTAGTACCAAAAACGGCCTGCCATATGATCAGGTTTCTTCACTGGATATCGACGACAACGGCGTAGTGTGGGCAGCTACGCGGGAGGGACTGGCTGCGTACGACCCTGTCAGCAACAACGTCAGTAAGGTGGAATTGGATCTGGGTAAGACGTTACAGGACTATTGGAACTACGTAACAGTGGCGGGCGGCAAAATCTACGCAGTAATGCTCGATCATGTTGTGGTGATCAATCCACGGCATTTTGCTTCGGTACCCGTGCAAAACCCGCCTGGTATTACTTCCGTTAAAATTTTCGGACAAGAGCGTATCCGGGACCTCAAGGGTGATTTGTTGGAATTGAAACCGGACGAATCATTTGTTACCTTTCAATATGCATCGCTCAGTCACCGAGATATCCCTTCGCTGCAATACAGCTACCAGCTCGTGGGGCTGGACGACGATTGGGTACTGGCCGGGCGCAATATCACGGCATCTTACACGAGCCTGCTTCCCGGCGACTACGTTTTTAAAGTAAGGAGTACCGATGAGAATGGCCGGTGGATGAAGGCTGCCGAGACGCTCAAAATACGGGTGCTACCGCATTGGTGGCAGACCTGGTGGTTTCTGATCGCCTGTACAGCGGCCATTATGGGTATTTTGTACTGGATTTATACTGTTTACATTAAAAGACAACGGAAAATGGATCTCGACGACACGATTGAGTATTTTGCCAACAGCGTTTACGGCGATAACTCCGTGAATGAAATATGCTGGGATATTGCCCGCAACTGTATTTCCAAGCTGCATTTTGAAGATTGCGTGGTTTACCTGCTCGATAAAGAGAGCGGCAAGCTGATCCAGAAAGCGGCTTACGGGCCGAAAAGTCCGAAGGAATACGAAATCCTCAATCCGATTGAAATACCCGTCGGCGAGGGGATTGTAGGTGCCGCGGCGGCTACGGGTATGCCGCAGATCATCGGTGATACTTCCAAAGACCCGCGTTACATTGTCGACGATCAGGCGAGGGCGTCGGAGCTTGCGGTGCCGATCCTGCATGAAGGGCAGGTAATCGGGGTGATCGACTCGGAACATCCGCGCAGGAATTTCTATAACCAAAACCATGTGCGGGTGATCTCGACGATCGCCGCCATCAGCGCCAACAAGATTACCGAAGCGATGGCCCGTGCGCAGGCCGAACGGCAGGAAATTATGTTGCTCCGGATTAATAAAATGCTTGCCGAAAGCCAGTTGATGGCCTTGCGGGCGCAGATGAACCCACATTTCATTTTCAATTGTCTCAATAGTATCCAGGAATGCATTGTCACCAAAAAATACGCCGAGGCCAGCAAGTACCTCAACAAATTCGCCAAGCTGTTCAGGCTGGTGTTGAATAATTCGGGCCGGAACCTGGTGACGATCGCCGAAGAGCGGGACGTGCTGGAACTCTATCTCGAACTGGAACTGATGCGTTTTGGACAGGGATTTACTTATTCGATTGAATTGGATCCCGAGCTGGAAGATGACTATGTGCGGTTACCGTCGATGCTGCTGCAGCCTTTTGTGGAGAATGGTTTGTGGCACGGGTTAATGCATAAAGAAGGGGAAAGGCATATGAGTATCCGGTTTTTTCTGATCGGACCCGAACAGTTTGCCTGCGAAATAGAGGACAATGGCATCGGCCGGAAAAAGTCCGCCGAACTCAGGGCAAATTCCTCCCGCACACGGGAACACGAATCGCGTGGAATACGTATCTGTGAAGACCGGATCGACGTCCTTGCCCGTCAGGGCAACCATGCCTCCCTGCAAGTGATCGACCGGTACGATGCCGCCGGCAACCCGACCGGGACGCTTGTCAGAATTGAATTATCTACCTACTTATATCAGACTTAGACAATGATCAAAGCACTTATTGTTGACGACGAGCCGAAATCAAGAAACGTGCTGGCGCATTACATTGAAACTTATGTGGAAGAGATACGAGAGGTGAAACAGGCTGAATCAGTGGATATTGCGCTTGAAATACTCAAAACGTTCCGGCCGAATATTGTTTTTCTCGATGTGGAAATGCCTGGTAAAAACGGCTTCGATTTTCTGAGGGCTTTGAAGGAGCCTGCTTTCGAGGTCATATTTACGACGGCTTATAATCAATATGCGGTACAGGCGATCCGGTTCAGCGCGCTGGATTATCTGCTCAAACCGGTCGACCCCGATGAATTGCGCTCCGCGGTGGACCGCTTCCTGAAAAAGCAGAACGTACATCAGAACCCGGTGCTGTTCGACAACCTCGTGCGTAACATCGCGCACAAGCGTGCGAGCGAGTTCCGGCTGGCGGTACCTTATCAGGATGGCGTGTCTTTCTTCACACTCGATCAGATCGTCCGTTTGCAGGGGGAAGGGAATTATACCAATATCTTCATTAAAAGCCGCAAGCCGGTACTGGCCAGCAAGACTTTGAAATACTATGAGGAAATGCTGACGGAATTCGGTTTTATACGGACGCACAAGTCACATTTGGTAAACCCGAAATTTATTGCAAAACTCATGGCTGACCACGATTTGGTAGAACTGCTGGACGGAAGCCGCGTAGAAATATCAAGGCGAAAGAAAGAGGAAGTGCTTTTACAATTGCCTCTCGGAAACCAGCCACTCGATAAGTGAAACTGTCCGTTAAATCACAATTGTCGTACTTTGGAACATTGCGTCTTTTCTTTGAAGCCATCGAATTCTATTGGCTATGGAGATATTGGCGATACATGCAGGGCAATTGTTGCTCATTTTATTACTGGCATTTCTGATCGTTGGAGGAGTGTGGTTCGTGCTGCGGTTCCGACGCACGATGCTCCTACTGGGAGGTAAGGAAATCCGCGACGGGCAGGTCGCGGACGCGGTGGTGCTGCTTTCGGAAGAGCATCGCGGATCCTACCTTCAGGGTGAAACCTACTATACCTTCCAGATCCATGTGAAGCCGGCGCGGGGGCGCAATTTTGTGACCGAGGTCCATGTATTGCGGGAGCAGCTTATTCGCATTCCCCAGGCCGGCGACCGTGTTTCGGTCAAATACAATTATTCGGGCCGCAAACGCTCCGTGGTTTTAAACCTGGACAGCATTCGGCCAGCGTAGAATTTTCTTTTATTGTCGGCGATTCGAAAATTATTATTCACCCCCATGAATGCCCAGGCCCTTGTCCTGGGCTTCTCTTTGAAAATTCCTTTAACTTTTTTGGCCTTCGAAGCATCGATATGTGCGATGCTGATGTTCTGGCTGCGTTCACCGGTGTCCGAAATGAGGGTCTCGGCGTGGTCGTTGTATTGCAGGCCATCGAAGGAAATATTGGTAGCATTGTCGGTGAAAATGACGGGTTCCGAGTGCTTCGTGATCAGTTTCACATTCTTGAAGCTGATTCTGTCGGCGTCGGTGAGTTTTAACCCCGGTTCGGCCGAGAGCAGATCAAAGAAGATCGCTTCCGGCGGGATTTGTCAGATTGACATTTGAAATATTGCAAGGATACTTTGTTTAAAAACAGCGGTAAAAATGCGGGAAGACCCGCTTTGTTTTGTGCTCATCGTTCAAAGGAGTTGTCATGACCATTTCGAGAAGAAAATTCATCCATACTGCCACGGCCATAGCCGGAGGTACTGCTATCTCGCCCGTTATCACCAACTTTACGTACGCAGGTGCGCGCGGATCGACGTCCATCGGATCGCCGGGTGACAGGATACGGGTAGCGGCGATCGGGATCAACAGCATGGGATGGGCGGACGTTAACGCGGTGATGAAAAACCCGGGCGTGGAATGTGTGGCGCTATGCGATGTTGATCGCAATGTGCTCGACAAGCGAGCGGCGGAACTGGCAGGGAGGGGAATGCAGGTCCAGACTTACAGCGACTACCGGAAGGTTCTGGATAGCAAGGACATCGATGCAGTGGTAATCGGTACGCCCGATCATTGGCATTGCCTCATGATGGCCGAGGCCTGCGATGCAGGTAAGGATGTATACGTTGAAAAGCCGATCGGGAATTCCATCGCCGAATGCAGGGCGATGGTAGCTGCGCAACAAAAGACCAACCGGGTTGTGCAGGTAGGGCAATGGCAGCGCAGCCAGAAGCATTTTCGGGACGCAGTTGATTTTGTGCATTCGGGAAAGCTCGGTAAAGTGGGACTGGTGAAAGTGTGGGGGTATTTTAATTATGGCAATCCCATTTTACAACAGCCGGATGGCGCAGCTCCGGTGGGCGTCGACTATGGCCAATGGCTCGGTCCGGCAAGGAAAAGACCTTTCAATCCCAATCGTTTTCATGGCTCATTTCGCTGGTTCTGGGATTACGCAGGAGGCATCATGACCGACTGGGGTGTGCATTTGCTCGACTACGCATTGCTGGGTATGAAGGCCGGTGCCACGCCGAAACGCGTCAGCGCAAGCGGGGCCATGCTGCGTAACCCCGGCGCCGAAACGCCCGACACGTTGACTGCCCTCTTCGAATACGACGATTTTAACATCCAATGGGAGCATGTGATCGGCTACGGCGCGGGTATCTACAACCGCCAGCACGGCATCGCATTCCTGGGTGAGAACGGCACACTCATCGTCGACCGGCAGGGTTGGGAAGTGGTACCCTACGAAAAACGTATGGAGGCGGTTCAGCTTACGAAGTCGTCCGACAATGGCCTGGATGAGCACGCCAAAAACTTCGTGGAGGTGATCCGCTCGAGGCGCATGGATGATCTGCGTGCGCCCATACAGGCGGGTGCAGAAGTGGCGATACTTTCACAAATGGGTAATATCGCTTACCGCATGGGTACTACACTCCATTGGAATGTGCAAAAAGGTGAGTTTGATGACTCTATGGCTAATAAATTGATTACCAGTGAATACCACAATGGCTATAAAATGCCGCGCGCGTAACTTTTTCCGAAAGCGGGCTCAGGAAAGCCGGGGGAAGGCTTTGCTTACCAGCCACCCGAAAATCACACATCCGAAAATGCCGACACCGGGATACAGGAAGAAATGTACCCAGCCATTGGCCTGAACGAAATAGAGTAGCACTGCGCTAAGGAAAAAACCGGCGAGGACTCCCGTGCTGTTGATGGAAGGGACGAATATACCGGCTACAAACATTCCCGCCAGGCAGCCGCCGAATATGCCGATCAGTTTCAGGTACTGGTCCCAAATGCTGTTGTTCTCCATAAAAACCAGCCAGACGGCAATGCCGATCCCCGCGGCGCCCAATGCGAGGGTGGTGTAGCGGGCAAAGCGGAAGCGCCGCAGATCGTTGGACTGGGGAACGAAGTGCTGAAAAAAATCGGTGGTGACGACCGTAGCAATGGAATTCATAGACGAACTGATCGTCGACATGGTGGCCGCGAAAAGACCGGCTATCACCAACCCCCGCAGGCCGGCAGGCAGTTGCGTAGAGATGAACCATGGGAAAATATCGTCAGTACGCGCTATCGGGTTGAGGAGTTGGGGATTTTGTTTGAAATACACCCACAAGGCGGTCCCGACGAGGAAGAAAATCAATGTGGCGGGAATGACGAGCAACGCATTGGTCCAGATCGACCGCCGGGCTTCCGCTTCGGTGGGCGTGGTGAGGTATCGCTGCACCACCACCTGGTCGGACGTATAGGTAACAATCTGCGTCATGAAATTACCTGCCAGAACCACCCATAGCACCGGTTCGGTTATGGCCCAGCCGTTGTTGACCATATGAAACTTGCCGGCGTCGCTCGCCTGTCCGAACAGCGCATCGAAACCCCCGGATGCATAGGCAATGAAGAATAAGCTGACGAACGCCCCGCCCAGTAGCACACCCACCTGCATTACCTCCGTCCAAACCACGGCTTCAATGCCGCCGGAGATGGTATAGGCAGTGGTAATGAGGCTGGTAAGGATAATGCAAAGCATGAGGTTCATACCGGTAACGGTGCTCAGAACTAACGCAGGAAGGTAAATCACGATGCCTAGCCTTCCTACCTGAAAAACTACAAATGTAAGGCTGCCGACCAGCTTTACCGTTTTACTGAACCGGAATGCGAGGTACTCGTACACGCTGGTGATTTTTAGTTTGCGGAAATAAGGCAGGAAAAACCAGATCACAATCGGCGCAACGACGACGATCATTGCATTGGCAAAAATGTATGTCCAATCAGTAGCATAAGTTTTGGCCGGAATGGCGATGAAAGTGAGGGCGCTCAGTTTGCTCCCGAAAATGCTTAGTCCGGCCGCCCACCAGGGGATATTCTGGCCGCCAAGGAAGAAATCGTCGGTGCTGGCGCTCATTTTGCGGGAAACATAAATGCTGATGCCCAGTACCAACAGAAAATAAACCGCCACCACACCCCAGTCTATGCCGTTGAACGTACCCGTATTTACCACCGGGCTGCCCGCGATTACCCGGGGCGTGCGGATACCCGGCTGAACTTCGCCGGAAGGGATCACCAGTTGCCCATTCCAGGTCACGAGCGGCGTCGTAACAGACGTTTTCCCTCCCTGAAATGTCCCGAGCGAGGCCCAGGTATCGGTAATGCTGTGGTAGGCCATGATTTCATTGCGGAAACCGGGATGCTTTTCGCGCAGCTCCGTCACCCGTTGCACATGTGCGCCATCGTCCCCGCCCACCACGAGCAGGTGCGACTGCCCGGCCGCGTATGCCGGCGAGGGGGCAGCCGCCACCGCATTGGGCAAGTCTGCGATGCGTTTCCAGGTTTTGCTTACCGGGTTATAGGCAAGGCATTCATTCAAATAATTACGTTTTACCGCGCCTGTGGCTGCATTATAGTGCAGTTCTGCTCCGCTGAAAAGGTAGAATCGGCCGTCCTGCGCGCCGGCGACGGCCAGCATACGTCCGTTGCCGGGTATAGCCGGCAGTTCGCTCCATTGTTTTTTGTATAAATCAAATTCCCAGAAACGGTTGAGCGCATTGGTATCGGACGGCGCGCTGGTACCGCCTGCAACAAGTATTTTATCGCCCAGCAATGCGCCGGAAGCGTATGCAAGCGCGACAGGCAATGCAGGGAGCGGCGTGGTGGCAATGCGGCCGTCCTTCCAATTGAGATAAAACGCCTGATTGTAATGCCGGGTACCGTCGGCGCCTCCGAGGCAGAAAATGCCTTCCGGCGTGGTCAGCGAAATACCGTAACCCATTGCGTGCGGCAGTCTACCCACTTTCTTCCAGCTCCCCGAAGGATTTTCCAATACAAAAATGCCGTCGTACCAGGTTTTAGGCGCGGTACCCCATGGCCCGGCATTGCCCGGGAAGTTGGCACCCCCCGCGACAACCAGCGCATCGTTACTCACGCCTGCATAAGCACCGGCAAATCCCACATCGTCGGGAAGGGATGGCAGGTCTTTCCATTGCAGAGGCGAAGGCCCCGGCTGCTGGGCATTCGAAATCACAGCTTGCAGGAAAATGGTCAGAAAGAAAAGGAAGCGGCTCATCGGGTCTTTAATTATTCACTCATGTATTCAATCATTCAGTCATTCAGTCAGGTATAGTCATGGGTGGTCAGGTGCGGCTTCTCCGTTGGGCAGGAATTTGAAAAAACCGATGTCGGTCAGTTGCCGGTGCAGCGCCTGGTATTGGCCGTCGGACAGCACTTCGAGCGGTAGCCGGCATGGACCCATATCGAAGCCGAGCATTTTCATCACCGCTTTTTGGGCGGGGATCGGTGCGTATTGCACTACCGTACGGACCATTTCTACGCAAAACAGCATTTGTTTCCGTGCCTTTTCCATCTCGCCAGCTTCGAAATACTGCCTTACTTTTAAATAGAATGGGGCAGCGAAATTGAAAGTGCTTCCGATGCAGCCTTTGGCGCCCATCGACAATGCGGGCAAGTGGTTTTCATCAAAACCATATAACACATCATATTTGCCGTTATCGAAATTCAGGCATTCCTGGTACTCCCAAAGCGTAGCCGCGGTGTACTTTACACCGGCGAAGTTGGGGATTTGCTTTTCGGCAATGCGCATGAAGTCGAGCACGTCCACGGAAAAGCCGGTGAGTGAAGGAATATGATAGTAATAGAATGGCAATTTCGGTGCGCCGGCCGCGATGTCGGACATACAATCGGCGAGGTTTTGTACCGAGGTGGGTTTGAAATAGAATGCTGCGACCGACGAGATAGCGTCCGCACCCGCTTCCTGCGCGTGACCTGTCAACTTGCGCGCCTCCGCGATGCTCGCGTGCCCTACGTGTACGATCATACGCAGGCGACCTTTACCGGCATTGATCACGGTTTCAGCTATCCGCATGCGTTCTTCGAGCGTGAGGTTGGGGCCTTCGCCATTACTGCCGCATATGAATATGCCCGAAACGCCGGTGGAGATCAAATGCTCGACCAATGTGGGAAGCAGTTCGTAATGCACAGAGCCGTCCGGATGTAAAGGTGTGAAAAGCGCGGCAATGAGGCCGTCGGTGTGTTGGATGGTAAGCATATGGAATGGAAGTGTTGAAATTCAGCTATTTGTAAGGTCCGAACAGCCACTTTGGGGTAATTGTTTGCAGTACGATCTGCTCGTAAGCACCGGTTTTACCAGCTTCATAAAGGCACAGGATATTGCCGTCCCGTAACACGGCCATAGATGAATAGGCCGACGGACCGGGGAAAATGGTTCGGATGACCGGCCACGTTTTTCCCTCATTGAAACTGGCCCGTAACGTCAGGTTATGGCGTTTGGTGGTGCTCGCGGGATTGAGAAAGAGCATTGCACCGAGGCCTTTTGCATTCGGGCGCCGGTAGCGGATGATCGACCCCTGGCATACCGGTTCGACGAGCTCCGGAATGTCTTCCGGCGCGGTCCAGCTCACACCGCCATCATAACTCAGCGATTGGGCCCGCCTTCCGCGGGCAAAGTAGGAGCGCATGTTCATCAGTAGTGTGCCATTGCCGTCGTCGACTTCAACGACCTGGCATTCATTCATTTTGGGCGTAATTGTGCCGCCGAGCTGCCATGTTTTGCCATGGTCGTCACTGTAAATGGCGTGCGCCCCATATTCGAACGGCCCGTTGCGAACTTTGCCGTTGGGATCGTCATAGCTGAAATCACAGGGGATCACAAGACGGCCTTTTCGCGGTCCCTTACGGATTTGAATACCAATGCCAGGGCCGGTTGCATACCATCCCCACTCGGGTTTCTTGGTGGTTTGGGTTATTTCAACCGGTTTCGCCCAGGTGGCACCGTTGTCGGAACTGCGGGAGAGCCACACCGTCCGGGTCGACTCGGATTTTTTAGTAATAATGTCTTTTTCAGACGCATCGCCGCGATTATGGGTCATCAGTAGGAGGATTTCCCCAGTTTGTTCGTCGAGCACCGGGCATGGATTGCCGCACGTATTGGCGCCGTCGTCCCATATAATCGTTTGCTGGCTCCACGTTTTGCCGTTATCCGTCGAGCGTTTCATGAGCAGATCAATGTCGCCTGCGTCGCCGGCTCCCTCTTTACGGCCTTCGCAAAAGGCGATGAGTGCGCCATTTTTAGCCTGAATGAGCGAAGGAATGCGGTAACTTTTATAGCCATCTTCACCTCCCCGGAACAATGTGTGCGTTTCGGGAATGTCTTGTGAAAACGTACGGGTGGCGGCCAGGACGAACAGGAGCAGCCATGTTTTTTTGATCATAATTAGTAGTTATGTTCTACATATTAGTAAATGTAAAAGCATTGTGGCTGAACATCCAAATATTTATTCAGAAAATAATGCAAATTGTTGGGCTGGATATGCACGTTGAGCCTGTCGTTGCATCCCTGACGGGGATTTCTGAGCCGTGCAATGTGCTCTTTTCTACCAATGTTGCATGCCTGACGGCATTTACGCTTCAATCGAAGACCGCGACGGCCTCGATCTGCGGAAAATCGCGTGGCGATATAATATTGGTAGCAATAATGTGGGTACGGGTTGGCATTAAATGCCCTGGGCATGCACCAACAATGGGCGGCAAAACAATCTCTCCTTGGCGGGATTCAGGGAATGCTGTTATTAGGCCGTCAACCGATCGAAATGGGGCTTTAAATGCGCTTTCATACCTCGGCGGAAATCTTCTGAATCACCTGTTTTCAGGATTTCAACCAAGTCACGGTGCGTGACTTCGCCGACGTGGGCCTGGCCATTGGTCCGGATTTCATAATCGAGCACATATTCAAAAACCGGTAGCAACATTTTCTGGAAACGCATGTAAGTATCATTGCCCGTCATCTGATAGAGCTTGCCGTGGAAAGCGATTTCGTGTTCTACCTGGAAGGCTTTCTGATGCTTGTTGATCTCCTGTGCTACAATGCTTTCCAGGGCGGTAATGTCGTCGGGGGTTTTGCGGAGATAGATGAGGTCGGCCAGGCCCATTTCCAGCACCAGCCGCAGCTCGAAAATATCCTTCAATGTGTTTTTGCCCAAAATCAACGGATCGAGCACCCGCTCGAGCGAGCCGAGAATGTCGGGCTGCGTGAGCACCATACCCCGTTTTTTGCGCGTATCGATCATTCCCAGCATCCGCAGTCGACTAAGTGCCTCACGCACCACGTTCCGGCTCACCCCAAGGGCGTCAGCCAATTCCTGCTCTTTAGGCAAGGCATCGCCGGGTACGAATGACTTCCGTTTCAAATACTCCCGCAGCCTGGATTCGACCAGGTCGGTCATCGTGGAAGCCTCCAAAGGCCGGATATCTTTTTTCAGATCACTCATACATGCATTGGCCAGGCGGCGAAAAATGGGTTCTGGGTGTAAAACTAATAATTCCTTTTGTAGGACATAATGTGGGCCGTGGAATTTTAACGGACGGCCGGGTGGCGCGAGGCTGCAATAATGGTCAGGGGAGGTCATGCGTAGTCAGGAGATGTCATGTGTAGTCAGGAGTAGTCAAGTATAGTCACATGTTGCCAGGAATCACAAAGAGTATACCTCATCATACGACTCTCCTTGACAACACTTGACTATACCTGACAACACCGGCAACACTGGACTCTACTTGGCCGCACCTAATTACCCTTGACTATCCTTGACCACACCTGACCACGAATTGCGGGCTGCAAACTGCCGTACCGCAAAAGCCTTCGACCGTTAAATAAGTTCGAAAGTAGTATTAGTTTGATTAATTCTTATTTCAACTAGTTTGTCAAATATTATAAAACTAGTTCTATGATAGATAACGTGGTGAAATCCGGAGCGGATGAGTTATGGCAGGTTGGTAATGATCGGATTGACAGGCCATGAGTGCCCGGTACGCATTCTCTTTTTCACTAAACCATCATACACCATGTTAAAAGTTACTAGCAATGCCCTTCAAACCATTCGTTTAGGCGGCGCCCCCGATGAAACCGTTTCGATGTTCGGGCCGCTGACCGACCTGATCGGTACCTGGGTGGGCCGTAAAGGCTGGAACCTGGTTGCTGTTCCCAATCAGAAAGGCGGTTTCCTGCTCCTTGTGCAGCCTTATACCGAAACACTTACGGTGACGCCGTTAAGCACGCCCACACCCAACCGTGGAACGCATATTGTGCAACAGGTACCGACGTTGCTATACAGCCTCTCCATTCACAGTAATGTCGACGGTAGTTTGCTCCACGCCGAAAATGGTACCTGGCTCCTGTTGCAGGATTGCCCGGATGAGTTCAGCATTGCACGGCAGGCATCGGTACCTCACGGAGACTCGTTGCTGGCATTGGGCGGTTCGTCGGTGACGCCGGGTGCGCCTGATATCCCGGATATCAGTACTTTGCCCATTACCGGTCCGGGCTCCAAGCCGCTGGGCTACACCGATCCTTATCTCACGCCCCTGGAAGGCTTTAATAAGGTGAACCCGAATGCCACCCTGCGCGACGCGATTGCCGGTCAGACGATTACTTCTACGACCACCATTTCGGTCAGCACAGCCAACAAAGGAGGGATTACCAACATTCCATTCATCGTTCAAAATGCCAACACGACGAGCTTCGAGGCTACTTTCTGGATCGAAACCGTGAAGAACCCGAATACGGGCGGCTCGTTCCTGCAACTGCAATATTCGCAGAATTCCATTATCGAATTTATCCCGCAGTTTCATGATCCGTCCAAGCTGATCCAGTGGCCGCACGTGAACATCAATACGCTCGTGAAACAATAAGCATTTCTTAAAACCTTCACAATAAATTGAATATTCATGAGGCAACCAACAGATCATCACTTTGATGTGATCGTGGTCGGGGGAGGGGCTATTGGCCTTTCCACCGGTTACCATTTGGGAAAACGAAAAGCGAAAACACTGGTTCTGGAACAATTCAACTTCAAAAACCAGCTGGGCAGCTCGGCGGGTGTTTCGCGGCAATACCGCATTCCATACCCGGAGGAATATATGGTGCAAATGGCGCTGGACGCACAGCCCTATTGGGATGAGCTCCAAACCCTGACACCCAGAACTTTGCTCGACAAGGTCGGCACGCTCTGGTTTGGTGATCCGTCGGTGCATTCCACTGAGGGGAATATTGCCGAGGCGGAGCAGGCACTCAAAGCGCTGAATGTGCCTTATACAAGTCTTACCGCAAAGGAAATCGAAGCGCAATACCATTTCCGGAACTTGCCCGAAACTTACACGGGCCTTTTCCAGGCCGACGGCGCCAGCATTGATTTCCGCGCTACGATCGAAACGCTGTACCAGGCTTGCGAGCGGGATCCTTACACGGTCCTGCAAGATGAGTCGCCGGTGACAGGCATCGGGCAGGACGGAAAGTTGTTTACCGTGACTACACCGAAAGGCGTTTTTACGAGTGAAAGACTGGTGTTGGTACCTGGCCCGTATATCGACAGCGTGATCAATTTGCTCGGCTTTACGATCGAGGCGACTTACTGGAATATGTCCTCATGCTATTTCAAAAAGACCGATCCGAAGATCCAGTACCCGACCTGGTTTGTATTCCAGAATGCGATCGGCTCAAATGGCAACCAGTTTTATGGTTTCCCTGGTGTGGACTGGGACCATCCGGAGTACATCCGCGTGGCGCCCGATTTTGTGATCGACCCGCTCACGAGCCCCGAGCAGCGCACGCTCGTGCCCAACCCGCAAGAACTCGCGTACACGTCGGCGTGGGTCCGCGACCACATGACGGGCCTCGATCCGACGCCGTATTTCACTTCCACCTGTCTCATTGCGTTGAGCAAGATCCCGAACAAGGAACTGCTCATTGATTTTGCGCCGCCTTACGTGCCTAATAATCAGAACATCGTGGTGTATGCCACCGGCTGGGCGGCGAAGTTTACGCCGTTTTTAGGCAAAATACTGACCGAGTTGGCTCTGGACGGCCATTCCACGTTTGATATTTCACCGTTCAAGCTGGGTTACAATTATTTCAAAGCCATTTAAAAACCATCAACATGAATAAAAACACGCCGCTAAATAATGGGATGAAGCCCGGCTTGCAGATGGAAGTCGCGATCATCGGCGCGGGAACATCGGGTTTGTACAGTGTCTTCCGTCTTACCGACGTCGGTAAGTACGCCGGCGACCAGGTGCAGATTTTCGATATGAGCGAGCGGCTCGGCGGGCGGCTCGAATCGGTGATCCTGCCGGGAATGAACTTCTGGGGCGAATTGGGGGGCATGCGTTACCTCACCTCGCAGGAAATCGTGACGACGCTCATTGAAGGTTACCCGCTGACCGAAAAAGACCTGAGCAAACGTACCCCCGTGCTCAAAGACCATATGACGCCCGTTCCGTTCCCGATGGGTAACCCTGCCGACCTGCTTTTTTACCTCCGCAAGCAGCATTTCAAACAGAATGCCTGGAATGTGGCGCAAGACAAGGGTGAGAAGCTGGTAACCCGCTATTATCTCAACGACGACGACATTGGTTTCAGCTCCGACCAGCTTTTCAACAAGATTATCTACGACGTGCTCATGGCCGATCCGTGGTTTGTGAGCAACTATTCAAGCCTGGTGACGAAAGGGCCGACGCAATATGATTACGGATTCAAACTGACCAGCCGGGATTGGGACCAGGTGAAGCCTAACCTCACTTACCATTTCCCCGGATCGCCTTACGACGGGCGCAAAGTGAACGACCTCGGCTTCTGGAATCTGATCAAGGACCAGGTTTCGGAGGAAGGGTACAGTTTTGTGGCCAATGCGGGCGGGTATTATTCCAACACGATCAACTGGAATGCGGCGGAAGCATTTCCTTATATGGTAGGCGATTTTTCGGCTGATGTTACCTACAAAACCATCGAGGAAGGCTACGACAGCATTGCGTATGCGCTGGCGAACCAATACATGGGCATTCCGGGGGCGTGTATCTGGTCGGAAAACAAGCTGCTGACCTTCTCGAAAGGCCACGATCAGCGGGAGCACTATCGCTATGAGCTGACGTTCCTGAATATACCGGCTAACCAGATCTGGCATGCCTACGCCAATCACATCATATTGGGTATGCCGCGGAAGTCGCTGGAATTGCTCGATCAGCAGAACTTCTTTTTCAATTCCAATGAAAACACGGCCCTCGATCGCAACATCCGCTCGGTGATCATGGAGCCTGCATTCAAAATACTAATGGGCTTCCGGGAGCCGTGGTGGAAAAAGCTGGGTATCGACTCGGGGCATTCGATCACCGACCTTCCGATGCGCCAGTGCTACTATTTCGGTACCGATCCGCAGAACAACAACTCGATGCTGCTGGGCAGCTACGGGGATATGGAAACGGAGACATTCTGGAAGGCACTTTCGGATGATACCGTGCTTTTCAAAGTCAGTGCGGCAGAATCGGCCTCGCTCGCGGAGCTGAAAGCGCTCGAAAGAGAGCAGGCTACCCAACTGATGGTGAACGAAATTATGAACCAGCTGCGTGAGCTGCACGGCGCGGATGTTGAAATCCCTGAACCATACGTGACCTATTTCAGGGACTGGTCCGACGACCCATTTGGTGCCGGGTACCATGCCTGGAAAGCCGGTGTTGCGGTCTGGAACGTCATGCCCTACATGCGCAAGCCTGATACCGATGAAAATATTTATGTCGTAGGCGAAGCCTATTCCGATCAGCAGGGATGGGTGGAAGGAGCATTCTGCGAGGCGGAGAAAATGCTGGAATCGCATTTTCACCTGACCCGCCCGACGTGGTTGAGCGATACCTATTATATGGGCTGGTAGGAGTTGGGCAATCCCGGCGGCTACCGGGAGGGTCAGCTAGACATTGGAATGACAAAGGGCGCCTCGTATCAGGCGCCCTTTGCGTTTTCAATTTAATCTTGTCCCCGGAAGGGCTTAGATCACAATAATGTCTAGTTTCATAGCAGATTGAGTTTTAACCTTGTTGGCTTAAAAGTAATGTAATGATACGGCTTTCAATTCACAATTTCAAATGTGTTGCCCGATTTGAAAGTGCCTTCCTTGATATCATGTTTTGAATATGTTCTTACAAATACGCTTCCCAAGCCGGTAAGTTCATGTTTGCAGATTACTCTCAGTTCGACGATGTGGTGTTCATTTTCATTAAGTATCGTCAAAATGTCGTCGGTGGTCAGAAACCACAGTGCATATTCGGATTTCTCGCCAACACGGAACGGTGCCACGTAGTTGTACTGATCTTTTACCAGCGCCAATGGGACAGTCCGGTGGTTCGTTTTGCCCTCCGGGCCGGTCATGGGGATCTTTTGAGTAACTTCCACACGAAGGTCAAATGCCCTGAAAAGCGATCTGTTGATGATTTTGAAGCAATACCATTTGTTTGATCGACCGCCGTAGGATTTGACATGCGTTGCGATCTGACCGGCTATTTTAATGCGCGGACGAAATAAGAACAGAAGCGTAAAAAGAAAGGAAAAGGATGTAATAAAGCCCGAAAGAACGTCGGCGATAAATGACTGACAGAAGATTCTCTGCTCTAAAAAGATAAGTGCTTCATTCATAATTCAGGTTGATGAAAGTTCTGCAAATTGACAAATAGCCCTGGGCAACAAGGTTTAGATATAAGGCTGATGGTGGAATTTCTTATTCAGCTATTTACCCATCGGCAGGTATTAATGAGTTTTCGTGTTAGGTAGATATCAGTCGATCGATTGCTTTGTTACGTGTGATTTGTACAGAATAGCAGAACATTTTCCCGCTCTTTATGACCTTTTTTAGAACCAGGTTTCTTATTGTCAGCCTGATAACCGTCGTGTTTTGTACGGTATTTACGAGCTCATTATTCGCCGCGGACATTTACGTGGCGCCGGATGGTAACGATCGAAACCCCGGGTCGCGGGAGAAGCCGCTGGCAACGCTTGAAGCTGCGCGCAACAAAGCACGTGGCATGCGCGGGACGGTTACCGTATTTCTACGGAAAGGTACGTACCTGCTTTCCAGACCCCTGGTTTTCGGGCCGGAGGACTCCCGGAGCGAGGGACAGACGCTTACCTTCAAGTCCTACCCGGGAGAGAAAGTAACCATTAGCGGTGCAGCAGCAGTTGCCGTTAAATGGTTGGAATACAAAGGGAATGTCAAGAAGGCGACGATTAATGGCAACTACATTTTCGACCAGCTTTTTATCGGTAAGAAAAAGCTGCACATGGCGCGTTACCCGAATTTCGACCCGGCGGCGAGCCATTTTGGCGGGTATTCGGCGGATGTACTGTCTGCGGCCAAAATCAAGTCCTGGAAGAAACCGGAAGGCGCATTCGTTCATGCAATGCACAAGCACGAATGGGGCGACTACCATTACCGGGTAACCGGCAAAAGCAGCGACACCACCCTGGCGCTCGAAGGAGGTTATCAGAACAACCGCCAGATGGGTATGCACGATAAATACCGGTTCATCGAAAACCTGCTGGAAGAGCTCGACGCACCCGGCGAATGGTATTATGACGCCGCGTCGCACACGCTTTACGCATACGCGCCGGACGTGCCCGTGGTGCTTACACCGCAGATCAGACATTTGTTCGAATTCCGAGGATCGGTGGGGAAGCCCGTACGGAATATACATATCGAGGGGCTCGAACTCACGCATACCCTTCGCACTTTCATGGAAACCAGGGAACCGCTGCTCCGCAGCGACTGGGCTATTTACCGCGGCGGAGCGGTGTTGCTGGAAGGCACTGAAAACTGCGCCATCCGGAAATGCCATTTCAATGCGACAGGCGGCAACGGGGTGTTTTTCAGCAATTATAACCGGGGAGGCGAAGTGTCGGGCTGCCATTTCGAGGAAACCGGCGCCAGCGCGGTTTGCTTCGTAGGCGACCCCGCCGCGGTGCGTTCGCCGGCTTTTGAATACAACCAATCGGTGCCTTACGACCAGATGGATAAGACGCCCGGCCCGAAAACCAACAATTACCCGGCCCAATGCAGGGTTTACGATAACCTGATGCACGGTCTGGGGCGTGTGGAGAAGCAGATTGCCGGCGTGGAGATTTCGATGAGTATGGAGATCACCGTGAGCCATAACACGATTTACAACATCCCGCGTGCGGGCATTAACGTGAGCGAGGGCACGTGGGGCGGGCATGTGATCGAATTCAACGATGTATTTGATACTGTGCTTGAAACGGGCGATCATGGGTCGTTCAATTCCTGGGGCCGCGACCGGTTCTGGCATCCGGTGCGCGAAAGGATGGATAGCCTCGCAGCTGCGCATTCCGAGCTGATCCTGCTCGATGCCGGCAAGACGATCGTCATCCGCAACAACCGTTTCCGCTGCGATCATGGCTGGGATATCGATCTCGATGATGGAAGTTCCAATTATCACATTTACAATAATTTATGCCTGAACGGCGGTTTGAAGCTGCGCGAAGGGTTTCAGCGGGTGGTGGAGAACAATATTATGGTCAACAACTCTTTTCATCCCCATGTATGGTTTGCCCGAAGCGGGGATGTGTTCCGGAAAAACATCGTGACCAAGCCGTACGCGCCTATCCGGGTGAATGAATGGGGCAAGGAGGTCGATTATAACCTCTTTCCCGACCAACAGGCGCTGGAAAAGGCCCGTCTGAATGGTACCGATGCCCATAGCGTGGCTGGCGACCCGATGTTTGAAGATGCTACCCGAGGCGATTACCGGGTGAAACCGGGCAGTCCGGCATTGAAAATCGGGTTTGTGAATTTTCCAATGGACCAGTTTGGTGTCGTTTCGCCCGAGCTGAAAAGCCAGGCGGCGCATGTTCCGTTGCCGGCGATCAAAAATGTAGCCGATGGCAAAACCACATCGGAAACGGCATGGCTGGGCGGCAAGTTACGGAATGTCAACGGGCTGGGGGACCGCTCGGCATATGGGTTACCGGATGAGAAGGGTGTAGTAGTGGAAGCGGTATCGGAAAACAGCATTCTCGCGCGCGCAGGCATGAAGCCGGGCGATGTGATCCGCGTCCTGAATCATCGCGACATCGCCAACGTGACGGAGCTGATGGACGTTTTTCAGGAGATCAACTGGATGGGAGAGGGAGAGGTGGCATTTTTCAGGAACCAGTCCATCCAGAAGTTGAAGGTATCCTTTAAATAGTCGGCGCCGATTCTGTTATATTTGAAGTTCCGCCTGTAAAAAACGGGGCGGGTAAGAACCACTTCGTTCGGAAATATGTCAGAAAAGCGGGTTATGCGGGTGATGAAACGCATATTTTCAAATTCAATAGCACTTTGCCTGTGCTGCGCAGCTCTGGCAGGGCATGCTGTGGACAACGCCGCCGGGCGGGTGCTTCGTTACTCGATTCGGGAAGGCTTGTCGTTTGGCGTGGTGAACAGCATTGCGCAGGACAACGACGGCCTGATGTGGTTCGCAACAGGCGACGGCGTGAGCCGGTTTGATGGTACTGCATTCAGAAACTTCAAATACGACCGCAACGACCCGCATAGCTTGCCGGGTAATTATGTCAAATCCATCATTCGGGATAAAAACGGTACGATTTGGGTTTCCTCCCGCGACGGGATCGCCGAGTTTGTGCCCGCCCGCCAGCGTTTCAACCGG
The DNA here is from genome assembly GCF_057586235.1 of Dyadobacter sp. SRI_021. Lineage (NCBI taxonomy): Bacteria > Pseudomonadati > Bacteroidota > Cytophagia > Cytophagales > Spirosomataceae > Dyadobacter > Dyadobacter sp. SRI_021. The sequence goes on from NZ_JBYCZM010000002.1 coordinate 102,382, forward strand.
TACAAGCCATTTCAAAACAAAAGTGGCGTCGGAAACGATGTGAGCGACATCAGTCAAGGGCATGGCGACCGTCTCTGGCTTGCCTTGAATGGCTCCGGGTTTGCTTCATTCAATACTAAAACTCATCAGTTTATACATCATAGCCAGCAAACACTGCCCGGACTTTTCACGAATTCCATCCTGAATGTGTTCGAGGATTCGCAGGGAATGCTCTGGCTCGGCTCGCGCGATAGTGGGATCGAAGTGTGGAAATACAATCCTTCCGGCAAATTGGTGAAGGCCGGGGTGGACACGGATAATGTGCCGGCGTCGCGGATCAATGCCATTTATGAAGACCATTTGCGGAATGTGTGGATCGCGTCTTCCCGGGGGCTGATCTTGTTCAAAAGAGCTGAAAACCGCTTTTATGATTTGCATATCAATACGTTTCATCACAGCGATATCTACCTTTCACTGATCGAAGATCGCCAGCAGAACCTGTTGATCGGTGTGCAGGATGGCGGGGTCTACCGCCTCGCATTGTCGCAGATGGCGGTGCGAGCGCCGGATGCACTGGTTTTCGAGCAAGTGCGTGACAAGGATAATAAGGGCATTACGCAGCGCTCGGTGCAATCGCTTTATATTGATAAGGACCGCAACGTGTGGCTCGGCACGTATGGCGAGGGGACGTACCTGATCAGCGCCATACCCGAGAAATTCAGGAAGTTTGAACAAAAAACCATTGATTCCCGAGCCGAAAGCTATTTACGGTACTATGGAATGTGTGCCGACAAAGACGGTATCCTGTGGATCGGTACGGATGGCGACGGTATTTACAAAACGACTGCATCGGGTGAAGTAATCAAGCATTACGCCGCTTCCGGCCAGCCCGGCCAGTTGCCCGACGGGGCCGTCATCGCCGCGCACCGCGACAGGCAGGACCGGTTGTGGTTTGGTACCTATTCCAAAGGGCTGGTCCGCTACGATCCCGCCACAGACAGCTTCAAGCGTTATGCAGCAGATCCGTCGGACCCGCATTCGCTGGGTAAAAACGATGTGCGGGTGATTTACCAGGATCGACGCCGGAATATCTGGGTCGGGACGAACGGGGGAGGGCTGAGCTTGCTCAACGAGCGGACCGGGAAATTCCGCAATTTCATTCCGTCCAACAGTTCGATCAATGCGAACGATGTCCGGGCCATTACGGAGGATCAATACGGGAACCTCTGGATTGGTACTTACGGAGGCGGGCTCAATTACCTCAATACCCGTACGATGGAGTTTGCCGCGTGGTTCAATGCGGCGGGTAAGGAGCCTTATTTGTCGAATCGCATTGTTTTCTCGTTATATATGGATGGTCTCGACCGGCTTTGGATCGGGTCGGAAGGGAATGGGCTGCTATTGTTCGATACGCGGGCGAAAAAAGTCCGTCTTTTCGATGAAAAACGCGGTTTGGCGAGCAATGTGATCAATGCGATCCAGCCGGAGAGCCAGGACAAAGTATGGGTGAGTACCAACAAGGGATTGTCGAGGATCGACTTAAAGGCAGGTTCGATCGAGAATTTCGATACCAGCCACGGCCTGCAAGGCGGTCAATTCAATCCGGGTTCTGCGTTATTGAATACCAAGAGCGGTTTCATGAGCTTCGGCGGTACGGAGGGCTGGAACCTCTTCGATCCGAAACAGGTGCGGGCATCGCGCTACCAGCCGAAGGTAATGATCAGCGGGATCAGGATATTCGGAAAAGACAAGGAAAATGAGGCGATCTCGCTATTTGAATACCTGGGCAAACAGCGTAGGTTTTCGATCAAACCCGACCAACCTGTTTTTTCAATAGACTATACGGCATTGAACTACGCTTACCCGGAGCTCACGCGCTACGCCTACATGCTGGAAGGCCTGGACAAGGACTGGAACTACGTGGAAAACGAGCGCTCGGCAACCTACCGTTACCTGCCGTCGGGGAATTATGAATTTAAGGTGAAGGTGGCCAACCAGGACGGCATCTGGTTTGAAGACTTTGCTTCGCTGCCGATCCGTGTCATGCCGCCCTGGTACCAGAGCTGGTGGGCCTATTTCCTCTACATCCTGGCGATCGGGGTCGTGTTGTACTATTACCAGCAATACAAGCTGGGCCAGGAGAAGATGAAGTATGAAGTGCAGCTCGCGCACATGGAGACGCGTCAGCAAATGGAGCTGAACGAGAAGAAATTGTCGTTTTTTACGAACGTTTCACATGAGTTCCGTACGCCGCTTACATTGATTATCAATCCTATACGGGAGATGATGCAAAGCGCCGTTGGCGCCGACGTCTCGTCGGTGTCGCCATCTGCCGACGTCTCGTCGGCGACCACCGCCAACATGCACATCATTTATCGCAATGCCAAACGCCTGCTCAGCCTCGTCGACCAGCTGCTGCTTTTCCGCAAAGCCGACCAGCAGACCGACCAGCTCAAACCCGCCGCGCATCACTTTCCGCAACTGGTTACCGAGGTATTCCAATGCTTCCTGCACCAGGCCGAGCAAAAACACATTCATTACGAGCTGACACTGCCCGAAACCGAACTGGAAGTGCTTTGTGATTGGGAGAAAACTGAAATAGCTATTTTTAACCTCATTTCCAATGCATTGAAATTCACCCCCGAGCGGGGAACAGTCCACGTAAAGGTGTTCGACCTTGGCGATCAGGTTGAAATTACGGTGAGCGATACCGGGCCGGGGATTCCGGCGGATGCAGGCGAGGATATTTTCAAGGTTTTTCACCAATATGCCGACCGCCGTTTTACGGCCAAGGGTGGTTTTGGAATTGGATTGTACCTGGCTAAAACATTCGTGGAGAACCACTTCGGGCAGCTGCGGTATGAATCGGAGCTCGACCGTGGGACTACGTTTCACGTTTTACTTTGGAAGGCACATCCCGACCTTGTTTCCCATGCCCGCGGAAGCGAAATACCGGGTTCGGTATTGCTTGAAGAGCTTTCGGATGGGGTAATGCCGGTGAAAGCACCTGCGCTGCCCGATTGGCAAAGCGAGTTGCTGGATATGAAGGAGCCTTCGACCGAAAGTCACACAATGCTGATTGTCGACGACGACCCGGAAATCAGGCAGTACCTGGCTTCCATTTTCTCGGGAAAGTACAAAATGTTCGACGCCGGGAGCGGGGAGGAGGGGCTGGAACTCGTACGGAAACATTTGCCCGATATTGTGATCAGCGATGTGATGATGGGAGGTACTTCGGGTATCGAACTGTGCCGGCAAATGAAGCTCGATATGGCATTGAGCCACATTCCGGTGATCCTGTTGACGGCCAGCACCTCGCAGGACGTGCGCCTGAAAGGCATTGAGGGCGGGGCCGATGATTACATCAGCAAGCCGTTCGATAAGGACATTCTGGTGGCAAGAGTGGCGTCGATCCTCCGTAACCGCAACGATCTCCAGAGGTATTTTTACAATGAAATCACCCTGCAGACGAGCGATTTCAAGATTTCAGTCGAGTATAAGGAGTTCCTGACCGAGTGTATCCGCATTGTGGAGAACCACATCACCGACCCAGGTTTCAATGTTAAAGTGCTTGCAGCGGAAATCGGGATGAGCCATTCTACCCTCTATAACCGCATTAAGTCGATTTCAGGGCAGTCGGCGACTAGTTTTGTGAGGTTCATACGCCTCCGTAAGGCCGCCCAGCTGCTCATCACGACTGATATCACGATCAGCGAAACGGCATTCAGCGTCGGCATCAACGACATCCGCTATTTCCGTGAGCATTTCCAGAAACTGTTTGGAATGAAGCCTTCGGATTATGTGAAAAAATTCAGAAAGCCGTTCCACGAGCGCAGCACGATTGACAAGGACCTTTTCCGGAAAAAGGCTGTGTAAGCCCGACGTTTATTGGAGTATCCCCAGCTTTTCATGCCTGATTCCAACAGAAACGGGCATTTTTTGTGAATTCACCCCCTGTTTAATGCGAAAATGTCCCCCTATGGCCAGGTTGAAATAGTCCTACTTTTGATTGATCAATTTATAAAAGCGGCGGGCGGTCGCCCCGGTTTGTGACTAAACCAAGATCAGCGGCCTGCTGCTTCAGTGAACTGATCGGCATCAATTATTCAACTTTTACAGCTGTATGAAAAAAACTTTTTACAGAGGTGATGATGTTCGGACAACCCTCCGGGTGGCCCTTTACACCGTCAACTGGCCGATCCGGCCAATTCTCGGAGCAACCCCGCAAAAAGGTACCGGTCTGCCTGCCATTGGCAACGCCCTCCGGGCGAGTTTGTGCACCGCGTGTTTTTTGCTGCTCTTCGCCTTAACCTCCCTTTCAGCGTTTGCACAAGGCACTTTTAACGTGAAAGGAACGGTAACTTCCGAAACAGGCGAAGGCCTGCCCGGCGCAAGTGTGATCCTGAAAGGTACTTCTACCGGTACTACTACCGACGTGGACGGTAAGTATTCGCTGAACCTGCCGGATGGCAACGGTACGCTCGTGTTTACCTACATCGGTTATCTGAACCAGGAAATCGTGGTAGGCAACCGCTCCCAACTGGACGTAAAGCTCGCTCCCAACGATAAAACCCTGGACGAGATCGTGGTCGTAGGTTATGGTACGCAGAAAAAGGCCACATTGACGGGCTCTGTTTCGGAAGTGAAAGGAGCGGACATTGTGAAAAGCCCGCAACCCAACCTTTCGAACTCCCTGGCAGGCCGGTTTTCGGGCTTCGTAGCCAACAACCGCGGCGGTGAGCCGGGTTACGATGGTTCGAGCTACACCGTACGCGGTTTTGCGACAACAGGTAATAACGACGTACTCATTGTCGTGGACGGTATTCCCGGCCAGGTAGGAGGGCTCGATCGCCTCGATCCGAACGATATCGAGAGCATTTCGATCCTGAAAGATGCTTCGGCAGCGGTTTACGGAAGCCGTGCGGCCAACGGGGTAATCCTCGTCACCACCAAACGCGGTACAACGGGCAAGCCGGTCATTTCTTACAGCTTCAACCAGGGTTTTTCGTCGGCTACACGACTTCCCAAGCTCGCGGATGCGCCTACGTATGCGACGATCATGAACGAAATCGATTACTATAACAATCCGTCGGGCGGGATGAACCAGCATTATACGGCGGAGGAAATCGAGAAATTCCGCAACGGTTCCGACCCATTGAACTACCCGAATACCGACTGGCAGAAGGAAGCGCTCAAAAACTTCGCGTTGCAAAACCAGCATAATCTGGCAATCAATGGCGGTACAGACAACGTAAAGTACTACGTGTCGCTGGGCACGATTTACCAGGATGGTTTATACAAAAACGGTGCGACGAAGTACAAACAGTATAATTTCCGCTCGAACATTGACGCCAATGTGACCAAGGATTTCAAAGTTAGCCTCGGGCTCTCCGGTCGTCAGGAAAACCGTGCATTCCCGATTTCGTCGGCAGGAAATACCTTCCGTTCGATTTACCGTGCTTACCCTACGGTGATTGCGCAATATCCGAACGGCTACTATTCGACCGGCGTCGAGAACCAGAACCCTGTGGTACTGGGAACCAACATGGGTGGTACCGTAAGCAACCCCACTTCAATTTTCAACGGTATCCTGCGCGCGAGCTACAACCTGCCATTTGTGGACGGTCTTTCGGTGGATGGTTTTTATTCGGTGGACAAGTCGTTCAACTTTTCGAAATCGTTCAGCATTCCTTACACGCTTTATAATTACAATAAGACAACCGGCGCTTACACAGGTGTTGTTACCGGTGGTTCGGCAGGTGCGGCGTCAATCGACCAATCGCAGCTTAACATCACCAACATCACGCAGAACTTGCGCTTGAACTACCTCAAAACGTTTGGCAAACACAATATCAATGCATTTGTGGCCTTCGAGCAGAACAAGCGTAACGAGGCCAAATTCGGTGCAACGCGGATCAACTTCCCGACTTCTTCCACGCCGGAGCTCTCGCAGGGTGGCGCGGCTGCAACCGACAAAAACAACTCAGGTAGCAGCTTTAACTTCACCCGTCGCAGCTACATCGGGCGTTTGGCATACAACTTTAATGAGAAGTACCTCGCCGAAGTGCAGGCGCGTGTGGATGGCTCGTCGGTTTTCCCGAAAGGCAAGCAGTATGGTTTCTTCCCTTCGGTTTCGGCGGGTTACCGCATTTCGGAAGAGGATTGGTTTAAAAACAGCGTCAACTTCATCGACGACCTGAAATTCCGCGCTTCTTACGGAACACTGGGTAACGATAACGTGGGCCAGTTTCAGTTCTACAACAACTATTCGTTCGTGAATCAGTATGTGCTGGGCAACAATGTGATATCGCCAGGTATCGACCTTACGAAGCTTGCCAACCCGAACATCACCTGGGAAACTTCCAAGAAACTGGATATTGGTTTGAATGCAGTGTTCCTGAAAAACTTCAACATCGAGGTGATCTATTTCAACCAGAAGAGATCGGACATCCTTGCGGCGAGAAATGCTTCTATTCCAAATACTTCGGGTATCGTAAACCCATACAAAACCAAAGACAATACGCCGCTGGTACCGGACGAGAACCTTGGAAAAGTGAATAATACCGGAGTGGAAGCGACATTGGGTTACAACCACAACCGCAAGTTCCGCTACAACATTTCAGGAAACATTACCTACGCCAAAAGCAAGGTGATCTTCATCGACGAAGCACCGGGCGCGTTGGATTACCAGCGGCAGACAGGCGGACCGCTTTATACTGAGTTGCTGTACAATACCCTTGGAATTTTCCGCTCGCAGGCGGATCTCGATGCGTACCCGCACGTACAAGGCGCGCAGCCGGGCGACCTGATCCTCGAAGATTACAACAAGGACGGGAAGATCACGGCCGACGACCAGGTGCGCAGCAAATACGGAAATGTGCCTTTGCTGACGTATGGTTTGACTTTCAATGCAGGTTACGATGCATTCGACCTGGCGGTGGTATTCTCCGGTCAGGGCATGGTGAGCCAGTATGTGTTGCCTGAATCGGGGCAGGTAGGAAACTTTTACAGCAGCTGGGCCGACAACCGTTGGAGCCCGAGCAATCCCGATGGTTCATACCCTCGTGTCGACACCCGTGCTTCTTCGTCGATCAATGGCGGTTTGTATGCCAATAATTTCTGGTTGAATAATTCGTCGTTTGTCCGTCTGAAAAACGTGGAACTGGGCTATACACTGCCTAAGGCCGCATTGACGAGGCTGAAAATTTCGTCGCTGCGCGTGTATGCAAGCGCATTCAACCTGTTTACGATCACCGGCGTGAAGGATTACGATCCGGAAGGTAACAATCCAAGCGGCCAGTTCTATCCGCAGCAGCGAATCCTGAACCTGGGCCTCAACATCAAATTTTAATGGAAATCATGCTTAACATGAAAATAAAGAGCTTCACATTACCAGCCCTGGCCGCGGCGATGATGCTTTCGCTGTCTGCGTGCGACCAGAATTTCCTGGACGTCGTGCCCACCGACCGTGTGTCCGACGCCTCCATTCTCTCCGACTCCGTACTTTTTGAAGCGTACGTTACCAACCGCTACATGGGCGTTCGCCTGACCGACAAGGAAGCGGAAGGGACATTGCCAGGCTTCGGCCGCGGTTTTGAATACGCCATGTGGTCGTCGGTTACCGATGAATCTATCTACAACAACGATGATAATACCTGGCTGATCCAGCGGGGCCAGATCGCGCCGGAGAACACCGGCATCGCGGGTACATTCTGGGGCCGCAGCTACCGCAGCATCCGCGAGATTAACTACGCCCTGGCGAATATCGACGCCGTGCCGATGAGCGCCGGTCGCCGCAACCGGTTGAAGGGTGAATTGCAGTTTATCCGCGCGTTCCGCTACCATGACCTGATCCGTAACTACGGCAAAGTGGTTCTGCTGGGTGATAAAGTTTATGAAGTGAGCGACAACCTCACAGGCCCCGAGCTCTTCCAGCGGGCGGAGATCAAAGCTGGCCTGGATTATGCGATCGGACAGCTGGACGAAGCAGCTGCATTGCTGCCTGTATCAAACGACAATAGTACCTGGAAGCTGGGCCGCGCTACCAAAGGCGCCGCATTGGCGTTGAAGGCCCGCCTGGCATTATACGCCGCCAGCCCGCTTTACAATGCAGGCACCTGGCAACAGGCGGCCGCAGCAGCAAAAGCGGTGATGGATTTGAACAAATACAGCCTCTATACCGGCGGTTACGGCAATCTTTTCACGACTACGGACAACCAGGAGATCATCTTCGGCCGCTTGTACGCGGTAGGCGCACGCCACGTGTGTCTTGAAATCTCGAATGGCCCGAACGGTTACAATGCATGGGGTGGCAACGTGCCGACGCAAAACCTCGTGGACGACTACGAAATGATGGATGGTACGCGTATTACCGACGCCAATACCAGCTATGATGCGAAAAATCCGTATAAAAACCGCGACCCGCGTTTCTATGCTACCATTCTGTACAACGGCGCGCCCTACCGCGGCAGCACGGTGGAAACATTCACGCCGGGCGGCAAGGACAGCAAAGACGGCCCTTCCAACTGGAATACTTCGAAGACCGGTTATTACCTGAGAAAATTCATGAATGATAACCTGCCTATCGATAATCCATGGGATGTGGCTGGCACGCAAACGTGGATTTACTTCCGGTACGCAGAGATATTGCTGAACTACGCAGAAGCGCAAAACGAAGCTTCCGGCCCGGATGCGAGCGTGTACGCGGCTGTGAACGCGATCCGCCAGCGTACAGGCGTAGGGATGCCTGCATTACCTGCGGGCCTCACACAGGCGCAGATGCGTGAGCGTATCCGCAACGAACGCCGCATCGAGCTGGCATTCGAGGAGCACCGTTTCTATGATGTGCGCCGCTGGAAAATCGCCGGCACTGTCGAAAACAAACCTGCTTACGGCGTGGAAGTAGGCAAGAGCGGCAACACGTTTACCTATACCCGGAAGGAAGCGCTGACGGGCCGCGCATTTGCCGACAAACAATACTGGCTGCCGATCCCGCGGACCGAAATCCAGGCTTCGAACAACCAGCTCGAACAAAACCCTGGCTACTAATGCAATCTTCACTCCCGGTGCCTCCGTCGCCGGGAGTTCTTTTTCTATCCATTCCCTGACAGACCATTTCATGCTAAATTCTCAACACCTGGGAACGTTGTTCCTTGGAATCCTTATGGCTGCGTCCATTGGCTGCAATGGCGGCGATCCTGTTGCTGATGCCGGCGGCCCGGCGTCCGGCGGCCCGGCGTCCGGCGGCCCGGCGCCAGCCGTAACGATCCGTATTGACCCATCAAAAAAGTACCAGACGATCCGAAATTTCGGGGGCTCCGACGCCTGGGCATGCCAGTTTGCCGGCAACTGGCCGCTCGCGAAGAAAAACGGTATTGCCGACCTGCTTTTCAGTACTGATACCCTCGCAGATGGCCATTTGAAGGGCATCGGGTTGTCGCTCTGGCGGTTTAATGCCGGCGGAGGAACGGCTGAGCAGGGAGAAGCCAGTGGTATCCGTGACGAATGGCGCCGTGCCGAGTCTTTTTTTGCCGCAGACGGCGGCTACGATTGGAACAAGCAAGCCGGGCAAATGTGGTTTCTGAATGCAGCCAAAGAGCGCGGCGTCAAGGAATTTCTGCTTTTCCCGAACACGCCGCCGGTGCAGTTCACCACCAATGGGAAGGGTTACGCTACCAACGGCCAGCCGAACCTTGCTTCTCAGCAGTTCGATAAGTTCGCGGGATATCTGGCCGACGTAGTCGATGGTGTCCGCAAGAAAACGGGTATCACATTCCGGTATGTGAGCCCGGCGAACGAGCCGCAGTGGGATTGGAGCGACGGAGGCCAGGAAGGAACGCCCTATTTCAATAACCAGGTAGCAGCCATCACGCGGTCCCTGAGCGCGGCACTTTTGAAAAAAGACCTCCCGACCCAAATCAATATCGCAGAAGCCGGACAAATCGAGTACCTCTATTCGGAGCATAACCGTCCGGGACGCGCAAGCCAGATTTCCGCCTTTTTTGACAAAAGCAGTGCCGATTACATTGGTAACCTGCCTAATGTAGTCCCGGCGATTTCGGCGCATAGCTATTTCACCACTTCCCCATACAGAGCGGCCGTCGAAAAGCGCAAGCAGCTTGCAAATGCAGTGGCGACGGTGCCGGGGCTGGAATACTGGCAGTCTGAATACTGCATATTGGGCGACAACGAGGGTGAAATCAAGGGCGAAGGCCGGGATTTGAGCATTACCTCGGGGCTATATATTGCCAGAGTAATCCATAACGACCTCGTCAATGCGAATGCAACGGCCTGGCACTGGTGGCTTTCCGTTTCGCCCTACGATTACAAGGATGGATTGGTTTACATTGATAAAAACAAAGCCGACGGCCAGTACCAGTCCTCCAAAATGCTGTGGGCATTGGGTAATTTCAGCCGTTTTGTACGTCCAGGCGCGAGGCGCGTGGAGGCTTCCAGCAGTCTGGGTACCGATGGTTTACTGGTTTCTTCCTATTTAAATACCAATAATGAACTGGTAACCGTGATCGTAAACAGCGATAACGAGGAGAGGGAAGTCCAGCTGGCCCTCGGATCGGGACTGCAACCGGGCGGGGCGAAGGCTTACGAGACTTCCGCTCAAAGCGATCTGGCCCCCGTGAAGGTGAGCGGCTCAGCTGGTAAGTTTTTAGTAAAAGGCCGCAGCATTGTTACGGTAGTTAACAAAATGTAGTCCAGTTATATGACGAAAAAACGGCGGGTTGGTTCATCGAGCCAACCCCCTTTCTGTTGTATGGCCTTTTTGTAATGTAATAGTTACAACCTATTTTTGGCCATACTACTCATCCAACTCTATCCGGTTTTGTTATATGACTGAATTTTTACTTTCTCTGCGCTCAGGCATACTCGCCTACGCGATTTTTTTTGCTGTTCCAACGTTGTCCAGGGCCCAGGATTGGAGCCAGGTCCAGAAACTGCTGGCGAAATATCCTAATGGTAATTCTGCGGCCATCCCGAGCATGGATTACGGTCAAAGTGTTAGTATCTCGGGTAACTACGCGGTCGTAAGCGCTCCCAACGATGCTTACGACGCTTCCGGCGGCGATTATAAGCCGATGGCAGGAAGTGTTTATGTACTCATCAAAGAAGCTGGTGAGTGGAAGCCCGCTGCAAAACTCACAGCCCCGGTGCGTAATGCCTACGCGAGGTTCGGTGCTTCGGCGGCAATCAGCGGTGATTACGTAGTGGTAGGCGAAACAGGTGCGATGGCAGTCGAGGGTCAATACGTGGGTCTTGCGCACATTTTTAAGCGTGCCCAGGGAGGTGCAGGCGCCTGGGGATTGGTGAAGAGCATTCAGACGCGCACCATTAATCCCGGTGACAGTTTCGGAGAAGCGGTGGACATCAGCGGAGATTTCGTGGTAGTTGGAGCTCGTAACGACGATTTCGATGTGAACGACGCAAATTTTGTCGATAATGCAGGTGCCGCATACATCTACGAAAAGAACTCAGGCGGTGCAGATAATTGGGGTTTGGTCAGGAAAATTGCTCCGGCACTCAGGGAATTGGGCGATAGCTTCGGTGTTTCGGTAGCCATCGAAGGTGATTTGTTCGTTGTGGGGGCACCCGGCGAGCGGCAGGATGCATCCGAATTAGTACCATTGTCTTATACAGGGGCCGCATATATTTATCGAAAAGACCAGGGCGGAGTCGGTACCTGGGGACAAGTGAAGAAGATCGCGCCGACTGTGCGTGCGGAACAGGATTGGTTTGGAGCTGATGTGGATATTTCGGGGAATAACATCATCGTCGGCGCGCCGTTTGAAGATGAAGACCAGGACGAATTAAACTACCTAGGCGACGCCGGGGCAGCCTATATCTTTTCGAAAGACGAGGGAGGCACAGATGCCTGGGGTCAGGTACGCAAGCTCACTGCCACGACGAGAACTGCCGATTCATGGTTTGGAAACAGTGTAAAGATTAGCGGCGACTTCGCCGCGGTGGGTAGCAGTTATGAAGATTTAGATGGTCAGGGCCAAAATTTCGTATCTGGGGCCGGAGGGGTGTACCTTTTCAAAAGGGATGTTGCCAATGGCGGCCAGTGGATACCCGTCCAAAGGTTATCGCCTTCTTTACGCGTCGGAGGTGATAACTTCGGGAAATCCGTGGCATTAAGCGGCACCACCCTTTTTGTGGGCGCTTTTGGCCTCGCGCGGGAAGCCGGAGAACTCGATGTATTTAGTCCCGGAACCGTTTACATTTTCCAACAAGGTCCGGCGCTGCCCGTTACTCTGGCCTCATTCAAAGTTTCCAAAGTCGAAAACCAGGCATTCCTGCAATGGACTACTTCCGTGGAAACCAACACTTCCCATTTTGAAATACAAAAAAGCCTGAACGCGAAGGATTGGACGACGATCGGGACGCGAGAGGCGGCGAAGGAAAGCAATGCAGTGCTCCACTACACACATTGGGACAGTCAGCTGGCGGCCGGGAACATTTATTACCGGTTAAAAATGGTCGATCAGGACGGCACTTTTGCGTACAGTAGCATCCGTAACTTGTTGAGGGATAATGGGGCAGGACTTGTGGCATTTCCGAACCCGGTAACTGAGAAAATTTTTATCAAGACAACCGGTTCCAACCAAATTGCGGCTGTGGAAATCCGTACTACTGCCGGCCAGCTTGTGCACGAAACCGCCCAAATCGACGGTGAGGGCATTTCGGTGGGCAAATTGGTGCCGGGAACTTACATTATTCAAATCCGGAATGTGGATGGTACATCGGCTGCCCGGAAGATAACTATTAGCAGATAAGCGACTGGCTGGCACGGAATTTCCGGTAGCGCAGACAATCCCTGAAACATTTTATGTCTACAAGAAACATCCTTGCCTTGCTTGCGACCCTGCTGCTCATCGCGGCAGCGCGTCTGTACCTTGTCGAAACCTACGCCATCCCGCTGCCCTTCTGGGATCAGTGGGATGCGGAAGGGGATCATCTCCTGAGGCCGTGGATCGAAGGCCGCTTGCATATCGACTATCTCTGGGACCCGCATAACGAGCACCGCATTTTGCCGACGCGGTTGCTGTCGCTGTTGATTTTTAATATCACAGGTGTTTGGGACAACCTTATCGAGGCGCGGGTGAATATCCTGGTGGCGGCCTTCATTCCGCTCACTTTCCTGCTGTTTTTAATGCGCCAAAAAGCCTTGTACGGTCCCCGCTGGCTGGTATTGATCGCTATCATCGCTCAATTTGCGCTTCCGTTTGCATTTGAAAACGTGCTGGTAGGCTTCCAGAGCCAGTTTTATTTCCTGATCATTTTCACGCTTTTTGCGATTATTCTGGCCGCGCAATACCCGGACAGCCTCCTGGCGATGGCCGGTGTGCTCGCGCTGTCGTGGCTGAGCGTGCTTACTATGGCATCAGGTATCTTCACGCCCCTCGCCGCTGCGGGCGTGTATGCATTGCAGGCCTTTCAAAAACGGGAAATCAATGGGAAACATGTGGGGCTGGTGGTTGTGCTGGTAGGCCTGGCGGTGTTAGGATATTCCATTATGCCGCAGATCGAGGCAAACCACGTTTACCGCGCCCGCAATCTCTCGGATATGCGAAAAGCATTGCGCTTCATATTAGCCTGGCCTGTGTCCAAGAGCTGGCCTGCTGCGATCGTTTTATGGATACCCGGCCTGGCGATGGTTCCCTGGCTTTTACGGAACCGGACGCTCTCCCGCGCAGACCTGTTCATGGCCGGGTGCGTAATGTGGTCGCTTGCGCAGACGGTCGCCATCGCGTACGGGCGCGGACAGGAGATGGGGGGCGTATCCTCGCGCCACTCCGAGCTATTCACTCCCGGACTGATCGGGAATGCCTGGTTCGCGGCGCGTTTTATCGAGATTACGTTTAAAAACAAGCGTGTAGCGTGGCTCGGGGCAGTTTTTTTCGTCGTATTTATCATGGGCCACATCACACGCCGCAAGCGCGATATGCTCGCTGTACACCAGACCTATGACCTGTCGATGAAGCAGGAGGCAAACGTGCGCAAGTACCTTAAAACCGGCGACCCGTCGGTGCTGGTCCAGCCGCAGTTCGAAATACCGTATCCGGACTCCATCCGTCTGCGAAGCCTGCTCGACAACCCGACGATACGCCCCATTCTGCCACCGTATTTGAGTAGGGATTAAAGGGAGGATAGGAGGAAGGGGAGGATGGAGGAAAGGGATCGTACGAGCATCACATCTGACAATACCTGATTATACTTGACAAAACTCCCATCCCCCTTTCCTCCTTTCACCCAAAATAAAAATTGTTTAATTATATAAAAAGGTGTAGGATTGCAGTCCCGATAGAACTGACGTACCTCTCCTGAATGCAATCCCATCCCGACAACAATGCTGATGACGCCGACTTGTGGAAGTCGTTTCGCGCGGGGGATGATGAGGCTTTCGGGCGGATTGCCCGGCATTACTACAAAAGCCTTTTTAGCTACGGAGCAAAGTTTTCGCGTGACAGGGAGTTTGTCAAAGACTGTATTCAGGACCTTTTCATGGAGCTCTGGGCCAAACGCGAAACGATCGGGGATACGGCGTTCGTCAAGTTTTACCTGCTCAAATCACTCCGCCGGAAAATTTACCGGGAAAGCCAGCGCCAGCAATGGATCAGCGAGGGTGAGGAACTCGATTTTTCCGCCGAAGTTAGTGGTGACGCCTCCATTGAAGAGCATATCATCGAAATCGAGACCAACGAGGCGATGCTCAAAACCCTCAACCAGCAAATCAACCTCCTTACCCGCCGCCAGCAGGAGGTGATCTACCTTCGCTTCTTCGAAAATATGGATAATGAGGCCATCGCACAAGTGATGGGGATCTCCCGGCCGGCCGTTGCCAATTTGCTTTATCGTACCATCCAGGAATTGAAAGATCGTTTGTAAGCGCACGCTGGTGCAAAGCTCCCGCTTTGCATGCACTATTCGCAGGCCTCCGGCCGGTCCCTAACGCAATGTCGTTTTGGCGATACCAATCGGCCAGAGGCCTGCGAATAGTAAGCACGAAGGTCGGCCTTCGTGCATTCAACTCTTTTAAAAAAATTTGAAATATTTTGATTATTCCAACACGTCCGCTGCCTATGTATAGTTAGAAAACAATTATAACATGGATCAGTACCAGGAATACACGCTTGAAGATTTCGTCCTCGATGCCCGTTTTCAGGGCTGGGTGCGGCATCGGGGAGCCGCAGATGCGGTATTCTGGCAGCAATATCTCGATGAGAACCCCGCCCAGGCGGATGACATTCAAGGTGCCCGCAAATTGCTCGACAGTGTTTACCGGCACTACCGCACCGATATCGACGAGGTAGAAATCGACCTCGAAATTCAGGGGCTTTTGGAACGCGTTCGGATTGAGAAGCAGCGGCATTCTGTGGAAGGAATTAATGGGTCAGGTATTGTTAGAGGGTCAGGTATTGTCAGGGAGTCCGGTGTTGTTAGTGGGTCAGGTATTGCCAATGAGTCAGGTGTTGTTAATGGGCCGGATGTTGTTGGAGAGTCAGGTATTGTCAATAGGTCAGGTGTTGTGCGGAAGATGCCTTCGGGCAGGCCCTGGTATGCGGATATTTGGGTGAAAGTGGCGGCTTGTGCAGTGGTGGTGATTGGGTTGGGATGGGTCGGATGGCAGTATTATCGTTCCAATAATGGTTATAACGGGCTTGTATCGGGTAAAGAGCTGGTCGAGCGGGTAAATACTTCCGGGAAGCAGCAGGTGATCAAACTGACGGACGGCACGCAGGTGGTGTTGTACCCACAGTCCAGATTGAGCTTCGCTGAAACATTTCCGGCCGATCAGCGTACGGTCTATTTGTCGGGCGACGCGTATTTTCAGGTAGCCAAGGATCCTAAAAGGCCGTTCCTCGTGCATACGACGGACCTGGTGACCAAAGTGCTCGGTACCAGCTTCTTTGTGCGGGCCAGGGATGCTTCGGACAAGACGCTGGTGGAGGTGCGCGAAGGGAAAGTGTCGGTGTTCAAGCAAAAAGAATTTGCGGCACGCAGGAATGTGCAGTCCCAAACGCCCAACGGCATGGTGTTGACGCCCAATCAGAAGCTGATCTTTGAGCATGCCAGCAGCGAAATGCGCCGAACGCTGAGCGATAACCCGGAAATCGTGCCTTCGGACCATCCTAAAACCTTTGAATTTGTAAATGCACCAGCTTCGTCCGTGCTTACCGACATCGAGGAGGCTTACCAGATCGACATCATTTTCGACCGTGACGTCATGAAGGGATGCCCCGTAACGGCATCGCTGGCCGGCCAGCCGATGTTCAGCAAACTGAGCATTCTCTGCGAGGTGATCGAGGCGCGGTATGAAGTGGTCGACGGGAAGATCGTCATTTATAGTAAAGGCTGTAAAAGCTAGAAACCCTTTTTCAACCATTCAAAACCCGGATGCCGATGCGTATATAGAAGAAAGTGAGTACAAAAAAAGAGTCGGACAATGCTACCAACATGCCCGACCCTCATGAATCCCCATATTTGTTTTCGACCGCAAATACTATCCGTCCAAAGAAGGATAACGGGGATTGTTTTATCAAAATCTAACCTCAATAAAACAGTCAAATGTATGAAAGAAGCTTTTAAGTTTCAATTTATTTTCAAAGTCATGCGGATATCGCTGTGCCAGTTTTTACTTGTGGGATTGTGGGCGCTTGGTACGGCCAAAGCGACGGATGGCCAGGCGCAGGCGCTTTTGTCCCAAAAAGTAACCGTGGATATTCAAGAGCAGGGAATCGAAAACGTGTTGGGCAACCTGGAAAAGCAGGTGAACGGGAAATTTGTATACAGTGCCAAAATGATCGGCAGCGATCGGAAAGTGAGCGTGAAGGCGGCCCAGAAGCCATTATATAAAGTATTGGATGAAACCTTGAAACCCCTCGGGCTGCATTACCGCGTGACCGACAACCTGATCATCATCAGCCGTTCGGATAAATCAGCGGGCGGCCCCACCACGGGCATCCGGAGCCGGGCGACTGGATACACCATTTCGGGGAAGATCACCGACGTCTCGGGCGAGACGCTCAGCGGCGTAACGTTGATACTCAGCTACAACAACCTCGGCGTCGTGACGGACATTAACGGAACTTACAGCTTTACCGACATTCCCGATGGTAGTTATACGTTGAATGTGACGAGCATCGGTTTTACAGCTATCAAAAAGGAAATACAGGTGGCCGGCCAGGATGTCCAGCTGAATATCGAAATGAAGGACGACATTCTGCAATTGCAGGAAATCGTCGTGACGGGCGGTAACCCGAAGAAGAAGATCGAAAGCAGTGTGGCGATCACCACGATCAATAATAAGGACATTCAAACCCGCGCGCCGTTGAACAGTACCGACCTCCTGAAAGCCATTCCAGGCCTGACAGTGGAAAGTACCGGAGGCGACGGGCCCGGCAACGTGTGGGTACGCGGTTTCCCGCAGCAGGGCGGCTACATTTTTCTAGGGATCATGGAAGATGGTCTGCCGGTTTTGCCCACGGGTTTCAATTCCATTCCTTCCGTGGACCAGTATTATAAAACCGATTTGACCATTAAGAACATCGAAGCCGTGCGCGGCGGCAATGCGTCGATCGTGATGGCCAATACGCCGGGCGCGGTGATCAACAACCTGAGCTATACCGGCGCGGATAAGACTTATGGCAAGTTCAAAGCAACGACCGGTCTTTCACAAGGCCTCTACCGCCTCGACGGTAACGTCGGCGGCAAGGTAAACGACCACATCCGCTACAACATCGGCGGCTTTTACCGCACCGACAAAGGCATTGTGCCTCCGGGTTATACAGCCAACCAGGGCGGTCAGTTGAAGGGCAATATGACTTTCAATTTCAAAAACCAGAAAGGTTTCGTGCGAGTCTATGGAAAGTACCTGAACGACAAGGTGCAATGGATGCTGACCAGTTTCTATCCGTACGACGGAAGTGGCAAACCTGCCAAAACCGACAATTTTGATATGGTCACCCAGTCGCTGGCGACGGTCGATACCAAATTCAGCTATACCGATGCCAACGGCGTGAAGCGTAACTACGATTTCGCCGACGGCATTCACACCAGGCAGGGCTCTGGCGGTTTCCAGTTCAACTACCTGCTTGACAACGGTTGGGAGGTGAACAACAACTTCCGCTACCAGCATACCAACCGGACCGTGACAGCGGGTATTCCGGCCAGCATTATAACCTACAACGGATCGACACCTTACTACTACCTGGATGGCTCAGAGGCCGGTTTGAAAGCGGGGGACCGCATTGTGAATGTGACCGGCATCGGCCAGCAGGGTAAGGATGTGCAGATTGTGGATTATCTGGATTTTAAAAAGTCGATGAGCAACCATAATGTAGGCTTTGGTGTAGGTATCCACCAGTTCAACCGCAACGATGGGCCTAATTACAACTTTTCTTATCAGCAGGAGTTTAAAGAAAAGCCCAAAAGATTGCTGGCCTCGCCCACGGCTGCGAAAATTACGGCTACCAACCTGACTACGGTCATAGGCGATACGCGTACGTTGTCTGCCTACGCATCGGACGAGATCACTTTGAATCCCCAATGGCGCCTCGACCTCGGTGCACGCATCGATAACCAGAATGTGGACGGGAAACGTCCGTTCTACGCATTCAAAGCGGACGGCACACCGGATTATACCAAAGGAGCCGGCCTGACGATCGCCGGTTACACCGATTACTCCGAAACGATCACCAACTGGGCAGCTACGGCGGGCCTGAACTATAAAATCAACAACGAAGCGGCCCTCTTCGCACGTGCTACCCGTGCTTATAATGCGCCTACGATCGCGGATTACAACGCTACCGCGTACGATCCCGCGAAGATCAAGAAACGTCCTGTGTACCTGGGTGAAGTGGGGGTGAAATATGCCAAAAACGACTTTTCACTGTTTGCTTCTGCCAGCTATTCCGCGATCAAGAATGTGTCGTTGTCCATTACCGTGCCGACCATTTCCTCGGGTAACCAGGTACTTGTCGCATTCGGCTCAACCCGTACTTACAGTGCTGAATTCGAAGCGTCATATAAGCTGACAAAGGCGCTGAGCCTCCGCTGGACAGGTACCTTGCAGGATTCGAAATACACCGATTATACCGCGAATACCAACACCAACTCGGCGATTGTGGCCATCCTGGGCGATACCACTTACAGCTTTACAGGCAAGCGCACCGAACGTGTGCCGGTTTTCAATACCGAATTGTCGGCGACTTACGATTACAAGAAGTTCAATATTTATCTGGCTGGAAACTACATCGGATCGCGCTTTACGTCTCCGAGCGACAGCTACAAGCTACCAGCCTATGTGCTCATGAAAGGGGGCGCAGGATACAATTTTACCAAGGCGATCAATGCCCGTTTCTGGGTGGATAACCTGCTCAATGCAAGAGTTCTGACGGAAGGTGACGTGCGCGGAGACCAGTTCCGCAACTTCGCCGCCGTGGAAAAAGGGACAATGATGCCGGGACGCACGATTCTCCCGAGGAGTTTCTGGCTCTCGTTGTCTTACGAGTTTTAATACTGATGGATGAAAGGAGGGTGGGGGAGGAATCCCCTGCTTTCCGCTTTTGATGCGCATTCAATGAAAGTCATATATTAAATGGTTCACTTTGATGTACAATATCTATGCTTAAACCTATCCCGCGCAAAAGCCTCATCTCTACGGTCCGCTGGTCAGCCAAGCTGATCACGGTTGCTGCCCTCGCTGCATTTACGATGCAGGACACTGTTACCAAGCCTGACGAAAGTCGTTTTACACCCGTAGTCCTGGCCGACAACCTCGATGAACCGATGGCATTTGAAGTATTGCCCGACGGGAGCTCTTACATCATCGAGCGGAAAGGCACTTTGAAGAAGTATAATCCGTCGACGAAAACCACCGAGCTGATCACGACTATTCCGGTGAACACCAAGTACGTGAGCAAGGAAGGCGTCTCGCGCGAGGCGGAGGAGGGGTTAATGGGCATTACCCTCGACCCGAACTTTGCTAAAAATCACTGGATTTACCTCTACTATGCCCACCCGACCGAGAAAAAGCACATTCTCGCACGCTGGGATCTGGTGGATGATCAACTGGTGGAAAGCTCTAAAAAGGTAGTCCTCGAAGTGACTACCCAGCGCGAAGTATGCTGCCACACCGGCGGCGGTATGACCTGGGATAAAAATGGTAACCTCTTCCTGACCGTCGGCAATAACACCGGTAACGATAAAGCCGCCCAAACCGACGAACGCCCCGGTCGCGAAAGCTGGGATGACCAGGGACATGCGGGTAATACCAATGATTTGAGAGGTAAAATCCTTCGTATTCATCCCGAACCGGATGGTTCCTACACCATTCCGGAAGGTAATCTTTACCCGAAAGGCACCGCCAAAACGCGCCCTGAGATTTATTCGATGGGCCACCGCAACCCTTGGCGCATTTCGGTGGATAGCAAGACCGGCTACATTTACTGGGGCGAAGTAGGCCCCGATGCGAACGAGGATTCCGAGATCGGGCCGAGGGGTTACGACGAGCTGAACCAGGCGCGCAAGCCGGGTAACTTCGGTTGGCCGTGGTTTGTGGGGAACGATCAGGCCTTTCCGGTTTTTGATTATGCCAATAATAAACCAGGCGAGAAAAAGGACCCTAAAAACCTCGTGAACACTTCGCCGAACAATACCGGCTTGAAAGAGCTGTTCCCAACCGCACCGAGCTTCATTTACTATCCATACGGCGTTTCCGAGAAGTTCCCGCTCGTGGGCTCAGGCTCGCGCAGCGCGACCGGCGGTCCCGTTTACCACCGTTCCGATTTCAAAGCACCAAAAAGACCCTGGCCGGCCTATTATGAGAACAAATGGATCGCCGCCGATTTCTCCCGGGGCTGGATCATGGCGATCACAATGAATGCGCAGGGCGACTATGAATCAATGGAACGCGTATTGCCGAGCTATCACCCGGTGCAGCCGATCGATATCAAATTCGGGCCGGACGGTGATTTGTATATCCTCGAATACGGCAGCAACTGGTTCCGCAAAAGCGACAACTCGCGGCTGGTACGTATCGAATACAACGGCGGCAACCGCAAACCCGTAGTGGCAGCGTCGGTGGAGAAAAAGGGCGGTACTGTGCCGTTTGAAACGGTTTTGTCTTCCAAAGGCACGAAGGATTTCGATAACGACGCATTGAAATACAGCTGGAAAGTATCCGGTCCGGGCGTAGCACCGAAGGTTTTTAATACTGAAAATCCGAAGGTGAAATTCGATAAGGCAGGTGTTTACACGGCTACCCTCACGGTGACCGACTCCAAAGGTGCCAGCAACAGCCAGTCGGTACGCATTATCGCGGGTAACGAGCCGCCGAAAGTGGCGATCAAGCTGGATGGTAACAGTACCTTTTTCTTCCCGAACAAGCCGGTGGGTTACGCGGTAGGTATTTCGGACAAGGAGGACGGCAGTACCGCCGACGGTAAAATCAAGGCTGATCACGTGGCTGTAAGCATCGACTACACCGCGGAGGGTTTCGACTATGCCGAAGTAGCACAGAGCCAGCGCAGCGTGGATGCGACTACGCAATTTGCCGTAGCCCAGGCGTTGATGAGCAAAAGCGATTGTAAAGTCTGTCACCAGCCGAATACGAAATCGGTAGGGCCGTCATTTGCGGACATTTCCAACAAGTACAAGGCCGATCCCGGCGCGTTGGACAAGCTCGTGAAGAAAGTCCGTGAAGGAGGTTCAGGTGTGTGGGGCGAAGTGGCGATGGCGGCGCACCCGGCGCTGCCCGTAGCCGATGTAGAGGTGATCGTTAAATACATTTTGAACAGTACGGAAAAGACGCTGTCGACATTGCCTTTGGAAGGGAAATATACTCCGCAGATCCCGAAAACGGATAATGGCAAAGGTTCGGTGATCATCCGCGCTGCTTATACCGATCGTCCTGTGGGGACTGCCAAATCGGTACCGGCCCAAACGACCGAGGAAATGATTGTCCTTCGCAGTCCTGAGCTCAATGCAGCCGAAGCACCGGTTACCAAAGGGGTAGAGACCAAAGCATTGGGCGTAGCAGGGCAAGGGTTTGCCGTAGTCGCGTTTGAAAACAGCTATATCGCATTCCCGTCCATCGACCTTACCGGTATCGACACCCTCGAACTGAATGCCGCCGCCCAGCAACGCGAAGGCAGTGTGGGAGGCACCATCGAAATCCGTCTCGGCTCACCGACCGGCACGTTGATCGGCCAGCAAAAACTCACTGTTGCCAAGCCCGTGGATATGACCAAAATGATGGCCGAACTGGAAAATGGCGCTAAAAAAGAAGCGACCCCGGCCGCTGGCGGCTCTTCGACGGCAGGTGTTGCCGCCCCAAAAGCGCCTGCCGCAGCGCCGCGTAACCGCTTCGCCCAGCCGCCGGTGCACATCGGCCTGCAACCTACTACCGGTAAGCAGGATGTCTATTTCGTGTTCAGAAACGCAGAGGCCAAACCTATCGAGCCGTTGATGTCTTTCTCCAGAATCAAGTTTAAAAATTAATTATAAAAACATTGAAACAATGAGCAATAGCATAAACAGAAGAAACTTCCTCAGCCGAGCAGGCGCATTGGCCGCCGGTACGTTGCTGATGCCGTCGCTTGTAGAAGCTGCCCGCCAGGCAGGTATCACACTCGCCGAAAAGCCGGCCGGTATCCAGCTTTTCACCGTTTTTGAAAAAATGAACACCGATCCGAAAGGTACATTGGAGCAAATCGCCAAAATCGGGTACAAGGAGATCGAATCCGCATTCAGCACGCGGGGTAAGTATTATGGCTACGAGCCGAAGGAGTTCAAGGCATTGGTGGAAAGCCTAGGTATGACCTGGCGAGCGCACCACGCGCTGGGCGCACCGTTCAAAATGCCTCCGGGACGCAAGTTGCCCACCGGCTCCGATGGCAAGCCCATTACCATTCCGCCGATGAAAAATCTCCGGGACAACTACCAGGAGCTGGTGGACGACGCGGCCTCGGCGGGCCTGAGCTACCTCGTATGCGCCAGCACGCCCGTGGGCACGACCGACGAAATTAAGAGTTCCATTGAAGTGTTCCAGAAAACCGGGGAAGCTGCAAAAAAAGCGGGCCTTCAATTCGCCTACCATAACCACGCCACCGAATTCGATCCCGTGGATGGCGGCAAAACGCCTTACGAACTGGTTCTGTCACAAACCGACAAGGACCTTGTGAAAATGGAGCTTGACCTGGCCTGGGCTACCAAAGCCAAAAAAGATCCGGTCGCGCTGTTCAAGGAACACCCGGGCCGCTTCCCGCTTTGGCACGTGAAAGATATCAAGGCCGATTTGTCTACCATTACCGCCGTCGGAACCGGCGTAGTCGAGTTCAAGCGCATTTTCGAATCCGCGCAAATTGCCGGGTTGAAACATTTCTTCGTGGAATACGACCTCGCACCGGGCATCGAAACGGTGGAAACTTGTTATAAAAACCTGCAAAAAATCCTGGCCTGACGATTTCGGACCAGGATATCAAAGCACACGTCTCATTCAGTGACGTGTGCTTTTTGCATTCATTACCGGATGTTCCGGTTAGAGAGCAGGAGGGAACAACTGAAACTCGTTTACTCCAAAATAGCCGTGGTAATCTTGAATGGCCAGCCTGAATTTCTGCGCTTTTACAGGAGCGATAGTCTTGTCCCAATCACCCATTTTGGTGTCCTGTGCCAGCGGCACCCATTCGTTTCCTTTTAAATACAACACCTCAAACTTCCTGATTTCCGATTGCCCGTATCGGGACTCGCCGAGCTTAATGCGGCCCACGGTCTCGGGCTTTCCCAGGTCCACTTCCAGCCAGCCCGCCGGTTCGTACAATGCCATGATTTCGGGCGACTGGTAATGCAGGTTTTTGCCATAATATTTCGAGAAATCGACGTCTTTCCGGCGCCCGATCTTCCAGGCCGTTTTGGGATTGTCGTCAAATGCGGCTGCCGGATCGTGGTAGAACTGGCCTACCGAGCTGGAAGCTGTGGCCTTACGGGCGTAAGCGAGAGAGCCGGTGGCAGGCAACGGTACGGTTGGTGCGATGGTCGAGGCGTCTTTGTCGAGCGTCAGCACGGCGATGGTGGCAACCGGGTCGATCTTTCCGGAAGAATAAGTGAGGTTAATGCTCTGGTTGGTTTGGGTAAACTGAACCGGTGTGCCGTCCAGCAACTTCGCGCCTAACACTTTGGCTGGAATGGCCGGCAATGCGAGCGTCGTCTTATCCGCATTCAGCAAGTGCACGAATACCTGTTTGCCGCGATAGGAACTCACGTAATCGGGAGCCGGGGTGAAGACACCGCCTTTGGTATTGTAGATGGCTGTCTGGTTTTTCGCTATCCAGTCGCCCATTTCGCGCGCTCTTGCGGCAAAATCGGGAGGGAACACGCCTGTGCTGTCGGGGCCGATATTGAAGAGCAGGTTGCCGTTTCCGCCCACGCATCGCAGCAATGTATGCACCGATTCTTTCAAACTGCGCGGTGTGTCGCCGAACCGCCATGCCCATTGATGGCCCATGTTGGTGCAGGTTTCCCAGGGCACTTTGCCATAGCCGGCTACAAAACCCTCGGGCGTCGCGTAATCGGCGTACTGGCCCACGTAGGCGTGTGACTCGTCGGGGGTGAATGGTTCGAGGCGGTTGTTGATAATGATCTCCGGTTGGAGCTTACGTGCGAGGTCGTACACTTTTTTGGGTTCCACCGGCGTCGGCCAGCCTTCGTAATCGATCCAGAGCAGGCTGATTTTCCCGTAATTGCTCAGGAGTTCGCGCACCTGTTCGAGCACACGCGCGGCGAAAACGTCGTTGGTTTGCGGGTTGCGACAATCGGGATCTTTCCAGTCGGCCACGGAAAAGTACCAGCCGATGGGCATATTGGCCTCGTGCGCGGCCTGGGCGAGCTCTTTGCACACATTGCGGCCGAATGGCGTGTGCATGATATTGTAGTTATTGGTTTTAGTGTCAAAAAGCGAGAAGCCGTCGTGATGCTTCGCGGTGAGTACCATGTATTTCATGCCCGAAGCTTTCGCGAGAGCCACCCATTCCTTGGCATTGAAACGGGTAGGATTGAAATCGCGGTAAAGCGAGTCGTATTTAGCCTTGCCGTATCCCTCCCGCGACCAGCTGATCTCCTTCCCAATGCGCGAAACCGGTCCCCAGTGTATGAAAAGGCCCATTTTTGCATCCTGCCACCATTTCAGGCGCTGTGCTTTGGGTATTTCGGTTTGAGAGAATCCCGGCAGGGCTAGTGCTGCCGATAGCAGTAATGTCAGTATGTTCTTTTTCATTATCTAAAAATTCAAATCCATGCTTCAAACTTGCGTTGCGCTTGCCTGCGCTGTCACGTGGCCCACGCGTGCGTAATACACGAGGTAGGCGTAACATAGTACGGGCACTACAAAGGCCTTTTGTATTCCAAAACCATCGGACAGCAGTCCCATGACAGGCGGGATCACAGCCCCGCCTACAATGCTCATAATGATCAGCGAGGAGCCTGTTTTGGTATAAATCCCTAAATTTTTAATGCTGAGCGTGAACAGGATAGGGTACATCACGGAGGTGAATAACCCCACCAGCGACAATGCATACACCGAGATATACCCCGTACTCGTCATGGAAATGCCCACCAACGCCAGCGCTGCCACCGAGCAGAACGCCAGGATCGCCGGCGGGTTGGCTTTGCGGAGCAGATAGGCTCCCGCCAGTCGTCCGGCGAGCACCAAAGCCATATACAATGTGATAAACAAGGCGGCGCTTTGCTCGGTAAGTCCCGGAATGCCCGAAACTTTTGCGTAGCGGATCAAAAAGCTCACAATGCCCACTTCGGCTCCGAGGTAGCAGAACACCCCCAGCGCCCCGAGCACGGTGTGGCGGAATTTAAAGATGTCGCGGATGCCGCCTGCGTGCCTTTCTTCGCCTTCTATATTGGGTAGTTTAATAAAATATAACCAAAGGCCTATCGCCAGAAACAGCCCACCAAGGCTCAGATAGGGCGTTTTGACGAGTTGGGCTTCGGCGTTCAGATAGCTGCTCAACTGCCCTGCATCAAATCCGGCGACGGTCTCCGGAGCTATTTCCGTCGCGTGCAGCAAAAAGCGGCTGCCGACGAAGGGCCCCAGGGTAGCACCCACCGAGCCGACTGCCGAAGCAAGGCTCAGGCGGCTGGAAGCACGGTCCGGATCACCAAGGACGGAGATGTACGGCGTTGCGGTCACTTCCAGGAAGGTGAATCCGGCCGCCATGATGAACAATGCAGCCAGGAACAGCGGGTAATAACGGGTGTCGGCGGCGGGAAAGAACAGGAATGCACCGGCGGCCGCGGTGAGCAGCCCGGTAACTATGCCTGCCTTGTAGCCAAACCGGCCGATAAACTGCCCCACCGGCAATGCCAGCAGGAAATAGCCGCCGAAAAACGCCGATTGCACAAGCGACGACTGGAAGTCGGTGAGCTGGCAGGCGCGTTTTAAATGCGGGATCAGTACATCGTTGATATTCCGGCTGAGGTTCCAGATAAACATCAGGCTCATCACGACCAGGAGCGGGACCACTACGGCTTTGCTGTTTTTCATGGCAAATGGTCGTTAAGTAAAAACACCGGTTTCATCGTGGCCCAATGCTCGCCGTTTGCGGCTTCGGGCAGTTTTTGCTGGAAGGTACCCATCCACGCGGCCCATTCGTCCTGTCGTGGGAGGGTAGCCATTTTGTTGAATGCGGTGGGGAGGTCGGTACTGTCGTCGTGCTCGACGATCATAAACAAATGCCGCCCGATGCGATAAATCTGCATGTCGGTAATGCCCGCGTCGCGGATACCGGCCGGGATTTCCGGCCAGATGTTCCCGGGCGCATGATGGTGCTCGTACAGCGCGATGAGATCGGCGTCGTCGACCAGGTCCAGGGCCATACAGGTTCTTTTTGTTGCCATGTTATCTTCTATAACCTAATTCTGCCCCGCCACTTACGGGCATAATGCATCCGGTAATGAACCGCGCCGCGTCCGAAACGAGGAATACCGCCACATCGGCGATCACGTCGCCTTCGGGGCAATGGCCCAGCGGATGGATGTCGTCGAGGTACTGTTCTATTTCGCCCGCATTCGGCTGCTCGCCCGCCCATTGCCGCAGCATGGGCGTCCACACGCCCGCAGGGCACACCGCATTCACACGAATGCCGAAGGAGGCATAATCCAGCGCCATAGCCTTAGTCAGCGCGTTCATTCCGCCTTTACTTGCCACATATGCGGCATGGTTATTCTGGCCGATTTCGCCCACCATGCTGCTGGTGTTTAGGATGTTGCCCCGGGTTTGTCGGAGGTATTGCAAGCCGTATTTGGTCGTGTAGTAAACACTTTTCAAGTTGATATCGAAAAGGCCGTCCCACTCATCTTCCAAAGTTTCATGCAGCGGCTTCGACGGGCTGGCAATGCCGGCATTGTTGTGGATCACGTGGAGGCTGCCGAATGCGGCTATCGTTTTTTCAATCGCAGATTTAATGTTCTCCCTTTGCCGCACATCGCCGGGCAGTGCAAGCAGGACGTCGCTGCTAAACTCCGCTTTCAGCTTGTTTAAGGCGTTTTCATTGCGGTCGAGCACGCTCACGCGGGCGCCGGCACGCAGGTAGGCAATTACGCACTCGCGCCCGATGCCCGAAGCACCGCCCGTGATGAATATCGTTTTATGGGTCAGATTCATAATGCTGTTCCTGGTTGTGTCAGTCTTTCAAATCGCTGCTGCTGCCCGGTACCTGAGGCACCTGGTAATAGCCGCCGGCGATCGCTGCCGGGTTTACAAAATACGGTCGCAAATGGGGAATATGCTCTAAAAACAAATGCTCGTGCCCCATGCCGATGTGATTGAACAGCACCAGGTGCTGGTGGATCTGCCCCATATCGCCTACATGCGGCACTACGGGTATACCCATTTGACGTGCTAACAGGCTGATTGTAAGGAATTCCGTCACGCCGCCGACACGCACCGCGTCTACCTGGCAGAAGTCCATCGCCCTGGCCTGTAAAAAGTTTTTGAATATTACTTTGTTAGGAATATGCTCGCCCGCAGCCACCTTGAAGGGCGCAATGGCGAGTGCAATGGCCTGATGGCCTATCACGTCGTCGGGGTGGGTGGGCTCTTCGATCCAGAAAGGGTTAATATCGCCGAGTTTTTCGCAGACATGCAATGCCTGCGGCAGGTTCCATTTCTGGTTGGCATCGACCATAATGGTCGCAGCGTCGCCTGCGGTCCGGCGGATCAGCGTCGCGCGGCGGATATCGCGCCCCGGATCGTCGGAACCTACTTTGAGCTTCATGGCATTGAAACCGTTATCTATCGCCTTGCGGGTATTCGCGACGATCTTTTCATCCGGATAGTTGAACCAGCCCACTGACGTATCGTAGCCCTTATAACCGGTTGAAAGTACGTTGGTGCGCTCGTTTCGTGTCGGCAAATGCTTTTCGAGCAATGCAATGGCCTGGTCGCGGGTGAGGACTTCTTCCAGATAGCTAAGGTCGAGCGTGTTCACGAGCTGTGCGGGCGTGAGGTCGAGCAGTAACTGCCACAAAGGTACTTGCCGCGATTTGGCCCAGAGGTCGTAACACGCATTTACGACGGCCGCCAACGCAAGGTGGATCACGCCTTTGTGAGGTCCTAGCCAGCGAAGGGAAGGCGAATCGACCATACGGCGGTATTCGGTGCCGAAGTCGGCCATCAGTTCCTCGATTTCCCGGCCTTTTAATGCCACAGAAATATACTCGATGGCTTTGCAAACCAGGTCGGTACCTGCGCCGAGGGTGAATGCCAGGCCAATGCCCGTAACCGGGGAGTCGGTACGCAGGCAGCAAACGGCGTAGGCGTATTGCGGGGTAGTGTGTGTCGCATCCGAACCGACCCCGTCGGGAAGGTCGAACCGCTTGTCTTTTACTTCAATGGAGGTAATGTACATGTTTTTTCGAAATGTCAATATGATACCAGTATTGATTAGGAGTGGCCGGTCTGATAGAATGAAATGGTAAATCCTTGTAATAGTGCTTAAAAAGAGCGTTTATCGGTGTTATATTTTAATTTGACGTTAAAAAGGGTTCAGGAAATTTGGATGCCAACATTTTGCGTACTTGGTTTGTTGCTGAATTTGTACAAAATTATGAGTGATAAGTCCTGTAAGTTAATGGCGGGTTGATAACTTGTAATACTATGTTTGCGTAACTTTTCAAACTTCCCAACCGATGAAAGCGACTTACACGCTGCTGCCGGAATTTGCGCCCTCGCAGAAGCCTTTTGTGGTCAAGAAGATCGTCAGGCCGTATTTTTCGACCGATTTTCACTTCCATAAGGAATGCCAGCTGGTGTACGTGCTTTCCGGCTCGGGTACCCGCATCATCGGTCATTCGATCGAACGGTTTGAGGAAGGTGATCTCACATTCGTCGGTCCAAATGTGCCCCACGTTTGGTATAGCGAATCGAAACCGGACCAACCGGCTTCCGAGGCCATTTCACTGGCACTTTATATTAACCCGGAGATGATCTGCGAGCATTTGAGCGCATTGACCGATACCCAGGGGTTACGCCAGTTTTTCAGGGAATCGGAGCGGGGAATCCGCATTTGCGGGGAAAAAAAGGGGCTCATCATCCACATTTTAAAGCAAATGCTGGCCCAGCAAAATCGCCAGGTAGGCATGCTGGCGTCGTTCCTGCAAATCCTCGATCAGCTGCTCGACCCGGAAGAGCTCGTCTGGCTCAATCTCCCGGACCCTATTGCCAGCTACACCAGCCAGACGTCCGGTCGCGTGCCGAAACTGATGCACTTTATCCAGCAGAATTTCAAGGAAGATATTACCCTTCAACAGGCCGCGTCGGTAGCAGGTTTACAGCTGCACTCTTTTTGCCGGTTTTTCAAAGCGCTGACTAACCGTACCTTCTCCGATTTTCTCAATGAGGTGCGTATCGGATTTGCCTGCAAGCTGTTGCAGCAGTCGGACCTGCCGGTAACGCAAATTGCGCTGGAATGCGGTTACACCAATATTTCCTATTTCAACCGGTGTTTTAAGAAAATCAACAAAATGTCGCCGAAGGAATACCGGAGCGGGAGTATGGCTAAAAACTAAGCTACCCGCCAGGGATTGACGGGTAGCGATAAACGTTATCAGGAACATTACGAGACTACTTGGCCCCAGGCTTGCATGAAGCAAGCGTCGAAATTACAGCGCGGAACTGACGAGGCTTACAATGCTGCCCAACTGCTTCGACGATGCCGCAGCCGCCAACTTGGCCGCAGGGCCTTTTTTGTCAAGACCGGAAACAGTTTTGGTAGCCTCGCCAAGTAACCCGTTCAGTTTGGTTTGGTTGGAGCCGCCCAAAATAGAGCTTCCTGCTTTGATCAGCCCAAGGCTGCTTGTGAGTCCCGCCGCATTGCCCAGCAGGCCGGATTCGCCTTTTCCGAGCAATCCGCTAATGCGATTGGCGCCGATCAGCATTTTTACGGCGTTAACCACCTTGCCCAGCGCACCGCCAGACAGTTTGCCCGACGAAGCCAGCGGGATCATACTTTTAAGGTCGCCAGCCTTGCCCAGCAGCTTGTCTTTCAGGCTGCCATCGGAGGATTTGGCCTCTTTTTCCAAAGCGGAAACTCCCTGGGTAAGCGCGTCAGCCGTTCCGGCTTTGTCTCCTTTTTGTGTTAGTGATACTGCCTTGTCGAGCAGGCTTTCAACTGAAAGGCCTTGCGCAAAGGCGTTGGATGCTCCTGCAAACAGAAATAATGTGGCTGCGAGAGAAAAGAGGAAACGTTTCATAGTGGTTTAATAACAGATGTGTTTAAATGGGCGGCAAAATAGTATTTATCTGCGATACCACCATGTACGTTTCAACTCTTCACCAATCGCCAATCCTTCGGTGACACCCCGAAGCGGGTTTTGAAGACCGTGGAGAAATAGCTCTGCGAGGTAAATCCGGTCTGGTCGGCGATCTCAGCGACGGTCAGATCGGGGTTGCGGAGCAAGGCGCAGGCCTTTTCGAGGCGGAGATTAAGAATGAGGTCGTTGGTGCCGCCGCCGAGCAATGCCTTGGTTTTGCGGAAGAGCTGCACCCGCGACAGGCCCATTTCCTTGCCGATGGATTCCACGGTGAGGGTGGGGTCGTCGAGGCGCGAGACGATGAGCGCACGGAGCTCGTTGACGAACTTCTTGTCCAGGCGGGATAATCCGGTTTCGGTGTCGCCGATGTTCCGGCCAACTTGTGTGGATTGCAGCAATTGTCTGTTAGCCAGCAGGCTCCGCATGCTTTCCTGCAAGAATTGGGGGCTGAATGGCTTGGTCATGTACATATCCGCACGGGCCTGCATACCCTCGACCTGCTGCTCGGGCGTATTTTTGGCGGTAAGCAGGATCACGGGAATGTGTGAGGTGCGCATATCGGCTTTGAGGGCGGAGGTGATCTGCAAGCCGTCCATGCCGGGCAGCATTACGTCGCAGATGACGAGGTCGGGGACGGTGTCGAAGCATTGATCCAACCCAACCTTACCGTCGGTGGCGGTGATGATTTCGTATTGGTTTTGTAAAAGGCCTGTCATGAAACCGAGCAGATCTTCATTATCCTCGATCACGACCAGGGTAGGGAGGTCCTTATGTTCTGTGAGGTCGGTTTGAATGGCCGTTTCCATGCCAGTGTCCGTCCAGGCGACCGATTTTTCGATGGTTCCGACCGTGGGATCAGCGATATCTTCCGGTTGGAAATGAGCGTTCCCAAGCGGTAATGTGACGGTGAAAATAGCACCCTCGCCTTTTTTGCCGTCGGCGGTGATGGTGCCCTGGTGTAATTCCACAAATTCGCGCGAAAGCGGCAAACCGAGCCCCGTACCTTTGATGGAATTTTTGCCCTGGTAAAACATTTCAAATGCACCAGCCATATCGGCCTCGCTGAGTCCCGAGCCGTTATCCTCTACTTTGAATGTCACTTCATCGGCCGAATGGCTGATATGAATGTAAATATGCCCCCAGTCGGCGGTAAATTTAAATGCATTCGAAAGCAGGTTGAACAACACTTTATCCATCATATCGCGGTCGAACCAGACATTCAGCCGGTTGAGCGTGGTGATCAGCCGGAAATCGATCCTTCGCTTTTTCGCGACCTGTTCAAAGGGCAGCATTAGTTCGCTGATGAATGCGACGATGTCGTTTTCCGTAACCTGCAAGCGGATCTTGCCGCTTTCGATCTTGCGGAAATCCATGAGCTGGTTTACGAGCCATAGCAGCCGCTTCGCATTCTTCTGGACCAGGGAAAGGTTCTTTTTAACTGCCGGGCTCTCGTTTTTCTGCCTGAGAAGTTCTTCCACCGGCGCCAGAATGAGCGTCAGCGGTGTCCTAAATTCGTGCGAAATATTGGTAAAGAACCTGAATTTGGATTCGGTCGCTTCCTGCGCTTTTTCGGCGATGTCCTGAATGCGGTTGCGCTGGATGAGGATTTCGGTGTTTTTGGAATTCAGCTCTTTATTGATCTTCTTGTTTTCGATTAACGAATACAATGCGACCGAGCCGAGGATGATCGAAACGATAAACAGGCCAGTCATAACGTACAGTAACCCGCGCTGGGTCTGGTAAATTTCCAGCTGTTCGTCGATCCGCGCTTGCTGGCGTTCGATGTCGTTCTGCTGGGAGATCATCTTGTCGGTCTGCATTTTGATCATCCGCACATTCGACGAATCGATAATAGCCGTTTGAAGCAGGTTTTCTTTCTGATACGGCTGTTTTTGCAGGATGTTCATCGCTACCCGCGCTGCTTCCTCGCCTCCGGTGGGATATAAGGCGGTGGCGGTAATATGGCCGTCATACACCATCTGAATATCCCCGAATTGCCCCGGCAGCCCGTCGACGCCGATCACGCGGATCTTCCGTTCTGGGAAAATTTCATTACAAACCTCCCGGGCGCCCATGGCCATTACTTCGTTTTGAGCGAAAATGAGGTCGAGATCAGGGAAGTTTGGAAGGGCTTTACGCAGTTCTTTTTTGGCAATATCCTTTTCCCATTGCCCATTCAAGGTAGCCACACGCTGGATGCCGGGCCGGGTCGCGAGCGCGTCCACGAGGCCGCGGTGGCGGTCGGAGGCGGGCGAGGAGCGGGGCAGGCCGGTAATTTCGATCATTTTGCCCTTGCCGCCCAGCAATGTACTGGCATATTCGCCCACGGTTTTGCCGACCTGGTAATTGTCGCCGCCGACGTACGCGGTATAGTAAGGCGAAGAAGTGCGCCTGTCAACCACCACCACGGGGATACCTCTTTTGTAGGCCTTTTCGATCACCGGGGTAAGCGGGTCCGATTCGTTGGGTGAAACGATCAGTAGCTGAATGCCGCTCCGGAGCAATTCTTCGATCTGTTTTACCTGCACTGCGCTGTTGGCATGCGCATCCTTGAAAATCAGCTTTGCATTGTTGTGAAATGCGAGCTCGCGCTGCATCCCGTCGAGCATGGCACGCCGCCATTCGTCGTCGCCGGTGCATTGGGAGAATCCGATGATATACGCATCTCCCTGTTTTTCGGCACAGCCGGTAAACAGCGTCAGCAACAGGAAAGCGATCAGCGCGAGTCTCATAGAATAAATTGTATTTCAAATATAATACAAAATAGAGCTGCCGGGGATTACCACCCCGACAGCTCTATTTTACTGCCCGGGGCTACTCGATCGAGGGTTTCAATGTGTTGTATTGTACTTCCTCTATCTGAATGCCTTTTACAGATTTGATACTCAGCCCCGAAAGCGGGGTGTCGGCAAAGAAAATGTCGGTCATCACAGTCAGTCCTCCGTCCGCGA
The DNA here is from genome assembly GCF_057586235.1 of Dyadobacter sp. SRI_021. Lineage (NCBI taxonomy): Bacteria > Pseudomonadati > Bacteroidota > Cytophagia > Cytophagales > Spirosomataceae > Dyadobacter > Dyadobacter sp. SRI_021. The sequence goes on from NZ_JBYCZM010000002.1 coordinate 136,149, forward strand.
AAAGTTCGACGGAGGCTACGTCGGCAACGAGCGTCAATGCAATCTTGCCATCTTTCGACATTCTCGGGGCGATGTGTTTTTGCCCGAAACCTGCCTCAAAATCAATCTTACCCGATTTGGTACGGTCGATGTAATAGTGATTGCTTGCCTTGTCGTAACCGATCAGGAGCTCATTCCCTTCCTTATTGGAAAGTATGAGTTCGAAATCGCTGGCCGTTGCGGTTTTCAGATCCAGTCGGAACAGACCCGACGCATTTCCGCCCTTAGGCGCGAGGTCGACCGGCGCTTTCACGGCCAGGTTCTTTTTGGAATAACCCTCGCCTTTGATGCCTTCCAGTTCCTTGGCGGGTATGGAAGTCATGTACAGTTCTTTCCCCACGGCTTTAAGGCCCAGTTCGCGGGAAATGGTATTGGCGCTGCGCCAGGGGTCGGTAGGTACCTGGTTGGCATATTGCCAGTTGCTCATCCAGCCCATCAGGAGCGTGCGGTTGCCCGTGTTGGAGAAGGTTACAGCGGCGTAGTTGTCGGCACCCCAGTCGAGCCATTTGGTTTCTTTGGAATACGCGGTGAATGTTTTCCCATCGAAATCTCCGAGGAAATACTGCCCCGCCGAGCCCTTATTGGGGCCGCCGGGGTTGATATTCACGATGAGCACCCACACTTGTTTGCCCTCGTGTGTGAGCGGGAACAAATCCGGGCACTCCCACACACCCCCGTGCGCGCCTGCATCCGCGCCAAACTCGCTTTCCTTCGACCAGCTTTTGAGGTCGGGAGAGGAGTAGAAGGTAATGCGGTCTTTGGTGGCGAGTGTCATTACCCACTTTTTCTGCGGCTCATACCAGCGCACTTTCGGGTCGCGGAAATCGGTAATGCCGGGGTTGGGTAGTACCGGGTTGCCGCTGTATTTGGTCCAGGTAACGCCGTCGTCGAGGCTGTATGCAATGCTCTGGTACTCGTGGCGACCGGTTTTCTGCTTTTCCAAAACAGGGTTATGGTGCGTAAAAATCGCTACCAGCGGCGTTTTCCCATCCTTCCCGAAGCCGGAGGTATTGTTCACGTCGGCCACGGCGCTGCCGGAGAAAATGTAGCCGAGACTGTCGGGATAGAGTGCAATGGGCTGCTCTTTCCAATGCACCATATCCTTGCTCGTGGCATGGCCCCAGTGCATCGGGCCCCAGATTTTGGCCTCCGGATAATATTGATAGAACAAATGGTAGGTGCCGTTGTGAAACAGCATCCCGTTGGGGTCGTTCATCCAGTACGCTTTCGGGGAGAAATGGAACTGGGGACGGTACTTTTCAGGGACGTCCTGAGCTTGTGTTAGCTGCGAAGTTAGCAGGGCGGCGAGTATTAAGAGTTTTTTCATAGTCTGTTTTATGCCACGAAGCCACGAATTAGCACGAAGGCCATTCGTGTATCTTCGTGTCTTCGTGGCATATTTAAATTTAGTAACCAGGATTCTGAACATAAATCCCCTTCGTAAAGCTGATCTCCCGCTGCGGAATGGGCAGGTATTCATCTCTTCCCGCAGTGAATTTGGCTGTTGCGAGGAATGGCCTTCTTACTTTCTCTTTTTCAAGATAAGCATTCAATGTCTGCTCGGCAATGCCCCAGCGCACGAGGTCGAAGAAACGCGGGCTTTCGGTCGCGAATTCCAGCCTTCTTTCCCAGCGGAGCGCCTTTCTGGCATAATCCTGCGTCCACCCGGAAGCAGAATATTCTTTGATATTGTACTTCGAAGCAAAGCTGCCGTCCGTCTTTTTCAACCGTCCGGTGCTCGCCGCCGCGCGTTTGCGGATCTGGTTGATGAGTGGCAACGCCAGCGCGTGCTGTCCTAGCTCGATGTATGCCTCGGCCTGCATCAATAGCACGTCGTCGTAGCGGATAATGTCGATATTTTTGGAGCTGCCGATAAACGGTCCTTCCTTGTGGTACGACTTGCTGGTGGCCAGCTGCTGCTCCTTCATGGTGTGGAAGAAGCCGTACACACCCGGATCACGCACCCAGCTGTTACTGAATGGCTTGGTAGCGTCATATTTGTAGGGGTGTCCGTCGATACCGATGGTATGGTCCACGCGCGGGTCGACTGTTTCGGTGTTGAAATCCACATTTTTGTCATTGAATGTCTCAAAAAGCGGCAACCCGTTGGCGTCGGTGCGGTAAGCATTGGCAAGGTTCTGGCTCGGCTGATGGAAGCCGCAGCAGCCGTATTGCGGCGCGCCATGCGGGTAATTGAGGCCGGTAACGTAGCTGAGGCGGCCTGCGGCGGTGCCGTCGTTGATCGAATACTGGATCGCGAAAATGGATTCGGGGCCATTCTCCGTTTCGGCAATGAAGTTCTCTGCGAAATCGGGTTGCAGGCTGTACTGGCCCGACGCGATTACAGCCTGGGTCAGGGTTACCACCTCCTGCAAACGGTTTTTGTTAATGCCTGTCACTTTGTGGTTGGCATCCTGCTCATAGGCCTGGAAAAGGCGCAATTTGGCCAGGTAAGCGGAGGCTGAGAGCTTGTTGGCCCGGCCGACCTGCGCCTGTTTCTGCGGCAGGTTATCGATGGCAAACTGAAAATCTTCCCCGATTTTGTTCCAGAGCTCGTCGTTGTTGTACCGTACGTTCGACTCTTTCAGAATGTCGTCGCTCGACAGTTTTTCATCGATGTAAGGCACATTTTTGAACAGCATTTTAAGCATAAAATGTGAGTGGCCGCGCAGGAAACGCATTTCGGCGATGCGGGTGGCACGCAGCGGGAATTCCGCGTCGGTCAATGCATTCAGGCTTGTGAGCGCCGCATTGGCGCGGGAAATGGCTTTGTAAAAATTCTCCCAGGTGTAGGGGTGCATCCAGCCGAAGTCGGGACGGGTGAGGTTGTAGTGCTCATAAAAATCGATTTCCGCCACGTCGGACACACCGCCGCCGCCCTTGTAGGCGTCATCCGAGCGCACGCTGCCGTACACCCACATGCTCGTCATGGGACCGATCATTTCGTCGTTGCCGATGCCGGCATAAGCCGCCGTCACGAGCGATTCCGCTGCGGAGGCCGATTTGATATTCTCCGACGACAGCAACCCTTGCGGCTGGTAGTCGAGGAAGTCGTTACAGGAGGTGGTGATCAGCAACGTGCCGCTGGCGATCAGACCGAATAGGTATTTGCTTTTCATAACAATGCGCTTTTTCAGGATTAGAAAGAAATGTTCAAACCGAATGTGAAAGTCCGTGGTATTGGGATGGCGTTGATGTCCGTCCGCTCAGGATCCGGGCCGCTGAACTGCTTTGATTTGATCAGGAACAGGTTTTCGGCCATCAGGTACATCCGCACGCGTTGCAGTTTTATCTTCTGGATCAGCTCCGGATTCAGCGCGTAGCCCAGCTGGATGTTACGCAGTTTGAAATAGGAAGTATTCACATTGAAATAATCCGACGAACGCGTCTCGTTGTTGGCATCGGAAAGCGACAAAGCAGGGATTTTGGAACCTGTATTGGTCGGCGACCAGGCATCGAACACACCCGGCCCTACATTCTCGCGGCCGCGGATGAAGTTGTTATAGAAAGTATAAATATCGAAACCCTTCCGGCCGGCGATGCCTGAGCCGAAGATCGAGAAGTCGAACGACTTGTAGAATGCCTCCACTTTCAAATTGTATTCGAATGCAGGCAGAGTAGTACCGAAGAACACACGGTCGAGGTCGTCGATACGCTTGTCGCCGTTGGTGTCCACATAGCGGATACGGCCCGGGCCTGCGCCTACCTGCGTGGGAGCGGCGTCCACTTCGGCCTGGTTCTGGAAGAGGCCATTGGTTTTATAACCGAACAAATCGAATTGCGAATGGCCGAGGATCGTCTGGATCGCATTACCCGGGTACGCGGCGCGCACTTCTTCGGGCAGGGCGGTGATCTTGTCGCGGAAGCGGCTCACACCAGCCATCACGTTGTAGGTAAAATCGCCTTTCGGACGGGCATAGTAGCCTGCCGAGAACTCAAAACCTCTGTTAGACTTGGCCGCGCCGTTCAATACGCGCAGCTGGCCTTCGCCCACGGCGGAAGCTACCGGCGGAGTGATCAGGATGTCGCTGGTTTTGCGGGTAAAGTAGTCGAACGATCCCTGGATCATACCGTCGAACAGTCCGAAATCGAGCCCGAAGTTCGCTTCATCGGTCGTTTCCCATTTCAAATTAGGATTAGCGCCCTGGATCGACACGAAGCCGGAAGGCAAATTGCCCGTATTGGCGCCGTTCAGGTCGTAGGCGGTGCCGATATTATAGAACTGGTCGAAAAAGCTGTTATGACCGTTCGGGAACTGGGATTGCCGTGCGCCGTAACGTGTATCGTACAATCCAAAGCGGGCGAGGTCACCGATTTCCTGGTTACCAACCCTGCCGACCCCGGCCCGCAGTTTCAGATTGCTTATCTTGGTTACGCCTTTGAAAAACTGCTCTTTATCGATGCGCCAGCCCACCGAAGCCGCCGGAAAAATACCGTACGCGTTCGCGGAACCGAAGCGGGAAGAGCCGTCGCGGCGAATGGTGATCGCGGCCAGGTAGCGGTCCGAAAAGCCATAGTCGATGCGGGCGAACTGCGAAAGCAGCCTGCTGCCCGAGCCGGAGCCGGTCACGTTGGTATTGCCTGTGCCTGCATTCAATACAAAATACTCCTTGGTCTGCACGGCAAAGCCTTCTTTCCGGGCTATTTCAAAATCGGAGTCGTTTTTAATGGCTTCGATACCCGCAAGGAACTTGAAGTGGTTGTTGCCGAGGTCGAGGTTGTAGCGGGCGGTGTTGGACCAGGTTATGCTCAGGTAGCGGTTCTGGTCAATCGTCAGGCTGTTGTTGGCACGGCCGAATGAGCCTTCTTCAAAGGATTGTTCGATGTTTTTGAAGCGGTAGGCCGCATTATCGGCACCGAGGCTGGTTTTGAGGAAGAAGTTTTTGAATGGCTGAATTTCCACAAACACATTACCGAACAGCGTAAGCCGGTGTGCATTGTCCCATTTGTTGATCTCCTGCATGTGGAGTGGGTTGTTGCGGTCGGAGTAACCCGAGCCGATGGCACCGCCCCACGAGCCGTCTTTGGCATATACCGGAATGGTCGGTGCGAGGGTAACCGCCAGGCCGGGCGTGGCAGCCCCGCCAATGTCGGTCGAAGCGAGGGTTTCGTTGGAAGAGGCAAGCTGCATATTCGCCCCGATTTTCAGTTTGCCGTCGAACGCGCTGGTAAGCCCGTTAATGCGCCCGCTGATCTTGTCGTAATCGGTGTAGCGGAGCATACCGGTGTTTTTGTAATAACCCAGGTTGATTTGCAATGAAGAAGTACCATTGCCGCCCGAGATCGTGAGCTCGTTGTTGGTCACGATTCCGGTCTTGTACATTACTTTCTGCCAGTCGGTATCGCCGGCAGGCATGTTGGCGTTGCCACCCACGAGCGGCTGTACTTTTACACCATTTAATATGGGATTGGTGAAGTCTTTATTCCAGTCGAACTGGTACAATGCGCCGTAACCGTCCTCGGGATTCACTTTATCATTCACCGAAGCCTGCCACAATGCCCGTCCGCGATCTACCGCATTCAGCATTTTGAATCGCGCATATTTCTCCGACTGCGTCGAAATGCTCGTATTGAAATCGATATTGATCTTACCGTTGCTGTTCGCGCCGTTTTTGGTGGTGATGATAATCACCCCGTTGGAAGCCCGCGACCCGTAAATGGATGACGCCGAGGCATCTTTCAGCACCTGGATCGATTCGATCGAGTTCGGGTTCAGTCCCTGGAACACCTCCGGGCGCTTGGTAGGCACACCGTCGATGATGTAGAGCGGGTCGGTATTGCCGAGGGTATTCGCACCGCGGATCAGAATGCGGGAGTTGGTACCATTCGGCGAGCCGGTTTTTTCAATATACAAACCCGGCACGCGGCCCTGCAATGCCTGCATCGGGTTACCGGAGCTGATGTTTTTCAAAGGGGCCATGTCCACCACGGCAATGGCGCCGGTCAGGTCTTCTTTTTTGGAAGAAGTATAACCTACTACCACCACTTCGTTGAGGCTTTTCTGGTCGTAATCGAGGGTAACGTTAATAGTCGTCTGATTGCCCACGGCTACTTCCTTCGTTTGCATGCCGATGTAGGAGAACACTAATGTGGCATTTGCATTAGGCGAGATGCTGTAAGCTCCTGAAACATCGGTAACGGCACCATTGGAAGTCCCTTTTTCGAGGACGTTCACACCGGGAAGCGGCTCGCCGTCGATACTCTTGACGACGCCCTTGATCTGCGCCCTGTTTTGCGCGTGGGCGGGCAGTTGCATCACGCAGGCGACCGCGAGGGCCACCAGCAGTAAAATTTTTCTCATAATGTTTTCGATTAAAGAGCGTGAATTGGTAATCAGTGGATTATAGGCAGCATCGACTGCTGTTGAGCATGAATGAAATCCTGAATGTCGGTTTCCGAGAATGCGGGCAAGGCGCCAGCCTTACCGGCTACGAACGCACCGGCGGCGCAGGCAAATTCAAGGGAATCGGAGAGCGAGTGCCCCGTGGCGGTTTGGTACAGAAAAGCGCCGAGGAATGCGTCGCCGCTGCCGATGGTATCGGCCACTTCCACTGTGAAGCCGCGATGCTGATGGAATTCGCCGCCGCCGGTCAATACCATGGCGCCTTCTGCCCCGCAGGTCAGCACGAACACATCCAGTTTGAAACGGTCGAGAATATAGGCCATGGCCTGCTTTTCATCTTCGAAGGTCGTGAGCCAGCCGGTTACTTCGCGCAGCTCATGCTCGTTCATTTTGACAATGCTGGCAAAGCCCAGCAGTTCCAGTACTTGTTCGCGCGAGTAATGCGGAGGGCGCAGGTTCACGTCGAATACCCGTACAGGGGCGGAGCCCAGGTAGCGCAGTAGTGTCTCGCGCGAAGTGCGGTCACGTGCGGCGAGCGTGCCGTACACGAAGAAATCACTTTCGGAAACCTGCTGTGCAGCGGCGGCGTCGAACTGAATGTAGTCCCAGGCCACCGGGTGCAGGATTTTGTAGGTAACCTCGTTGCTGTCTGACACATTGGCCTTGGCAATGCCGGTCAGATGCGTTTCGCCGGTTTGTACCCACCGGGTATCGAGGCCCTGCTCAGCTATGAATGCGAGCAGCTCCGCGCCCAGCTCGTCGTGCCCGACGCGACTGATGAAGGCCACGTCCATGCCGTAGCGCTGCAGGTGTGCGGCGACGTTCATGGTAGCCCCGCCGGCCAGGCGTGCATCAGGTAGCACGTCCCAGAGCACTTCTCCAAAAACAGTCAGTTTCGGTGTCATATGGTATTGTTTAAAGTGGAGATTTTAGTGAAGGATTAATGTCTTTTCGATCTGTTCGAGGGAAGTCCCCTTGGTTTCGGGCATGAGCTTCCACACGAACAGCAGTTGGAGTACCATCATGCCGCAAAAGATCATGAAAGTGTTGCCGCCGCCGAGCGTTTCGGCGATGTAGGGGAATGTGAATGCGATTACCGCCGCCAGCAGCCAGTGCATGAAGCTCCCCATCGACTGGCCCGCAGCACGTACCTGGTTAGGGAAAATTTCTGAGATAAATACCCATATCACCGCGCCCTGCGACAATGCGAAGAAAGCAATGTAAATGAACAGGTATACCGGTACTGCATAGCCGCCCAAGTTACCGCTATAAAATGCCTGTGCTACCAGCCCCAGTGTGGCGATCAACCCGAACGACCCGATGAACATCAGCGTGCGGCGACCGAAACGATCGATGAGGTTAATGGCGATGAATGTGAAGCAGAAATTGACCAAACCCACACCAGCAGACGACAGTAAGGCAGAGCTTTTACCCAGACCCGCCATTTCAAAAATGCGCGGTGCGTAATAGATGATGGCATTGATCCCCGAAACCTGGTTAAAAAAGGCAAAAAGCAGCGCCAGTACCAGGGGTAACTTGTATTGGGAAGAAAAAATGGAAACGCTGCTGTTAGGCTGGGTGCTCGTGTTAGCTGAATTCTGAATGTCGGACACAATGCCGCTCACGTCGATACCGCCATTGGCGACGGACAATATCTGCCGCGCTTCATCGACTCTGCCGCGCTTCACGATCAGCCAGCGGGGGCTTTCGGGGACGAAAAGAATGGCGATCAGGAAAACCAGCGACGGGAACGCCTGCACGCCCAGCATCCAGCGCCAGTCGTTGTCGCCTATGCCCACGAGCAGGAAGTTGGACAGGTAGGCGATGAGAATGCCCAGAACGACATTGAACTGGAACATGGCCACCAGCCGGCCGCGGGAATTGGCGGGGGATATTTCGGAAATATATAATGGAGCGGTAACCGACGAAATGCCGACACCGATGCCGCCGAGGAAGCGAAAAATGAGAAAGGAAATCCAGTCGGAAGCGAGTGCTGAACCGATCGATGACAACAGGTAAAGGACAGCAATGGCGAAGAGCGTGTACTTGCGCCCGTAACGCTCGGATGGGATGGCGCCGGTGAGCGACCCGAGGACGGTGCCGATCAATGCGATGGAAACTGTGAACCCGTGCTGCACCGTAGTGAGGCCCCACAATTGCTGGATCGACTTCTCCGCGCCCGATATGACCGCGGTATCAAAACCGAATAAAAAACCGCCCAGCGCGACTGTGAATGCCCAGAAGATTACCTTTTTGCTTGTCATGATTGTTGAATTAATTTCTGACGAAGCTACCGGCTCTCCGGGCGATCTATTTTAGAATCCGTACCAAATGTTTTTAAATTTTAAATGAAAACGGATTTGTTTTTAACTATTTGTTTTTGAGGTATTTATATCAATTGAAAAAGGAGCTGTTTTTAAATTTGCTTCAAAGTTTTCAGGAAATGTTTCATCACCTTTCAGTCACATAAAACCGGCAAACCCGGATCGGCGGCAAAGGGGAGTAACTCGGCGATCTGGGTATAGGTAACCCGGTTCAGCGACAGGTCCAGTCCGGGCAGCTCCCCGAACTTCATCCAGCTCACGCCGGAAGTTTCATTGGTTTGTTCGAGAATTTCACCGCCGGTAATCCGGCATAGGATGAAGAATTTGTAAACGTACCAGGGTTCTTCGGGGTGGTCGTGCTTGCTTTTGTCAAATACCGCCAGCAGCCGTACCGCTTCTACGTGCAGGCCTGTTTCCTCGAAAACTTCCTTCACGGCCACTTCAAAAGGCGTGTAGCCTACATCCGCCCAGCCGCCGGGCAATGTCCAGCGGTCGTTATCTATTTTTTCCTGCACCATCAGGATCTCGTCGGTACCCCGGAAAATCACCGCGCGGATATCCACTTTCGGCGTCACATAACCGATTTCGTGGGGTAAGAGGCTGATAATCTGTTCAACGGGTGCGTTGCTGATATGGGCGAGCAGGTCGATGCTGATCTGCCGGATTTCTTCGTAACGTTCGCGGTCGTATTCGCCGGGCTGAAAGGCCAGGCCGGTTTGAGATAATGCGAGAATGCGTTTGATAGCAGCCAGCCAGGGATTTGCGGACATGGTGTTTTGAAAATTACCGGGTTAATAGTCGCCTCTAAGGTACTATCAATATTTGAATACCCTGAAACTGCTTGTCTGTTTGCCATCCCCGATTTTGAGGAAGTAATTGCCAGCCGGCAAAGTGCGGATGTCGATTACTTCCCTTTCGCCGCGGAGGGCTTTTCTCAATACCAACGTACCCGCCGCATTAAACATTTCAACGAATTTCCCGCGTTGGCCTGTGTTGGTGATCATGATCGCGTCGCTCGCGGGGTTTGGAAACACGGTAACCGGTACCTGATCGTTCTTAACGGCTGAAATCACTTCGATCCGTACCGTCGAGGGGGATTGTATGCTACCGTCGCCGCACACATTGCCGACATATTCCAACTTGTATTCGTCACCCGCATTCGCCCCATCAAGCATGATCGTGTCCTGTGGCAGCGCGCCCGACAAACTTACCCGGTTCCCGCCTTTGGCATATCTGTATTGCCATGGCCCGTCACCGGTAAGCAGTATCACCGCTTTGGGGGTGCTTCCTGCCTGGTAATAAATAACATCTGTATTGAATTTTGCGGTAGCCCGGATACGGATACTCACAGGATAAGGAGAGTAGCTACTGGCAGTGCCGGGCTCCGCCGCGACAATGCGGATGCGGCGGTCTTTGCTGCTCGCGAGGTTCGCCGGCAGATATGCCGTAATGGGCGACCGAGTTCCCGAACCAATGTCCGTAAAGGTAGTACCCACCGGATCGGATAGCTGAACGGTAAACCTGTTCTGGGCAGAAAATGCACCAGTAGTCGAGAAATTAACCTGGATCGAATCGCCTGCGCAGCCTGTGGAATAGTAGGAGAGATTGTTGATACCTGTAACATTGATGGTCCGATCGGCTGGCGCATTGACGGTTACCGTTGCTTGCCCTGAGGCCTTGCCGGTGCCACAGGCGTTGCTGGCGGACACGATGGAATAGGTGGTCGTCTGCTTAGGCGAGACTTTTACGACCGCCTCCCTGCTAATGGCGAAGAACTGGCCGGATGTCCCGTCGGAGAGCTTGTAATTGACCCATTGATGGTCGGCGAAGGCGGCGGTCAAAGAAATGTAGGCGTCCGTTCCCGGATTGATTGTCGTACTTCCGGATAGCACCAGTTCCGGGATGTCTTTTACCAGGAAATCGGACTCACTTATAAGGCCATATTTCGGCGCCGTTACCCGGAACTTGTACCAACCGCCCCGGACACCGGGAAACATCGGGATATTTGTAGTGCCAGACAGGGTTTTCGTCGAGTCGAGTACGTAGCGAACGCCCGTTTCCTGGTTTTTGAGTTCGAAATAAATGTAGCTGTCTGCGAGGTCGGCTTCACCTTTCAGCGCGTACTGGATGGGAAGCGTCGGGCCTTTACAGAAATTGCTGCCGATCACATTGCCAGTAAGCACGGGAGGCACCAGTATGCGGACCGAACCGGATATTTTTCCGTCACCGCAACCGTTGCTGAGTGATTTGATCGTATAATCGGTGTTCCGGGTCGGATAATAGGAGGGGGCGAGCTCGGGGTAGTCATATTCGGTGTAATCGAGCCCGTCTGCAATCACACGGACGGGGGTGGAGCCTTTAATGAGAATGCGGAGATCCAGCCGTTCGCCCGCGGTAACGGTTATGGGTTGATTTTCCGGATAACCAGGTGCAGTGATGACCGCGCTGGGAGGCGATTTTACTTGGAACGCACGCCCCAGCGAATGGGCGCCGTCGCTGGATGCGACCCTGATGAAGTAATCGCCTGCGGTTACGGTGTCGGGGATCGTGGCCACAATACCGTTGGAAGCCGGGCGGGATGGAAGACTCAGTACGCTGTATTTGCCGAAAATATTCCCTTTTAGCAGCTGTACTTCGAAAGTGGCATTGGTACGCGCGCCTTCGGTTACAAGGAACGGCACGTAGAAGTCGCTGCCCGTGCACACATAAGGCCTGTCGTAGGAAACCGGATAGTCGATGCGGTAGGGCATAATATGAACGTTTTGAGAAACATTCACCGGCTTCGTGCCGCATACCGATGTGATAGACTTAATGGTATAAACGTTGTCGCCCACCTTTGGCGAAACGTAGACGTCGTAATAGAAAGCACGTTCCGGGAATATAACGGTCGAATCTTTCTTCCCGTCCGAAATCACAAGCGATTTCAGCGATTGGTCGTTCACCTCGACAATACCCCTTACCGGACGCGCCAGCGTGATCAGTGGCTCAGTGTCGATCTGACCCGGGAAGCGGAGTTTTACCTCGTTGATAGGGTAGGCCAGGTCGAGGACAAAGAGCCGGCTGTGTACCACCGGGCTGGTGGATGAAACGCGGAGAGTGATTTCCTCTTCCGGATTACGCAGGGAAAGGCCGGGGATCACAAACCGCAATTTCCCGTTAGCAGGTGCCGCCGACAGGGTTTTAAAATCACAGCAACCGTACACCGAACCTTCCACTACAAATGCATTGGAAGCGCCGAAGTCCCCGCCGGAGCGAATGTCGAGTTCGAGCGTATCCGCTGCGCAATGGTAAGGCTGTTTTACATTGACGGAAATATAAGGCGTTGCAGGCGACTCGTTCGCTACATTCAGCCGGACTTTCGTTGGTGAAGGGTTCGTGAAGCAGGAGTTGCTAATCGATTTGATCCCGTAATCCCCCGTTTTTGGGACAAAAAGCGTGGTGTATCCGGTAGTGACGTAAAGGTAATGCTGCACGCTTCCATCCATAGATTCCACCGAATACGGCGGTCCGCCCAGTATGGAGAACCGGACAGTAGGGTTAGCAGGCATGGGAAAAGAAGTGGTTTCCGCCGACGTCCACAAGACATCCGGTTTCGTTTGAATTGTAACGGAAGTGACAGGAATGGATGTCAATGCGGGTGCACTGCAATGTACCTGAAACGAAAAAGCATCGCCGCGGTAGCTATTTCCCAGGTTGAACGCGGGTATTTTAAATGCTAATTCGCCGCCTGTTCTCTGCGCGGTTACCACTGTCTCGCTTTTCGATCGGTCGGTAAAGATCACTGTAAACACCGCATTTTCAGGGATGGCAACATTGGAAGTATATTTCAGGCGTACGGTTTCTCCTTCACAATATATTTTCTGAGACTTCAATCCGCTCAGTACCAATCCGTCCTTAACGTTCACGCGGGCGGCTTTCTGGTTTTGCATTGTATGTACGCCGCAACCCGATTCGACCGAAACGGCCGTATAGTCGGTGGTTTTGGAGGGCATTCTTTCAATGGTTGAACTGATCGAGTCATCGAACACCGTTGTCTCGTAGATCTGGGTGCCGTCGCTGAGCGTAATGCTCGCCGGGAAGGGGCCGGCGTAGGTGTATTTAATGAAAACGGGCTTTCCCGGTTCAATGGTTGTCGGGTCGGGGACTGCCAGCTTGACCAGCGGTTTGGGTGTAATGGCAAACACCGCGCTTCCGGGTGAGCCGACATTGAACGGGCTTTCGGTAACGACCCTGGCAGTAAAAAACGTGCGCCGACTTACTTTGAAATCGTCCGGTATGCGGGCGGTGAGCTGGTTATTTTCAATGGTGGCTGGCAGATCGTAATACCGGGCGCCAGGGATAGCCTGGCCTTCTGTGCTCGATTCCGTGATCCGGATCTTGTAACGCATCGTCGCCGGCAGCACACCGCCATCGAACGAGGCATTCAATTTGATATCGGTGCCGGGGCAAGTGTAAACCGGTCCTATGAATGTCGTTCTCAATGAGTTCGTGTTGATCCCGATGCTCACCTGACCGTCTGCGGCCATCAGGCCGCACCCGTTTTTGGCGGATTTGATCGTCAGCACTTCCGGCGTTTCGGGCAGGAGCACGGGGGCCAAATCCAGGACAGGATGGGAAAGTTCACCGGAGGACGCATACATTTTTCCATTACTCAATACAATTTCGGAATAGGAATTGCTGCGGCCCTGAAGACGGATCGCAAGATTGTCGTACCGGTTTACCGTGTCTTCTCCCGCGACGGTAAGCGTCACATTGCCTTTGTCGAGCAATCGTGTGCTGTTGTTCCATTCCGAGGCTACGGCGGGGGACGTCGATACTATCCTCAGTTTCGCGGCCGTAGGCTTCTCAATGGCTGTCCCCGGAACGGTGAACCTGATCTTGCCGTCCTGGAAAATTGCCGGTAAGGTGATGGTACTGTTGTTGTAGCCCGGTTGGAGTTCGATATTAAAGGCGTTGTTCGCATTGAATTGCCCGGTAATGTTCACGGGTAGCTCGTACGCCGCATTGAGACAGATAGTCGGAAACGTGGCCGTGATTTCAATTTGTTGGGCATAAGAGCCCGTTCCCAGAAAAAGGAAGAAGAGGCAAGCGTAGAATTTATTCATACAAGGTGATTCAGAGGGCCGGTTTCGGTAAGTAACCGGCAATATCTGAAACTTTTGTATGAAATCAATCCTGCCTGCCCCTGTTATGAACGTTGAGTATAAGCGTTGGTAAAACTAGTGTGTTACTGAGAGTTTGAAGTTCCGGCGGCTGCCATCGGTCATTTGTATCTCAATCGCGTAAATGCCGGAAGGTAGTTTGCCGATTTCGATGCTACCCTGGCGGAATGCCGGATGCAAGAGTAGCCTTCCGCCTGTATCGAACAGCCTGATTGCACCGACTTTTTCAGGTTTTACTCCTTTCAAACTTACCTCGGATACATTTAAGGCCGGGTTAGGATAAATCGCCACTCTTTCCGCATCAAATTCCAGCGCGGCGACGCGCGAATAGGCAATCGAGCCATCCCGATCGATCATTTTGAGCCGGTACATATTGGTACCGGCTAGTGGAAGGGCATCGGTATAGGAATAGTCGGTATGAACTGCTTCTCCACCTTTCGACATCACGTGCCCCAGGTAATGCCAGTGCTTTCCGTCGGTGCTGCGTTCGATCTCGAAGCGGTCACTGTTGATTTCCGAGCTGGTCTGCCATTGCAGATACGCCTCATGCTCCCGTTTTTTAGCCTGAAAGGACACGAGCGTAACGGGCAACGCCGCTTCGGATTGGCCCGAAACAAAGAACCCGCTGAACCCGGTTACCTCGAACGAAACGAGGTACATGGTGTGGTCTTCGCTTTCGGTTACCGTTACGTCCGTGATCAGCTGCGTAGGGCCGGAATAGGTGCCTGGGAAGCCGTACGGGCTGGTACCATGGTATTGTACCACTTTCAGGTTGGCGGGGAGGGAGGCATTGTTGGCGTTGCCGTAAGCCTGGTTGTAGGTGTCAAAGTCTTGTTTGGAAAAGAACAGGGTCACTTTGGCCGGGCCGTCTGTCCCGGTAGGGGTAATGTCGTAATGCCTTTTGACAAACACTTTTTCTCCTTCCGACACGGTATTGCCTGCTGCCAGGAATGCCTTCACCGTTACATTGCCGAGCGTCCCGGGACCACCGGTGGGTTCGATGAGCCCGAAGGTCTTGCAATCGCTGGTAATGGCGGTCGCGCCTGCATATACCGGGAGCGTAGCCTGCTCGCCGCTCGCGGGTAGTGTACCCGGGCCCACGACCGCTTGCACTTCGTACGCGCCCATATCGGTTTGCGAGTTGTAGATGCGCGCATTGCCGGCCAGGTCCGTTGGCGGGCTGAGGAGATCGGGTAAAGCTTCGTTGGTACCCCGGTTAATGGCCGGTGAGCAGGGCAGGAGCGTCCAGTCGGTTTCTCCGGCGAACTGAGGATTGATGGTACCGGCGAGATTATGGTCGGTATCGCTCGCATTCATGCCTTCCACAAGGCTGTAAGTGACCGAAATCGTGCTTTCCTGGCTGGTAATGCCGCTGCCATTGCCGTAAATGATGCTGTTGCGGACGGTTACAGGGCCATTATAGCCGCTAATCGTTCCGCCGTTGCTCTGGCTGTTGCCTGCAACCGTGGCGTTAAGGAGCGTTAACTGGGAACCCTCGTTAAAAATGGCCCCGGCAAACTGACCTGAGTTGTTCGTCACCAGGCAATTGATCAAAACGGTATTCGAGCCATTGGTATTGGCAATGGCACCGCCGTTGCCGAACGATGCGCCATTGCCTCTGAATAGCGTGTTGGTAATCAGTACGGAAGCACCGTGATTGTAGATAGCTCCGCCATTCGATGCATAATTATCCAGGAACGCGCAGTTTGAAATGGTCAACGAAACACCTACGTTGCGCATCGCGCCGCCGTCGTTGCCAATCACATTGCTGATGGTAAACCCGTCGAAAATGTCGTCATGGGTGAGGCCGTTGTTGAAGTTCATAATCGCCGGACCAACCGAAGAAGTGAGCACGGTGGCCGTAGCCGGGTCTCCGTGTGCAATCGGCAGGGGACGTTCGCTGAGCGTGGTTTCTGTACCGGTGAAACTGCCGTAAACTTTTACCCCATGAATAAATGCAAGCTGGATGCCGCCTGTTTCGTATTCTCCGCGTGCTACCCAGATCTGATCACCGTCCGAAGCGCTATTAAAAGCTGCATGAAGATCGGCAAATGCATTGGCCCAGCTGTCGCCCGATGGGGCAGGAACGGTGCTGGCGGCATTGACATACCAGATCGCGCTCGGGGTCACTTCGTAGGGTCCGAGGTCTATGGCGGTACTGGTAAGCCTTCTCTCACCGTCGATTGCGACCGGTGTATCGTCGGCATTTCTGGGGAAGACCGAAAGATCGGTGGCGGGGTTGCCGGCATTGGTGACGGGACTGCCTTTCAGCTGTCGGAAATTGCCTTCGCCCGCATTTTCAAACTGCGGATCGGTATCGAGAATGCTGGTTCCGCCGGCAAAACCACCCTGGATGAGCGAGTAGGAGACGGCTGGTGTTCCGCTGCCGCCGATGCTGCTGACACCTCCCGGCGAAGCAGCATCGGTATTGTTCCAGATAATGCTGTTTTCAATAACCGGCGATGAACTGCCGATTGCATACAATGCGCCACCGTTGCCCGGCGTGGCGTTGCCGCCTACTTCATTGGCTGAAAATGTGCAGTTTCTTATCGTAGGCGATGAATTGTCGATAAAAATAGCCCCGCCTTTTCCGGAAGCAGCGCCTTGGGCCGAATTGGAAGCGAAAAGGCATTGGACGATTAATGGACTCGAATTGAGCAGGTAAATCGCACCTCCCTTTCCGTCCGCGGCAGAAGGGTCAGTGGCATTATCGCCGAAAAGGCAGTTGGCAATCACCGGGGAAGAGTTGGTCGCGTGCAGACCTCCACCCCGTCGGTCGTCACCGACAGCCACACCGGTGCCGCCGGTAATCACGAAGCCGTCGAGCCGCGTTGTGGCGCCCGCACCGGATACGGTTATGACGGCGCCTCCCTGTCCCGTTAATACCGTCGCGTTCGAAGCAATCGCTCTCTCCCGGACATCGCTTTCATAGCCCGAAAAGCCACCGTAGTAGGCGACGTCGTTGGTGAGTGTCAAAGGCGTATTTGCTGCTTCGGTTTCGTAGGAACCGCCTGCTACCCACACTTGCTTGATGGTCGGGTTCATTGCGGCTGCCCGCGTGGCGTAGTACATCCGTTTAAGTGCATTGTTCCAGCTGCTGCCGTCTCCCGGCGTACCGATATTGGCATCGACATACAGTATGCCATTGGCATCAGGCGTGGCTTCGGCAGCAGGGTCGTAAGCGGAGACAGTACCGTTGATTGTAAAATCGTCGATGTGCGAGTAATAATTGGGATAGCCCCCGTTTGTAACGGCAATCTTGACCACGATTTTATTCCGCAGCTCGGATACCGTTTTGGTACGGGTAATGAGTGTCAGGGAGCTCGTTGCGGTGAATGACGTGCCGTAATTTTCTTCATTAACCTTGATCTGCATCGTGGCATTGTCACCCGAAAACCGCCGAAACGAAATACTGGTGATTTCCGCCTGAAAGCCTTCCTTCATCGTAATCGTAAGGACATACACGTGGTTATGCGCGTTCAAAGCCATTCCCGGGTCACTGCCGTCGTTGCGGCTGTAAGGAGTATCTCCAATCCCGCTCCACACGGCAGTCATGTTGGCGTTGATCGAGGTAGGTGCCGAGAAGTTCTTATTGTTGAAGTTGTGATTGTAAATCACCGCCGCATGGGCGACGGTCGCAATCATCAGTGCGCAAAGCAGTGTGAAAAGGGGTCGTAGTAGTTGTGTATTCATAGCGCGGTCCGGAATGATGAGTAGTCACTTTTTGGCCGCAATATGGAACATGGAAGCGCTCGGCGATTGTCAATTTTTGATCAGAAACTATTTATTTTTCGTCATACAAGGCTGTTTTATTGTAAATTAGCCTCAAAGCGCCGCCATTTGAAGAACTTCTACATGATCCGCTGGTTAATCGTTTGTGTGCTGGATGGGCTAGCTGCCAGCGGGTGTCTGCCGATGGTAGCATTGGCGCAGTCGGCAAGCTTTCCTGTCCCCGAAAGCATTACCGCCAAAGAGGGCCTGCCGCAGGGTTTCGTGCCCGGTATTGTGCAGGACAAGCGTGGGTTTATCTGGCTCGCCACACGCGATGGGTTGTGTCGGTATGACGGCCACCGTGGCAGCGGCAGAATTTTCAAGGTATTTCAACCGTCGGACACGCAGGAGCTATCGCTTTCTTCACTAGGACTGGAAAATTTGCAGATCACCGCCGATGGCAAAATCTGGATCACGACCGACGAGGGGCAGATCGACCTTTTTGATCCCGTGCGCGAGACGTTCGTCAACTTTTCGCGTCAGGTATTTTACCAGAAGCATTTCGGAAAGCGCTTTCTCAGAGATATGTACGTCGATCGTCAACACCGGCTCTGGCTGATGTCGGACGGCGGTGGATTGGATTATATTCATTTAAATACCCAAAAAATTAAAGGCTATCACACCGCAAATGGTGACACCAGTGCCATTGCACGGGCCCATGTACGGTTCGTGAAGGAGGATCGATCGGGGAATATATGGGCGGTTAGCAACCAGGGGATCTTTTTGCAAATACACGGCACGGACCGTTTCATTCCATTCTACTCACCCATACTTGCCGGTGGCGCCGACAAAAAAGTGAATGCGTTGACCGACCTGAAAGACGGCCGTTTACTGGTACTCTACAACACCGGAATGGCGCTGCTCGACCCGATGACTGGCCAGGGGCAAGCCCGCACACTGGTTTTGGACGCCCAGGCCCAGTACAGGCACCCGATTGTGACCGACAGCAAGGGCAATGTCTATTTTTTTCGGATGAACCGCTTGTACCGGCTGGGCAAGAACGACAGCCTTGATGAATTTCCCGTCCAGGCGGATGTGGACGAATTCAAGAGCCTCTTTGTCGATCGTTCCGATGTCCTTTGGGCGGGTACCAATGGGCAGGGCATCCGGAAGTACAATCTGATGGCCAGTTATTTTAATACCAAACCCTATTCTTCCGATTTCATTTCCGACCTTTTGCGTGACTTCCTGAAAGTGCCGCCGACTGAAATGGCCAAGCTGCCTGACGATCTTTTTTCCTACAACTTCCGCTACGCATTTGACGGCCCGCAGAAAATGTGGTTCGGTGCCGGGCGGACGCCGCTTTTCGAACTGGATTTGAGCAGCCGCACGATCAGGATCATTCCGTTCCCCGTAACAATCAAGGATATTAAGCGGTCGGAGCTGGCGATCGGCCTGGCGAAGGATCCGGATGGAAGAATGTGGGCTGTGCATGACAGCTTGTTATTTTCTTACAAAAATGGTGTCTGGACGAGATTTCCGCACGCGATTCGCGTAAATGCCGCTCAGCCGGGTGCGGCCCAGCCTAATGCGGCCCAATTTAACCTCACCGAACCCCGGGAGAGCCGATCAGGAGTCGAATCGGGCATTATCCAAATCGTCGCGGACAGCCAATATCTCTGGGTAGCCACAACTGCGCGGGGGCTGTACCGGATCGACAAGGTCTCCGGCGCGATCAGCCGATACGGACAGGAACCGGGCTCATTGAGCAGTAATAATCTGTATTGTCTCTTCGCCGACCCACTCGACGAGAACCTGCTTTGGATAGGGACATTTGGTAGTGGCCTCTGCCGTTTCGACAAACGCACCGGGCATTGTGAGCGCATTTCAAAGCAAAATGGTCTGCCCAATAACGTAGTATATGCCGCCATTCCCGACCGGCAGGGCAATGTGTGGGTGGCTACCAACCAGGGACTGTCCCAGGTAAACAAAAAGACTTTGCAGACGCGTACCTACACCCGTGAGGATGGCCTGATGGCAGATGAATTCAACCGGTTTCACGCACTTGCATTGCCGGACGACCGCATTTTCCTGGGCGGGATAGAAGGAATCACTGCTTTCGATGCAAAGCAACCGCACGAGGATCACTACCGCCCGCCGGTTTATGTTACGGGTATTTCAATTAATAACGCCCCCTTGGAACCTCGCTTGTCGGCCGGGGAATTGCCCGTGACGGCCATGCAGAGCCTTGACCTGGCGTATTGGCAGAATTTTCTCACCGTGGAATTTGCGGCGACGCAGTACAACCGCAGCGACAGAATCCGCTACCGGTACCAGCTCGACGGCATCGACGAGCATTGGATTGAGACTGAAACGCCTGTCACCAAGTATACCGACCTCCGACCTGGGCATTATGTACTGCGGTTGAATGCTTCCAACACGCTCGGGATGTGGAGCAACGAGGTCAGGGAACTGCATATCCGCATCAAGCCGCCGTGGTGGCAGACATGGTGGGCTTATGTGATTTATTGCGTAGTCTTTCTCGCAGCGGTTTACGGGCTGTTGCGGATGTATGTCAACCGTGTGCGAATGCAGCAGGCTATTTTGTTCAAACAAAAAGAAATAGACCTTAAAGCGCGGGAAACGCAGCAGCTGCGCGAGCTGGATGAAATGAAAACGCAGTTTTTCTCTAACATTACCCACGAATTCAGGACGCCGCTGACGCTGATCCTTGGGCCTGCCGGCCAAATGCTCGAAGAGCAGCGACCGGAAAAAGATAGCAAGCGCCTGTCATTGATTGAACGGAATGCGCGGCAACTGCTCGGGCTGATCAACCAGCTGCTCGACCTTTCCAAACTCGAAGCCGGTACTACGCGTGTCGATGCAGCCTGGGCGAACATGGGGGATTATATGGAAGCACTTACCGGCACCTTCCAAATGGCGGCAAAGGCTAAAAATGTGACACTGGAATTTAGAAATCATCTCGAAAACAGTTATTTCTGGTTTGACCATGAAAAACTGGAAAGGATCGTGACGAACCTGCTTTCCAATGCGGTGAAGTTCGTCAATGAGGGCGGGCGGATACGGGTTACATTGAATGCGACTGAATCGGAAGGCGCGGAAATCGTCGTAGCCAATACGGGTGAAAAAATTCCTGAAGAGCAGCTAAGTCGTATTTTCGACCGGTTTTATCAAGCCGGGCAGACCGGCTACCGCGAGGGTACCGGCATTGGCCTGGCGATCGTGAAGGAGCTCGTCGAATTGCAGGGCGGGACTGTTTCTGCAAAAAGCGGAGCCGACGGGTTCGATACCGTTTTCACAGTGGCTATGCCTTACCGCCGCGGCGAGGCGCAGCATTCGACGGAAAGTGTTGTTCCGAAGATGAATGGAAATAGCCAGGCCGTTCACGAGGAGGGGCAGTCAGCCAAAATCCTGCTGGTAGAGGACAATGCAGGCCTGGCAGAGTTTGTCTCCGATAGCCTGGCCGAAAATTACCGGTTCTACCATGCCCGGAACGGCGAGGAAGGGCTCGCTATGGCCACCGAAATTATGCCCGACCTGATTATCAGCGACGTAATGATGCCCGTTATGGACGGTTATGTTTTTTGCAAACACATTAAATCCAATATGGAAACGAGCCACATCCCGGTGGTGTTGTTGACGGCTAAATCGGCCCTGGAAAGCAGGGTGGAGGGGTTGGAACTCGGTGCCGACGATTACATTACCAAACCGTTCCATATGCCCGAGCTGCGTCTGCGCATACGTAACCTGCTCGACAGGCAGGCGCGCCTGTACGAGCGTCTGCGGGCGAGCTTTGCGGAGCCGTTGGCACTGCCGGAGAGCCCGGAGGGAGTCACAGACCCGTTCCTGAACAAGTTATACCAAATTCTTGACTCCCGCCTCGACGACCCCGATTTCGGTGTGACTGAGCTGATCCGCGAAATAGGAATGAGCAACAGCAGTCTGAACCGCAAGCTGAAAGCACTGATCGACCTTTCGGCAGTGGAGCTGATCCGTAACTACCGGCTGAAAAAAGCGGCTGCATTGCTTTCCGATGGCATTGCCGTGTCCGAAGCGGCTTATGCGGTGGGGTTTGATAACCTTTCCTATTTCGCCAAATGCTTTCGGGATCTGTACAATATGACGCCAAGGGAGTTTGCGGCCAATAGCATTCTTTAAGCTGCCGCTGTGACGAGCCCTTTCCGGAAGGCCGTCGGGCTGGTGCCGTGGTGCTTGCGGAACTGGCGGCTGAGGTGGCTTTCGTCGGTATACCCCAATTCGCTTGCTATTTCGCTGATTGTCAGGTTGCTCTGCGTGAGGCGCTGTTCCACGAGTTTAATGCGCGACGAAGTGACATAGTTTTGGAGACTTTCCCCCGTGTATTTGCGGAAATATTCACCCACATAGTTCGGCGACAGATTGAATTGGCTGGCCAGGTATTCGATGCGGAGCTTTTCGGGATCGGCGATATGCCTTTGCATATGCAGTAATACGCGGTTGATAAGGGCTCTGGTACCCGAGGTGTCAGCCATACGACCGTCGTGCACGTTTCGGGTGATTATGTTGAGGATCAGCGTCACTAAATGCCGCAGGTTTTCTTCATGGCCTGCCTGCCGCTGCTCGTATTCGGTAACGAGGTGGGAAATCAGCGACGCGATCATCTGGCAATCGCTTTCATTGCGGATCAGCAGTTCTTCGAAACGGTTATGATGCGCGAAAATCGTTTCAAGCTGTTTCAGCCACGCGGTTACCCGCTCTTTGTCCTGCTCCGTTTTGTATTCGGAAAAAAACGCTTCCGAAAACCGGATGGAACAGAACCGTGTGGGCGTCTCTACGTCGAAACCGCGGCAATCCAGTGGGGTGAAGAGGAAAATGCTGCCCGGACGATATTCGAAGCGGTTGCGATTGGTCTCACGCGTGCCCGTTCCGTCTATGATCCTCACGATTTCGAAGAAGTGGTAGATCAAGGGCCGCTCGTTCCAGCAATCCATGTCGGCTATGTACACTTCGAAGGGTTGATGCAGTGTCTTTTGTTTCATAACCTGTAAAAATACCGAAAAAACCATGCAATAGCACTGTTCGGGCGCAGGTGGTACAGATAGTTTTGTATTCAAAAAAAGCAATCATGAATACGGAGAAAAAACTATTGACACCACTCATAACCGGTACGCTCGAATTGCGTAACCGTGTCGTAATGGCCCCTATGAACCGCAGGAGGGCATTGGATGGCATTCCGGCCCCCTCAGCCCCAGTGTATTTCGGGCAGCGCGCGGGCGCGGGCCTCATCATTACGGACAATACCGCCGTAGCGCCAAATGGTATCGGTTACATGGGTACCCCCGGAATATACAACGAGGCGCAGATCGAAGGCTGGAAGCGCGTGGCCAATGAAGTGCATGCACGCGGAGGGCGGATTTTTATGCAGCTCGTGCACGCGGGGCGCATCGGACATTACCTCAATAATGAAGGGCAAATGCCATTGATTGCACCCTCCGCCGTGACAGCCGAAGGATTGATACGCACGGCAGGGGATATGCATTTGCCTAATAGTGAGCCGATAGCGGCTACCGGTGCCGACGTCCGAAGGCTCATCGACGAGCATATTCAAGGGGCGGTCAATGCGATCGAGGCAGGCTTCGATGGGGTCGAAATACACGGTGCACACGGGTTCTTACCGGAGCAATTCCTGCATCCGCATACCAACCAGCGTACCGACGCATACGGCGGAAGCATCGCCGCCCGCAGCCGTTTCCTGCTCGAAATTGTCGAGGGTACCGCGGCGGCGATCGGGAAGGAGCGGACCGGAATACGCTTGTCGCCATTTGTAAAGCTCAACGACCTGCCCGACTACGCCGAGGAAGCGGAAACGCAGCGGTATATTGTGGATGCATTGCAGGAAATGGGTATTTTGTATATCCATTTGTCCGATCAGGGACCGGTAGGCCATGGTAAAATCCCGGGAACTTACATCCGGGACCTGCGTCGGCGCTACAATGGGTTGGTCATGCTCGCGGGAGGCTATACCGCGGAAACGGCGGAAGCCGCGTTGCAGGCCGGGCTCGCCGATCTGATCGCATTCGGCAAGCCATATATTGCCAATCCCGACCTGACGGAGCGTTTCCGCTTCGATCTGCCCCTTGCAACGGGTGACCCGGAGACCTATTACCAGGGCGGTGACGAAGGTTATACCGATTATCCCGTGTACGGCCACACATTTGGCGCAAATACCACCGCTGATTGTCGTTAAACCCCGCGAATTTTTACCGGCGATTGGGTTAGGTTTGTAAGATCATCAGCACATCTTAAAACATGAGAGTTAAGGACTATCACCACACCATCGATATCTGGCTCCGATCGCTGGAACCCTACGATATTGCCAGACTGCTGGCCCAGCCGGGGCCGGGCGCGTGGTCGCTGGGCCAGGTTTATATGCACATCCTGGACGAGACGGAGTTTTATTTCAGCCAGATTAAAGTCTGCCTGGCGTCGAACGACCACGCGATGGAAGACTGTACATCGGAAGCGAAGGCCATGCTGCGCAATAATGCTTTTCCCGATGCGATCCTCGAAGGGCCGCCTTCCAATGCATTTGTCAGGCAACCCGCCAGCAAGCAATCGCTGATCGACCGGCTGTTGCAACTGAAAACGATTGTCGCGGAAACCGACCTGTTGATCGCACAAAGCCTGTTTCACGGTAAGGCGAAACATCCGGGCTTGCATTATCTGTGTGCTGAGGAATGGTTTCAATTTTCAGAAATGCATTTCAGGCATCATTTGCGGCAGAAAGCGAGAATAGAATCGTTTTTGGAACGTACATTTGGCAAGTACGAGCCTCAAACCTGATTTGAAATGAAACTGAACTTCCTGATCCTCTGCTGCTGGCTGGCTTGCGCAAATGCGTATGCGCAGACTAGGCCGGACACGGCGCTACTAGGCCACAATCCGCAAGCAGGCCACTTTGCCGACTTGCGGGGTGTGAAACTGTACTATGAAGTGTACGGCTCCGGCAAGCCAGTTCTGTTTATCCATGGCAACGGAGGCTCGATGCGCGATTTCAAGCATCAGCTCCATGCATTTGCGAAGTCCTATAAAGTGATTTTGGTCGACAGCCGGGCGCAGGGCAGATCGGAGGATAAGAGCGACTCATTGTCTTACGAAATGATGGCCGACGATCTGCATGCATTGCTACAACATCTCAAAATCGACTCCTGCAATGTAGTAGGGTGGAGCGACGGCGGAATCAATGCATTGTTGCTGGCCTTACGTCACCCGGAGAAAGTGCGGAAACTGGCCGCGACCGGCGCAAATCTCTGGCCGGACTCCACGGCATTGGACCCGTGGCTGTATAAAAAGATCCTGGAATGGGATGCCGATCTGACTAAACAAATGGTCGACCCTGTCAAACGCAATCAGCGAAAGCTCATGCATCTGATGGCCGTCCAGCCGAATATTACACTTGAACAATTGCACAAAGTACGCTGCCCGTCGCTCATTATCGGAGGCGACCATGATGTGATCATCCCCGAACACACGGTGCAGATCGCAAGGGCCATTCCGAAGTCCTATCTCTGGATCCTGCCTAATTCGGGGCATTCGACACTGGTGCATTACGCCTCAGATTTCAATCGCATTACGATGGCGTTTTTCGAAAAGCCGTTTCGGGCGATACGGGAAGAGCGGATGTTTGAGTAGCGCCTCCATTATACCCGACGATCCTCACAACCCCGAAATCGTGTAAGTCACGGTCGTCGTGTAGGTTTTTACCGGCAGCATCACAGAGAGTCCTTCAATTTTGTATTGAATGGGAATGTTGTCGCGGTTGGCGGTCAGGTTGAGGAGGCCGCTGAAAAAGGCCTGCGGAGTGCTGGTGAGTTGTATGTAGGTGGTGCCGCCCGTGAGGATGGCAATGCCCGTGCCGTTGCCGGTCCGCTGGACCGATAGTTTAAGAGACGAATCCCAGTTGGAAGTTGCACTGAGATGCGCGGTGATAGACCATGCGAGGACCGCATTTACTTTCAGGAGGGTCTGCGAGGCGCTGCTGGTTTCGATATGCTCATAATTTTTCCCGGCTTTCGTGATCGTCGACGACAGCGACGGAATAGACCACGTCGTTCCGCTATTGATCGAAATCGTTTGCGCGGAAACGGCGAGAGCTGCAAAGCCCGCCATGAAGAAGGCAATCACGTATTTCATCAGTTGTCGACCATGGTGTAACGCACCGTCACGTTCGATGTGCCGCTGCGGATATTGGCATAGTTCTGTATTTCGAGCGAATAAGTCAGCTGGAAACCATTGCTCCCATAGGTAATGCCGGTGTAGGCACCCTTGATATTATCGATGAAACTAACCGGGGTATTGGTCAGGTATTTATTAGCAGTAACGTAGCTGTTTCCTCCCGTGAAACCCAATCCGGGGCCCACGTACGCGGACACGTCCAGGCGCAGCCGGATGCCCGCGGGCAATGTTCCCACCACATCGCCCTTAATACTCCGCGAACCTCCGCTGGTGACGGCCGAGGTGAATATGAGCCAGTTGGTATTATTGGAAGAGCCGCTGCCGACGGTGTTACCTGCTTCGGTCGGGGCAGTCATCTGCAGGGTAACGCTGTTGGAACCCGACGGCAGGATATCTACCAGGGCCACAGACGGCATGGAAATGCTCACGTCCACGTTCGCGACGACCTGCGCGTACGAGGCCAGGCCGGACAAAACACCATATATGAGCATGATATACTTCATTTTTTGACAGATACTTCAAAATTTCTTTCCGAAAAATGGATCCGTTTCTCGTTCGGTCTGATCCGGAACGTGACGTCGAGGGTCTTGTCAGTTTCTACCGTGAGCTGGCGGTTACTGTCTTCAACGACGAAGCGGTCCTGACTACCGGGGATGAATACCGATATTTCCCAGGTTCCCGGCCGTATTTCCCGGAACGAAAATTCGCCTTTGTCGTTCAGTTCGGTGAGGTAACTGCCGTTTTCGCCATGGAGCTTGACCAGTACCGTCGGCTTTTCGGTCAGTACCGACGACAAGCCATTTTGTTTTGCCTTTAAAAATTCGATCCGGCCTGCGATGCTGCCGGTGCGTGTCAGGGGAATTTCTACTACGCTAAGGCTATCGGGGCGCACATTTACCAGCATAGGCATGCGTACTGCGGGCACGACGCCTTCGCTGGCCGATTCGTTTTGGGTAATGCTAAGGTAATATTGGTCGGGAGCTACACCATTGAATATGAACGTGCCGGTGCTGTCCGTCATAAACTTGTGGCTGCCGAGCTGTATGAGATTGCCCTGCTTGCGGTAGCCGAAACCGGTGAGCTGGCCCTTTACGGTGCCGATATTCCTTTTCCGTCCGAGCGGAACGTTCAGCCGCAATGCATATTTGATATTGAAAAACAGCGTGTTCTGGTCGGTATTGCCTGGGTTGGGAATATAGGAGCGGCCGCCGGAGAATGAGAAAACATGTCTTTTCAGATCCAGCACGGCTGAAACGTCCACAAAACTCCTTCGCACGTACAGCTCATCGGGGGCATAATTGTTCCGATAGAGGAAGCTCGCATACAGATTTGTCTTGATATTGATCCGCGCATTACCGCCGTAAAAGAACAAGTTTTCGACCGCGCCGGAGGTCGAAAATTTACTCGTATGCTGGTGCTCGAAGTATCCACCGACCCAAATCCACGGAAAAAGCCGGACGACCGGCTGCACCTGATTTGAAAACGACTCGTTCCGGCCATTGCCGTCGGGCGCGAGGTGGTTTTTGGAGTAACCATAACGCCCCTGGTAAAAGAGGGTGAACTTCGGCGAGGTGAGGTTGTAGGAGAAATTGCTGAAATTCTCGGAGTAATGGAATGCTGCGGGCTGCTGCCGGTCCTTGCGTTCGGCTTTGGAATAGAACAGAAAAAAGCGGTTGCGCTGGTCGGGTTGAAAGGAAATGTAGCCGATATAGCTGCGGTCTTTCGGTGAAACGCTGTACAGGTTGGCGTCGAGGCCAGGGTTTACGTCGGAAAAATTGTTACTGGCTCCGATGGTCAGTTTGCGGGTAATATTGAAACCGATGTTGTTGTTGAACAGCCGGCTGTTATTGTAAAAACCATAGAAATCCTTGCCCGCGTAGATGACATTGCTCGTAACGCTGACCCACTTTTTGGCTAACTGGAGGCGCAAAAATGCCCCGTAATCGGTTTTGCCGATTGCCTGGCCAAGGCTCACTTCGCTTTCCAGGCTGAATTCCTTCTTGTGTACGTTCGTGGCCAGGCCCGCCATGTGCGACCAGAAACGCCTGTCATGAAAAAAAACATTTTTAGAAGCATAGTGCACCCCGACATTGGCCGACTCGCTGAATTTGTATAAAAACTTGCCTCCGAACGAATCTTTCTGGTTCATGAAAAACCGGGCTTTCTGGTAAAATACCGTGTAGGCTGATTTTTTAAAGTGTTGTTCCAAACGCAGCCCGCGCCCGAAACGGCCGAATTCCATCAGGTTGTTAAGCTGCAAAACATAATCGCCCGCGGAGACGAACAGACGCTTGCGCCAGGCGTAGTCGAGGGAATACTGGTCGTAGGTACCCACTGCGGGGAACACAAACTGGTTGGGACCGCGGACGATGAAGTCGATATAATGGCGCTCTTTCTGGTCGATAAACCCCTTGCCGGAGGCCTGATACTGGTATGCGGTAACCTGCCTGCCTCCGTAGCGATACGACAAATATCCACCGCCTACTTCCACCGGGAAGCGGAAGTAGCGGTCGATCTTTCTGACTTTGGAGGAAAAAACGGGTATGGTTGTGACGGAATACACCGGTTCTGCGATGCCGGTCATCATCACCGAAAGGTTCGACGACGCTTGCCATGCATTGTTGTCGGTAATCGGAATGATTTGCGTGACGGTCACGTGGGTACTGGCTCCGGGTTCGAGGGTAAGGCTGTCTGCTGCTTGCTCGATCTTGCCGCGTTCGGATTTCAAATGGAATTTTTCGGCATTGTTGCCCGCGTTACGAACCATGTAAGTAAGCCGGAGTGTGTCTCCTTCGCGGACAAATTCGGGTTGCGTCACCACGAAGAGCTCCACGTTACGGATTTGGCCAATGGTGAGCGGTACTTGAGTGACGATTTCCTGCCCATTTGCATGCACCAGGAACTTCACCAGATAATCGCCGGAAGCGGATCCTGCGGGGGGCCCGATCACATAAAAATAACGCACGTGCAGATCACTGGCGGTCCTTACCGGACGTCGCTGGGAAAGAAGCCGCCATTTTTCCGGCAGCTGTATTTCTTCCCGCAGCGAATCAGGCAGGGGTGAGGTAGATTTTACATCAAAAAACAAAGTAATATGCCCGCCCGGAACAACCTTGTCCGGCACATTGGCCAGACCGACAGTCACAGGCGTTTGCCCGTAACCACGCAGTCCTGCCAGTAAAAACAATATGGCGATAAGCCGGTACAATGAGAGAGGAGGATTATTCAATCTGTAAAGAAATGTTCGAACCGAACAGGTCTTTTTGGGTGTCGGCGATGATCACGCAGTCGTACCTGCCTTTCGGCACGTCGGTAATGGGTATCTCAAAGGTGTTGCAATTGCCCGGGTAAAGCATCCGGGTGTTGGGCTGCGTGGTTTTGAGTTTGTTACCGTTGCTGTCGTAAACTTCAAGGATGACATTCGTACGTGCGCCGTACGCCCCGTTGTTCTTCAGTACGACTTTCAGAACCGAATGGTCGGCAGAAACCTTTTCGTAGATGACCTTTTCATAGGACAGGGGCGGCCCTTCCACCGGCCCGATGTCCACGATCACCTGAATGGCATAACGTACTTTTGAATTGACCTGAACACCGCTGTGCGTTTCTTCCCGCACAGGATCGGCTACTTCCACCATAATCACCTCCCAGTAAGTGCCCGGCTGGCGGTTCGGATCGGCCTCGATCGTGTACCGCACGTCGTACTCTTCTTTGGTGGCTATCACCCGCTCGTCGACATTCGTTTTCAGTCCTGTCCCGAGTGACCTGCCGTGACTGCCGATTTCCGGGTAAGCGGCCTGCTGGTCGCATTGCGAAACGAGGTCCTGCCGGTATATCAATATACGGGAGTCTTTCCCGCCGTCATTTTTGACCTTGATGGCCCCCTGGACCTTCGTAGCGGGTGTCGGAATGCTATGATTATGTGTCAATCCATTCAAGATCACTACTGATGCCCGCGTGTATCCGGGCATCAGTAGCATCATGCTGAGTAAGGCAATCCATTTCATTCAGAATCCTAGTTATCAGCGAGCGTGTAGGTCACTGTAACGTTCGTCGAGCCCGAGCGCAGGTTCGCGTAGTTGGCATCGGCAGCTACAAAAGTATAGGTAAGCTGGTGCCCGCTGGTCGCTCCCGAAGCCGTATATGCGCTTCCGATGTCGGAAATGAGCGTCTGGTCCGTTGTCGAAAGGTTGAAACCGGCGGTTGGCGTGCCCAATGTCCCCGCACCACCGGCAGCGGCGGCGGCTACTAGGTGAATATCCACCCCGTCGACCAATGCACTGGCTTTTACGTTTACTTTCTTGGTGGTAGCTCCCGCCTGGATCGACGTGTAGTTCAGCCATATGGTGCTGTTGGCAGCAGGTGCCAGGATCTTTTCGCCAGCTTCATCATTAGTCGGTTTGGTAAAGCTGGCTGTGAAATTTCTGGTTGCGGCAGTTTCAAGGTCAAGCAAAGCTACGACAGGTACAACCACGGAAATCTGATGGTTGTCGGTTTGTGTGTCCTGCGCCACTGCGCGGCCCGAGAGGCCAGTCAACATCACCACAAACATGAACGAAAGAAGGGAAAAACGTTTTTTCATAATCATGAAAGAATTAGATAGTGAATTTTAATCCGCACGGTAAAATGCTCACGAATGTAGAAGTACTTTTACAAATTTCCAATAAAAGCGGGGAAATTTTTCCCCGCAAATCGCTGTATTAGAATACCTTCGGTTACATGTGCCCGATTTGATCGGAATGGACGATTAAGCATGTCTTATCTTTCACATACTTTTTTTGTGCCGGCATCATTTTGACAGCTCCGGGGACAGCAGTATTATTACATTAAAAACTGAAACGATGAAAGTAACCTATTATGGCCACTCCTGTTTTTCCGTAGTTGCGGGAGGCAAAACGATCCTGTTCGATCCCTTCATTTCTGGCAACGAACTGGCGAAAGGCATTAATCCTGACGACATTCGGGTGGATTATATTTTTGTTTCGCATGGACATTTCGATCACTCGCACGATGTGGTGAAGATTGCCAATAACAACGATGCGATGGTGGTGGGTAGCTGGGAGCTCTATACGCATTTTGGTGCGCAGGGCGTGAAGAATGTACACCCGCTGAATCCGGGCGGCAAATGGACGTTCGATTTCGGAACTGCGAAAGGTACGGCAGCCGTGCATTCGAGCAGTTTCCAGGATGGTAGCTATGCCGGTGTGGCAGAGGGCTTTGCATTCAAGACCGAAGATGGGAACTTTTATTACAGCGGTGATACCGCGCTGACGCTCGATATGTCACTCATTCCGAAATGGACGAAACTGGATTTTGCGGCATTGCCGATAGGGGATGTGCTTACGATGGGAATCGAAGACGCCATCGAGGCGGCCAGATTGCTCGGCGTGACCCAGGTGCTGGGCGTACATTACGATACCTTCGGTTTTATCAAAGTTGATAAGGCTGCGGCGATCAGCGCGTTTGCGGATGCGGGCCTGACGCTGCACTTACCGGGAATAGGGGAGACCATCACGATCTGAGTGGGCCGGGTGCATTTTTAATTCATTTTTAATTACACCGCCTGCTTCTTAACGATATATTTCGACCACAATAACAATTGCATCAAGTGCGGTTATTGCTATTGAGTTATGTAGTTGAAAATCCATTGGCCATATGTTCAATGGATTTTTCTTTTTTCTGCTCAGCTAGCGGTTTTCGAGCCAGCTGAGGAAATGGCTGACTTTTTCTTTCCCTATCAGCAGCTTTTCGGGCGTCGGAATGGTAAGTTTGATAAAAAGTTTCCGCGAAAAATAATGCTCTACCTCTTTCACCGCATCGAAATTGACCAGGTACTGGCGGTTGAGCCTGTAAAATTGTGACGGCGACACCATACCCTGCACTTCCTCCAGCGGTTGCGTGATGGTGTAATCCTGGTTGTCGAATGTACGCAGCCAGGTGGTTTCATTGTGAATGTAAAAGAAGGCGATCGTCTCGGTTTTGATTGTAATGTATTTGTTTTGCCTGAACACGAGGAAGCTTTTCTTCCCTTCGGGCTCGCCGAGTCTTTTCAAAAGCAATTCCAGCTCCGGTACCAGCGGTTTTTCGGTGGAGAAATAGCTTTTTAACTGGTTTAATTTATTGAGTGCTCCTTCAATATGCTCTTTTTTAAAGGGTTTGAGCAGATAATCGATCCCATTGGCCTTGAATGCCTCGATCGCATAATGGTCGTATGCCGTGCAGAAAATCACCGGCGGTACCACTTTTACCGATTCGAAGATTTCGAAACAAAGACCATCCGAAAGCTGGATATCCATGAATATCAGGTCGGGTTGGGGCATTTCGGTGAGATAGGAAACAGCCCGCTCCACGCTCTGGATTGTAGCCACGACTTCGGCTTCCGGCCGGAGGGTGGTGATCAGCTGAGCCAGCGACCGGGCCGTTTTGATTTCGTCTTCAATGATTACGATTTTCATGAATAAGCGGCAGTTTGACCCTGAAATATTCCTGGTCGTTTTCGATTTGTACTTTTTGGTTCAGCAGGTGAAAATACCGCCGGTTGATATTGTCGAGCCCTACTTCCGTGGAATGCTCGGGGTTTTTCTTCAATTGCAGCGGATTCTCGACGATCAGCAGGCCACTCTCTTCATATATCGTAATGTGGAGCGGCTTGTCGAGCGAAACGACATTGTGCTTGATGCAGTTCTCGACGAGTAGTTGCAGGGTAAATGGGGGTATCCATGTCAGGTAAACGTCCTCCGGGATCCGGTATTCCAGCTCGATGCCCTCTTCGAACCGTGCTTTCAGCAAATACATATACGCGTCGAGTATTTCGATCTCTTCCGAAAGGCTGATCAGGTCGTGTTTTCTATTTTCGAGGGTAAACCGGTAGAAATCAGATAGTTTTAGTATGAAATCGACGCTGTTCCTGTCTTCCAGTTCCACCATGGATTTCAGGGTACTGAGGCTGTTGAAGAGAAAGTGCGGGTTGACCTGTTGTTTCAGCAGTTCATACTGGGCACCGAGGTTATCGGCTTTGCTGCGTTCGAGTTCGAGGATCACTTGCTGGTTGCGATGGGTCTGGTAAAGCAAATGCAACAGCATATAGAAGATCAGGTTGATCATAATCCCACGCACTTCGAACATCAGCACCACCGGGCCGAAGTCCAGCGACGGGATCGCCAGGTTCTGTGCACCTACCATCAGGAACATAAGCACTATGCCAATGGCAATGCTTCGGAACAGCAGCGGGTACGAAAAGCCCGAGGATGAATGCCCCCTCGTGAATTTGGGCAGCGAGTAGATATTGAAATACCACACAAACAACGTGAACGAGGTGGTGATCAACGCGCTGGTAATTGCCTCGAAAGCATTGGGATGCTTCTCGGCTATTTTGGGAACGGTGGTGAGTATGCCCAGCGACACGGAACTCAGCCAGACGATTACCGCCGAAACCCTGAATGTCTTTTGTACCATGATTGTTCGTGAACCGGTTTACGGGAAAACAGAGGCCCGTTGGGCAAATATAAAACTAATCCGCTCTGCATCGCTTGAAACGGCACTTTTGCCGTTTTTCTGAACCGGATTTTCGAACGTGTAGTCGACAACAGGTCCCGATTCGCCGGCGGAAACGACTACCGTCTCCACCGACTGCAATCCGCCATTGATATCACTGCCAAACCAGAGCGGATTTTCTTTCAGATCCCACGTCACAAGCTTGAAGACTTCGCCGGGCGCCGCCGCGCCGGGCGTATGTGCGTTGCGCTCCTTACCAGCGTGTGCGAGGGCATCGTCGTTGCCATACAGCACCGAAATCGTGCGGGTGCGGTCGTTATGGAAGGAGGTGATCACGTGCAGGCCATGGTCGTCGAAGATGGTTTCGGGAGCAGGGACGAGCTTGCGTTGCTCCTGGCAGCCGGTCAGTGTCAATGCAGCTACGGAAATGAGTATCAGAATGAGGCTTTTCATGGGGGTGCTTAGCTATTTTGTTTGAAACCAGGACGGTTAGCGGCGATAATGGCGCCCGTTTGCGTGTTTTGCAGGAAAGTAATTACTTCCCATTCGGTCGGGTTGAAGCCTTCGGGGAGGTTCAAGGCCACATTACCGCCGGCCGCCGCCGGAAAGCTTTGAATGCGACGGACGATCTGTACGTGAGGCAATAATCTGCCCGCATTCTCGCCCCGTTTCACCATCGTATGCGCTACTTTTTGCACCAACGCGACCTGCAATACGGTGCCTCGGGCGGCATTTGATGCCTGGTATGTGAGTTTCAGCTTTCCGGCTTCGACTTGTGCTTCCGCATTCAGCTGCGCCGGGGCAGATGAGTTCATTTCGGTATTCAGGGCTCGTCTGAGCGTTTCCTCCTGTGAGCCGATTAGCTCATGTTTGCCGTTCACGACTACCTGCGGCGTGTAAACCGTTTCGAGGTTGAGCCAATTAGCATATTGGTATTGCCGCTTCGTAAAGTCTTTCTCGCTGAACACATCCCTCCAACCCTGGTGGTTCCAGTAATCGACGTGGAATGCGAGGATGTAAACCGGCTTGCCCGCATTCTCTTCCTGGATTTTCGCAAGGAGCTTGTCGGCCGGCGGGCAGCTCGAACAGCCCTCGGAGGTGAAGAGTTCTACGACGGCAAAGCCCTTGTTGGCCGTGTTGTCGGTGGTTTTGGAATTTGTATTTAAATCAAAAGCCATAACGGATAATGAAAGGCCAAGTGAAAGAAGAAGCGAGGTGATGATGGTTTTCATGATTTTGAATAATTAAATGAGTCCACTGTTGTTACTTTCCAACCGCCCGTGTCGGAATATCGAACACGAACCCGGTCCCCTTTGCCAGCTGATGGCAGTTGATGCAATTCGTCGCGAAAGCTGCTGTCTTGCCATAAGGCTTCAAATCGAGGCCGTTGAACCTTGCGAATCCCCAGCCCTCGGTGGCGGCGAACTTTTTGGCATCGCGGACCATGATCTGGATGTTGTTGAAATTACCGGGTTTTACATTGCCGTCGGCGTCGGGCGCCTGGCTGTTCCATACGACTTTTACAATCACCGCGCCATCGGGCCAGGGACGGATCTGGTCTTGTTCCAGCGCTTTTACGGCTACGTCGTTTCCATAAATAATGCGGGAAGTGCCGTTATCAGGGCGGCCGGTAGTACTAATGACTTTCCAGTTTTTGTAATCGTCAAAATATGCGATGCCGTTGATAGACGTTGGCGTATGCGATACCTGGGGCTTTTCAACGATCGCAGCAGTATCGCCGGCGGCATAATGCTTGCGGGAAATGCCGGTGACATAGTTTTTCAGGATCGTGAGCTCGGCGGGCGTCACTTTGGCCGATGGGTGCGCGGCGGTGTATTCGGGCAAGGGCATCCGGCCGGCGTCGATCATATTGACAATGTACCAGAGCTTGCCTTCCTGATCGGCTTTTGGAATACTGTCCCATTCCGAAAAATTGAACCGTTTGCGGGCTTCCTTCACATCTGCGGCAACTTTGTAGGAAAACGGCGCGATTTTATCGTACCAGCGCAGGTTGCTTTCGTTGGAGTGGCAATCATAGCAGGAGCGTTTCAGAATGCGGGTTACTTCCTCCGGTCCGTGAAATTCCGACGTTACCGGCGGGTTTTCAACTTTCGGGCTGTTGACCTGCAATACAACAAAACCTGTGAATAACAAGCCCGCAAGGAGTGCGGCGACGTTGCGGTATCTGTGGTTTTTAAGGGCGTTCATAGCGGTTTGTTTTTTTCCAAAATTAGAATGGGAGACTGCCGTGCGGAATTGGAATCGGGGTGAGTTGGACAGATTCGGGGGTGAAATGGACAGGGGCGGCGGCGGTCAGGTGTGGTCGTTCAGCGCTGGAAGCGCGGGCGCAAATCTCATGATTTGTGCATACTATTCGCAGGCCTCCGGCCGGTCAGTAAAGCTTTTACATTTTGCGGTACCGACCGGCCGGAGGCCTGCGAATATTTAGTCACGAAGGTAGGCCTTCGCGCCATTTCGCCTACACTTGACAATACCTGACTACTCTTGACAATACTTGACTCCCCTTGACCATACCTGACAAAAAAGAGGAGGGCGTTGGCGAGATGACGCCGCGGAATGTCCACTTCGGCCATCAATGCGCCCGGTTGGGGTGTTTTGCACTGTCCGTTGCGAAGGGGTTGTAGTCTATTTGTATCAGAAATCGCAGCTGAAATGGCGTTTTCGAGTTGAGTTACCAACTATTATCAGACTACAAAATCAATTTAGAAACAACCGCACCGGCGATCCGGTCAAAAATCATGGAAACAATAGAAATCACCCAGGCAGCAGGTACTACCATCATTGATAAAGTACTTTATACAGGCAAAACCCACACCTCGGGCGGCCGGGACGGCGCTTCCCGCAGTTCGGATGGGAATCTTGACATTCAGTTGTCGTCGCCAGGCTCTCACGGGGCCGGTACCAACCCGGAACAACTTTTTGCAGCCGGTTGGTCGGCATGTTTTATCGGGGCGATGGGAATCGCCGCCGCGAAGAAAAAGATCACATTGCCGGAAGGTACGGCCGTGGATGCCGAGGTGGATCTGGGCCTTACCAAAACCGAATATTTCCTCCAAGCGCGCCTGAATGTGAGCCTGCCCGGCCTCGACGAGGATACCGCCCGTGCTTTGATCGAATCGGCGCACCAGACTTGTCCATACTCCAAAGCGACACGGGGAAATATCAACGTTACCATTAATGCGCTTATTTAAAGGGTAGTGCAGCACTTCATCAGCTCCCCGTCGGACAAGTCCGGCGGGGATTTTTGGTTTCATCGAGCCTAAGCCGGCGTGCCCACTGCTTCCGGGGCTTTCCATTTACTTACAAACAAGTCCTGCAATTGCTCGATTTCTTTCTGATAAATGGTCTTTTTCCTTGTACCAAAATACAATGTGTTTTCCAGGGGCGTATGGCCTTCCCATACGAGCTGGATCTGCCCGGCTTCGATGGCTTCCACACACAGGAAATGCGGGACGATCGAGAAGCCTTCGCCGTCGCTGAGGCAGCGGATGATGGAGCAAATGTTAGGTACGATGTAATTGGGGCGGAAATCCGGGTGCTGGTCGAAGTTTTTGAGCCAGAAATTCTTCAAATGCTCCATATCGGCCGCGGTGCTGTACCAGATCTGCTGTTTGAGCCAGTTGGCGGCTTCAGATTTATTGGGCTGCGCGAACAAATCGATCAGCGGGTCGATGTCTGTCTGGCCGCCAGCTATGAGCACGATCCTTTCTTTTGAAAATGGTTTGTATTGCAAATTCTGCTGCTGGCCCTGCTGCGGCGTTACGATCAGGTCGAGCAGACCATTGTCGAGGTCCTGCTGCATTTGAGGATATTCCCCGAATTTGATAATGAGGTTGAACGGCAGTGAGGCAATATGCTCTTCCAGCGTGTACTGGAAGGTTTCGAAGCACATCCCGACGCTGATCGTCGGCCGCTCGGATTTGGAGCTTTTGTGAAAATGCTGCTCCACGGCTTCCAACTTCCGGAGCGGGTCTAGTACGAAGTTATACAACACCTTCCCCTTTTCGGTAGGCACCATTTTCCGCGGCGACCGGTCGAAAAGTTTGTGCCCCGTGTAGGCTTCCAGGGAGTTTAAATGCAGACTTACGCCCGGTTGTGATATAAAAAGCTCCTGGGCCGCTGCCGAGAGCGTCCCCGTCTCATAGATCGCTTTGAAAGTACGGAGCCATTCCAGATTGAGTACCATAATCTATCTATAATTTTTGTAATACAAATATACAATTTAAGTTATTTTGATAATGCATTTGGCTGCCGGAAATTTGTAACATCAAAATCAAAACAACGCAATGAAAAAGATATTTGTCATTAACGGCGGCCAGCATTTCGCGCATTCCGGAGGAAAGTTCAACCACACGCTGACAGGGTTGGACCAGTCCTATTTTACACCAGAAAACGGCTTTGAGCTACAAGTAACGGACATTAACCAGCCCTACGATCCGGACGAGGAAGTGAAGAAATTCGTATGGGCGGATGTGGTCGTGTACCACACGCCGGTATGGTGGTTCTCGATGCCTTATAAATTGAAAGAATACATCGACACCGTGTTCACAGCCGGGCATCGCAAGGGCATTTATCGCAGCGATGGCCGCAAAAACGAGAATCCGGATATCAATTATGGCACAGGCGGCATGCTGCACGGCCGGAAATACATGCTTACCACTACCTGGAATGCACCCGAAACCGCATTTACACTACCCGGCGAGTTCTTCCGTAAGCATTCGGTAGACCAGGGGGTGATGTTCGGTTTCCACCGCATGAATGCATTTACAGGGATGGAGCCGCTGCGGAGCATGCATTTCCACGACCTCGAAAAGAATGCAACACCGGAGCGTATCGAGGATTACAAAAATCAATACCTGGCGCATTTGGCCGGTGTGTTCAGCAATCTGGAAATCGAAACCGCAGCTTAACCTATGGCAATCTATCTTACCGCCGTCATTGAAAGCCAAACAGCGCACCGCGACGAGGTCCGCGCAGCGCTCCTGAACATGGTAACCGAATCCCGGAAGGAACCGGCTTGTCTGCAATACGATCTGTATCAGGACGAAAACAATCCGAATGTATTTGTATTCCAGGAAATATGGGAAAGTCGTGAAGGATTGGATGCCCATAATGCGCAGCCTTACATCCGGGCATTTGGGGCATTGCTGGAAAAACTGGAAACGAATCCGCAAATCTATCTGACACAACCCCTTGACCGCGCCTGATCCCATGGAAAATCTGAAAACTGCATTGGTAGTCGGGGCGAGCGGTGTTATCGGAAAGAACCTGACGGCCTACTTGCAATCGCTGTCCGGCTGGAAGGTGATCGGCACGTCGAGAAAGCCGCTGCCGGGCAATGTCGAGACCATCGCGGTCGATTTGCTCGACGAAGCGGATGTAGCCATCCAGTTCGCGACGCTGGATCATGTGACGCACGTTTTTTACACGGCCTACCAGGACAAACCTACCTGGGCCGAATTGGTACCGCCTAATATGTCCATGTTCCGGAATGTCGTGGAAACCATCGAAAGGGTATCCCCTAAACTCGAACACATTAGTTTTATGCAAGGTTATAAAGTGTACGGTGCGCACCTGGGCCCGTTCAGGACGCCCGCACGGGAAGATGACCCGCCGATAATGCTTCCCGAGTTCATGACTGAGCAGCAGCGGTACATAAGCGCCGTGCAGCAAGGGAAGGCATGGAGCTGGTCGGCGATCCGGCCGTCGGTGGTGGGCGGCTTTGTCCCAGGTAACCCGCTCAATCTGGTGTCACTGATCGCGGTTTACGCGTCGATTTCTAAGGAGTTGAATGTTCCGTTCCGGTTTCCGGGCAAACCCGGCGCCTATCATCCGCTTATCGAACTGACCGACGCGGACTTGCTTGCCAAAGCCACCGTGTGGGCTGCGACTACGCCGGCCGCAGCCAATCAGGCATTTAACATTAATAACGGAGATTTGTTTCGCTGGGAGGAAATGTGGCCGAAGATCGGCCGGTACTTCGGACTCGAAACCGCCCCGCCCGTACAACTCCCGCTCGCGGAGGTTATGCGCGACAAGGCGCCCGTGTGGGAAGCGCTCCGCGAGCGCCACGGATTGCAGTTCGGATATGAAGCATTGTCCGCCTGGCCGTTCGGGGATTTTGTATTCTCCTGGGACTACGATTTTCTCGCAGACGGGTCGAAGGCCAGGCGGCTCGGTTTTCACGAATATGCGGATACCGAACAGATGTTCTACCGCATATTCGATCAATTGCGCGAGGAAAAAGTGATTCCTTAACCTTCCTGCTCCACAAATTCGGCCAGGCTTTTACCGATAATGTGCGTCCAGCCGGCAGAAAAGCTCTGCAATCCGAAATCGGCGTGGTCTTTCGGGAAGGTGTGTAAG
The DNA here is from genome assembly GCF_057586235.1 of Dyadobacter sp. SRI_021. NCBI lineage: Bacteria > Pseudomonadati > Bacteroidota > Cytophagia > Cytophagales > Spirosomataceae > Dyadobacter > Dyadobacter sp. SRI_021. The sequence goes on from NZ_JBYCZM010000002.1 coordinate 175,841, forward strand.
CCCTTATGTGTAAGGCGCAGGCGGGTCTTATCGCCTTCGGGAATGAGCTCGAAGCTCACCTCGGAATCGCCGGGATAATCGGCGTAGCGCCATGAATAGGCGAGTTTACGCTGGGGATCCGCCTCTGTGACCTTGCAGAGATGGCGGTATTGCCTCTCCTCGCTCCCGGCAGTGAACTCAAATTCGAAGCCGGGCTCCGCCTTAAAATCCGGAATATCGAAATACCACTTTTTCATCTGGCCTGCATCGGTCAGGGCTCGCCACACGCGCGCAGGCGGGGCATTCAGGACTCTTTCTAAAACAAAAGGTTCAAAAGCCATCGTTGTTATGGGGTTAAAGTTTAGAGATTTTCATCGGAAGGGTTCTCATCCAGGAAGCGTTCGAGCGCGTCCAGCTTGTCGTTCCAGAACTCCCGATAGGTATTGGCCCACTCAGAAACCTGTTTGAGACCTTTCAGGTCGGCTTGGCAGAAGGTTTCGCGGCCGCGGGTTTGCACCACCACGAGTCCGCATTCGGTCAGGATGCGGATATGCTTCGCGACAGCCGGCCTGCTCATGGTAAAATGGTCGGCGACTTTGTTCAGATTGAGCGACCGCCGGGCCAGCAAACCGATGATCTCCCGGCGGGTGGGGTCTGAAATAGCCTGAAAAACATCGCGCCGCGTCTGGTTCATAATAGGTATTAAGTAAAAAATAAAAATGGAAACCGTATGGTTTCCAAATATAAATGAAACCGTACGGTTTCCAAAAAAATACCCGGATTTTTTTACAAAACCCGGGCTTCACCCCATTCCGTCCGATTTAGTAATGCTGCTGAACCTTAATTATTCCCCTCGCCAGCTTTCTTATCATCATTGCTGATCCGTTTTTTCTGACGTTGATTGCCTGAAATCTGTCCGAATTCATATTTGAGGTTGAGGCGCCAGCCGCGACGGTACATCGCTACGTCCTGCGTTTGCACGAAATTTGGGCCGACGAAGTCGTTTTTCCAACGTATTCTCTGATTGAACGGATTGTCATAGCCAAACCCGATCGTCCCTTTCTTTTTCAGCACTTCTTTTTGTAATACAATATTATAGAAGCCGAAGCCGCCGTAGCTGCCCTGAAGGTTCACGCGCGGTGAATTGTAAAACCCGAAAAGCTGCGCTTTAATGCCTTTGCCGAAATCAATGGTCGAGTTCAGATTGATGCGGTACATCCAGTCGGCATTGCGGGTTTTGAGCTCGGCGCTTTCCAGTACATTATAGAAGAGGTTGAGCGAGCCGTTGACCGACCATTGCTTCATGATTTTAGTATTGGCGCTCAAGTTGAGGCCATAAGCGGAGTTCTGCGCGACATTCTGGAAAATCTGTTTCAGAACGCCCGAACTGTCGACGGTACTAATACTCTCGATCGCATTATTGGTCTGGCGCAGGAAAAATGACGCATTAATGCTCGTCTGCTTGATCGATACGCTGTAATTCGCTTCCACCGAGTGCGTCAGCTCGGGTTTCAGATACGGGTTACCCCCGTACTGGTTTTTAGAATCGGCCTGGTTCACATAGGGATTGAGGTAAAAGAACTGAGGCCGCTGAATGCGCTGGGTGTAGCTCACACGCACCTGCTGGTTCTTTTTGAGGCTCCGTGACAGGCTCACGCTCGGGATGAGGTTGCCGTAATTGTTGGAAAAAGAAGCCGTGCCGTTCAGGAAATTGGCTTGGATGAATGTGTGCTCGTAACGCGCACCGAGGTTAATGCCCCATTTGTTCCTGGGCGTGCGGTTGTAAACCAGATAGGCGGAGGTGACCTGCTGGCCATAGTCGAACACATTAGCCTGTTCCGGCATGTCGTGGAAATCGTTGGAGCCGTCGATGGCGCTGGATATGCGATAATCACTCAGTATTTTGCGAAAAATCGTTTTGGTGCCCGTTTCCAGGGTGCTGACGCTGTCGAGCGGATTGGTGAAATCCAGCTGGATCGTCCCTTCCTTGTTATTACTGATGTTGTAGCTCTTTTCGCGGTAGTACACGGCATTGCTGCGGTTTTGGAGATCGGAGTCGTAGTCGCTGTCCTCGCCTTCGAAGGAATACATCATCAGCAGGGTCAGCTCCTTTTTTGGTTTTTTGAACAAACGGGTATAGTCGAAGTTGACTGTGGCGCCCTGCCAGTCGTAGGTCCGGCGCATATCGCGCTGAAAATACTGTCGGGAAACGCCCAGGCTGGTCTCGTCGAAAGTAATATCGAAATAATTGGTGTTGATACCATTATAATAGTTGATACCGGTGCCGACACGATTGAGCGAGTCGATGTCCCAGTCGGCATTGAAGGATCCGTAAAAGTTCTTGCCGCGGCCACGGATCCATTGCAGCTGGTCCTGGTTGGTAATGGTATCGGCATTGGTAAAAGTGCGCAGCTGCTGCATATACCGCTTGTTTTTCCAATTGCTGAAACCACCGTTCGCAGAGAGTGTCAGGCCTTTGTTCCGGTGGCTGATACTTGCATTAGGCCAGTTGTTCCATTGGCCAAAATTGGGGCTGATGGAGCCGTTGGTGCCCTTGAGGGTATTCTTTTTGGTGATAATATTGATAATACCCGCGGTTCCCTCCGCGTCGTATTTGGCAGAAGGAGAAGTGATTACCTCCACCTGCTTGATAATATCGGCCGGGATTTGCTTCAATGCCTCGGAAACACTGCGTGCAACTACATTGGAAGGCTTGTTGTTGATCAGTACCTTGATATTGCCGCTGCCGCGCAGCTGTACATTGCCTTCAATGTCCACCGCAATGGACGGGATTTTCTTCAAAACATCGGTGGCATCGCCGCCTTTAATGCTAATGTCTTTTTCGGCATTGTAGACCATCCTGTCGGATCGCTCTTCGAACAGCGCCTTCTGCTCACTGACCGTTACTTCTTTCAGATTTTGTGCCGCGGAGGCCAGTTTGATAATGCCCAGCTCGACATCCTCCTTGTCGGCGTGTACCGGACCGAGAGTTTTGGTCGTATAGCCAAGCAGTGAAGCCTGCACGATGTAGACGCCCGGCGTTACTTTGGCGAATGTAAACCGGCCTTTGGCATCAGCTGTGACGCCTTCGGTGATCTTGCCGTCTTTCAGCAATGCTACCGTGGCAAACTCTACCGGTTTACTAGCCGTGGAATCCATCAGGAGGCCCGAAATACGCACATGCTGCGCGGAAACGAAATTCAGGGTGAGGGCCAGAATGGCCAGGGCGAGTAGGGGTGTTTTCATACATGGCTAATTAACGACTGTTCGATCTGCATCGCCGGGCCGCCGGACCGCGGACCGTGGAGCGAATGCAATGCAATGACGACCAAGTTCCCGAAACGTTGCACGGGAAAAAATAAAAAGGCCCGGATGGGCCTTTAAGAGTCTGTTAATCAGTCGTAAAAAGGTGGCTTTTGATCAGGCCTTTTGCGCATTGAACGGCGTCTGGTCGTATCGCACCTCTTCTGCCAGCCTGGAAATATAGGGAATGCCCTCGCGTTCGTAGGCGGCGATCTGGGCGCTGTTGAGGCGGATCGCAAAGTCATACAAACCAGCCCCTCCGCACACCACCGAAAGGATGTAATCTCCGGGGTGCTGTTCAGAAAAAGTGTAATTCCAGGCTTCCTTGGCTAATTCTTTCATGTAAAAAAAGCGTTATGCGGGGCCAAATATACGTTAAAGAAAGGACAGCACGTCGCCCAACGTGCTGCCTTGTTTTCATGGTTATAGTGGTGTTATTATAGTGGTGTTTCAGTGTATTTTCCTTTCGGGATCTTGTTGATAACCGCTTCGGAATATCCCGTTGGCAGGTGTCCGCCCGGTAGCCACAAGCTGTTGGCGCCCATTTCGTTGCCCGATGGAACGCGTACGTTCAATGCCTTCGGGTCGGGGATCGATATTCGCACCATTTCCTGACCTTTCCAGCTGCCGGCCGGTATACCGAGTTCTGTTTCGATCTTGCTGATATCCTTGCCTGTTTTGGTGAGCATGGCGTCCATTTCGGCTCTTGTCATCACAAACTGCGTATTGTCGGGGTAGCCAAGGGTGTCGCGACCGTATTTATCCAATGATGATTTGGTGACCAGGTAGGTGGCTCCGTTGGTGAATTGCGCCAGATGGAAATCGATGTATTTCTGGTCGAGGTAAACCGACGGATCGGGCCGCTGGCCTTTGGCGATGTCGAGTACTTTTTGGGAAGACCATCCTTCTTTCCAGGAGTCTTCTAATTTAATGGTCTCAGGGGCTTTCTCATCGTCGTCGCTACACGAGAAGGACACGGCTGCCATGAGCATGAACAGCCACAAATGGAGGAGATTTTTCTTCATTGAAATAGTGTTGGCTAAATGTTGTAGCCGCAAGTATACTGAAAACTTAATTACTTCTACTTTTTGGATTGGCTATTTTGAAGAAATTCTACAAATTAATTGAATTATGCTGCACTTGCGGTAAAAGACCGTCCAAAATTTTCCCTATCACCACAATTCCCGGGCAAGACGGAACACACTTTTCTCTATTTTATCTCAATCAGGGGTCTGCTTGCGGTGCGACAGTCGTGGAATGAATTTTGCAGCTTACACCTAACCGGAAGCTTAGCCAATGCACCGTTTTACTTGGTTTGGCGAGCCATTAGCATTTATCTGTAAACTGATGATACCCGAAAACATTTCGATTCTACTGGTGGACGACGATGTCGACGATCAGGAGATCTTCCTGCTGACCATGCAGGACACAGGCGCGGACGTAGAATGCGAATTTGCATGCGACGGCATCCAGGCGCTGGAAAAGCTCGGCGGTGGCGGCTATCAGCCCCATCTGATCTTTATCGATATCAATATGCCCAAGATGAACGGGATGGAGTTGCTCGTAGAGTTAAAGCGGAACCCCAGGCTGATAAAGATTCCGATATATATGTATTCGACCTCCGACCAAAAGGAAATCGTGACGAAATGCATGGAACTGGGGGCCTCCGGTTTTATGAAGAAAAGTCCGGATATCGAGGAGATGCGGCGAGACTTCTCTCAATTGATCGACAGCCGTATAGCTTCCTGATCCTCCGATAATACAAGGTGGAATTCGCGGTCGGAAATCGGCCTAATTGCTATGTAGCCAACAATTTACATTGCTGCAAATAGATCAATATAGGACATGAAAATGCGAATATTCGAAGGGAATGTTTGGTGAAATTGTTCTATTTGAACATTTTTTAGTATTTTTGATAAAAGCAAAAAACCGGACTATTTGGCTTCCCCCTTTACCGATACTGATGATAGAATGCTCTGGCAACGCTTCCGGCAGGGAGACGAGGAGGCATTCACTTTGTTGTATCAACGGTATGTGAGGGTACTTTATAGTTACGGGAAGAAACTAATCACGGACGAAGCCGTCGTAGAAGACCTGGTCCAGGATCTGTTTATTGACCTCTGGCAAAGCCGCTCCCGCCTGGCCGACGCCGAATCTCCCCGTTTTTATCTTTTCCGTTCACTCAGACGTCGTATTCGCCGGAACTGCAACGGGCGTTTTAATGAGCCGTGGGACCTGATCGACGAAGAATTTCACCCGGTTTCCCTTCCGAAAGAAAGTGAAATCATCGAATCGGAGCAGACCCAGAAACAAAAGGACGAACTCGACACGTGGCTGAAAAGTCTTCCCGGGCGGCAGTATGAAGTCATGATGCTGCGCTTCTACCAGGATTTCAGCTATTCCCAAATTTCCCAGATACTTACCATCAACGAGCAATCGGTGAGAAACCTCGTCCAACGTGCTGTTTCCAAGCTTCGTCAGCTTACTATTTCGATCCTTACCTCGGGATTATTTCTGTTTTTTCTAAAATAATTCACGAAAAGTGAGTTAAACCGCCGTTCCGGTTGCTCTTTACGAATGAGCACCATGTCAAATTTTTCATCAAATAATCATACTGATGGGTTACTATCATTACGAAGTAACTGATTTTCTGGAAGATCAATATTTCAAATCCTGGGTACTGGCCCCGTCTCAGGAGACCTGTGATTTTTGGAATAACTTTTTACTCACACACCCTGAAAAAGCCGAGGCCATTGCCAGTGCCAGGTCGGTATTACTGGGCATTCGCTCGGAAATGGAAGCGGATTTCCCGACCGACGGACAGGTTGCCGCTATGCTCGATGAAATCCATAACCGGAAAGATTCGGCAAGCCGCCGGCCCATGCGCGGGCTATGGCTCCGTTTGGGTGCGTCGCTTTCGGCCGCTGCGGTAGTGTTGCTCGTAATTGGCTGGACGAGGCAGCCCAACCGCCACGATAGCCATGTGAGCTATGAAGAATTGGTATCGGCCGTGGAGGCGCCGCTGGTGGAGCAGACCAACACAACCACCTCGCCGATCCTGCTCACATTGCCGGACAGCAGTACGATCCTTTTGCAGCCGAAAAGCAGTGTAAGTTATCATAAGAACTTTACCAAGAGCGCATTGCGGGAAGTATACCTGTCAGGGCAAGCATTCTTTACGGTGACCAAAAACCGCCACCGCCCGTTTGTGGTGTATTCGAATGAGCTGGTTACCAAAGTTTTGGGTACCAGTTTTACGGTAAAGGCATTCGAGGATGCGAAGCAAGTGGAAGTGTGTGTGAAAACCGGTAAAGTTTCTGTTTTTCCGCGCACCGATACGGAGGTATGTGAAGGGATCACCAGTCCCGAGCTTGCGGGGACGATCATTACGCCGAACCAGAAAGTACTTTTTTCACGCGAGCAAACCCAGATCCACAAAGGATTGGTCGATGAACCGGAGATCCTGGTGTCGGCGGTGTTACCAGCGCCGTTGCTGAAATTCCAGGACATGCCGGTTTCGGAACTGCTGGATAATATCGAAGAGACCTATGGGATCGATATCGTATATGACCACCGTTTGTTCGGGGAATGTCTGTTGACGGCTTCGTTCACGACCGAAAACCTGTATGAAAAGATGGACTTGATTTGCAAGGGCATCGAGGCGAGTTTCGAGGTGATAGACGGGAAGATGATCGTCACAGGCAGAGGATGCAATTGATACTGAAAAGAATTACAAATGCTTGCAAACCTAACTAACCACCCTAAACCCAGACAGCTTCTATGATTTAACCAAACTCCCTAAAAAAGAAAGGTTGATGATGTTGCACCATCACCAACCCTGAATTCATCCCCAATTCGATTACATCCGTTACCAGCGGATGGAGGACTCGTTTTGCCCATTTTTTCCATGTTACAAAACTTAGTAAAGTTATGAAAAAATTGTATCCTAACTATGCTTATTGGCAGATCCTTATGAGATTCAGTTGTATGCAACTCATCATTGCTGCACTCCTGACGACCGTGGCCGTGGCAGGTGTTACCGAGGCGCAGGAGGTTCTGAATAACCGCGTTACGATCCAGATGCAGAATCAGGACGTCCGTAAAGTGTTGTCAGCAATTGAAGACCAGGTTAAAGTAAAATTCCTTTATAGTTCCAATCTGATCAAGGCGGAGCGCAAGGTAAGCGTGAATGTGAAGCAGGAGCAGCTCGGCACGGCATTGAAAACCATTCTGGGGCCGCTGGATCTTGATTTTGAGGTTTCAGGCAAGCAAATCGTCCTCAAAAGAGTGAAACTGCCGATCGAGCGACTCAATCCGCAAAGCTACAAATCAGAAACCGTGGACAGGACTATTTCTGGTACTGTTACCGACAAAGATGGTGCATTCCTGCCCGGTGTTTCCGTGGTCGTGAAAGGTACCGCCCGCGGTACCGGCACGGATGCACAGGGGGTATTTAAAATTGATGCGCCGGATGGCAACGTGACGCTCACATTCAGCTTCGTAGGGTTTGCTTCGAAAGATGTGGATGTGGCCGCTGGCCAGAGCACGGTCGACGTGACGCTGACCCAGGACGAAAAATTGTTGAACGAAGTGGTGGTGGTAGGTTATGGAACTGCGAGCCGCAAGGACCTGACAGGTGCCGTTTCGATCGTGAAAGTGGCGGAATTGACCGAACAGCCCAACTCCAACCTCAGCAACCAGCTCCAGGGACGTGCCTCGGGTGTGACCGTCCTTACTTCTGGACAGCCGGGCCAGGCGCCTCAGATCCGTATCCGTGGTATCAACTCATTCGGAAACAACACGCCGTTGTTTGTGGTGGACGGTGTGCCTACGCAGGACATCAATAACCTCAACCCGAACGACGTCGCCTCGATGCAGGTATTGAAAGACGCCGGTTCTGCTTCCATTTATGGTTCACGGGCGTCTAACGGTGTCGTGATTATCACCACCAAACGGGGGCAGGGCAAAGTGAAAGTGAGCTATGACATGTTCTATGGAACACAAACCGTTCCGAAAGGCAATGTATATGACATCCTTTCGCCTCAGGGCATGGCCGATCTGAAATTCCTTGCACTCAAAAACTCGGGCGCGGCGATCAACGATCCGCAGTACGGCAGCGGCGAAACGCCCGTTCTGCCCGACTACATCGTGCCAACCGGTGCCAAAGAAGGCAGTGTAGATCTTTCGAAGTACTATGTGAATCCCAATTACACCGATAAAGCGGATATGGACTCGTTCTACCGGATTGTGAAGGCCAACAAGGCAGGTACCGACTGGTTCCACGAAGTGTTCAAGAATGCACCAATCCAGAGCCACAACCTTTCGGTGAGCGGTGGCGGCGAGCAGGGTAACTACCTGTTCTCCTTTAATCACTTCAACCAGCAGGGTAACCTGATGAACACCTATCTGAAACGCTATACGATCCGCGCCAACAGCCAGTATAATGTAACGAAGCATATCCGGGTAGGTGAGAACATCGCGCTCACGCTTGTGAACAACCCGCGTACGGGTATCCTCGAAGAAGGCGGCGGTATTGGTATGGCTTATCGTATGCAGCCGATCATTCCGGTGTACGATATTCAGGGTAACTATGCCGGTTCATTTGGTAGCGGTTTAGGTAACGCCAAAAACCCGGTCGCGATCCGTGACCGCGCACGCAATAACCGCGGTATTACCAATAACTTGTTCGGAAACATGTTCGCGGAAGTAGATTTTCTCAAAGATTTCAACTTCCGTACCAGCTTCGGTGGAGGCCAGTTTACCTATGCAGAGAATACATTTTCTTATCCTGAATGGGAGAACTCCGAGAACGTAACCACCAACTCCTACTCGGAGCGCGTGAACTCCGGCTATAACTGGACCTGGACCAATACCGTTACTTACGAGCATTCGTTCAATAACAAGCACAATGTGAAAGTGCTTTTGGGTACGGAGGCTTATAACAGCACCTACCGCGAAGTGGGCGGTTCAACCCAGAGCTATTTCTCTTTTGACCCCAATTATACCAGCCTTTCTACCGGTTCAGGAACACCTACCAACTTCTCGAACCGCTCTTCGGATGCACTGTTCTCCTATATCGGTCGTATCGACTATAATTTCAAAGACAAATATCTCCTGAGCGGTACATTGCGCCGGGATGGTTCATCGCGTTTCACATCGCAATATGGCTGGTTCCCGGCTGTGAGTGCGGGGTGGCGATTGAAAGAGGAAGCATTCATGAGAAGCGCTACCTGGCTTACCGACCTCAAAATCCGCGGTGGATGGGGGATCATGGGTAACCAGTTCAATGTGGACCCTGCCAATGCATTTACTACTTACGGACAGAACAGAAGCTTTGCATTCTACGATATTAAAGGAACGGGCAACAGCACGGTACTTGGTTTCCAGCGTACCCGCGTAGGTAACCCGAACGCGAAATGGGAGGGTAACATCAACTCCAACATCGGTATCGATGCGTCGTTGTTCAACGGAGCGATCGATTTCACGATCGACTACTATCAGAAAAATATCGACGACCTTTTGTTCTCACCTGAGCTTGCGGGTACCGTGGGGCAAGGTACTGCACCTGCTGTGAACATTGGTAAGATGAAGAACAAGGGTATCGATCTGTCGATCTATGGCGAAAAAACCGTTGCTAAGGACCTGAAACTGAATGCGACCGTTACACTCACGACTTATAATAACAAGATCGTGAAAATCACTGACGGCGTGACTTATTTCGACCAGGAAGGTCGCCGTTTCAACGGTAGCACTATCGTCCGCAATGCCGTAAACCATTCGATCGGCCAGTTCTTTGGCTACAACATCGTTGGTTTCTGGAACAGCCAGGCGGAAATCGACGCAGCAAATGCGCAGGCGGCTGAAAAGAGCGGTAACCCGGCGGCGGTTTATCAGAACGAGGTGAAAGTCGGACGTTTCCGCTACCAGGATGTAAATGGCGACGGCATTATTACAGCCGATGACCGTACTTTCCTTGGTAATCCAAGCCCTAAATTCAGCTATGGTTTGAATATCGGTGCTACCTACAAAAATTTCGATTTTGGTATCTTCCTTTACGGCGTGCAAGGCAACCAGATCTGGAACAACCTGAAATGGTGGCACGACTTCTACACCAACTTCCAGGGGGCGAAAAGCAACACGGCGTTGTACGATTCATGGAGACCAGACCATATGAACGCTACTGCGCCAATCCAGGAGAATACAGGGTCATTCAGTACCACCAACGTGCCTAACTCTTACTATGTGGAGAATGGTTCTTACCTGCGCGCGAAAAACGCTCAGATTGGCTACACCTTGCCGAAACACCTGACCCAGGCCTTGAAAATCGATCGCCTGCGTGTGTATGTGCAAACTGCCAACCTGTTCACAATCACCAAATATTCAGGTCCGGATCCGGAAGTTGGACAAAGCCAGGTGTCTGGTTCCACGGCATTTGGTTTGGATGAGGGCGTTTACCCGAACACGCGTCAGTTCCTGGTTGGTTTAAACCTGACATTCTAATTCACTGTATATAAAAACAGAAAGAGATGAAGACATTTAGATTTTCAAAAATAGCACTGGTCGCGATTTTCGGTCTGATTTCGTATTCCTGCAAAGAGAGTTTTCTCGACAAACCTGCGTTGGGCTCCTTAAGCGATGCTCAGCTGAGTACCAAAGCGGGTGTGCAAAGCTTGCTAATAGGTGCTTATGCCGCATTGGATGGTAACGGGGTAGGGGCTGCCAGCGCATGGGACGCCGCCGCCGACAACTGGATTTACGGCAGTATCGCCGGCGGAGACGCCAAAAAGGGAAGTGACGGTGCCGACCAGCCAGGTATCAACTCCATTATGATTTACAGCGCCGGGCCCAGCAACGGGTTCTTCAATAGCAAGTGGCGGGCTGCCTATGAGGGGATCAACCGCGCTAATACCGTGCTGAAATTCATCCCGCTGGTAACATCGGGTATTACCGATGCGGAGAAAATGGACTACACGGCACAGGCCCGCTTCCTGCGCGGACATTACTATTCGGAACTGAAGAAAATGTTCAATATGGTGCCCTGGGTTGACGAAAAGACGCCGGACCCGGCAGCGGTAAAGAATGATATAGACATTTGGCCGAACATCGAAGATGATTTCAAATTTGCAATGGACAACCTTCCTGCCACGCAGGCAGAGGTGGGCCGTGCGAACAAATGGGCGGCTGCCGCTTACCTGGCAAAGACTTTTCTGTACGAGAAAAAATTTACCGAAGCGAAGACGATTTTCGATCAAGTAATAGCGCAGGGGGTTACCAGCAATGGTTTGAAATACGACCTGTTGCCTAAATACCAGGACAATTTCGACGCGGCGCAAAAGAACCTCGCCGAGTCGGTTTTTGCGATTCAGATGGCAGCCAACGACGGTACCAACACCATCGACAATGCCAACACGGGCGGGATGCTGAATTTCCCGTACAACTCGCCGTTCCGTTGCTGCGGTTTCTACCAGCCGAGCCTTGATCTTGCGAACTCATTCCAGACCGACGCCAATGGTTTGCCCAAAGTGGACAACTATAATGCGACTACGTTGAAAAACGATATGGGCATCAAATCCGACGCGGCATTCACACCGGATGGTACTACGGCACTCGACCCGCGCATAGACTGGACAGTAGGTCGCCGCGGTATTCCTTTTCTCGACTGGGGGAACCACCCTGGGCAGTCGTGGATCCGCGACCAGAGCTATGCAGGCCCTTATTCGCCTAAAAAGAATATTTACTGGCAGGCTACGCAGGACAAATATTCGGATCAGCATTCATGGGCGCCGGGTACAGCGATCAACATCCAAGTAATCCGTTTTGCCGACGTATTGCTAATGGCTGCGGAGGCGGAAGCGCAGCTGAATAACCTCGCGAAGGCACAGGAGTATGTAAACCGCGTGCGTGCACGTGCAGCGAAGCCAGAGAGCTGGGTGTATACCTACGCCGATCCGGCGAAGCCAATGGGCGGATTCACCAAGACACCCGCTGCGAACTACAAAATTGCACAATACCCTGCCGGCGCTTTTGCCGCAAAAGGGAAAGACGGTGCATTGGCCGCCATCTATTTCGAGCGCAAGCTGGAACTGGCGATGGAAGGCCACCGCTTCTTCGACCTTTCGCGCTGGGGCATTGCCGAGCAGACTTTGAACGCCTATATCGCATTTGAAGGCAAGGTTACGCCTGACGTGAGAGGGGGCAAGTTCCTGAAAAACGTGAACGAGTACTTCCCGATCCCGCAGCGTCAGATCGACCTGAGTACAAAAAATGGGGTATCGTCACTGAAGCAGAATCCCGGTTATCAATAACAAGCTAATACCAGACGCGGCGATCTTCGCCAGAGGGGCAGTTCTGAACTGCCCTTTTTTGTTTATAATAGGAGGATTATTGATCGGACTTATGAAATTATCTAAGTGGCTTCCGGCATTACCGGCCGGAGTTTTTATTGCGGCAGTGTGCATACAAGCCTGCGGCACATCCGGCGGGTTGGGCGATGCCGGGCTGACGGGTGAAATGGCCGAGGGGCGGGATGCGGCCCAAAAGCATTGCAGTACGTGCCATTTGCCGGTCGATCCCGCATTGCTCGATAAGGATACCTGGAAGAACCGGGTGCTGCCGGTGATGGCGCAGTACTTCGGGATCGAGGTGTGGCAGAAGAACCAGTATTTTGCCACTGAAAATTCAGCCATGCCCATTACCGACTGGATGAAGATCGTCGCCTACTACGATTCCCTCGCACCTACGCATCTGGCTGGGCCGCACCCGGCTGGGCCGCACCCGGCTGGGCCGCACCCGGCTGGGCCGCACCCGGCTGGGCCGCACCCGGCTGGGTACACGCCCTCACCTGTACGCGCGGAATGGGCGGGTTTCACCCTTAAAAAGCCTGCCAACGACACATCCCGCATCGCCACTACCACGATGGTTGCGATCGACAGCGCTAGCCAGGCGATTTATACGAGCAGTTCCGAAATGCCTGCACTGGTGCACTGGAATCATGATTTTAGTGAAAAAATAAAAACTCCCCTGACTTCCCCCGCCATGCATATGCTGTTCAGCGGACGGCATCCGGTATTGACGGCAGTGGGGGAAATGCGTGCCTACGACGTAACCCGTGGAGCGCTTTATCGGTTTGAAACGTCCGGATTGGAGCCGGTACCTTTTATTACCGGCTTGCGCAGGCCGCTGCAAACCTCGGCGGCGGATTTCAACCGGGATGGGAAAACGGATTACGTGGTGTCCGCATTCGGGCATAACCAGGGCGGGCTATATGTGTTCCGGCAAATGCAGGGCGGAAAGTTTGAAAAAGCAGCCGTTCGGGAAGTGGCGGGTGCAACGCAGTCGGTCTCCGGCGATTTCAATGCCGATGGCTGGCCGGATATCATTGCCTTGTTCGCGCACGCACAGGAGGGCATCTGGCTTTTTACGAATGATCAAAAAGGCGGATTTACCGAAAAGGAACTGCTGCGTTTCCCGCCGGTCTATGGTTCATCCAGCTTCCAGCTCGCCGACTTCAACGCCGATGGCCTGCCCGATATTCTCTACACATCGGGTGACAACAGCGATTATTCCCGCATCCTGAAACCTTACCATGGCATTTATATTTTCCTGAATAAGGGAGATTTTAAGTTTGAGCAAAAATGGTTTTACCCTGCTAATGGCGCTACGAAGGCAATGGCTGCGGATTTCGATGGCGACGGCGACCTCGATATTGCTTCCATCGCGTTTTTCGCCGATCTCATTCATAATCCGGGAGAGAAATTCCTGTATTTCCAAAATGGGTCCGTGAAATCAGCTTTGAAATTCCAGCCATTTTCGCCTCCCATTGCTCAATATGGCCGCTGGATTTGTATGGATGTAAAAGATTGGGATGGAGACGGTGATCCGGACGTTGTGCTGGGCAACTACTCGCGAGGGTTCCTGAACCAGGACGAGGTGAAGGCGGACTGGAATGTCTATTTACCATTTATAGTGTTGCAAAACGACATTACGCCCGGAGCAAGGCGTTGAACACAAAAAAGCACAGACCAACCGGCCTGTGCTTTTCTCTTACCAAGTACTATTTATCTAACTATGATTACCTTCTGCACCCGTTGGCTCCCGTCGGCCAAAGTGAGCTTCACGGTGTAAATGCCCGGAGCCAATTTGCTTACGTCGAGTCCTTCCGGTGTGACGGCCTTGCGGTCGATTACTTTTATGCCCGCTGCATTGTGCAGGACAACTGATTTCACTTTTGCAAAATCCTTGAATTTCAATCGGTCGCTGGCTGGGTTAGGATAGGCGGCGAGCATCGCATTACCGTCAAATTCCACACTCAGAATGCGGCTGTATGCAAATGGGGCATCCTGACCGTCCGCGGCGCGGTCTACCATTTTGAGGCGGTAGTAGTTCAGTCCTGCTGCCGGTGCCTGATCTACGAAATCGTATTTACGCAATACGCTGCTTTCGCCGTGCGAGGCTTTGGTACCAATAGTAGTCCAGGTTTTCGAATCGGAGCTGCGTTCGATTTCGAAACGGTCGCTGTTGACTTCTTCGGTGGTGTTCCAGTTGAGGAGCGCCGTGTTGCCGGCTTCTTTGGAAACCGAGAAGGAAACCAGTTTTACCGGTAATCCGCACTCTTGTTCTGTCCGGACTGTCAGTAAAGCCGAGCCGGATGTGAGCGTACACAAATCACTATCGCTATCCACAATCACACGGTAGCGGTTGCCGCTCCATACGGTGTTGGCCGGCGAAAGCCGCAATGTATCCGAATTGGCACCCGAATAGGTTCCGTTCGCGTCGGTTGCACCACCAGGGGCCAGGTTTGTCCAGGTGTTGCCGCCATCGGTGCTTACCTGCCATTGGTAGGTGAGTGTACCGGTGCCGGTGGCTTTTACCGCGAAGGTAGCAGTAGTGCCCTCGCACACAATCTGGGTTTCCGGATTTGGCTTGGTAAGCTCGATATCGCAAAGCGTTGCCGTCACACAGTTCGCGCCGTCGTTGCTGTTGGACGGGATAGAAGTTGACATATAGCTGGCGGAATTGGCAACCGGGTCTATTTTATAAAAACGGCCGGATTCGTTATGGAACGCATACAGTTTGCCTGTTGCATCCGCGAAAACAGCTCCGAAGCTGCTATTGCCGGGAAGGCCCGATACAGGTGCAGCGCCAACGGTAACCGCGCCGGTAAGCGGGTTAATGGTAGAAATGCGGGCGTCGGTAGTGAATCCGTAGATCAATTGCGTCGAAGGCAGGTAGGCAAAATCGGCTCCGCCGAACGGTGCGCTTAATGCTACCCCGTAGGTTGGCCCGGTTTGAAGCGCGAAACCGTTGGTCGGATCAACCAGTTTCAAGTAGGTCGAAGGGCGGTTCGGATCGACATCGATCACATAGAAGCTCGGTGTGCTGGTCTGGTAGATCATCATGTAGCCGTTAGGCAACTCCACGCCGACATTGAAACCCCCGGATGCCGGCAGATTTGCGATCGGATATTCCACAGTACCACCTTCGCGATCGATCTGCACAATGCTGTTCGTACCGTTTTTGGTTGCCCATAGCATATTGTCGGCTGAGTTGTAAATCAACGAGTTGACGGTCATAGGCAGCGGTGAGATTTCATTGCGCGCACCGGTATTCACATTGTATGCGTAGAGTGTAGAAACAGGTTCACCAGCAGCGGCCGCCACCTGATAGGTGATACCATCTGCGCAATCGAAAGGCAGGTTTTCCAGAATTGAATTCGGGCAACTGGCTCCGTCGTTGCTATTGGAAGTAATGCTGGTCGAAAGGAGCGTCGAAGTGGCCGCGGTAGGGTTAATACGGTGGAATGTGCCGGGATCGTTCGCGAACGCATACAGTTTTCCGCTGGGATCGGCAAATACGGCCCCGAAAGTGGTGTTTGTAGGCAGGCCGGCTACTACCGAGCCGACGGTCGTCGCGCCGGTCACGTGGTTGAGCGTCACCAGTCGCGCACTGGTTGTTTCCACACCATAAACCAGCCCCGTTACAGGTTCATACACAAGGTCGGCCACGTTGATGGCTGCGCTCAACGCCTTACCGTACGTAGGACCGGTTTGTAGCGCGTAGCTGTTGGCTGGATCTACCAGGCGCAGGTAGGTGGAGCGCGCCGGGTTGATATCGATCACATAATAGCGCGGCTGGTTGCTGCTGTATACGAGCATATAGCCTCCCGGAAGTCCGGTGCCCACATTGAAGCTGCTGGGGAGGTTGGCGATCGGATATTCCAGCAATGTACCATCGGCTCCAATGCGGACGATTGAGTTGGTGCCGTTTTTGGTAGCCCAGAGTGTGTTATCTACTTCGCTGTAAATCAACGAATTGACTGTGCTTGAAAGTGGTGCGATCTGTGTCCTGGTGCCGCTGATCACGTTGTAGGCATATAGTGTTGAGACCGTTTCACCCGCAGCAGCAGAAACCTGATAGGCGACGCCGTCTTCACAGGTAAATGGAGGAATACAACCCGTAATCGTAATGGGCTGGCTTACAGGTCCTGTACAACCGTCGTTTTCAAAGCGGGCATAATAGGTGCCTGCGGGCGCCTGCGTAGGATCGGCGACCAATGTGGCTGGCGAAGGGGTATTGGAAGTGTAGAAACGCAGAGTACTGCCTGCCGGCGGGGTGTCCAGTACCAAACGGTTCAGGTCATAGGTGGTTGCCGGGCAAATCGGTGCTTCGGTACCGGCACGAAGGGTAGGAGCGCCGGGTACCGCGTAGATCTGCAATCTTACAGCAGAAGAAGGTGCGGTACAAAGGTTACCCGTGATTTGGCAACGGAACCGGTAGTTGTTCCAGCCGGTGGTAGAGGGTGTGACGGTCAGGGTGTCGTTGCCGCCGCCGGAATAGCTGCCATTGGCCCCGGTGAACGGAGTGGTTTGCATATTCGACCAACTGTTGCCACCGTCGGTGCTAAGTTGCCATTGGTAGGTGAAAGGGCCGTTACCTGTTGGGGCTACCGAAAACGAGGTTGTGGTTCCTGCGCAAATGGTCGTGTCCTGAGCGGCGGTCTGGACATTGTTGTCACACTCCACGAATGCATTAGGACAGCTCGCTGCATCGTTACCGCCCGAAGGGGTGCTGCCGGAAATGAAGGACGCCGTGTTGGCAGCAGGGTCGATCCGGTAAAACCCGCCCGTAGTGTTATTGAATGCATATAATTTGCCGGTTATGTCGCTGAACATCCCGCCGTATGGAGCCGCGGGCAATCCTGTAACGGCCGCTGGGTTCGTCGTTACGGCGCCGGTTGCGGGGTTGAGCGTCTGGATAACACCGTCTGGCGTGATGCCGTAGGCCAGGCCTGTCGAAGCCAGATAGGCAATGTCGGAGATATTTAAAGGTGCGCTGACGGTTGTGCCGTAGTTAGGGCCTGTTTTCAATGCGTACCCATTGGTCGGATCGACCAATTCCAGGTAAGTCGCGCGGGAAGGATCGACGTCGATCACATAATATTGCGTGGCGTTAGTGCTGTAAACAAGCATATACGCATTCGGAAGCTCCACACCCACATTGAAAGCGGATGCCGGCAGGTTCGCGATGTTGAATACCACCGTTCCCGCTCCCGGACCAATGCGGACAATGTCGGAGTTATTAACAGTACCCCACAGCATATTGTTAGCGGCGGTGCTGTATATCAATGAGTTGATACTGTAAGCGGTGGCCGCGCCGATCTGGGTGCGTACGCCCGAGCTGACATTGTAGCTGTACAGTGACGAAACTGTTTGCCCGGCGGGCACCGCAACCTGATAGGCAATACCATCAAGACAGCCGAACTGGCCCTGCTGTCCCATTCTGAAATTCTGGTTTGCCATGTTGGTAGCCTGGTTGGTAAGCGCGATTTCGCCCAAGAGCGGGGCATTGGCCTGGTTGGCCGTGTTGCTCGGGCCTACTACATCTTCGGCTACATAATAAGTACCGGGAATGCGGTTACCGTTGATGTTGGTCGCTGTGTTGGTGAGTACGAGCTTGTGACCCGTGAGGTTATTGGGCAGGCCGGTAAACGAATAACCACCTGCAGGGCCTACCTGGGTGGAGGCGATAATTGCACCGGTAGTATTGTTGACCACATTGACGTACATCGTACCGCCAAAATCGGTTCCGGTTTCTCCGGCGTCGACGATGCCGTCATTGTCGGCATCGATCCAGACGGTCCCGGTAATGTTGACCGCCATGGCCGCTCCATAGCATAGCACCCCCATCAGCAGGAAAAGTGCTCTGATCAATAGATTTTTGTTCATAAAGCGTTTGATTAGGTGAAAAAATTAGGAATTGAAAATTCATCGTATCGTCGCCGCGCTGGTCGGATTGCGCAGGGTCGGACCGCGCAACCGAGGCTGCATAAATTGGGCTGTGAAGGTCGAGCTTTGCAGACAAGGCCCGACCGCCCTCGCCTGAGGCGGCAAATGTTCCGGGGTTAAAATGTGTTGGCTTGGTGAAGAGGGAAACATGGAGCCCGGATGTAACTCACAGACAAATATCGAATTAAATGTTAATGAGATACGCCTAAATTTGTAGAGATGGTTCTACAAATAGGGGTTTGTTCTGTGGAGTCTTTTTAGTAAGAAGATGCGCCGAAAGTATAGAAGGAATTGGTGGAAAAGGCAATCGACGAATGGAATACTCTCATTTGATGTGTTTGAGCACTCTTGAAACAGGCATTATGGTGAACCGTTTGGGACAATCGCTATATAAGAGTATAGTGGTAACCTTGTGGTAAGCGGTCGATCTCGCGTGCGCCTGAGGGCTAATTTTGTATTGCCGCCCGGCCCTGACGGCAGGCGATCATTAGGGCTTCCGGTGAGGGCCAGGTGTGAAGTATTCATACCATCAAACACAATGAAATCATGTCAAAGACAACGTGGAATGTAGATGTAGCGCATTCAGAAGTTCAGTTTAAAGTGAAGCACCTGGTTATCTCGACTGTAACCGGATTCTTCCGCAATTTTAGTGGGTCGGTATTGACGGACGGCGACAGTTTCGAAAACGCCAACGTTAATTTTACCATTGACGTAAATAGCGTGGACACCGGTCAACCGGGCCGTGACGAGCACCTGCGCAACGCCGACTTCTTCGAAGCGGAGAAATACCCTGAGTTCAGCTTTGTTTCTACCTCTCTTAAAAAAGATAAGGGCGATTTGTATAAACTCGTTGGTGACCTTACGATCAAAGGCATAACCAAAGAAGTGGAACTCGTAGCCGAATACGGCGGTACCGAGCGCGACCCTTGGGGAAACACCAAAGTGGGCTTCGAAGTAAGCGGCACGATCGACCGCAAGGAATTCGGCGTGACATTCAACTCGCTTACCGAAACCGGCGGCCTTGCATTGGGAGAGAATATCAAAATACTGGCCAATATCCAGCTGGCAAAACAGGCATAACAGCCATTATTTAGAGTAGCTGACGTGCGAGAGGGTGTCCTGTTTCAGGGCGCCCTCTTTTCCTGTACATGCTTTTTAACTTAATTTGCTACTCTATTAAATTGCTAGAATATTCCCGCACCCTTTTTATATGCAAATCGAGATAAAGAATAAGTTGAACGACCATGAGTTGTTTCGGATTAAAAGGATGAAAGAGGTGATCAAAACCACCCATCCGCACGGTCATAAAGAATATCTCGAAATCATTTATCTCACACAAGGCGAGGGTATGCATCAGATCGACCACCACCGTTTTCCCGTAAGCGGCCAAAGCCTGTACCTCGTCATGCCGGGACAGATTCATAACTGGGAACTCACGGCCATCCCCAAAGGATTTGTGATTATGGTGCAAAAAGATTTTCTGCTGGGGCACCCGCTTTACGACACGCTGTTCCAAACATTCCCCCTGACATTCAGCAGCGGTTACCGTCTCGAAAACGCGGGAGCAACTTTCCAGGGGATTTTTGAGAGCATTGAAAATGAATATACGACGCGGCAATCAAATTACGAGGCTATTGTGCAGACTTATCTGTTACTGCTGTTTAATTTGCTCAAACGCGAAGCGCATATGGATCGCAGCCTGCCTGAGCCCCCTCTGCTCAAATCGTTCTTTGAATTGGTAGCGGAACATTATAAAACCATGCACGAGGTGGCCTGGTATTCCGGCGAACTGAATGTGACGCCCAAAACATTGAATGCCAATTGCCGTAAGTTCCTCGATAAGACGGCCGGGGCAGTGATCAACGAGAAGCTGACGGCAGAAAGCAAACGCCTGCTGCTGTATTCACCGGCGAACCTGGGCGAAATCGCCTACGAGCTTGGTTTTACGGACCCGTCGCATTTCAATAAGTTCTTCAAAAGACAAACCGGCGTTTTGCCGAGTGTTTACCGGAAGGGGATTTCCTAGATATACCAGTTTTAGGACTGAAAGTACAAAAGTCTACTGGTTTTGTAGAGTTATTTTTGCCGCATCACCATGAACAGGCGGAACTAACCCTTATGAAATTTCTTTTTACGCTTGCCTTACTTTTTGGCGCATTGACCGCAGCCCTGGCACAAGGCCAGATGACCATTACCGGCAAAATTACCGATCAACAGACCGGCCAGGGGCTGCCTTATGCCTCCGTCGCATTGTTCCGGTCAGCCGACTCGACGCTGGTAAGCGGAGTCCTGGCTGACGATAAGGGCGCTTTTCTCTTTGAAAAACAAGGCGTCGCTGCCTATTACCTCGAATCACAATACATGGGATACCGGAAGTTGCGGACGTCAGTGCCTGCGAATGCGGGTAATGTAGTACTGCCGCCCGTTGCCATGCAGGCTGACGGCCGTGTGCTCGATGCTGTGGAAGTGACGGGTAACCGGAGTGCGGTTGAAAACAAGATCGACAGGCAAGTTTACCGTGCAGGTGCATTTCTGGGCAGTCAGGGAGGAACTGCCGTCGACGTCCTCAAAAATACGCCATCGGTGACGGTCAACAGCGAAGGCGATATCGCATTGCGGGGCTCGACGGGTTTCCTGGTACTCGTGAATGGCAAGCCCGTGCAAACCGACCCGGCTGTTGTGCTCAACCAGATTCCGGCCAACAACATCGAAAACGTCGAAATTATTACCAGCCCTTCGGCGCGCTATGACCCGGATGGGAAATCGGGGATCATTAATATTACTACCAAAACAGTCGCGAAGAACAGCCAGAGCCTGGTTGTGAATGTGCAGGGTGGCTTACCCTCTGTTCATACCTACAATAACCTGAAAAATCCGCAGCGCTTCGGTGCAGACGCTGCATGGGGCATCAGGGCGGGCAAATGGGAGGTGAACCTGAGCGGCAATTACCTGCGGAACGATCTTACCGGCCGGCGAGTTGGAGACGTCAACACGACGATCGGTAAGGTTTTTACTTCCTTCCCATCCGAAGGAGAACGGAGTTTTAAACGGTATAACTACACGGCGCGCGCATCGGTAAGCTACACTGCCGATCCCTCGAACGTGATCTTAGCAGGTTTTTACAAGGGGTATCGTTTCCAGTCGCGCAGGGCGGATTTGGTTTACAACAATACCAAAACAAATCTGGAAACAGGGCAGAACGTGGGACGGATTACCTATTTCAATTCCAATATCGCGGAGAAGACAGCCGATGTTACCTCGGCTAACCTCGATTACCTGCACCGGTTCGGCAACAAATCGGAACTAACGTTCTCGGGCCTGATCGAATCCGCCGATCTGGATGGGCTTACAACCAATATCAACCTCGCCGAGCCCGGCCGCTCACAGACATTGCAGAGCACCCGCAATCCGAGCAAAAACCCATTAAATGCCTACCGTTTACAGGCCGATTACGTCGTGCCGATCGGTAAAGGGAAACTGGAAACCGGTTATCAATACCGGAACCAGGTACAGAAAGGTGTATTTCAATACCTGGATCAAAACCTGGAAACGGGGGAATTCGTGCTGGTGCCGCAATTTTCAAGCCATACGCGCCTCGTAAACCACATTCACTCGATGTATGGCCAATACAGCGGGAAATCGGGTAAGCTCGACTATTCGGGCGGTTTGCGTTATGAATACGCTACGCGGCGGTTTACAGCTGAGGGCTCGGAAACACGTAATCTCGACCTTTCCAATTTCTTCCCTTCGGCCCAGTTGCAATACCAGTTTTCGAAAGGCTGGCGTGGGAAGGCGGCCTACACACGCCGCGTACAACGCACGACGAATAACGAGTTGAACCCATTTCCGGAGCGAGAACACTCCGAAACCCTCGAATCGGGTGACCCTGACATTTTGCCCGAATTTATCGGCATGGCCGAAGTGGGCGTCGTGAAAGAGTTCGAAAAGGGAAGTGCTTTTGCAACATTATATAACCAGCGGATCAAAAACGTAGTCAACCGGGTCAACAGCGTGTATAACGATACGATTATCAACCGGATTTACACCAATGCCGGCCTGGCCACTTCCTGGGGCGTAGAAATCGGTGGAAATGCCAACCTTACCAAATGGTGGCAACTCTACGCCGGCGCGAACGTGTACCGGTATGCGATCGAAGGCGGGCTTTTCAAGAATGCGGCCGGAGTGAATACAGTGGTGGTGAACACATCGAGCGTAGTATATTCCCTGAATGCGAATACCACATTCAAAATAGCTCCTTCTTTGCAGGTGCAATGGGCGATCAGCTACTTGTCGAAACGAGTGACGGCGCAAGGGGAAGACTCCCGCTTCGTGAACCCGGCATTATCGGTGAAAAAGAGTTTCCTCAAAGGAAAGCTGGCGGCGACATTGCAGTGGCAAAATATGGACCTCGGCATCGTGGGAGCCAACCAGCAGCGCATATCCACCTGGGGCAAGGACTTTTTTACCACTACCAATTACATCCAGGAAACAGATATTTTTCTCATTAACCTGAGCTATAACCTCAATCAACTCACGAGAAAAGCCAAACTCCCGGCCAGTGAGTTTGGCGATCGGGAGTTCTGACGTCCAGATGGATAACACCGTCGTCTTTGATATCTTGAAAGCTTGTGAATGTCAGACTGCCCGCCAGGCTTCTTCCCGTAATCCCGGTGGTGCCCGCATCAGTAATTTTGCCGCTCCAATTACTTGTTGCTTTTAGTAACCACCCAAACTAAACCCATGGATTCAAGAAGAGATTTTATTAAAAAGGCGGCGATGCTGGCCGGCGGTGCTGGCGCGGCGAGTTTGTTCCCGGAGTCGGTGCAGCGGGCGATGGCCATTGCGCCCAATCCGAATACGACCTATCTGGATGCGGAGCATGTGGTGATCCTGATGCAGGAAAACCGCTCGTTCGACCACAGTTATGGCAAGTTGCAGGGCGTGCGCGGCTTCAACGATCCGAGAGCGATCGACTTGCCGAACAAGAACAAAGTGTGGCTCCAAACCGACCTCAAAGGCGATACCTATGCGCCGTTCCGCCTCGATATTAAAAACACCAAAGCGACTTGGATGCACGACTTGCCGCACTCGCGCGAGTCCCAGGTGGATGCTTACAATGGCGGGAAGTACGACAAATGGCTCACGTCTAAACGTTCCGGCCATAAAGAATATGCCGAAATGCCGCTGACGCTCGGTTATTACGAGCGGGAGGACATTCCGTTTTACTACGCCCTGGCCGATGCGTTTACGATCTGCGACCAGAATTTCTGCTCGTCGATGACACCCACACATCCGAACCGCTACTACCTCTGGTCGGGAACGATCCGCGAAAAGCCCGAAATGGATTCGCTGGCGGTAGTACGGAACAGCTACTTTTCGATTAATAAGCCGGTGAAATGGAAAACCTTCCCCGAACGCATGCAAGAGGCGGGTATCAGCTGGAAGTTTTACCAGAATGAAGTAGGCGCGGTGGTGCAGTTCCATCCCGGCGTCGGCTCATGGCTGAGCAATTTTGGTTGTAACCCGTTGGAGCGCTATGCGCAGTATGGGGTGAAATATTCGAAAGATTTTATCCACTACGCGACTTTGGAGGTAGCTAAAATCAAAAAAGACCTGCCCGCATTAAAGGAGAAACTGGACGGTGCGACGGGGGCTGAAAAGGACAAACTGACCAAGTCCTGGGAGCAGCGCCATGCATTGCTGGCACGTCTCGAAGCGGATCTGGCCGAGTTTAGCCAGGAGAATTTTAAAAAGCTGTCGGTGTTTCAGCAGGAGCTGCACCACAATGCATTTGTGACGAATCGCAACGACCCGGACTATCTGAAACTGTCGTCGATCTCGTACAAAGACGGCGACCTGGGCAAGAAGATTGATCTTCCGAAAAGCGACATTTTCTACCAGTTCCGGAAAGACGTGAACGAAGGCAAACTGCCAATGGTTTCATACCTCGCCGCGCCTCAAAACTTCTCCGATCACCCATCTGCGCCGTGGTATGGCGCATGGTACATTTCCGAGACGCTCGATATCCTTACCAAAAATCCCGAGGTATGGAAGAAGACGATCTTCATACTTTGCTACGACGAAAATGATGGCTACTATGACCACATTCCGCCATTTTCGATTCCGGATCCGACCAAATCCAACTCCGGGAAAGTGTCCCCGGGCATCGACGTCAAGGCCGAGTACGTGCCTTTGGAACAGGACGAAACGCAGGTGCCCAAGGCGAACGCAAGGGGTGGGGCGATAGGCCTGGGTTTCCGGGTGCCGCTTGTGGTGGCATCGCCGTGGTCGCGGGGCGGAAAGGTGTGTTCGCAGGTTTTCGACCATACTTCGATCATCCAGTTTCTGGAAGAATTTACAAGTCATAAGTCTAAAAAGCCGGTTCGGGAAACGAATATCACCGAATGGCGCCGGACGATTTGCGGCAATTTGAGCACGGTTTTCCAGCCTTTCGACACGTCGTCGTATAAAAAGCCGAAGCCGGTAAACCGCGATGAAATCCTGACTACGATTCACAAAGCGCAGTTCAAAGCCGTACCGGCGAATTTCAAGGCGCTGAGTGCTGCAGAAATCGGGAAAATCAATGCGAATCCGGTTGGATCAACCTTTTTGCCTAAACAGGAACCGGGTACCAGGCCGTCGGTAGCGCTTCCTTACGAATTGTATGTAAATGGGGCGCTTTCCGCGGATCAGGCTGCATTTGAAATAACGATGCACGCTGGAAACAAGGTTTTCGGTTCTAAATCAGCCGGAGCACCGTTCATCATTTACGCAATGAATCCCTATGAAGGTGAGGTGCTGCGGGTATGGAATTATGCGGTGAAGGCCGGCGATTCGCTCACAGAAAGTTTCAAGTTGGCCGGTTTTGAAAACGGTCAATACCATTTGCGGGTCTACGGCCCCAACGGCTTTTTCCGCGAGTTCGCGGGCAATGCGCAGGAGCCTGAGGTAGCGGTGTCCTGTGGTTATGTTTTGGACAAAAACGGCAAACCGACCGGAGATGTGGAACTGGTGGCGGTGAATAAAGGAAAGAAACCGCAGGCGCTGAAAGTCACCGACAATGCATATCAGAAAAAAGAAATAGGAGCAAGCCTGCCCGCCGACGGGACAGTTAAAATACTCGTTCCGGCTTCGAAAAATCATCAATGGTACGATTTCAACGTGCATAGCGGCGCCAAGAAGGGTGTTATGCGCTTTGCCGGGCGTGTAGAAACGGGTAAAGAAAGCATCAGCGATCCGTTTATGGCTAATGCTGCAAGCAAAATCTGATTGAAAACATAAAGAAATCGCCGGGTTGGGTCTTATCCAGTAAAACTCCAACCCGGCGATGCTTCAAAGACTGATTGTAATCTGCACGTTACTCGCGCTGCTGTCGATCCAGACCGTTTCAGCCCAAAAAAAGAAACGCACCGACAATATTTACGCCCGGCAGAACCTCATAGCCTGGTGCATTGTGCCGTTCGATTCCAAAGAACGCAACCCCGAACAGCGGGCCGAAATGCTGAATAAGCTGGGTTTCACCATGCTCGCCTACGACTGGCGCGAGAAGCACATTCCCGAATTCGACGCTGAACTGGAAGCGTTGAAAAAGCATCACATCAAGTTACAGGCATTCTGGCTGTATTCAGGCCCGAACCCTGAAAACGACAAGAACCTGCCCATTATCCTCGATCTGCTGAAACGGCACAAGGTCAGAACCGAGATCTGGTGTATGATCGGCGGGATCAAAGACATGGACAAAATGACCCGGCAGCAGAAGATAGAGGCGGTGGCCAGACCAGTGGGCTACATTGCAGATAAAGCTGCGGAGATTGGCTGTACGGTAGGGCTTTACAACCACGGCGGCTGGTACGGAATGCCGGAAAATCAGCTGGAAGTAATGGATTATCTCAAAAGACCTAATATCGGGATTGTCTATAACCTGCACCACGCTGAGGAGGATATCGAGCGCTTCCCCGGGTTCTTCCCTAAAATACTGCCGCATTTAATGGCCGTGAATTTAATGGGCTTAAAAAAGGGGAATCCTGTGAAGGTGGTTCCGGTGGGAGAGGGTGATGCCGAAGCGGAAATGATCCGCATCATCCGCGAGAGCAGCTATCGCGGACCGATCGGTATTATCAATGAAGAAACCGCACCCGACGCCGAGATCGGGCTGATGATGAATGTCGATGGCTTGAAGAAAATATTGAAAGAGCAGGGCGATGTTCGGGCGTTGAAAACTTATAAATAGGGAAGAAGGAGACTATTGTTGCATTTCACGGACTTCGGCGTAACCGTCGAACTCGTAGATCGGGCAGCTGGCCGCGATGGCGGTGGCTTCATCGAGGTCCTTGGCTTTGAGCAATAGAAAGCCACCTACGATTTCCGTACCCACGTAGTGAATGCCTTCGCTCGGTTGCCCGTTTTTGACAATGCGGCCGTTGAGCGTCAGCCCGCTGCCGCCTGCTAGCTTGCCTTTGGCACCCCATTCGGCAAACCATTTCGACCAGTTTTCCCGATGCGCCGCAATTTCAGCCTCTGTATGTGAACCCTGCCGAGCGTCGGGCCGCCGACCGTCGGGACGCCGACCGTCGGGACGCCGACCGTCGGGCTCGCGGAAAATGACAATGTAGTTTTTCATGGTTTTTCAGGTTGAAGAATTTTTCAAAAGTAGCAACTCACTCCGACCTGAATGTATACAGAATGCCTTTTTAATTGCTATTTAATAATCGTGCAGGCCGCGCTGGTGCAAATCTCATGATTTGCACCCACTATTCGCAGGCCTCCGGCCGGTCAGTATCACAATATCGCTTTGCAGTATCGACCGGCCGGAGGCTTGCGAATAGTGGGCGCGAAGGTCAACCTTCGCGCCAGGTCGTTGACCTTCGCGCCCCATTTTACCGGGCCCGGTTTTGCTCCGTCTCTCCGGTGGATTTGCTGTTAAACGTAATTTTTCCCGACCTCCCAAACCGGTATACTGCGCTGATGCCGAAGAATGCGGTAGAATACGTGCGGTGATAGTAAATGTTGGTGGCACCAACGCTGTATTTGCCATGTACGTGGCTTTGGTGAAAAATATCGTTCGCCGTGAGCCTGACCTTCAATGCATTTTTCAAAAAGTCTTTCTCAACACTAAGCGTTACCGTCGACCGGCTGAAATCGTTGTAAAGCCCCTGCGATCTTTCGCTCAGGTACCAGGCCATAAGCTGGATCTTAAAAATATGGTTTACATCAAAAGTATTGCTGGTGTAGGCATAAAGCTGCGGCCTGAGTTTGACGGTTGCAAACCCATATTCGGTATCGATCAGTTTGTTGCGGCTTACTGTTACCGTGTTGGTAGTGCTCCACCAGGCGATGTTGAATGTCGCTGAGGCGGTAATGAAGAGGGAATGCTCCCGCGCGAGGTTAATACCCTTTAAAATATAGCTGTTGGGTGAATTACCGCGTAATGCAGCACCGCTGAGCCGGTCTTTGGTGTAGGTGTAACCTGCGCGGACGTCGATTTGCTTGTATTGCAGGCCGGTTTCGAAGGTATGGACCTTTTCGGGCTGCAAATTGGGGTTGCCCTCGATGGTCGTGAAAGGATCCTGGTAAATCACAAACGGGTTTAGCGCCTGATAGCGTGGCCGGGTGATTTTGGAAACATAGGATATGCGGCTTTGGACGCCATTGGAGAAGTTTTTGCTGATAAAAAAATTAGGGAAAACATTGAAATACTTGTCCCCAATCACCTGCCCGCCACGTGCGGTCGTATTGAGCGAATAGTGGGTGTACTCACCGCGCACACCAGCCCCGAAGCGTATATCATTTCGCAGGCTGCCCTGATAGTTAAGGTATGCGGCAGGTACTTTTTCGTCGTACCGGAAGTTGCTGCTCAGGCCGGGATTAGGCAGGAATGGCCCGTCTTCGGTGGAAACCATGAAATCGGTGCCCGAGCCGTTATCTGCATAGCTGAACTTTGCTCCGGTTTCGAGTTTGCCGCCATGGCGGAATGCTTTCGTATAGTCGAGCTGGGTGCTGGAAATGCGTATGCGGACGAGCACATCGTTGAGCAGGTTGCGCAGACCGGTACTGTCGCCGGTGAGGCTGTTTTCCGCGATGCGGTCGTGCTGGTCGGTTTTAAAGCGGGCATATTGCGTACCTATAAACAATGCCGAGCCGAGGGTGTCCAGCGTATGCTGGAAATTGAGGGTAACGGCATGGTTCCAGCGTTTTTCGTCCTTCGCGACGCGGCTCTGGTAGAAGCTGCTGCCCTTCATGTCGGTGAGCGCATTGCTGCTATTCTGTTTGCCGCCAAGGCTGTTGAGATTCCCTTTGTAACTTAATGAGATGTAGCTGTTGGTGCTCAGGTTCCATTGTGCACCTGCGCCGAAATTGGAGTAGTTACGCAATTTACGTTGCCAGTCGGTGGTGAGGTCGGAATGGAGGTATTCGGTAGGCGAGGGGCGGGTGCGGGTGGTGTGCAGTACCTCGCGGCTGTTACCGGTTTGGAGGGCATAATTGGCTTGTAATGCCAGCTTGTTGCGCACATACTGGAGGTCTGCGAGGGTATTGAGTTCGCTGCCTGCGAATTGGGTATAAGCATATTGCTGCGTTACCGAGCCTGTCATACCGCCGTCCACGTCCTGCTTTGTAATAATATTGATCACTGCCTTACCTTCGGCATCGTACCTGGCCGACGGGTTAGGGATCGCCTCTACGCGGGCAATGCGGCTTACGGGGATAGCCGCCATCTGTTCATAGGTAATGGCTTGTCCATTCAGGAAAATCAGTGCCTCACCGCGCCCGGCCACACCCGCCCGGCCCTCGGTAAAGATAATGCCCGGCGACCTTCCAAGCAGTTCGGTAGTCGATGTGCTGCCAGCCAGGATGCTGCCTGCGACCTGTATTTCGGTAGTGCCGTTGGCGCTCTGCCTCACGAGCGGCGCCTGCCCGCGCACGGTCACGTCCGCGAGCGATTGCACATGCTGGCGCAGGAGGATGGTGCCAAGGTCAACTTGTGTGCGGTTATTTCGACGGATGACAATGAGCGTGTCGGAAAAACCGATTCCGCTAAGCCGGAGTGCAACCGTTTCCCGGTCAATGCCTGTGAAGGCAATGCGGCCATCTTCAAATGGCGCGCCTTGTAGCAATGCGGAGTCGGGTAGGGCCAGCAGGCGGGCATATACGGCGACCGGCTGCCGGTCGCCGTCGACGACGTTCCCTGAAACCGAGTATCGACCCTGGGCAATGGCTATTTGGGTAAATAAAAAAAGGATGGAGAAAATGATGCCGGAAAGCTTCATGGCTGGTACTATGGATGGTTTAAGGCAAAAATCCAAAGCCGGTCGTTTCCGGAAGTATGTAAAAGGCGAATCAGGAGTACGGATTTATAAATTCGTACTGTTGTTAATCGGTAATTGGCTGGTTAATAACTGATTGGTAGGAGGATGGCGTCACGCCCTTCACCTTCTTGAATGCAGCAAAAAAAGTCGATTTGGAATTGAAACCCACCTCATAACCGATCGCTTCGAGCGTGAGGTGCTGCTCGGTGGCGATCATTTTGCAGGCTTCGGCGATGCGCCACTCATTGATATACGTCGTGAAATTCTTGCCCAGGCGGTCGTTCAGCAAAGCCGAGAGCTGGTGCCCCGAAACCTGTATTTCCCGCGAAAGGTCGTGGAGTTTCAGGTCAGGGTTTTTGTAGATGCTTTTTTCGGCCATCACTTTTTCCAGTTTGCCCAGCCATATTTCAGCGTCGCTTTCATTGAGTTTTTTCACAACCGGCTTGTCGGGTAAAAGCAAGAACAGTTCGTCGGTTTTCTTTTTGTAAATCACGAGCGTGATCATCAGGTAAAGAACCAGCGAGAAAGCGATGGAGCCGCTAATATAGGGTGCAAATGGCGCATTGATCAAAGAAGAGAAATAGAAGAAGAATACCACCACATTCCCCATAAAAATCATCGAAACCCACGTTTCTGCCGGTTTCATGGGTTGGGTGCGACTGAAAAGCTTTCGGAGCAGGCCCCGCATGTGCACACCAGAGGCTACAATGAAGGCGAACCATTGCAGGTAAATGACTTGTGGTATGACTTTTCGCCATACAAACTGATGCTCCTCATAAGGAAGCGCGATATCCACAATGAGGGTAAGGGCCGCCAGCGCCACAAGCGTCCATATCCAGCTTCTGGCTAATTTTTCACGTGGCGTCACCGCCGACCGTACGAAGTAAAACAGGAACGGACCGATGAAAAAACAAGCCGAAAGGCCGATCTGCACATATATTTTGGGCAAACTTCCATCGAAATACAGGAATATCGATTTGGTAATCCGGATGCTCAATGCCAGCAGCAATGCACCGAGAAAGTTGTTGGCGAGGTATTTCTTTTGGGTGAAAAACAACAGGAATATTCCCAGCAGAATACCGTTGAAAGCACCCAGCGCGCTGAAAAAGAACAGAACCTCCTTGCCTGTATTCATAAATCAGAAACGATTGTATCCCAAATGTAACTGTTTGACAACCGGTTTTCAAGCGCTATTTGCGACTTGTCCGCTTTGATTACACGGATGTTCGGAATCGGACATTCATCGGACTGTCCCAATCGGCCGAAACCCGTTTTTGAATGGCTCAGGCCTGCTTTTCTAAATTTGGCACGGCATTTGCCCGACATTATCGGAATAAATGCATTCAGCCATGAAAAGAACATTTTTGGGAGAATTGGAAGAGGTTGTCCTGCTGACGGTCGCGGTGCTGGGCGAAGAAGCCTATGCCGTGACCGTCGCACAGGAGCTCGACCACAAGGCGGGCCGGGCCGTCGGGTTCAGTACCGTGCACACCACCCTGCAGCGATTGGAAGAAAAAGGATTCCTTTCGTCCGAAATGGGCGGGGCAACTGCCGAGCGCGGCGGTCGACGCAAACGCTTTTTCCGCGTGACCGCATTCGGCCGCAAAGCGTTGCGGGAATCGAAAGAGGCGAGAGAAGCGTTGTGGAACGCGATGTCGCCGGATACACTCCAGCTAATGACCCGTTGATATGGATCCGAAACTGCACTCCGCCAAGGCGAACTCTGCCGGGGCGGGCCCAACTCCGCCGCGTTGGGCCACCCGCCTGCTTGCCAGCTGGTCGCACCCCGACGCCCGCGAAGAATTGCAGGGCGATATGCTCGAAATGTACGCCTACTGGCTCGAAAGCCGCGGTAAACCGGTCGCCGACCGGAAATATGCCCTCGCGGCCATTCGCCTTATGCGACCATTCGCGCGCCCGAAACGCTCAAACGACTATTCCGAAACCTATTCATTCAGCGCAGCCATGATCCGGAACTATTTCAAAATCGCATTCCGCAACTTACTCAAAAGCAAAACGTTTTCAGCCATTAACGTCCTGGGCCTCGCGCTTGGGATGGCTTGCAGCCTCATGATCATGCTCTGGATCCGCGACGAACGGGCTGTCGACGCGTTTCATGCCAACAAGGACCAGTTGTACCGGATTTATATGCGCGAATATTTCAGCGGGAAGGTGCAGGGCGTGATCTGGACGCCGGGGCCGCTGGCCGACGAGCTGAAAAAATCGATACCGGAGATAGAAATGAGCACACCGTATTCCTGGACCATCCAGCAGACCTTTTCCGCCGGGAATAAAATAAACAAGGAGGCGACTAACTGGGCGAGTGGGGATTTTTTTAAGATGTTCAGTTTTAGGCTGTTGCAGGGTACCGCCGAGGGGGCATTGCGTGATAAGAGCAATATCGCCATTTCGCGTAGTATGGCTGAATCGTTTTTTGGAAGTCCGGAAGCGGCTATCGGAAAGGCCATCCGCTACGATAATCGCAAAGAAATGACCGTGTCTGCGGTTTTCGAGAATATCGGGCCCAACAGCTCGCTGCAATTCGATTGCCTTATGACCTGGGATGCCTACGTCGACGACAATAGCTGGGCCACGCACTGGGGCAACACTGATCCGCTCACGTTTTTCAAATTGCGGAACGACGCCGATCCCGCCAAGGTGGAAGCGAAAATGCTCCATCTGCTCGATAAAACTGACCGCGACGGAGGCAAGCCCTACAAGACACAGCTCGCCATGCAGCCTTTTCATGAATATTATCTCAACAGCAATATCAAAGATGCCCAAATGGACGGCGGGCGTATCGAATATGTGCGGTTGTTCAGCTTCGTGGCCGTGTTCATTCTGCTGATCGCCTGCATCAACTTTATGAATCTGGCTACGGCACGCTCGTCGCGCCGTGCCAAAGAGGTGGGTGTAAGAAAAGTCGTTGGCGCCATGCGCTCGATGCTCGCAGGACAGTTTATGGGGGAAGCGTTGTTGATAGCGACGCTATCGGCGATCCTGTCGGTGGTTCTGGTGGCCTTGTTACTGCCGGCATTCAACAATCTCACGGGCAAGCAA
The DNA here is from genome assembly GCF_057586235.1 of Dyadobacter sp. SRI_021. Lineage (NCBI taxonomy): Bacteria > Pseudomonadati > Bacteroidota > Cytophagia > Cytophagales > Spirosomataceae > Dyadobacter > Dyadobacter sp. SRI_021. The sequence continues at coordinate 208,770 of NZ_JBYCZM010000002.1, forward strand.
ATGGTATTGCCGTTTTCGGAGCCGCTCTTTTGGCTGGTGATCGCGGGCTTGCTCGCTGTTACGGGCCTGCTGGCGGGAAGCTATCCTGCATTGTTCTTGTCGTCGCTTAATCCGGTACGCATTCTTAAAGGTGCCCTGAAATTCGATTCAAGCTCCGTGTGGGTGCGGCAGGGACTGGTAGTGTTTCAGTTCGGGCTGTCGATGGTACTGATCGTCGGAATGATTGTCATTTACAGGCAAGTGGGATTTGTACAAAGCAAAAACCTGGGATTCGATCGTGAAAACCTTATCTATTTCCCCATCGATGGCGAGCTTTTCAAAAAATTTGAACTGCTGAAAGAACAACTGACGCAGGTAGCGGGAGTAAAACAGGTCTCACATATGACCGCCAATCCAGCATCCAATGGAAACGGTACCGACGGCATCACCTGGCCCGGCAGCGACCCTGGCGCCCCGGTGAGGTTCACGCCGGTGGGTGTAGGTTATGATTTTACCAAAACAATGAAACTTAAAATGGCCGACGGCCGCGATTTCTCGAAGGATTTCCCTACCGACTCGTCAGGTGTGCTCGTGAACGAAACGGCGGTGAAAGTAATGGGTCTTAAAGATCCGGTGGGCCGGGAGATCAATTGGGGCAAATCGAAAGTGCGCATTGTAGGGGTTTTGAAAGATTTTCATTTTGCGTCGTTGCACACGGCCATTCGCCCGTTGATCGCTTACCTGGGGGCACGCGAGCCGCAAGGGAGCGTTGTGATCCGTATTCAGGCCGGCAAAACACCCGAAACTTTGGGTGCGATCGAGCGGATATGCAAGAAGCTCAACCCCAATGTGCCGTTCACCTATGCATTTACTGACCAGGAATATGCGCGACAATACCAGAGCGAGCAGCTCGTAGGCAAACTGGCCGGTTATTTTGCCTTTCTGGCGATATTCATTTCATGCCTTGGATTGTTTGGTCTCGCGGCATTCACCGCCGAGCAGCGTACGAAGGAGATCGGCGTCCGGAAAGTACTGGGCGCTTCGGTAGCGGGCATTGTCGGGCTGGTTTCCAAAGACTTTCTGAAACTGGTCGTGATGGCCATTATACTGGCCTCGCCGGTAGCCTGGTACATTATGAATCAATGGCTGCAAGGGTTCGCCTATCAGATCGATATCGAATGGTGGATGTTCGTGCTGGCAGGGATGATTGCGGTGTTGATTGCCGTTTTTACCATCAGCTTCCAGTCGGTCAGGGCGGCGATGGTGAATCCTGTGAGGAGTTTGCGGAGCGAGTAGGCGGCTTTGAGGCTGACCGCTGATCAGTTGAATCAGTAGGGCGAGTGTCAGGCATTGTTAGGTATAGTCATTTGCCTTCGTCGAAACATGTTCTATGGCCGGTGGGCCCACATCGCTATACTTTTGGATACTGTGTTAAAGGCGTTGCGCCGGAATCTATACACCATGATACTGGTTTGACTATTGGATGGTTTTGAATGCCATCCAGACAAAGACGAAAATCAAACAGGAAATGGAAATAGGAATCAGCATGTTCGGGGATCTGGCATTTAACAATGAGACCCGTTCTTTTCAGTCGCCGCAGGAGCGCTTGCAGGATATGTTGGAGGAAATCAAGCTGGCCGACGAGGTTGGGCTGGATGTGTTCGGAATAGGCGAGCATCACCGGCCGGATTTTGCGGTTTCGGCGCCGGAGATCATTCTGGCGGCAGCAGCTTCTGTAACCAAGAATATTAAACTTACCAGCTCGGTAACCGTATTGAGCTCCGCGGATCCGGTTCGGGTTTACCAGAACTTCTCAACCGTAGACCTTATTTCGGGCGGTCGTGCGGAGATTACGGTAGGCCGGGGTAGTTTCATCGAGTCGTTCCCGCTTTTCGGGTATGATTTGAATGACTACAATGGCCTGTTCACCGAAAAGCTGCAATTGCTGAAAGAAATCAATGAAAACGACGTGATCACCTGGAAAGGCAAGTTCCGCGCAACGCTCGACAGGCAGGAGGTTTTGCCTCGTGCCGTGAACAACAACCTGGAAATATGGGTGGCCGTAGGCGGTACGCCGCAATCGGTAGTGCGTGCTGCGAGGCTCGGTTTGCCATTGATCATCGCCATCATAGGAGGCATGCCGTCGCAGTTCAAGCCGTTTTTTGAATTATATAAAACCGAATACCTGGAAGCAGGGCACGATCCTGCCAAAATGCAGCTGGCTACGCATTCGCACGGGCTGGTGGGACAGGACGGAAAAGCGCTGAGCGATTTGTACTTCCCTTCGTATGCGGCTCAAATGGACCGCGTCGGCCGCAGCCGCGGGTGGGCACCTTATACACGTGCGCAGTTCGAAGGCGGACAAAGCCGCAGCGGCGCATTGTTCGTAGGCGAGCCGAATGAAGTGGTGGATAAGATCCTCTACCATCAGGAGATGTTCGGCCTTACGCGCTTTCTCATGCATACGGACGTAGGTGCGCCTGCGCATAAGGATTTGATGAAGTCGATCGAACTGCTCGGAACGCACGTCGCGCCGGCAGTAAAAAAGGCTCTGACGGTGAATCAATGACGTTTTTGAAGCGGGTGCCGCAAACGCACCCGCTTTTTGTCGCAACAGGCATCGCTCCGTTTCCCGGAAACCCGGCAACTTTGTAACATCAATCATCACTAAAAAACACAAAGAAATGGAAGCGACAACACAACCTGTAACTGTACAAGCGAATATCAATGCACCGGTAGCGGATGTCTGGAATAAGTGGAATGCGCCGGAGCACATTACCCAATGGTGTTTCGCATCCGACGACTGGCATGCCCCTTTCTCTGAAAACGACGTACGCGTAGGCGGCAGCATCAAAACCACCATGGCTGCGAAGGACGGCAGTTTCAGTTTCGATTTCGGGGGTACCTACACCGAAGTGGAGGAAAATCGCTACCTGGCTTACACCCTGGGCGACGGCCGTAAAGTGACTGTTTTATTCGAACAGGACGGCAATGGTACCAAAGTAACCGAGACATTCGATCCGGAGAATACGCATCCGGTCGAGTTTCAGCAGGCTGGCTGGCAGGCGATTCTCGATAATTTCAAGAAGTATGCGGAGCAATAACTGGTCATTAAGCCAAGTCGTAGGCGGGCGGCCCGGTCGGTAGGATCGGGCCGCCCGCTTTTTGCTTCACCCGACTCATCAGAAAAATAGTAGATCACAGTTAATGCTACTTTATTAATTTTGATGTCCAGAATTTAAAAGTAAATGCAATCCCGAATAACATCCCGTCTTACCAACCGCCAAAAATGGGAACTTGGTCTGGGCTTCGCGGTCATATATGTGCCAATACGCATCTATATGAACGTCTTGCAGATCGATATGCCTACCTTCTGGCATCGCTTGCCGCTGTGGACGATGGAGGTGCTGTTCAGCATTGCCTTTTTTATTCTCTGGATCAATGTAATCGAATGGCTCCAGTACATTACTTCCCGCTTTCTGGGAGAAGATTTTCCCGATCGTTTTCGTGTATTGAACCAGGCAATCATGCTTGTGGTGGCGATTGGCCTGGCTATGGTGTTCAACCATTGGTACCGCTATCTCTGGCACTGGATGGAGGCGGTTTTTGATAAAAGGAGCTTCGATGTACTGCCTATTACCCTCAACAAAACCCCCGTGTTGAAACAGCGGGCCAATACGAGCATTACGGTGCTGGCGCTGATGGCGGAATATTATCTCGCGGCCAACAAGCGCGTGTACGAGCGCCTGCAAAGGGTGGTGGTCAACGAGGAACGCTTGCAGAAGGAAAACGCGACAGCCCATTTCAATGCATTGAAGAATCAGGTGAGCCCGCATTTCCTTTTCAATAATTTTAGCGTGCTCACGACGCTGGTGGAAACCAACCAGGAGCTTTCTGTCAAATTCATCAATCAGTTGTCCAAGGCATACCGGTATATTCTGGAAAAGTCGGTTTACGATTCGATTAAACTTGCGACGGAGGTTGAATTTCTGGAAACTTATATGTTCCTGCTGATGATCCGGTTTGAGAACAAGCTCAGTCTGGATATCCGCATTTCCTGCCAGGAGAAAGACAAATACTCGATCGTGCCGCTCACATTACAGCTGCTCGTGGAAAATGCGGTGAAGCATAACCGGATGTCGGCCAGCAATCCGCTGCTAATTACCATCGGTGTAGAAGGCGATTACCTGGTGATCCGCAATCCGTTGCAGGTGCGCGAGCTGCCCGAATCTTCCACACGGCTCGGCCTTCAGAATATTGTGAACCGCTATAAATTGCTGATCGACAAGCCGGTGATGGTCGATAAGACCGACGGCTGTTTTACCGTTAAAGTGCCGCTGCTTTCATGAATGTGCTTATTATAGAGGATGAATCGCTGAGTGCCAACCGCCTGGAAAGTCTCGTGGGCAAATATGATCCCAAAATCAACGTGATGGCCAAACTCTCGTCCGTGAAAGAGAGTATCCAATGGCTGAGCGACGCCGCGAATACGCGCCCTGATTTGATTTTCATGGATTTGCATCTGGAAGACGATCTGGCATTCAAGATCATCGAGGAACTGAAATTGACGATCCCCATCATTTTCACCACCGCGTATTCCGAGTATACACTCAAAGCATTCAAAGCCAATGGGATAGACTATTTGCTGAAACCGGTCGATAAGGCTGAACTCACGGCGGCGATCGACAAGTTCGTAATGTTACACGCCAAATCCGCGGCCACTCCAGCGCCGGACTTTGCTGCTTTGATGGCTATGTACCAATCGGGTAACGAGGAGGGTTATAAGGAGCGTTTCCTTGCCTCGGCGGGTCCGAAACTTTTCAGTATTCGTACGAGCGAGATCGCCTATTTCACCATTGAGCAAAAGGCCACGTTCCTCCGCACGTACGACGGGCAGCACCTCGCGATGGATTATAGCCTCGACAAACTGGCGCAAATGCTCGACCCCAAAGAGTTTTTCCGCATCAACCGCTCGCTCATCATCGCATTGAACAGCATCCGCTCCATCTACACCGTTTCGGCCGGCAGGTTGAAGCTCGAACTGACTCCCGCCACTGCGCAGGAGGTCTTCGTCAGCGGCGATCGCATGGCCGATTTCAAGCAATGGCTTGGTAAGTAACCGTTGTAACCGGGTTTCCTTTCTTCCTTCCAAAGCGGGCATTCGGCCCCTGAAATCCGGCATTGGGCACCTTTGATTTTTCGGTTTGGGCATTGGTAAACATCTTTGCTTACTGACTGTGTTTTTGCGGAAACCAACAGTAAGTTGACCATAAACCTAAACCCTGTGTTTCGTGGACGCCGGACACGGGATGAGGTGACTATTCCTAAACCCTTCTTCAACGTGATGAAAGAACTCAATATCGATCAAACCCTGAACCTGGTAAGCTGCGAAGCCCGCGAGCTCGAACAGTCATCCCGCTTTGGCGGTTTGTTTGGTATTGCATTTGTCACGGAAGGGGAGGGCGTTTTGTCCTGCGACGATGATTCGTGGCACTACGAAGAGCAGGCGATCTTTCTCCTTTCCCCCGGCCACCCAATCCATTTCAAGTCCTTTTACAGGACCAATTTACTTACTATCTTCTTCGATCCGTTCCGTATCGCCGGGGCGGCGGATCCTTTCAACAGCTTCACAGGCATGTTCCGCGCTGTGCGCGACCTGTTTTCAGTGCCCAATTTCCTGCGCCAGAAAGAGCTCCGCAATGAAACCGACCGGCTGGCAGTTACGCACCTTGTCCGACTGATCGAAACGGAACTCGGGCATTTGCAGGACAGCAGCCGCGAGCTCGTGGCAAATTCGGCCGCATTGCTGGTCAACCTTGTGAAACGCAATTTGCCGGATATGCACAGGCCGGAGACCGTTGCTCAATATAGCGAGGAAACCGACCGGGTGCTCAACGAGGTACGAAGAATGCTGGAAGGCAATGAATATCTCACCATTCAGGAAGTGGCCGCAGCGATGAAAATGTCGCAGTATAACCTCAACAAGCTGGTGATCAAAGGGACTGGCGAGACGTTGAAAGCTATTATTTCGCGGTATCGTGCCGAGCTTTTGAACAGTAAGTCAGTCGTGACGGCCGACCACTGACAGCCGTCAATCCTCTTTTGTAAAATCCTTTCCGCTTCCGGCGACATCTGCCCCGACCACAGACTTCAATGCATCAATGGCCGGGGATGACCGCATTACGCAGCCTGTGAGGGCATATTGCGCGTGTCGAAAGCGCCGGAGCGGGTTAATGCACCACAGAAGGCTACCTTGCTAAAATCCGTCAATAAATGATTAAAACCCGGTATGTTTTCGCTGGGATTTTGGGCTAATTTTGGTAAAATCCAACCTTAATATCCTGAATCCTATGATGCATAACTACGTAATGCGCTCGCGCTGGGCGGTTTTTCTATTTTGCTGGTCCGCTGCATTTGCGGCAGCAGCACAGTCCACCAAATCTAAATTTAACCTATATGAACAAACCAGCGAGGTAGCGGGTCTGGTGATCCAGTATGCGCAGGACATTCGTGCGGTGAATTACTTTTACGGTCCTATGCCCGCGGAGGGGCGGGGCCAACGCGGTAATGGTCCCGCTCTCGAATCGCCGGAGCAACGTAAACGGCTGCGGGAGGTGGATAACGACTATCTGGGCAAGCTTGCCAAGATGGATTTCAACGCGATGAGCATTTACGGGAAGGTGGATTACCTGCTGCTGAAACGTAATATCGACGACCATTTGCTGACATTGAGCCAGGAGGAAAAGGAGTACGGGCAAATTGAAAAGTACATTCCCTTCGCCGTGGGTATTTATGAACTGGAAAAAGGCCGCCGGCGTGGCGCTACCGTGGATGGGCAGGCAGTGGCAGCGAAATTGAACGATTGGCAGAAAGAAGTAAAGCAGGCCGAGGAATCGTTCAAAAAGCTGGAATCGATCGATATGCCGCTGTCGCGCATGGGTGTGGAGGCAATAACCGGCCTGCAAGCGCGGTTGAAGAGTACATTTGAGTTTTATAATGGTTATGATCCGTTGTTTACCTGGTGGGTGCCGAAGCCCTATAAAACGCTGGATAGCACATTGCTGGCCTATTCGAAACTCATCCGCAGCAAGGGGAAACTCAATACGACGCAGAAAGAGGACGCCAGCGGCATCAAAGGCGTTCCCATTGGCCGGGAAGAGTTGATTCGCCAGTTGGGAACTGAAATGATCGTATACACACCCGATGAACTGATTGAACTCGCTAATAAGGAATTCGCGTGGTGTGACAAGGAACTGCTGAAAGCATCCGCGGAAATGGGTTTCGGAAATGAGTGGAAGAAGGCGCAGGAGAAAGTGAAAAACAGCTATGTTCCGGCCGGCACCCAACCCGAACTGATCCTGAAACTTTACAATGATGCGAAGGAATTTATCCTCAAAAACAACCTCATAGACTATCCGGAGATAGCCGACGAAACCTGGGGGATGCAAATGATGACACCGGAAAGGCAATTGGTGAACCCGTTTTTCCTGGGCGGAAGGGACATTATCATTTCTTATCCTACCAATACAATGGCGCATGACGACAAGCTGATGAGTATGCGCGGCAACAACCCCTATTTCTCGCGTTCCACCGTACATCACGAACTCGTCCCCGGCCACCATTTGCAATATTATATGAACAGTCGTTACAAGTCCTACCGCAGCGATTTCCGCACGCCGTTCTGGACGGAGGGCTGGGCATTGTATTGGGAGTTGCTTTTGTATGATAAAGGTTTTGCCAAAACGCCCGAGGAGCGTATCGGAATGCTTTTCTGGCGTATGCACCGCTGCGCACGTATCATCTTCTCGCTGAATTACCACCTGGGCAAATGGACACCCCAGGAATGCATCGATTTCCTGGTCGACCGCGTCGGCCACGAGCGCGCGAATGCGGAAGGGGAGGTAAGGCGGTCATTCGAAGGGAATTATAGCCCATTGTATCAGGTAGCTTACCTCATCGGCGGCTTGCAGCTATTCAGTCTGAAAAAGGAGCTTGTCGACAGCGGTAAAATGACATTCAAACAGTTTCACGACGCCGTGATGAAGGAAAATAACATGCCGATCGAAATGGTGCGTGCCACATTGACCAATCAGTCGCTGAAACCCGATTTCAAAACCCAGTGGAAGTTTTATCAGTTTAAATAACCTCTTTAATCACTCCTATATCATGTATTTCAAAGAGGCAAACCCGCTGGCTTTGTATGCTGGCGACGTGAGTGGTTTGCTTTTTGGAAAGGCGGTACTTGGCGGTAAGTAAAAAAGAGGCTCAATGGGCCTCTTTTGTCCTAGAAAAGAGAGGTTCTAATACTTCCCGCGCCTTTTTTAGCTTTTCAGGAAAAAGGACTCTTCCTTCGAGATAACTCATGTCTTTAACAGGCATTTCACCTGGTTTCACAGATCTAGGTTTTGAAGTTGATTCCATATTGCTTCTCTGTTTTCTTTTCTTCCAACTAAAAAACTTATATAACTCTTTCCGATAACGAATTCTTCCCAGCCGCTACATTCGGGTTTACCAAAAATAACAAATTCTTTCTGGATTTCGGCTAAATTACTGACTATGCCAATTCTATATAATCTGTTCCTTGAATCGGTACTTCCTATTGCGAACACGAGTGCATCCGGATACCAGAACATAAATTCCCTAACAGTCCATGCAACTGTACTAAGTACTTTCAGGCGATCTCCGTTATTGGTTACGACCAGGTCATTAATATCGTTAAGAGCTTCGTCAAAGTCGCCAAAAGCGAGGTTGTATACATCTCCCAACCCGGTCCATGCATACTCAACTATCTTTTTAACTGCTCCCTTGTTTCCGCAACTCATAAATTCATACACCAAATGTGATTCGTTTGCGAAGCAAGGGTAGCAGTCTAAGTTCATTCAGATGAAGGGATAAAATGGAACACAAATGAACGTAATCCAATCTATTTTTTCATCCCCTCAACGCCTCCACATCCCTTACACTTTTCACCAGCTCTTTCCCGAGTACCCTGTTGCCATTTTCGGTTATCAAGAGGTTGTCCTCAATGCGAATGCCCGTGAAATCGCGGAACAATTCCAGCTTTTCGTAGTTAATGAATTGGGCGAGTTTATTCTCGGCTTTCCAGCGGTCGATGAGGGTGGGAATGAGATAAAGGCCGGGCTCGACGGTGACGACAAAGCCGGGTTCCAGCGCACGGCCCAGACGGAGCGATTTCCAACCGAAAGTGGTGCCTTTTTTCAGGTCGTCGGTGTAGCCTACGTATTGCTCGCCCAGGTTTTCCATGTCGTGGACGTCGAGGCCCATCATGTGGCCGAGGCCGCATTGGAAGAACAGGGTATGCACGTCGTGCTCGATGGCTTCTGCCACGTCACCTTTTACGACGCCCATTTGCTTCATGCCTTCGACGAGTTTGGTGGAAGCGAGTTTGTGAATGTCTTTGAACAAAACCCCTGGTTTACAGGCGGCAATGGCCGATTCCTGCGCGTTGAGGACTATTTCGTACATTTCTTTCTGAATGCTCGTAAATGCCTTACCCACCGGAATGGTCCGCGTGAGATCGCCGCAGTAATGCATGGCGGTTTCAGCCCCGGCGTCGCATAATGCCATTTGGCCGTCGCGGATCGCGAGGTCTCGGGCGTGGGTGTGCAGGATTTCACCATTGACCGTCAGGATGACGGGGTAGGAGATGTCGCCGCCCTGTGCGATAGCCATGCTTTGGAGCTTGCCGGCAATTTCTCTCTCAGTCATGCCTGGGCGGGTGTCGCGCATGAAGGACAAATGCATGTCGACAGAGGTGTTTACGGCTTTTTCAAGTTCGGCCACTTCCTCCTCCGACTTATATGACCGCATCGAAACGACAGCCTTAATGAGGCCGACAGAGGCCTTTTGCAGGGCCTCGGAAGGATTCACATGCAGCCATTCCTGCAATTTCAGATAATGCTCGCCGCGGTATGGAGGCAGGAAGTGAATGCTCTGCCCGCGCGACAATGCGTCTTTCAGGAAGCTGCCCACAGCTGCCGCTGGTTTTACTTGGCTGACACCCACTTTGGCCGCTTTTTCGGCCAGGGCTTCCTTCGGGCCGGTCCATACGATGTCGTCGATGGTGAGCTCATCGCCGAAAATGATTTCACTGCCGTTGTCGAGGTCGATCACGGCGGTCAGTGACGCCTGGTCGATGCCGAAGTAATAGAGGAATGTGCTGTCCTGACGGAATGGATATACGTTATCGCGGTAGTTCATGCCGCTTTCCTCATTGCCGAGAAGCAGTATCAAGCCTTTGCCTAGTTTGGATTGAAGTGTTTTTCTCCGGTTTAAGTATGTTGATTGTGAAAACATGGGATAACGGAATTTTGAAATACAATAAAAAATTTGCTCACCGAAACAAATATACTCCGTCCGGCGAGCAAATAGGAACTACCTAACCCAAATTTATAAATGGTTCAGTAACCCGGGTTCTGTTTCAGATTAGGGTTTTTGTCGATTTCATTCTGCGGGATTGGGAAGAGCGCGCGCTGGGCCGACTGCGGGCGGTGGTTGAACCATTTCTTGGTCTCATACACCCCGAATCGGATCATATCCTGACGGCGGTGTGCTTCCGCGGCGAATTCCCAGCCCAGCTCATCCAGGAACCGGCCAAACTGAATATCGTCGCCTCCCTGACGCTCGGTAATGGTGCCGTCCGTCGCCTGGTAGCCGTAATTGTAACGACTGCCTTTCGTCAGATCGGCCGCCGTTACCTTAGCCTTTTCCGGTGAGGCTTTGAACGCACGTTGGCGCACCTGCGTAACCAGTTCGGCTGCTTCGGCAGCCTTGCCGGTGCGCAGCAATGCCTCGGCTTTAATCATCAGCACATCCGCATACCGCAGGAACGGGAAGTCGTTGTCAAGGCTGCCCGTGGCATTGGGTTTGATTTTGTATTTACCAATGCGGAACCCGTCCGACGACGAGGTCTTGTCCATTCCCGGCACCGCCTTGTTGTAAGTGATCACGACGGCACCGGTTGCGGCACTTTTCTGCGGACCCATGATCCAGGTGTCGGCCAGGCGGGTGTCGGCGGCGTCGTAGGTGTCGATAAACTGGGGAACGGCACAGTTCCCTCCCCACGGACCGGCGTTCATCGGGTACACCGATCGGCTCAGGGGATCGAGGGTTTTCATGTGGATCTGGTTGCCGGTCCCGTAAATTTCATCGTAAGGAATGGCAAATATGATTTCCTTGGAATTGAAGTTCGTCCAGGTGAAAACATCGGAATAATTGGCATCCAGCACATATTTGCCGCTTTTGATCACGTCATCGGCTTCCTGGATCGCCTTCGCCCATTCGGGTGTGCCTGTGTATACCTGCGCATTAAGGTAAATTTTGGCCAGAAGCGTTTTCGCACCCCATTTGTTCATCTGGCCGTAAGTGGTGCCGGCGTTTTCGCTCAGATTCGGAAGCGATTCCGTCAGTTCTTTTACCACAAAATCATAAACCTCTTTACGCTGGCTCTGTTTGGGAAGGGTAACGTCCTTGAAGTCGGTTACAATAGGCACGTTACCATGGTTATCCAGCAAAAGGTAATAGGCGAAGGCACGCACCGCACGGAGCTCTGCGATGGTCGCATCCTTGCCGTTGGTTAGCGGCAAATCACCGTCCGCGATCTGAGACAGCACGCGGTTCACCGTGGTAATGCTGGCAAATGCCTGGCGCCAGGCATTTTCGGGCTGCCATTGCAGGGCCGTCCACGTGTGCTGGTGCATACGGCGGTAGGTGCCGCCATCGTCCCAGCCATTGGGGCGCACGGGCGTGATGATCGCGTCGGCGGCCTCTTCCTGCAAATCAAAATAGCCCTGCCAGCCGAGCATTAGCGAGCGTAGCGACGAGTAAACGGGCGCCACAATGGCCGGAAGGTCCTTTTCGGTTGGTTGGTAGCTGCTCCCGAGCACTTCGGAATACACTTGCTCGTCCAGGTCGGTGCAGGAGTAGAGCGGAGCCCCGGCGAGTAATGCGGCCAGGATCGCGTATCTTATATTTTTGTTTTTCATAAATTCAAAATGTTTGTGGATCAGAATGTTACGCTCAGTCCGGCTGTAAATGTCCGGGTGGTAGGGTATTTGTCGCGGTAGTCGTTACCCGGTGAGAAGCCAGTGAAAATCACGCCCTCGGGGTCGATGCCCGTGTAGCCGGTAATAGTTGCCAGGTTGAGGCCCGACACGAAAATGCGTGCGTTTTTAATGCCTTTGATCGTGTTGGCAGGCAGGGTGTAGCCCAGCGTCACATTGTCGATTTTCCAGTAATCACCTTTTTCGATGTAATGCGACACATATACGAGGTCGGTATTGAGCACCTTGCCGTCGATCGGATCGTAGGCGGTTTTAAGCATATTGTAGGCCTTATTACGAGGGTTGTTATAGAACATGCTCTGGAAATTGAGAATGTCAAAACCAAAGGCGCCGCGCATATTCACAGCCAGGTCGAACTGCTTGTAGCGGATGTTGTTGTTCCAGCCCACAATGTGTTTTGGAATACCATTCCCATAATACTGACGGTCTTCCGGTGTAGCGTCGGCAATAGGGATCACCTCGCCATCCTTGTTTTCAATGAGCCATGCGCCCTTATCGTCCACACCTACGCTTTTCCAAACGAAGAAGCGGCCGATCGGCTCACCTACTTTCACGCGGTGTGTGCTCACCTGGATAGGCTCGCCCGTGTAACCCGCGTCGAAGAAATCGTTCGCAGCCTGGAACTGCTCGTTCGAAAGGCTCACGAGCTTGTTGCGGTTGGTGGAATAGGTGAATCCTGTATTCCATTGGAAATCACCCGTCTGGATAGGAACGATATTCAACAATACCTCGACTCCCTTGTTTTGCATTACCCCGGCATTGATAAACATGCTGCCCGTCAGATAAGGCGGAACCGGAACCGGGAAATTGTAGAGCAGATCTTTCACCTTACGGCTGTAAAAATCGATCGATCCGTTAATGCGGTTTTTCATAAACCCGAAATCCACCCCGGCATTGTATTCCTCTTTTTTCTCCCAGCGAAGGTCGGGGTTGAAGTTACGTGCCGGAACGAAGCCCGGTACCCATTTGCCGCCGATAAATGCCCCTTCTTCGCGGTCGAAGTTGTAGCTGATTTGAGACATATACGGATTGTTCGCGATCGTACCCGTTACGCCTATACCCGCGCGAAGTTTGATATCGGAAGCCGCGCCGAGGCTGCCCATGAAGTTTTCCTTGCTGATGCGCCACCCTATGGACGCCGCCGGGAATGTACCCCAACGGTTGTTCACCCCGAAGCGCGAAGAGCCCTCGCGGCGCACGCTGGCCATGAATAGATATTTGTCGCTCAGGCTGTAAGTCAAGCGGCCGAAGAAACCTGCGAGCTGCCATTTGTTTTTGGTACTACCCATGCCGGCCTGGCCTTTTTGCAATGCGCCGCCCGCACCGAGGTTGTTCCAGTCGTAGGCGTCGGTCGGGAAATCCCAGTTATTGGCCGAGAATGCCTCGTAGGTAGCGTCCTGCCAGCTGTACCCGCCGAGTACCGAGAAACGGTGCTTGCCGATGGCTTTGGAATAATTTCCGGTGAATTCAAGCAGGTTCTCGTTGTTGGCGTAGGTGCTGCGGAACGCGGTCGCATTCTGATTGCTCAGGCGCGTGGCCGTGTGATTGAATGTGGTGGAACCGCCTTCGAGGTTGCTGTTCTGAACGTTCGATACGAGCAACTTGAAATTCAGGTCATCGATCGGCGCGTAGTCGAGGCTACCGGCCATACGCATTTCCTTGAACGAACTTTCGTAATTCGATTCATTGAGCAGCGAAACGGGATTTTCATAGAAATAACCGTCGCGCTCCTGCCACTTACCGTCGTCGGTCCGCACGCGGTCGGTAGGGTTGCGGATAATGGCCTGGCGGTAGGCGTAGCCGTAGGCCGCGTCATCGTTGGCCGGGCTTACCGCGCCGTTGGAGCGGGTGATGCGGTTGATGATCTGTAAATTGGTTTTCAATTTGTTGTTGAACATCGCATGATTCAGGTCTGCACGACCCGTGAACCGGTTTTGTCCCGATCTCAGGAATATACCCTCCCAGTTGCGGTAGTTGATCGAGCCGGTAAGGTTGGTGGTACTGTTTCCTCCAAAGAACGTGAGGTTATGGTTATGACTAACCGGTTTTTGCATGATTTCCGAAAGCCAGTCGGTATTGCCGCCGTAATCGGTGTAAGCGATTCCTTCCTTGATTTTCTGACGGTAATCGTCGCCCGTGAGCAGTTCCGGACGGCGTGCGATGGTCTGGATATTGACATAATTGGAATACTCGATCGTCGACCGCGAAGCGCCGCGGTTTTTGCGCGTCGTGATGAGGATTACCCCGCCGGTAGCACGTGTACCATAAATCGCCGCCGCCGAACCGTCTTTCAACACGTCCACCGATTCGATATCTTCCGGTGCCACGGTGTTCAACCCGCCGGGAATACCATCGATCAGGATCAGCGGGTTGGCAGTCCCTTCAATGGAGTTTATACCCCGCAAATTGATCTGCGTGTTGGAGGTAGGAGAGCCGCTAGGGGTCGTAATGCGCAAACCGGCCACTTTGCCCTGCACCAGCTGTGCCGCGTCGCGCACGGTTCCCTGGACAAAATCTTCCCGTTTGATGCTCGCCACAGAGCTGGTAATGTCCCCTTTTTTCTGCGTACCATACCCGATCACCACCACTTCCTGCAATTGTTTCTGGTCGGGTGCCAGTTCCACAGTGAACTCACTCTGGTTGCCTACGGACAGTTCCTGGCTCACGTAACCAATGTAGCTCAGGATCAGCGTCGATCCCTCTGGCACTTCCAGCTTGAACTTTCCATCCGTGTCGGTGGCGGTACCCACGGTATTTTTTCCTTTTACGATGATGGTCACGCCGGGCAGGGGGTTTTTGTCTTCTGCGGACACCACTTTGCCGGAAATCTGTCGGTCGGCGGCGAGCGCCAGGGCGTTTTGGGTCAGGAAACAGGCGACCGCCGCCGCGAGGAGGCAAAAGCGGTGCAGTTCCCGGATCAGGCGGGATAATGGTCTTTTCATACAATTGGAGTTAGATGGTTAAACTTATTTGAGGGTACTCATTGGACTTTCATAATGCCGTTCATGATCCGCCAATGGCCGGGTACTGTGCAGAGGAACGGGTAGTCGCCGGGCTTGTCGGGCGCGATGAACACCAGCGTCGCATTGCCTTCGGGGCTTACGAGTTCTGTAGCATGCAGTACTTCGGGCATTTTGGGTACATAGTTGAGCGCAATAGCATTCGCTTCCCGCGCTAGCAAGTCGGCCGCATTGCCTACTTTTTCCAATGTCCCGGGTTTGATAATGAGTAGGTTATGCTGCATGAAATCCGGGTTTGTAAACTGTATGGTCACCTTTTGGCCGGGTTTTACGGTGAAGTTTTTTTGGTCGAACTTCATTTCATGCTCGATCACTTTCAGTTTGATAGTGGTGGGTGTGCCTTTGCCTTTCAGGACTTCAGCGGTCGCTGTCGTAGGTACTGAGGCTGTACCTGAGGGTAATGGCGTCCGGGGGGCCAGGCCTTGAAAGGCCTGGTTATGGAGGTGCAGCGTACTCTTGATGTCCAGCCAGCCGTGCAGCCTTGCATTGTCGGCATACGCGCCTACCTGGTTTCCGTCGCGCAAATCGCGGCCGAGGCGGATGTCGTCGGGGATGAACGGCTGGTGGAAAAGACCGGCGGCATTACCGGTTACCGGCGTTTCGTCTTCGATCGCGAGCGTCATTTTTCCGCCTTCCGAGAGGGTGGCGTAGGCATTGAAGCGCTCATCAGGTAGTTTTCTCGTGGAAGTAACCTGGTACGATTGGCCGTTTTGACGCACCAGCCAGTGCATTTTGCCGTCCTGCATATACAGGCTATACCCGTTCTGCCGGTTCCCCTGAGACACTACCACACCCGAAAGGTCTTCCTGTGCTTTGGTGATAATGGCTTTGATCCTGATTTCTTTGTGGGAAACATCGGGCGGGTAGATCGGAGGCGACCATAGATTCAACATATAAGTCTCCTCGATCAATCCACGTTCGATACGCGCCGTTAATGTGGAGTCTTTGAGCTTCGCAGCCGCCGCTTTGAAACCATTTTCATGCTTGATAACCCCCGAAAAGATCGCCTGCGCCAGGTACTCATCGGCCGCGTTCTGCGAATCCTGGCCTGCCAGGTACAGCATCCGGCCGATTTCCTCCGAAGCGGGCAAGTCGGTCAATGCGTGGATGGTAGCCAACCTCACTTTCAGATCCGGATCGTTCAGCGAGTTGGTCCATTTCAAGGCGGAAAGCGTCTTGTCGTTACGAGGGAGCAGCTTCACGGCCGTCTTGCGAACGCCGGCTGCCGGATGGCGCATAGCGCGTACGAGTGTGTGATAGGCTTCTTCATTTGGGCCGGTGAAAGCACCGAGGGCATCGAGTGTCCATAATGCATGTACC
The DNA here is from genome assembly GCF_057586235.1 of Dyadobacter sp. SRI_021. Lineage (NCBI taxonomy): Bacteria > Pseudomonadati > Bacteroidota > Cytophagia > Cytophagales > Spirosomataceae > Dyadobacter > Dyadobacter sp. SRI_021. The sequence goes on from NZ_JBYCZM010000002.1 coordinate 225,172, forward strand.
GCAGGGCTATTTAATCCGATTTCATCCACAGATGGGTCGTTTACCATTTTGATCAGCTCCGGGATCACCGCGGTATTCTTCGATTCGACGATCAGCCGCTGTGCCGTGGTACGCCAGAACATATTGTCGTTTTTCAAACCGGCCACCAGACTTGCCGCGTCGTTTTTATCGAGTTTCGGATAGGGAGTTTGCTTCGCATTTTTCCAAACGATCCTATATATACGTCCATGCTGATTGTCGCGCAGCGGGTTAATGTAAGCATTACCCTTCCCATTCTCGAAACCGCGCGGGGTAGGGTTGTGCTGGATGATGAAACTGTACCAATCGGCCACCCACACGGCCCCGTCCGGGCCTACTTCCGCATGCACGGGCGAGAACCATTCGTCGGCGCTGGCAAGCAGGTTAAAGCCATTCTTCTCTTTGTAACCTGCACCTTTTGGTTTCAGCAATGCCTGGTACAGCAATCGCCCGGTCGGTTCGCAAACAAATGCGGTGGCATTCCAGTACGATTTCGGGAAATTGCGGGCCGTATAAAGGTTATGCCCTGCCGCGGCCGTAAACCCGCCATGGAAATCCACCTGGCGGAGCGCGGGCGTGAGGTAGTTCATTTCATAATGCGAATCGAGTTTGTAAACCGTATTGCCCGAGCCGTCTGCTACCGAACGCTTTACGTATTCAAGCGGCATGGCAAAATGCCCGCTGTAATTCCCGTTCGCTGTTGAAATAAACACTTCAAATTCCTCCGAAAAACCCAAGCCCCAGGTGTTGTTGGAAGTACGGCCGATGTATTCCAGGTTTTTGCCATCGTTGTCGAAGCGGTAAATGCCCTGACTGAAATTCAGCTGCTTACCTGAGTTCGTGCCGCGGAATCCTGCATAGCCCAACACACCCCATATTTTGTTGTCCAACCCATATTTAAGGTTCGAAGGCCCGGCGTGCGTATCGCTTTTGCCCCAGCCGGAAATGATGTTCTCGCGGATATCGGCCTTGTCGTCGCCATTGGTGTCTTTCAGGAAAATGAAATGCGGTGCCTGCGCCACGATAAGGCCGCCGTTCGCAAATACCAGACTGGTCGGAATATTCAGATTATCGGCAAAAATGGTGAATTTGTCGGCTTTGCCGTCGCCGTCGGTGTCTTCGCAAATCTTGATGCGGTCTTTGCCTACGCCGTCCTGGTCGCGTACTTCGTTGGGGTAATCTCGCGTTTCGGCTACAAACAAGCGTCCGCGCTCGTCCCAGGCCATGGCAATGGGTTTCACGATGTCCGGCTCGGAGGCGAACAGTTTCAGTTCAAAATCCACCGGCACCTGCGTCAGTTTCTGCGATTCGGCGGGGGATAGGGGCTGCTGAAACTTCGGCGCAGGGTCGCGTTTTTCGTAATTGGGGACGTTGGCGTCGGTGTAAGTGGGTTTGGGTAAATTGAATTTCGCTAGCCGCGCCTTCGCTTCATCACTCACGGCCCACATAATGCCATTGGCAACCAGTTCCTGAAATGCAGGTTGCTTCCAGGTGCGCTCGTCGTGCCCGTAGGCAGTGTAGAATACGCGCCCTTTGCCCTGTGTGCGCACCCAGGTCCACGGTTCGTGGCGGCCGCCTTCGACGCGTTCCTGCAACACGATGATGTCCGGGTTCAGTTTCGAATGCACATAAGTTTCGTCCCAGGTTTCAAACGTCTTCCAGCCCTGCATTACCGGGTGATCTGCTTTCACCACCGGCGCAGTGAATGTGCCATACTCGTGTGAGCTGAACTGGCCGCCCACCGCTTTGATATACCAATCCGAATTCTGGAAGCAGAAAGAGGCCGCGTGGAGCGGAATAAGCGCTTTACCACCCTCCACGAAGGTTTTCAACGCATTTTCCTGCGCCGTTGTAATGGTATTGTGGTTGGCATAAATCACCACGCCGTCGTACCGCGCGAGATTTTCTGCGTTCAATGCGTTCGGGTCGGAAGTATAAGTGAGGTTAATGCCCTTCTGGAACAACGGTAACGATAGCATTGGAAAGTACTTTTCCGAGAAATGGTGCCGGCTGTCGTGGCCAAGGAACAGCAGCTCGATACGGCGGCCGTCGCCGCGGCGGCCGGTGTCAGTTTCAGTAGAGGCGGTCGGACGTTGCGCGGGGCCTTGCTTCTGCGCGCAGCCGTGCAGGAGAATGACGGAGATAAGGAAAAGTAACGTTTGTTTCATGGGAGGCTATATGCTTTAGGCTTTAAGCTGTATGCTATAAGTCTGTTATTTCTTGGTTTTTTAACGCGTCGTTTTTTGCTCTTTGGCCAGGAATGCCCATTAAGGCAGTTCACTGCCTTTGCGAATCGAACTTTTCAAACTAAAAGCTTAGAGCTTATCGCCTATGGCTTATAGCTTACAGCCCCTTCCTACCGCCCCAGAGCGGCTGGCTGAGAAGCGATTTGCCTGTTTCTGTTCGGAGGATTTACACCCAATAGTTTTTGTACAAAAAAGTCTCTCTTTTTGCGGCGTCCGTATGGACCGCCGTCGCTGTGGCCCATGCCGGGAATTACGAGCAGGTCAAATTCCTTGTTGGCTTTGATCAACGCGTCGGCTACGCGATAGGTGCTTTCGGGCGGCACGTTGGTATCCACTTCACCGACGATCAGCAGCAAATCGCCCTGCAATTTGGCTGCATTGGTCACATTCGACTGCTCGTTGTAATGCTTGCCTACCGGATAACCCATCCATTGCTCGTTCCACCATTGCTTATCGACGCGGTTGTCGTGGCAGCCGCATGCCGAAACGGCCGCGTCGTAAAAGCCCGGGTGGAAGAGCAATGCGCCCAGCGCGTTTTGCCCGCCGGCGGAGGTCCCGTACACGCCCACGCGGGTCGAGTCCGCCTGGGGATATTTTTCGGCCAGGGCTTTCATCCAAGCAATGCGGTCGGGGAAGCCGGCATCAGCCAGGTTTTTCCAGCACACGTCGTGGAACGCCTTGGAGCGGTTGTAGGTGCCCATACCGTCCATTTGCACCACGATGAAGCCCAGCTCGGCCATGCTTTGCATTTCACCATAATGGCGGAATGCCTTGGGAACAAATGAGTCTTGCGGGCCGGCGTAAATGTTTTCGATAATCGGATATTTCTTCTTCGGATCGAAGTGGCTCGGGCGGTACACGATGCCCCAGATGTCGGTTTTGCCGTCGCGGCCTTTGGCTTTGAAGATCTCCGGAAGTTTGAAGCCTAGTGCGAGATATTGCGAAATGTCGGCCGTTTCAAGCTTCATCACGAGTGACGCGTCAGCGGTTTTGCGGAGTTCCGAAACGGGCGCGGTGGTCATGGTCGAATAGGTGTCAACGTAGTAAGTCCGGTCGGGCGAAAACGTGAGTTGGTGCGTGGCTTTTGCGTGGTCGGTTAGCTTCATAAGGCCGGTACCATCGAACTTAATGCGGTAGTAATGAATGTGATAAGGATCTTCGTTGACATTCATGCCGCTGGCTCTGAACCATACTTCGCGCTTCTGTGTATCGACGCTATCGATGTCGCGCACGACCCATTCGCCCTTGGTAACCTGGTTTTTGATTTCGCCGGTATGTTCGTCGACGAGGTAAATGTGCCGCCAGCCGTCTTTTTCCGAAACCCAGATGATTTCATGATTTTCAGGCAGGTAATGCGTGTAAATCATATTCTGGTAAATAAAAGTCTCGGTCTTTTCGTCGATGATGTGCTTCGTGGTGCCACTGGTCGCGTCGACTTCGATCACCCGGAAACGCTGGTGGCCGCGGTCGACTTTTTCGTACGTAAAATGCGTCGCGTCGCCCTTGCGCCAGCGTATCACGGGCGCATTGAAAAAGTCGATCACTTCCGACTGTACCTTCACGCATTTGCCGCTTTGCACATCAATCACGCGCATTTCGTAGCTCGTAAACTCGTCGCCGGGCTGCGCGTAACCCCGCGTTTTTACTTCGCCGCGGGTGGTGTTGGGCAGGGAGGAGAATATAATGCTCACCTGCCGTTCGTCACGATGGTCGATCCGGTAGCAAACCAGGTACCGGCCGTCGGGCGACCAGCTGAGTTCACCGTAGGGCTTCAGCGGATTTCCGTCGTAGGTCAGTTGCTTGCCATTCTTGTCTTCCTTTTTACTCAAATAAATATTGCCGTTGCGGACAAACGCCGTCGTTTGCCTGTCGGGAGAGACACTATCAGCCCGGAAACGCGCCCAGCGGCTAAGCTGCCTTGTCCAGCCGATATCCTTGGGTTTCGGTAACTCCGGTTTGGCGATTCTCTGTGCCGTGGCGGTTTCGGTGTCGTAAGCAAACCATTTCCCCTTGCTTTGCAGGATAATACTATGTTTTTCGGGCTCGAAATGAATGTCGCTGATCCACAGCTTAGTGGCCGAGAACGTGGAATCGCCGGCTTTGGAAAGCGCCGCGGCTACTTTGGCATGGTCGAAGGCGGGTGCCCTCTTGTTTTCTCCCGGTTTTACGACCAGATATTCCGTCAAACTATCCTTTAATACATTTCTATACCAGAACGACTGACCGTCGGCAAGCCAGTTGGGCTGTACCTGCGCTTTCAGCACGCTGCCTTTCGTGAGCGAATCCATCAGGGCCATCCTTTTATAGGACGCTGAAAGTTCGGCAGGATTGGGCTGGTACGCCGGCAGTGATTTCTGTGCCATCAATGGCGCTGCCAGGCATAGTGCACTGATGGTGTGTATGTAAAATCTCTTGTAAAGGCTTGGGTTAGGGGTTTTCATAGCTGCTCGAATGAATATAAAGGCAATACAATTCTTGTCGGCTGCCAGGCAGCCGATTGGTCTATCAGACCGACAAACGATGTGTCGGAGGGTGCTTTTTGAAAATTATCTATTTGTAAAATTAGCAGGTCGGAAAACCAAAAACTTGATGTGAATTAGCGGCTTTTTTACCGATATTAACTTATTTACTCCCGAAATTCCGCAAATCTGTGAATTTGGGTGATTTTATTTGGCTAATCCTTCAAAACGACGAATAATGGCTTGTTAGGTGCCGGGCGGGTGATTTGGCCGGGAGTGCGCACGCCGTTAATATTGTGGAGTTAAAAAAGAGCTATGAATACCGCACTGATATTGGAAACACTGGGCTGGCTGGGCGTGGTCGCCTATGTACTGGCGTACCTGCTGCTCACGATCGGCGTCCTGAAACCGAACGGCTACCCGTTTCACATCCTGAATATGACCGGCGCCGCGACCCTCATCGTGTATTCCCTCGAATACGGCGATAAGCCGAACGTCGCCGTCAATGTGATCTGGCTGATGATCGGGATAGGGGCCGTAGTCCGCCGGCTCGCGGGGCGATCATCCCGCAACGTCTGACAGTTCCTTCAAATGCAGGATGGATAATGCCTGCTGCCGGTATTTACTCAGGCGCTGCTCGTATTCTTCCTTATCAGACACCAGGCTGAGGTAGAAATAGGCGCCGTCTATGAGCACGAAGATATTGTCCGCCACCGTTTCGACATCCTCCACATCCAGCACACCATCCAGGCGGCATTGCTCAATGTGCCCGATCAGCATCGCCCGGAGCGAATCCAACAGCTTTTTATAAAGGTCCCGCACCTTCGCGTCGTGAAAGGCCATGGCATAGCAGCCGTAGAACAGGCCGTCGTCGAAGAGCGCATTCCATTTTTTAGAGAAAATATTGCCGATGATTTCGAGCAGGGCTTTCCGCGAATCCTTCGAATGGGCGGCGCTTACCTTATAGATGAGTTTGTATTTGTCGAGAATATAATCGACCAGCCCGTACACGAGGTCTTCACGCGTCTGGAAGTAATGGATAATGAGGCTGGGGTTAATCTCCATCTTCGCCGCGATTTTGGCGATGGACGTATTTTCCAGGCCGTTCTTCTTGGCCAGGCTGTAAAACACTTTAATGATTTCCTTTTTACGGGCTTCTTTGAGGCTTTTTCTTCCCATTGGCGGTTCGGGGTGTAACGTATCGGCAATATACGGCTTTTTACGGAAACCGGAAGTTTGTTATTCGTTTAAAAATTAATTGAACATTCATTCAATTTATGATCACAATCAGATAACTATTTTTTAATATTGACGTAACTTTTGATCAGGACATTTGCATTCCAAAAATGCCCCAAAAGTGGCCAACCTTTAACTTTTACTTATGATGAAAAGTGTACCCAGACCTTACTACGCAAGGCTGCTGCGAAGCCTGCGAATGGTTACGATTTTTGCGCTCGGCGTCATCGCACCAGCGCTCGCACAGACGACCCTCAATGCCGGCGGCAAAGGGAAAATCACCGGAAGCGTTACCGACGGCAAGGACCTCCTGCCGGGTGTGAATGTGGTGATCAAAGGCTCCCAGAGAGGGACCATCACCGATCAGAACGGCCAGTATTACCTCGAAGGCGTGTCGGGGAGTGACATTCTCGTGTTTTCCTACATTGGGTATAAAACACAGGAAGAGCTCGTGAAAGGCCGCAGCGAGATTTTTGTAACGTTGCAAGCCGATCACGGCAATCTCGAAGAAGTGGTCGTGATCGGCTACGGTGTCGAGAAAAAGGTGAATATCACCGGTGCTGTGGACCAGATTTCCGGTAAGCAGTTCGAAGCCAGGCCGGTAGCCAATGTGATGCAGGGCTTGCAAGGAGTGAGTCCGGGCCTGAACATTACTTACCAGAGCGGTACGCCTGGAACCGTACCGAACTTCAACATCCGGGGTTTTACATCGATTAATGGCGGAGAGCCGTTGTTCGTGATCGACGGTATTGCGGCTGCGAACAGCACAGACCTCCTTCGCCTGAACCCTTCCGATATTGCGAGCTTTTCGGTATTGCGCGATGCGGCCTCGGCAGCGATTTACGGTGCCCGGGCGGCATTCGGTGTGGTGCTGATCACCACCAAGCAGGGTGGGAGAGGCAAGCAGTCCATTACCTATAATAACTTCTTTTCCTGGGGCCAGCCGACGGTGCTTCCTAAGCCAGTCACCGACCCATATATCTTTTCGCGGGTGCTCGAAACGTCTACCGACAACACGCCCTGGGACTACGTCAACTATTCCGACGAATATTACGCCTGGGCTAAAGAGCGCTCGGATAATCCGTCCACACCCGACACACGTATAGACCCATCCGATCCGACCAAATGGGCCTATATGGGCAGCAACAACTGGTACGATTACTTTTTTACCAAAAGGAGCTTTTCCCAGAACCACAGCGTCGGGTTTACCGGCAGCGCCAAGACGGCCAGCGAACGCACCGTAGGTTATTACATTTCGGCGGATTATAACCACGAGGGCGGCTTAAACAAGCTTACGGACGACTATTGGAGACGCTACTCTTCCCGCGCCCGTTTGGATTTCGCTCCTCTCAAATGGCTGAAACTGGATAATAACCTATCGGTTTACCGCACAGAACGCGCGGTGCCGACGGCCAACATCAACGACATCTATACGTTGCAACCAACACAGGTGGCCGTGAACCCCGACGGAACCTGGGCGAACACCGGCGCAGGACGCCTGGCCGCCAGACTGACCGACGGAGGCAACAAGAAGCAGGATATGTTCGGCTTCCAGAACATTTTCCGTGGCATCGCCACCGCCCTGAGCGGCGACCTGGTGATAACCGGTTCGGCGAGCTTCAAACGGGAGCAGTGGAATACCAAGCAGGATCAGCGCAATTACCGCATTGGTTTTGGTCCGAACGACATTCGTACCGAAGGCGGGACCGGCGGAGTGTATGAGACCAATGCTACCCTGGCCAATAATGTGATGGATTTGTTTGCCAATTATACCAAAACGCTGGGCGTTCACCGGATCAACCTGCTCGCGGGTTATAACCAGGAGAGTTACAGCTATACCACCACCAAAGCACAGAAAGTAGGCCTGATTTCCCCTTCATTGCCCTACATCAGCCTTACCAGCGGAACTGCCCAGGCATTCGGTGCGGATACGAGCTACGCCACCCGCAGCTTCTTCGGTCGGATCAACTATACGCTGCGCGACCGCTACATTATTGAAGCGAACGGGCGCTATGACGGCTCGTCGCGCTTCCCGGCAAGCAACCGCTGGGGATTCTTTCCATCCGTATCGGCGGCGTGGATCGCCAGCTCCGAATCGTTCGTGAAGGACGCATTGCCTCTTTTTCCTACACTTAAATTCCGTGCTTCGTATGGCGACCTGGGTAACCAGAACGTGGGCTATTACAGCTTCCGCCAGGCGTTGCCGGCAGGGCTGTCCAATTACCTGATCGGTGGTAACAAGCAAACCGTGATTACCAGCTCGCCGATCCTGCGCGTAGACCCGTCCAACTATACCTGGGAGCGTGTATCGACGTTGAACTTCGGAGCTGATCTTGGGGTGTTGAGAGACCGTTTGACATTCGGCATCGACTATTACATCCGCGATACCAAGGGGATGCTCACCGACGGGGAGGAACTTCCGGGCGTGCTCGGTACGAAGGTGCCAGCCCAAAACGTGGCCGATTTGCGTACAAAAGGCCTCGAATTGACCTTGAACTATAACGATACCTACCAGGTCAGCGGCAAAACACTTTCCCTCAGCGCCAAATTGATCTTGTCCGACTCGCGTTCACAGATTACCCGTTTCAAAAACGACCAGGAGCTGTTTTCAAAATTCCGTAAAGGACAGAATCTGGGCGAGATCTGGGGGCTTACCAATGATGGCCTTTTCCAGAATACCGACGAAATCGCGAAACTTGATGAAAGCGATATCGTTCCCTGGGGAGCATTGTCCGTGGTGCCGGGATGGCCGAAATATAAGGACCTCGACGGCGATGGCCGCATTACGCAAGGATTGACCAAAAAGGACCCGAAAGATCTTTCGGTGATCGGAAATACGACCCCGCGTTACCGCATTGGTTTCAACCTGAACGCCGACTGGAACGGTTTCGACTTTTCGGCCGTACTGCAAGGCGTGCTGAAAGGCGATTACTATCCGCGGCATTACCTCTACTGGGGCCCTTACCAGCAGCCTTATGCCAACGTTTATCCCTGGAACCTCGATTACTACCGAGGCCAGGCGGATTCGGACCAGCAACGCGCCAAGCATTCGAAGTCCTACATTGCGGCAGGACTTGCCGATGCGAACACCAATGCCAATTTCCCTATGCTGCAATCGTGGCTCGCGGATAACAACTACGGCTCGGGCCTCGATATAGCGCAGACGAAATACCTGTTGAGCGCGGCTTACCTTCGGATCAAGAACATCACGATCGGCTATTCGCTGCCTACTTCGTTGCTGCAAAAGCACAATATCAGCCGGGTGCGCATCTTCGCAAGCGGGGAAAACCTTTTTGAATTCTCGCAACTCAAAAAGTATTTCGATCCGGAGGTAATCAGTAACAGCAGCACTTTCAATACTTCGAACGGCTTTTCGTATCCGTTCCAGCGGAAGTTTGCATTTGGTGTCAATGTCGAGTTTTGATTTTAATCCATCAGCCTGAAATGAAAAAGCATATATTATTACTGGCGTTGTTGACCGGTGCGAGCGCCTGCAACGACGATTTCCTCGAAAAACTGCCGCAGACCTCCATTTCGCCGGAGGTGTTCTTTGCCAACGAAGGCGATCTCGCATTGTACGTCAATGGCCTGCTGAGCATGCCAGACATGTATGGCATTTATCTCAACGACCAGAGCACCGACAATGCTGCCACGACCGGCGCAGTGGAGATGAAGGTGATCATGACGGGCTCTCCAAGCTCGCAAACCATCACCGGCGGCTGGGACTGGGGCCGTTTGCGGAATATCAATTATTTCCTGGACAATTATAACAAGGCCATTGCTACGCCCGACGTGAAAGCGCATTATGCCGGAATTGCCCGCTATTATCGTGCGCAGTTCTATCTGGAAAAGGTAGGTCGGTACTCGGATGTTCCCTGGTTTTCGAAAACGGTGAACCCCGGTGACGAGGAACTTTACAAAACGCAGGACCCGCGTGCGGTTGTCATGGACAGTGTGATGGCCGACCTTGCTTTCGCAGCGGCGAATGTAAGGGAGTCGGTGACTGCCGGAACGCCGGGCAAATGGGCGGTGATGGCGCAGTATGCCCGCACAGCATTGTATGAAGGTACGTATCGGAAATACCACCCCGAGTTGAGCCTCCAGGCCACCGCCAACAAATTCCTGGAAACGGCAGCTGCGATTTCGGCCGAGATTATGGCGTCGAACAAGTTTGCGATTTACAGCACCGGCAAGCCGAATGCGGATTATGCGGCGCTGTTCAATAGCCAGGATCTGAGCTCAAACAAGGAAGTGATCCTGGCGAATGCGTTCGATCAAACGAAGGAGCGCAGCCAGAATATCAACAGTACCGTTTTCGGCGACTATGAACAGGCCCCGTCGCGTGACCTCGTGCAGACCTACCTGATGAAAGACGGGACCCGTTTCACCGACGTGCAGGGTTACCAGCAGTTTGGATTTGTGAAGGAGTTTCAGAACCGCGATCCACGTCTCGCGCAGACGCTCGTGTACCCGGGCTGGGTACGCGCAGCTGAAACGGCCCCTTACATCTTACGCCTGAACAAGAACTTTACCGGTTATCACCAGTTGAAAGGCTATATCAATTCCACCGATAATGTAATTCTGAACAGTGTGGATGTGCCGGTGTACCGCTATGCCGAGGTACTTTTGATCTATGCCGAGGCGAAAGCGGAATTGGGAACACTTACCCAGGATGATCTTGATAAATCGGTGAACCTGATTCGTGCCCGTGTAGGAATGCCCGATTTGAAACTGGCAGCCGCCAACGGTAGTCCGGACCCGGTGATGGCGCAGAAATACCCGAACGTAACCGGCGCCAACCGCGGTGTTATTTTTGAGATCCGTCGTGAAAGAAGGGTAGAGTTTGCATTCGAAAACCAGCGTTTCGACGACATCATGCGTTGGCAGGCGGGCAAGTTGCTGACTGCAATTCCCGAAGGAGCATATTTCCCGGGTTTGGGTAAATACGACCTGACAGGCGACGGCGTGGAGGATATTATCCTGATCGACAAGTCGAAAACAATCCCCGACGAAAAGGAAAAAGAAAAGAACAGCCTCGGGGTGGCGCTGATCTATTACCGCGCGGGAGCTATCGGCGAGGACGTGACCGTATATCTCAAAAACGGCAATGCCGGCGGCACGATGGTGACCGAAACGGCTGTCCGTAAATTCGAAGACCCGAAATACTATTACCGGCCTGTTCCTCAGAAGGAAATGTTACTGAATCCCAAGTTGAAGCAGGTTTTTGGTTGGAATTAATTTAAAATCAATACAATGAACAGACGTTCCTGGATCCGTAACACCGGATTGCTCACGGCTGCTTCGGTCACTGGCCCGGCTACCCATGCCGGGCTTGTTGCCGATATGCCGGTACTGAAAATCGCTCACATTACCGACGTGCACATCCGAGCGGGCGACGACGCGCCCAACCGTTTCAAAAAGTGCCTCGCCGATGTTTTGAAGCACAAACCCGATTTCTTTCTCAATGGCGGCGACTCCATTCATGCCGCAGATTACAAAGATGTTGCCCGTGAAACCATGCTGGGTTATTGGAAGCTTTGGGACGAATGCATGGCCACACTGAAAGGCTACGAAATCCACAGCTGCATCGGTAACCACGATCCCTGGTGGGCGGCGCCTTCCAAAGAGGATGAAATGTATGGCAAAAACTATGTGGTGAAGCGGCTCAAAACGCCGGGCCGTTATTACAGTTTTACCCAAATGAACTGGCATTTCGTGATCCTCGACGGCAACAACGAGCATGTGTCGCTGGACGACGAGCAATATCAATGGCTGGAAGCCGACCTTGCCAAACTGGCGCCGGGCACATTTGTGCTCCTGATGTCGCATTACCCGATTCTGGGCGCTACGCCTATGCTCGCGGGCGGGGGAGGGCATTCGGATTACAAGAAGCTGAAAAATCTGTTTTATAAACACCGCGATAAGGTGCGCATTTGCCTCAGCGGGCACCAGCATTTGCAGGACCATACCGAGTACAATGGCGTTCAGTATTGCTGCAACGGCGCCATGAGCGGGTTCTGGTGGGAAAAAGGCGATGTGGAATCCGCCGGACCCAACTATTATCAGGAAACGCCGCCAGGATATGCGATGCTCGAATTGTTTGCGGATGGGAAGGTGACAAATACCTATTATCCACATAATTACTAGTTGATAGTCAGGTGTGGTCAGGTGTAGTCAAGTGTTGTTTTTACCAATAGTAAATGCCGTCAGGCATGTAACAACAACGCGCTGTTGTCACATGCCTGACGGCATTTTCGAAATACACCATTCGAATCGATTGCTGCCAACATTACATCGCTACGCGATTCCGGCGGCTATTTTGAGTCAGTACATTATCCTGCCCATTGCGCTCGATAATTCCGAACAATTTTTTTGACCAACCCTGACTATACCTGACTACACTTGACAATACCTGACAGAAAACCACACCTGACCACACCTGTCAAAAAACCAACCCCGCTTCTTTTTGCACAAACAATCTCAATTTTGACCTAATTTGCAGCCCGACTTACTATACCTGACTATACTTGACAATACCTGACAGAAAACCACACCTGCCTACACTTGACCACACCTGACCACCACCTGACCCTATCCGACCTGATGCTCATGCCTTACCGTTTCTACGCCACGCTGTTCTGTGCACTACTACTGCTACACCGTTCCAATGCTCAAACGGTTTCCGTGGCTGACGCAGGCGTTCATCCCGATACTTACGAAAACGTCACTGCCCGCATTCAGCAGGTCATCGACGAGGTAATCCGCACCGGGAAAACGACCCTGACGTTTCCGAAAGGCCGGTACGATTTCTGGCCCGACGGCGCTCTCCGCGAGAAGTATTTTATTTCCAACACCTCCACCGAAAAAGAGGACTCACTCAAAATCCGGACGATCGGGATGCTTTTTCGCAATGCAAAGAACCTGACAATCGACGGCAATGGGGCGCTGTTTGTCTTTCACGGAAAGATGACGACGATCGTGCTGGAACATTGCGAAAACGTAAAGCTGCAAAACATCCACGTCGATTTTGAAAGGCCGACGATGTCCGAAATGCGATACGTGAAAACGTCAGATGACGGGGTAGTGCTGGATATCCAGCGTGACGCCCGTTATGCGATCCGTGACGGCAGGCTTGAATGGTTTGGAGAAGGATGGAAAACGACGCATTTCCATGCCGTGGAGTTTGATACTACCCTGAAAACCATGCGTTACAGCGATTGGAAGCCTTATGCCAACGCACAAGCTACGGAAATCGCTCCGGGCCGGGTCCATTTCAAAACCACTGTAACGCCCAAACCGGGCAACATTCTCACCGTCCGCGACATCATCCGCGACCAGGTGGGGATGCACATCCGCGAGTGTAAAAACGTAACACTTGAAGATGTGGGTATGCATTACATGCACGGCTTGGGCATTGTGAGCCAGTATTCCGAAAACGTGACCATGCGCCGCGTTACCTGCGCGCCACGGCCCGAAACAGGCCGCATTGTCGCTTCATCCGCCGATTTTATGCATTTTTCGGGGTGTCGCGGTAAAGTTACTATCGAAGATTGCCGCTTCTCCGGTGCGCATGACGACCCGATCAACGTGCACGGGACCAATCTGCGCATTATCGGTCGGCCAGATGCAAATTCGCTCAAAGTGAGGTTTATGCATGGGCAGAGCTACGGTTTCAATGCGTTCTTTCCCACAGATACGGTGGCTTTCGTGCATTCGGCTTCCATGGAGCGGTTTGCAAATGGGATTGTCAAAGCGGTTAGCCGTTTGAACGACCGCGAAATTCTGCTAACCTTCGAAAAACCTGTTCCGGCGGCACTGGAAGACCACGATTGTGTCGAAAATATGACCTGGACACCGGAAGTACTCATTCGGGGCAACTATTTTACCCGCACCAACACCCGTGGCGTGCTGCTTACGACGCCGCGCAAGGCTGTGATCGAAAACAATACCTTTTTTCGTACCGGCATGAGCGCCGTGCTGATCGAGGCGGACGCGGAGGGCTGGTACGAATCGGGCCCGGTGCGGGATGTTACCATTCGCAACAATGAGTTTATAGACTGCGCCTACCAGGGAGGGCCGGGTAATGCGGTAATTGCCATTAACCCTTCCAACAAAGTTGCCGATGTCAAAAAGCCGGTTCATTTCAACATCCGGATTGAGGGTAATACTTTTCATACATTTGATTATCCCGTGCTGTTCGCCAAAAGTACCCGCGGGTTGGTTTTCGGCAACAACCGGATCGTCCGCACGGTGGAGCTCAATCCGCAGTCTGATAACCATAATATGTTCTGGTTCAATGGTTGTTCCGATGTGGAGGTCTCGGGTTTAAAACTGGAAGGAGAGGTGCTGGGCAGGAATATCAAGCTGGAAAACATGCCGAAAAGCAACATAAAGGTTGCCGGCTCGCCCAAGCTGACGATTGAATAGTGGTCGGCGATTGTCGGAAAGCCCATTTTTAAATTCAAAAACGGCATCTAATTTTACCATTATTTGCCAAAACCCCAGTGATGAAAACACTTCTCGGACTACTCATCTGTTCTGTTACCGCATTCAGCCCGCTGCAAGCGCAACCTGATCCCAAACCCCAACCCGCACCATTGTCGCTCTGGTACGACCAGCCTGCCAAAGAATGGATGACCCAGGCATTGCCGATCGGTAATGGCTACGTGGGCGCCATGTTTTTTGGAGGAACGGACGAGGAGCGCATCCAGTTTTCAGAAGGCAGCTTGTGGGCAGGTGGTAAGGGAGCCAATGCAGCGTATAATTTTGGTTTAAAAAAAGAGGCTTATAAACATTTACCGCAGGTACGCGAGTTGCTCGCCGCAGGGAAAATGAAAGAGGCCCATGCACTGGCCAACAAGGAGCTGACGGGCGTTATTCATGAAAAAAAGGAGAATACGCCGTCTTCCGATTTTGGTGCGCAGCAAACGGTAGGCGACCTGTTCATTAAGTTACCTGCCAAAGGCGCGGTGCAGCATTACCGCCGCGAGCTGAATATCTCCGATGCATTGGGTAAGGTGAGCTATGACGCAGGCGGTACCCATTTTGAAAGGACTTATTTCGGCAACTATCCCTCGAAGGCGATGGTGTACAAGTTCACCTCTTCAACGCCTGAAACCTATTCCATCCGTTTTGAAACACCTCATGCCAAAGATTATGAGCAGTTTGTTAAAAACCACTATACCTTCGGCGGGCATTTGAAAGACAACCACCAGGAGTTCGAAACCGTTTACCGTATCGATACCGATGGCAAAACGGCTTTCAGCAATGGCGTGCTGACCGTAACAGGTGCCAAATCCATTGTCCTGGTACACACCGTGGCTACGGATTATGTGATGAAATTCCCTGATTACAAGGGGAATGACTACAAGAAGGTCAATGCCGCGACTATGGCCAGGGCCGCCGGTAAAAACTACGCCGCATTACTCGCCGAGCAGCAAAAGGATTACCACGGCCTGTTCGACCGCGTATCATTGACGCTGGGCAATGCCACCGCACCGGCACTTCCTACCGACCAGCGCCAGAAGGCCTATTCGGCCGGCCAGCCCGATACCGGCCTGGAAGAGCTGTACTTTCAATACGGCCGCTATCTGATGATCTCATCGACCCGCCCGGGTACCATGCCCATGAGCTTACAGGGCAAATGGAATGACAGTACCAACCCGCCCTGGGCGAATGATTACCATACGAATATCAACGTACAAATGCTTTACTGGCCCGCCGAGGCGACCAACCTTTCGGAATGCCATTTGCCGCTGATGGATTTCACACAGTCGATCGTGGAGCCGGGACGGTTGGCAGCGAAGGAGTTTTTCAATGCCAAAGGATGGATCGTCAATACAATGTTGAATGCCTACGGTTATACTTCGCCGGGCTGGGATTTCCCGTGGGGCTTCTTCCCCGGCGGCGCGGCATGGCTTTGCCAGCATTTGTGGGAGCATTATGCATTTACGAATGACAAGATATTCCTGAAAAATACGGCCTATCCGGTCATGAAAGAGGCTTCGGAGTTCTGGATGGATTATTTGAGCAGCGACGGTAAAGGTCACCTTGTGTCCTCACCATCGTATTCGCCCGAACATGGCGGAATTTCTACCGGCGCTACCATGGACCACGAAATGGCCTGGGACGTACTGAACAACACCGCCGAAGCGGCAGCCTTGCTGGGCATCGACGCCGATTTCGCGCAAAAGGCCCGCGCTACCCGCGACAAGATATTGCCTTTGCAGATCGGCCGCTGGAAACAGTTGCAGGAATGGCGCGAGGATGTCGACGACTCCACCAGCCACCATCGTCACGTTTCGCACCTCTATGCCCTGCACCCCGGCAAGCAGATCTCCATTACCCAAACGCCGGCCGAAGCCGAAGCCGCACGGGTGAGCCTCAATGCCCGCGGCGACGATGGTACAGGCTGGTCGCTGGCCTGGAAAGTGAACTTTTGGGCGCGCTTGCAAGACGGTAACCGTGCGCACAAGCTGTTCAAAAGCGTACTCCGGCCCGTAGCCGACCAGGGGACCAATATGGCCGACGGCGGCGGTTCCTATGCCAACCTGCTTTGCGCCCACCCGCCATTCCAGCTCGACGGTAACATGGGTTCTACCGCTGGCGTAGCCGAAATGCTCCTCCAATCGCAAACCGGCGTGATCGAACTCCTCCCCGCATTACCCGACGAATGGACTACGGGGTCTGTCAAAGGTCTGAAAGCACGCGGAAATGTAACAGTCGACGAAGTTTGGGAGAATGGTAAATTAAAATCCGTAACGCTGCTTTCGCCCAATGCGCAGAAACGTGTTTTGAAATATGGGAATAAGACGATCAATGCAGAGCTCGCCGCAGGAAAGGTGAAGACGTGGAATGCAGGCGATTTTAAATAATGTAGCAATCAAATGCCGGGCAAAAATCGCGTAGCGATGCAATATCGGTAGCCTCGCTGCATTAAAGGACAAAAGGAAATGCCGTGAGGCATGTAACAACAATGCTCAGCTGTTACATGCCTCACGGCATTTTTACAATCCGGGGGGCGGCCATTTTCTACCAATATTACCTGCCTGACGGCATTCACTTACGGACGATCGTGACAACACTTCCCACACCCGACCATTCCTGACTATCCCTGACTCTTCCTGACCATTCCTGACTAGACCTGACTACGTCGAACATTCCCACCCCGCCAGAACCGGTAAATCCCACGCCAACCTCCCTTTTCAATACATATTCACGAACTGAACAACCATGGACATCGACCACGACGCTATTCCGCCCGACGTGCCTGACGAAGACCGCCGCTTTTTTCTGAAACAATCCATGTTGTTCGCGGGCCTTTCCATGGCGCCGGCGGACTTTCTTTACGCGGCAGTGACACCCGACGACGGGCCGGTGGGTAATGCAGTGAAGGTGAAGGTATCACTCACCGTCAACGGAAAACGCAGGCGCATCACCATCGATCCGCGTATGACATTGCTCGATTTGCTCCGCGAAAATCTGAGGCTCACCGGTACCAAAAAAGGCTGTGATTTCGGACAATGCGGGGCTTGTACCGTGCATGTCGACGGGCGGAGGACATTATCCTGCCTGACATTCGCGGTAATGCAGCATGGCTCGAAAGTCACAACTATTGAAGGGCTCTCGGACGGGGAGAAATTGCACCCATTGCAGGAGGCGTTTATCAAACACGACGGCTTCCAATGCGGGTATTGTACGCCGGGGCAGGTGATGTCGGGCGTAGCGTGTATACGCGAGGGGCATGCACGCTCGGCCGCGGAGGTGCGGGAGTACATGAGCGGCAACCTGTGCCGCTGCGGGGCCTACCCGAATATCGTGGACGCCATTCTCGAGGTGAAAAAGGACGGGGCGAAAGTATGAAGCCATTCCAATACCTCCGCCCCAAAACCGTTGCGGAAGCCATCAGTATGGCGGCCGATTACCCCGAAGCGCAGTACATCGCCGGTGGTACCAACCTGGTCGAGCTCATGAAACGCGGCATTGCGTCGCCGTCGAAGCTGATTGATATCAACCATCTTCCATTGAAGAAAATAGAACACCGCTACGATCGCCTCCGCATCGGCGCATTGGCCCTGAATAGCGATGTGGCAAAACATAAAAGTGTACTGAGCCGCCAGCCGTTGCTCGCGCAGGCATTGCTGGCGGGAGCGTCGGGACAGCTGCGCAATATGGCGACGGTGGGCGGTAACTTATTGCAGCGTACGCGTTGCAGCTATTTTTACGATCTGGCATTGCCTTGCAACAAGCGTGAACCAGGCTCGGGCTGTGGCGCCGAAGCGGGCGTTAACCGCACACATGCTATCTTTTTTGCAGGAAACGGGTTTGGAGGAAATGAAAAATCTTTGTGCATTGCCGTGCATCCCAGTGATATGTGCGTGGCACTCGCTGCCCTGGACACCGAGGTGGTGATCGACGGCGCAAGCGGCGAACGAAGGGTACCGCTAAAGGATTTTCACCGGCTTTCCACGCTGCAACCGGAATTGGATACCACCCTGCAACCCGGTGAACTGGTGACAGCCATCGAGGTGGCGGACAATGCATTTGCCCAACATAGCCATTACCTGAAAATACGCGACCGCGCGTCCTATGCTTTTGCATTGGTGTCGGTGGCGGCTGCCTTGCAAATGGATGGCGGACGTATTTGGGACGCCCGGATGGCCCTCGGCGGCGTAGCGCACAAGCCATGGCGGTACTGGGCTATCGACCTTATGCTGCGAGGGCAGGTGCCTTCGGAAAAGCTTTTCAGGGAAGTTGCCGAGCATGAAATGCAAAGTGCAAAAGCCACCGCTCAGAATGCATTTAAAATTAAACTAACCTCCAACGCGATCGTAGCGGCTTTGAAGGCTGCAACGGGCATTTCCTGATCGGGCTATGAACAGACAATCGTTGGATAATCTGTCGGACACCTCGCTCAGCCGCGTCGACGGCGCAGCAAAAGTGACGGGTACAGCCACTTATTCGGCAGAATATGCAATTCCGGAACTTGTACATGCGGTGTTGGTGACGAGTACTATTGCCAAAGGCAGCATTACGGCCATCGATTCACGCGAGGCGGAAGCGGTGCCGGGTGTGCTTATGGTACTCAGCCATCTCAATGCTATGACAATACCAGGCTGGTCCCCTAAAAAGCAATCGCCGGAGCGCGTGCCGCCGGGTACAGCATTCCGCGTGTTTTACGATTCCCTGATCTATTTCGACGGGCAGCCCGTGGCGATGGTGGTCGCGGCTACGCGCGAACAGGCGATGCACGCGGCTTCGCTTGTGCAGGTGACGTACCAGCAGGAGGTCCATCAAACGCATTTTGAAAAGAATATCGCGCACTCCGGGATCCCGCTGAATGTGCAGCGATCCAAAAACTCGCCTTTCGGGGACTATGAACGTGGCGATGCAGCGGATTTGCGTAATGCCGACGTCCGGATCGAAGCCGAATACACCATTCCTACCCAGCACCACCAGCCGCTCGAACCGCATGCGATTATCGCGGTATGGGAGGCCGATGACAAGCTCACGGTTTATGACAAAAACCAGGGCGTGAAATCCGCACAGGGGCAACTCGCGCAGGCATTCAAGCTGCCGAGGGAGAATGTACAGGTGGTGGCTACCTACATTGGCGGGGCTTTCGGGTCGGGTATTCGGGTGTGGCCGCACACAATGGCGGCGGTAATGGCCGCGAAACAATTAAAACGGCCTGTAAAACTGGTATTGGGACGGGAACAGATGTTTACATCGGTGGGTTACAGGCCTTATACCAAACAGAAAATCAGTATCGGCGCCGGGAAAGATGGCCGTCTGGCAGGTATTGTACACGAGGGGACGGGGCAGACATCGATGTACGAAGAGCATTTGGAGCGCACAGTCCTCGCGTCGCGTGCGCTGTATGCGTGCCCGCATGTGGCTACGCGCTACCGCCTGCTTCCGCTCGACGTGAATACACCCACGTGGATGCGCGGACCCGGCGATGCCACGGGGATGTTTGCATTGGAATCGGCGATGGATGAGCTGGCTTATGCATTAAAAACAGATCCGCTGGAATTCCGGCTTAAAAACTATGCCGAATCCGATCCTGAACGACACCTGCCATGGTCGGCGAAGTCGCTCAGGGAATGTTATGAGCTGGGTGCAGAGAAAATAGGCTGGAAAAACCGGCTACCAGAGCCAAGGTCGGTGAAACGCAACGGTATGCTGCTCGGTTACGGTATGGCATCGAGCCTGTATGGCTTTCACCGCCATCCTGCCAAGGCCCGGGCCGTGATGCAGGCCGACGGTTCGGTGATCGTGCAAAGCGCGACGATGGATATCGGCCCGGGTACCGGCACGGCTATGACGCGCATCGCTGCGAAGGTTTTAGGAGTAAATGCTAAAAAGGTACGTTTCGACCTGGGCCATTCAGCCCTGCCTGACGCTCCGGGGCAGAATGGCTCGTCCACGATTCCCAGTGTAGGCTCGGCGGTGCATGTCGCTTGTGAGGCGTTGAAAAGCAAATTGATCGCTTTGGCGGGGGAGATGCCAGGGGGGCTTAAGTCAGGAGGTCAGCTGGTGGTCAGGAATGGTCGGATATTCGGTTCTGCGGATGATAAAGAGGGTGTGAGTTATGCCGATATTTTAAAACACCATCATTTGAACGAACTGGAAGTGATGGAGGAATCGAAATCGGGCGCGGAGCGCGACCAGTATTCGATGTATTCCTTTGGATGTCATTTTGTAGAGGTGGAGGTGAACCCGCTCACGGGCGAGGTGCGCGTTACGCGCGTGGTCACGTGTGCGGACGTGGGCGCGATCATCAACTACAAAACCGCCCGGAGCCAGTCGATCGGCGGCGTTGTAGGCGGTATAGGTATGGCGCTGATGGAGCATTCGGAGATGGACCACCGCTTCGGCCGGTATGTGACCACCGATTTTGCGAGCTACCATATCCCCGTTCATGCCGATGTGCCGCCTATCGAAGTATATTACATCGACAAACCGGATATGCAGGCCAATCCCATTGGTTCGAAAGGCCTTGGAGAGATTGCTATTGTGGGAGTTGCCGGGGCTATTGCGAATGCGGTTTTCCATGCCACCGGTAAGCGCATACGGGAGCTGCCTATTACGCCGGACAAGCTGATCTGAGGAATTTCAGCTGGTACTAACCTCCTTTCCGGTGGTCAGCAAATAGCGGTTCGAGCCGCTAATTACCCCGAGTGTAAGTTTATACTTTTTATTTTTGGACAAATATTGCATCAGCATCCCCATAGACTCGCAGTAACCGGCATAATAGCGGCCGGTGCGCAGGAAGCAGAGAAATGAGTTCCTGCGCAGGCGCATCGGCAATATATGTATCTCGTCACCGGAATGGATGATCAGGTAAATGCCGTCGTCGGGTGAACATTGTAATGCTGGTACCTCAGTTCCTACCTGAATGAAATCGGCGGTTCGCACGGCGATGTCCGATGAACCCCGTATTTCAGCCTGACGCAAATCTTCAAAGGGGAGATCGGGGAATTTGTAAATCCGGTTTTTCAATGCGCTTTCAAAAATTGAATCGACGGCCTTTTTAACAGTGATATAAATTGGTGCCGAGGGGAATTCCCTGTTTTTTGTCCAACCATAAGCGTCTATCTGAATGGTTTTCCGGAAATACATCATATCGGCCCATGTCAGAAAGTAGCTACCTCCAAAGTAGATCACGGCGCTGATTTGCAAAATGGTCATGCGTCGGCTAAGGGTTTGTCGAACAGTGGGTTGTTGAAGCAGTAGGAGATAGTTGAAGGTCGCCCAAAACGTGAAAATGTGTCTATATCTGCTTAGCAAAATAGTTTGAGCACCGAAGGCAGCGCGCCCGAAAGCCAGGGCAAAGAAGGTTACCAGCAAGAAGAGCATGCAACCTGCCAGCCACCATTGGCTTGGCGTAATCGCAAGTGGCGTTCTCATCAGTTTTTTGCAGAATAAAAATGCGCTGACTCCTACAAGTGAAAGACTGGCGACTCCGGCAACGGCGGACAAAGCTAACCTTGTAGAGTCACTCTTGTCTACCATCACGTCGGCAATCATGCCCGGCATTGCCACCGCCATCAGTAACATTTCACGCCATGACGACAAATTTTGAGCGGTGGTTGGACGAAAATCGGGTACTGTCAGTCCCCAAAAGTAAAATGTAGTGATAAAACCGAATAGTAATATCCAGAAAGTAGCAGCAAGCCATTCCCGACGGGCCAGTAATATGAGCGCGGCAACCGGTCCGACAAATATGCCTGAGACATCGGAATACAGGGCTAAAATTCCCAGGCCCGCCCCCAGGGCCAGGCTCCGCCGGGTGTTTTGGCTGACCAACCAAATGCTCGCAAATCCCCAAACATATACCGCGATTTGTTGCAGCGGTATGATTGACCAATACAATGCTTCGTAGTTGAAATTAGAAAAAAGCACATATGGAACCGGCACGAACAGGGCTAGCGAAAGTCCTCGCTGATAACGGAACCAAGTGAAGATCAATCTGAGAAAAACAAGATAGGAACAAATTCCAGTGAATGCGAGAAAGCGAAAATCGATGGATCCGGTTGCCCAGTACATCACGCAGGCTACTAGCCTGACAACTACAATCCGACGCTCATCGTCCTGCTTGGATAATGCCGACCAGAATTCCCGGAGCGACCCAGTTCCCTCCGCTATCGCAGAAGTAGATTCCAGGATCGCGTCGATATCGTCCTGGTAAGGAATGTTGACCGTGGTAACGCCCCATACCCCGAAGAATAACACAACAGGCGTTGCCCACGCGAGGAAAAAGAGGATTTTGCCAAATGCGAAAGGCCCGGAAATGGAGTGAACCGGCTCCGATGATTTGGGTCGCCCGGCGACTTGCAGGTAAGCGCCGAGCAGGGAAACACCGCCGACGAAGGCCGACAATGCAAGAAAAATGAAGAGGTTCATGGACTGGTGGCTTTGATGCAAGCCGCCAAACTATCTGCATTTGCCTCTCTACTGCCAACAAACCATCCTTGGGCGCGTCTGGATTATCAGGCGGTTTTTATCCACTTCATGATCAGGTTCGCTACCAGTAATAGCTGAAAAGCGCCGAACGTAATTACCGCGCCCATAAAGCGCACCCGCATATCTTCCCATTCCTGGTATTGTTGGGGCGAAAACGTTGCCCAGGTATCCATGGCGTTGTTGGGCGGGTAACCTGTTGTGCTCGTGATGTAAAGCGCAATGCCGATCGTCGCGAGCACATGCGCGGCCGTCAGTTGCGGGAGGCCGGTGCGGTTTCGCGTGAGCCAGTACAGGAGGCTGGTAATCAGTATAATCGTGATCAGGAATTCCGCTATGAGGTCGATCCGAAGCACATAAAAGGTGTCGTACAATTGCACGTCGACTGCATAACTCCGCCGCATCCAGGCGATGACGGCAATGATCGGGCAGGCAAGGAGGAGTACGAGGTGGGGTTTGGTCTGGATGAAGCTATTGCGCATTGTATCGTATTTTTATGAGTGCAAATTAAAAAATGAAAGTTTTTTATTGAAGAACTAGGGTAGCCTTTCCAAATTTTGTCCTGTGGGTGTAGCCCTAAACCCAGCCCCGAACCGTGACACCCCAACCTTCCGAACATTTACCGGACGAAGAGAAAAACCCGGAAAGACCGATTGACCCGAGACCGGGCACGCCGGAGGCGGGTGCGCCGGATAATGCACTTCTTGACAGGGAATTTTTTATCCGGAAAACATTCGGACTGGATGCGGCCAAAGGGTACGAACTGCTATTCAGGACCTATTATCAGCCGCTTTGCAGCCATGCCGCAAGGTTTGTGTACAACAAGGAAATCGCCGAGGACCTGGTAACGGAAATTTTTCTCAATTTCTGGAAAAAAGAGCTGCATACCTGCATCGCGACGACCTTCCGGGCCTATCTCTTCACGGCGGTGCGCAACAGGTGCTTTACCTATCTCCGTTGGGAATTCAACAAAATCAGGCGGGAGGAGCTCGACGACGATTTTCACTCTGATATGCTCGCGCCGGACCACATCATGGAAATGGACGAGCTGTATATGCAAGTCGAACGGGCGATCCAGGCCTTACCCCCTCAATGCCAGAAGGCGTTCGTCCTGAGCAGGTTTGAAGGGAAATCTTACCAGGAAATCGCGGAGAAGCTCGGAGTAACGGTAAAAGGCGTGGAATGGCACATATCAAAGGCGCTCAGCGTATTGCGCCGATCATTGAAACAGAACTGACAAACTAAAAGCATGAACACACCATTGTCCAAAGAAATGCTCTTCACCTATTTCTCGGGCCAGGCCACGGTGCTGCAAAAGCAGCTTATCGAAGAATGGCTGGGCGAACCGGGAAATACCGAGCGCTATTTCGAATGGTTACAGGAATGGGAAAACAGCCACCCGCAATTTTTGCCGGATGTAGGGGAGGCTTTTAAAAATGTACAGGCCTTGCTGACAGAGCCGTCCGCCAATGAAGGCAATCCACATGCAGGGGTCACCGGTTCACCATCCTTGCCATGGCGGAACTGGTTACGTATAGCAGCCGCTATTCTATTGATGGCAGGAGCAAGCGGGTATTATTACCGCGATGCGATCCTTTACAGGCATTACCGCACGGGCTACGCCCAAAGCCGGACCGTTCAGCTGAGCGACGGAAGTCGTGTATCGCTTCTGGCCAACTCCGATCTGAAACTCCTTCGATGGGGCTTCGGGCGTATCGGGAGGGATGTTTACCTCACTGGCGAGGCCGGTTTTGTGGTAACGCACCAGGTCGATCACCAGCCGTTCACCGTTCACACGCCCGACCAGGGAAAGGTAACCGTGCTTGGTACCGAGTTTTTCGTATATACCCGTAAGAGAGGCACGCAGGTGGTTTTGAGCAAGGGTAAAGTACAGATTTCTTCTCCTGAAATGGCCGTACCGCTCGATATGAAGCCCGGTGAAAAGGCCTCCGTCGCTACGGATGGCAAGATCGCCATTCAACCGCTGACCGTCACTGAACTGAAAGACCCGGCGGTTTGGCAGGAACATCATTTTCATTTTGATCATACCACCCTTGCTGATGCCAGCCGCGAGCTGAATGCAGTATTCGGCCTGAAAATCGTAGTGTCTGATCCTGCATTGGCCGCCCGACAGGTTACCGGCACGTTCAAAGCCCGGCAGGCTGATGAACTGCTGTCGGTGCTGTCCGAAATGCTTGATATGCGTGTGCTGGTCGGTAATGACCAGGTGCGCCTTGTTCCCGATTCAACTGACACCAATTAGATCTTTTAACTAACCCAAACGCTACCATGAACCCACATGTACCCCTGGCAAAGGCATTTGGCCTTTACGCCATGCTCAGTTTGTGCCCTCCGCCGGGATTCGGGCAGTTGCTGGCATCGGCTCGCCCTTTGCAGACCGAAACGCGGCAAACGCAGCCCGTACGTCTGCGTGACGCATTGCTGAAACTGAAAGAGAGCTACGGCGCCGATATTCTCTTCGAAGAAAAACTGCTCGACGATTTGAAGGTTTCCTCCGCTGCTGTCAACCCGTCCCGAACGCTGGAACAGAACCTGGATGCATTGCTGGCCTCCACGGGTTTGAAATACAAGAAAATCAAGGAAAATACGTATGTGCTGCTGGCTGCGAAAGACCGCCGCAAAAAGGAGAACAATGCTGCGCCTAATCGGGAAAGTTCGGCATTGCCGCAGGACAGTCCGCTCGCATCCCTTTCGCCCCTGACGCGGGCGAAGGCAGTGGAATCCGCTGTGCGCGGTACGGTGGTGGACGCGAAAGGAGAACCGCTGATCGGCGTAAGCGTGCTCGTAAAAGGCACTACACGAGGTACAGCGACAGACGTTGCGGGGAAATATGAAATCGCGGTGGACGAGCCCTCGGCAGTACTGGTATTCTCCTTTGTGGGTTATGTACGAAAGGAAGTGGTGGTGGGCGCGCAGTCCGAGATTAACATTACCCTGGCCGAAGACACACAGAACCTGTCGGAAGTAGTGGTTACCGCATTGGGTATCAAGCGTGATAAGCGTGCGCTGGGCTATTCGGTGCAGGAAATAGGCGGGGAGGCGGTCAGTACCGCCAAGGAAGCCAATCTTGCTACCACATTGGCCGGTAAAATGGCGGGTGTGCAGGTGACGCGCTCGGCTAATGGAGCGGGAGGCTCGTCGCGGGTGGTGATCCGCGGCTCCAATTCGCTTGTCGGGAACAGTCAGCCGCTTTACGTGATCGACGGTATTCCGATGGACAACAGCAATCCCAATTCGCCCTCTTCAACAGGAGGGATCGATTATGGGGATGGTATTTCAAATATTAACCCGGAAGATGTGGAGTCGATTTCCGTCCTGAAAGGGCCTAATGCCGCGGCATTGTACGGCCAGCGGGGAAGTAATGGGGTGGTGCTGATTACCACCAAATCAGGTAAGTCGAGAAAGGGGATTGGCATTAAATACGGCGTCGACTATTCGGTAGGTGACGCATTGGTACTGCCCGATTTTCAGGATGAATACGGCCAGGGGTTGGATGGCACGTTCACGCATTTCCGTGGTACCGATGGCAAAATATACACCTGGGCAGCGGCGCAGGCCGGCAATATCCAGGGGATGCCGAAAACCAGCGGCGGCCGCGACCGGTTCACACGTTCAAGCTGGGGTGCGCGCATGGATGGTCAGCAATATGAAGACCAGTGGGGCAATGTGCTCAGTTTTACACCTCAGCCCAATACCTTTCAAACCTTTTTCAGAAAGGAAAAGCAACTGGTTAATAACCTCAGCCTCGAAGGTGGTAACGACAATATCAATTACCGGCTTTCTTACGGACGCACCGACATCGACGGGTACACGCCGGGCAATACATTGAAACGCAATAACGTGAACCTCCGGACCGTGGCGAAGATCACGCCCAAGTTGGAACTGGATGTGAAAACGAACTACATCGGCCAGAAAGGGGCAAACCGTCCCACGGTTTCGGATGCGAGCGATAACCCGGCCTATCTGTTCATCAGCCAGCCGCGTAGTATGCCGATGAGCATTCTGGCCCATTCGGCCTGGACGGCTGAGGACGTGGCGAAGCAGCTTGGCTATGGTACGGTGCCGTTTGTGGGAATGGAAAAGACCTATGCGACCAATTCATCAACGGCAAACCCATACTGGACCGTCGATCATACCCGTAACTCCGATGACCGCCAGCGGTTGCTCGGTTTGATCCGCCTGAGTTACCAGTTCAACGACTGGATCCGCCTGACGGCCAAAACCGGAACCGATTTCTACACGGATCAGCGCCTGCGTTACCGCGAAAAAGGCACTTACCAAAGCGCCAACCGCAATGGCGATATTTCGGAGCAGGTTACCCGCGTGCGGGAGGACAACAGCGACATTTTACTCTCATTAACCCCGCAACTGACAAAAGACGTTTCACTCGGCCTGAACCTCGGTGCCAATCATCAGAAATTCTATTCCCGCACGACGGGTAATACCGGTACCGAGTTCATTGTACCCGGCTTGTATGCGATCAATAACACGCTGATCAACTCTTACGTGTTCGGACTCACGGAATCGTCGATCAACTCGGTTTATTTGTCGGGACAAGTAGGGTATAAGGAATACCTCTTCCTTGATTTCTCGGCACGTAACGACTGGTCGTCGACGCTGTCGCCTGCGAACAACTCCTTCTTTTACCCGGCGGTGAGTGCGAGTTTCGTCGTGACCGATGCATTCAATATCCGGAGCAATACATTGAGCTTCCTGAAACTCCGCGCCTCCGTGGCGCAGGCGGGTAGCTCGGGCTCGCCGTACCAGCTGACCGGTACCTATTCGCTCGACCAGGTTGCGCATGGCGGTGTGCCGCTGGCTTCGTTCTCGTCGACCATTCCCGATCCCAATTTGAAAAATGAGCTCACGACTTCCATCGAGTTCGGTGTGGAAGCGCGCTTTTTCAAAAATCGTGCAGGACTGGCATTCGCATACTATAATGCATCTACCAAAAACCAGATCCTGGACGTGCCGCTGCCGCCGTCCAGTACATTTGCTTCAAGGAGGATCAATGCCGGCGAAATCCGTAACCGTGGCGTGGAACTGACCTTGAACGGAACACCTATTAAAACGGCAGATGGGTTCAGCTGGGACGCGACATTCAATTTTTCCAGAAACCGTAACCAGGTGGTGGCGCTGGCCGAAGGTGTGGATACCTACGTGCTCGGCACCGACCGCGGCGTGAACGTGGTGGCCGAGCCGGGCAAGCCATTCGGTACGCTCATCGGGAACGGTTTCCAGTGGCTCCGCGACGAGCAAGGCAACCGCCTCATCGACCCTACGACCGGTTTGCCCCTGAAATCCAACTCCAAAATCCTTTATGAGCTCGGCAATGCATTGCCGGACTGGATCGGCGGTTTCAACAACACATTCCGCTACAAGGGTATAAGCCTGTCGGGATTGTTCGATATCAGCCAGGGCGGCAAGATCTACTCGCAGAGCTTGCGCGAAGAGCTGGTTTACGGAACGATCAAAAAGACCTTGCCGGGCCGTGACGGTACTTATGTAGCCGACGGTGTGGTGGCTTCCAAATCCGATAATGGAACATGGGTAGGCACGGGCCAGGCAAATACCAAGCAGGTACGGGCGCAGGATTATTGGAACGTGGTAGCGCCGGATAAGGACAATGTGATCCCCGAAGAAATGCTCAACGATGCGAGCTACATTATGTTCCGCGAGCTCACATTGAACTACCAGTTGCCCAACACGCTCATCAGCCGCACGCCGTTCAAAAGCATTCGGGCAGGTATCTATGGCCGCAACCTGTTCTACCTGCAACGCAAAACGGAAGGTTTCGCGCCTGAGGCTTCTTCTTTCAATGTCAATAACTCGTCGTTGGGACTTGAATCCACCGCTCTGCCATTGTTGCGTTATTTCGGGTTCAGCCTGAATGTGGAGTTGTAATTGTTCAAACCGGAAATTTTTGAGAAATGAAAAATATAATCCCATCAATCCTGCTCACTGGTGCGATATGCCTGACACAGGCTTGTACCGGCGATTTTGAGGAAATCAATACGCCGCCCACATCCGTAACGACGGTCGACCCGGGGCTGCTGCTTTCGAAAGTGCAGAAGGACGCCGCGTTTGCGGAAGGCTATGAGGTGCCCAACAGCCAGTATGGGTCGTGGATCCAGCATTGGGCGGGAGGTGTGCTGGTATCGAGCTCGCGTTATATCGAGCAAAGCGACAATAATACCTGGGACGCGCATTACACGTTGATCCGGAATATCAGCCAGGTCCGTAATGAAGTTTTGAAAGGAAAGGAAAACGACCCAAGCGGCCGCAGCAAACTGGCGATCGCCCGCATTGTCGAGATTTCGGTGTGGCAACGGCTTACCGACCTTTTTGGTGATGTTCCGTACTCCGGCACTGCGTTAGGCCCTGCCGACGTGAATACCAAACCTGTGTTTGATACGCAGGAATCGATTTACAAATCGCTGATCAATGACCTGAATGCAGCCATCGGGCAGCTTACGCCTGGCGATGCAAGCTATGGTAGCGCTGATTTTTATTACAAGGGAGATATTAATAAATGGAAGAAGTATGCCAATTCGCTCAAACTGCGGCTTGGAATGCGCATTCGCTATGCTGATCCCGCATTGGCACAAAAAACCGTAACCGAAGCCATGGGCCAGCCGCTGCTGGAAAGTGCGGCTGACGACGCTACCGTCCCGACCTACAACAATGCCACCAATGCGAATGTGCATCCGGTATTGAACCAGTTCCTTGCCGGGAGCCCCGACCTGAAATACCTCGCCGACGCGTTTGTTACCCAGCTCGTAGCCAGCGCCGATCCGCGCCTGCCGCGCATTGCACAGCCGAGCGTCAACTCCGTGAAGGCGGGCACGCCTGCGTACAAGGGCATTGGCGTAGCGTTGACAGATGAAATCCTGAAAACCATCATCAAAGACGATTACAGCACCGTTTCAACGCTCACGTTCTTCAACCGGGAGTATAGCCCGGCGATTCCGTGCATGGTGATGTCGTTTGCCGACGTGTCGTTCTACAAAGCCGAGGCAGCGCTCGAAGGCTGGGGTGGAACGGCAGCGGAAGCAGAGAAATACTATCAGGATGGTGTAAAAGCGGCATTGGCGCAGGCTCCCTATAATGTAACGGCAGTGCCGGCCGCATTTGAAAAGGAACTATCCTGGACCGGCCTTTCCAAAGAGCAGAAACTCGAAAAAATAGGTACCCAGAAATGGATACAGCTGTTCGGTCGTTCCTATGAAGCATTTATCGAGTGGCGGAGAATGGGTTACCCGGTGCTGAAACCAGGCCCGTTCCCGGGCTCTACCGGCGGTACTATTCCACGGAGGACCATCTATTCATCCCGCGAGGCGCTCCTGAATAAAGCGAATTATGAGCAGGCCGTGAGCCGGTTATCAAAGGGTGATTCGTATGTGTCGAAAGTATGGTGGGACAAACGTTAAAATGATTCATTAGAACGAATGCCTCAGCGAGGCATTCTGTTTGTAGAAGGTATTGTTCCGGCGGGGTTGCGGCTCCGTAGGAGCCTCCTTTGCCATGTTGCAGGACATCCTGCCGGGGCGAAATGGTCGTGCTTCCGATGATTTGCCATAAACAGGTGGTCCCTCCGGGGCCCAATGCCGGATGCCCGGGATGTTAAATCTCTCGGGTATTTTGCTTTTGGGTATTACCAATATTGAATTTCCTGAAAACATTGTAGTGGTGAATTTTAAAACCTTGAAAATATTGCTGGCCCTATTGGCGGGGGGCACCAGTGCATTCGCGCAAACTGCTCCTGATCAAATGGACCTTTACCTGCTGATCGGGCAATCCAATATGGCGGGAAGAGGGTTGACAGATGCGGCCTCGCAGCCCAATTCTCCAAAAATATGGGCTATTAACCGTCAAAATGAATGGAAAATAGCGGCTGATCCACTCCATGAGGACAAACCGGCAGTAGCGGGCGTAGGCCCCGGCCTGACTTTCGCGCAGGAAATTCTTAAAAAATATCCCGAGCGCCCGATCGGTCTCATTCCCTGCGCAGTAGGCGGCAGCGGTATCGACGACTGGCAGCCCGGTGCCAAACACGAGCAGACGGGCATTTACGCCTACGACGAAATGCTCGCCCGTGTGAAGGAGGCACAGAAGCGCGGGACGGTCAAAGGCATTATCTGGCACCAGGGAGAATCGGACAGCTCACCGGAGAAAAAGGGTGTGTACGCTGTTAAACTGGCCGATTTTTTCGAACGTTTGCGCCGGGATACCCATACCGAAAACGTGCCGGTTGTAGTAGGAACGCTGGGAGATTTTTATGTAGCCAGGAATCCCGATGCGGCGGTTATCAATCAGATTATCGCCGATTACACAAAGGGCAACAAGCTGGTTTACCTGGTGTCGGCTTCGGGCCTGGTGCACAAGGGCGACGACACGCATTTCGATACCGCATCCGCGCGGGAACTGGGCCGGCGGTATGCGGAAGCGTTTTTGAAAAAAGATGAATGACAGAACCCCGGGATGGGTCCGTAAAAACAAATCTTGCGGTGCGCTGCACCTACAATTCTTACGGTGCGCTGCACCTACAAATCTTGCGGTGCGCTGCACCTACAATTCTTGCGGTGCGCTGCACCTCTGGTTACGTTCAATTTTCGGCTATTTTCTACAAGTATTACGGCGCTCTGCGCCTTAACGAAAAGGTGCAGAGCACCGTAATATTTGTAGATATCACCGTAGGGAATTTATAAATATGCAATTTTTATTAATTCAGAGCCTCATAAACCTGACCACCGTTTTTATGAAAATCAAACATTTTGCGTTCCACGGGGCGCTCCACGGGGCGCTCCTCGCGGCACTGGCCTGCGGATACTCGGCTTCTGCCCAAAAAGGAAAGCCGCTCTTTCCTGATCAGCCTGGAATGGTTTCGTATACGTTCAGGACGAGCCTTTCCAAGAATACCGCGGCTACGCTGGATACGATCAAAGCGCTGAAAATTACCGACATGGAGTTTTCGAGTCTTTTCGGTAAAACTGCCCCGGAACTCCGCAAGCTGCTCGATGAGCGTGGGATCAAATGCTCGTCGTTTGGGGTGAGCTACGACGATGCGCTGAATAAGACGCAGGAAGTAGGTAATCTTACGGTGCGCTGCACCTACAAATCTTGCGGTGCGCTGCACCTACAAATCTTGCGGTGCGCTGCACCTACAATTCTTGCGGTGCGCTGCACCTCTGGTTACGTTCAATTTTCGGCTATTTTCTACAAGTATTACGGCGCTCTGCGCCTTAACGAAAAGGTGCAGAGCACCGTAATATTTGTAGATATCACCGTAGGGAATTTATAAATATGCAATTTTTATTAATTCAGAGCCTCATAAACCTGACCACCGTTTTTATGAAAATCAAACATTTTGCGTTCCACGGGGCGCTCCACGGGGCGCTCCTCGCGGCACTGGCCTGCGGATACTCGGCTTCTGCCCAAAAAGGAAAGCCGCTCTTTCCTGATCAGCCTGGAATGGTTTCGTATACGTTCAGGACGAGCCTTTCCAAGAATACCGCGGCTACGCTGGATACGATCAAAGCGCTGAAAATTACCGACATGGAGTTTTCGAGTCTTTTCGGTAAAACTGCCCCGGAACTCCGCAAGCTGCTCGATGAGCGTGGGATCAAATGCTCGTCGTTTGGGGTGAGCTACGACGATGCGCTGAATAAGACGCAGGAAGTAGGTAATAATGCCAAAGCTTTGGGCGCGAGTTATGTGCGTGTGGCCTGGGTGCCACACAAAGGGCCTTTTACACTTGAAATGGCCGAAAGGACAGTGGCTGACTTCAATAAAATTGGTAAACAGCTGAAAGAAGAGTTTGGCCTCACATTCTGCTATCACAATCACGGTTACGAGTTCGAGAAGCACGGCGAGGGGACGCTCATGGATTATATTATCCAGAACACGGATCCAAAATACGTCAGCTTCGAGCTCGATATGCTCTGGGCGTTCTTCCCCGGTCAGGATCCGGCGGCGTTGATCAACAAATACCCCGACCGCTTCAAACTCATGCATATGAAGGATTTGAAAAAGGGCATAGTAGGCAATATGTCGGGCGGAACGCCTGTGGAGAACGATGTGGCACTGGGTACCGGTCAAATCGACATTCCCGCGGTGCTCAGAGCGGCGCGGAAAGCAGGATTGAAGCACTACTATATCGAGGACGAAAGCCCGAGCTATGCGACGCAGGTGCCGCAGTCGATCGCTTATTTGAAAAGTTTAAAATACTGACTGAAATACTACAAATGGCAGCCGCACTCGTTTCCAAACAATTAGTGCGGCTGCCATAAATTTGCATTCATCAGCCGACTTGGTTGCGTGAACGGCAACCAGAAATCTACAAGGGATTCTTTTCCTACCTGGCCGCGCCGCGGCTATTGAAACCGCGCGATTCGGTGATCGTCGGAAACCCATTTTTATTCTATTTGAATCAGTTTTGCGTCGCTCAATTTGGAGGAACTCCGGGAAGCCGCTACGCTTTTGATCGAGGCGACGTTGTATGCAAAAACCGCAAATGTTCAGATTGTCCAGCTAAACCAGCAGATTGTATAAGCGTAACTGTCGCCCGGTAACTACTTTTGCGGTGTTATTTAGAATAAGTCTATTTATTAATAAAATAGTGCCCACCCGTTTGGCTGCGCCGGAGCGCAATACTTAAAACGTTGTAACATTTAAAGCAATGCAAGTTAGCAAAATTCTGCATACAGGGCTGCTTTGTGCCTTGTCGTTCGTCGCCTTTGCCCAGCAAGCGGATGTTACCCTCCACGGGCAGATCAGGTCGGAAGATGGGGAAACGCTCCCAGGGGCCTCAGTGAGCTTGAAAGGGACTTCGCATGGGACTTTTACTACCGCCGAAGGGAAGTACACCATCGAACACGTCCGTCCCGGTTCCTACAAGCTGCTGGTGTCGTTTATGGGATATCAAACGCAAGCGAAAGACATTACGCTTACGGCCGGCGAGCGTTTCAAACACAATGCCAAACTGGTTTCCGAAACGCGCGAACTGGAATCCGTCTCGGTGATCGGGCGGACGGAGACAAAAGAGATCAACCGGCAGGCTTATAATGTGACGGCCATCGATGCCAAAAAGCTTCAAAATTCCACCCTCGACCTTTCCCATGCACTCGATCGCGTATCGGGCGTTCGTGTACGCGAGAGCGGGGGCGTGGGCTCGAACATGAACTTCTCGCTGAATGGCTTCACGGGCCGCCAGGTAAAGTTCTTCCTCGACGGCGTGCCGATGGATAATTTCGGTTCCTCATTTCAACTGAATAACATCCCTATTAACCTCGCAGAGCGCGTGGAGGTTTACAAAGGCGTGGTGCCGATCTGGCTGGGTTCGGATGCCCTCGGCGGCGCCGTGAATATCGTGACGAACACCCGTCAGAACAGTTACCTCGACGCTTCCTATTCCTACGGCTCATTCAATACGCATCGCACGACGGTCAATGCGGGTTTTACGGCCAAAAATGGCTTTACCGCACAGCTGAATGCATTTCAGAATTATTCGGACAACAATTATTGGATCACCGTCGATGTAGCCGACGTAAATACCGGCGAGTACTTCCGCAATCAGCGCCTGCGCAGGTTCCACGATACCTATCATAATGAAACCATGATCGCGAATGTGGGCGTGGTGGGCAAGAAGTTCGCGGACC
Source organism: Dyadobacter sp. SRI_021 (assembly GCF_057586235.1). Lineage (NCBI taxonomy): Bacteria > Pseudomonadati > Bacteroidota > Cytophagia > Cytophagales > Spirosomataceae > Dyadobacter > Dyadobacter sp. SRI_021. The sequence goes on from NZ_JBYCZM010000002.1 coordinate 259,774, forward strand.
GGCTTTTGTTGGGGATTACATTGGGTAAAAACAAAGCCGAAATCCAGACGGGTGCGCGGATGGTGAGCGTTTTCGGGCAGTGGCACCGCAAGGGCAACATCGTCATGCCAAGTTTGAAATACCAGAAGAAGGATTTGTTTGTCAAAGGGTTGAATGTCAATATCTCTGCCAACTACAATCTCGGCCAGGAACAGAATGTGGATACGGTGTATCGCCGCTACAACTGGTTTCAGCAGTTCAAACAATACGAAGGAAATGGCAGCGAACGGGAACGGTCGCTATACAAATTCCGGAACAATAACGGCCTGGCCACGGCGAATGTGACCTATCAGATCGATCCCCGCCATTCGGTGACGATTAATAATGTATTCAACACATTCAACCGGAAAGGGGAGGACGAGCTCTTTCCTGAATCGGCCAAGTACGAACAGCCGCGCGTGAACCGGAAGAATGTGCTCGGTTTGGGCTATAAATTCGACTATAACGAGCGTTGGAACACTTCTTTGTTTCTCAAACATTTCTCGCAGAACAACAAATTCTCCGTCTCCTACAACCCGACCGGCAACTGGGGCGACGAGGCCTTTCTAGTCCAGAAAAACGGCTTTGAAAAGCTGGGTTATGGCATCGCTTCCACCTATTTCCTATTCCAGAATTTCCAGCTGAAAGGTTCATTTGAAAAAAGTTACCGATTGCCCGAAACTGACGAGCTCTTCGGCGACCTCCTGAACCTGGAAGGCAATATCAATTTAGACCCTGAGACGAGCTACAACTACAATCTCGGTTTCAGCTACAACGGCGCGATCAACCGCGTGCACCGGTTCGGTGTGGACGCCAACGTGCTTTACCGCGACGCCCAGGGCTTTATCCGTCCGCGCCTGAATGCCAATCAGACTAAGCAGGTAATGGATAACCTGGCCGATGTGACCAACTTCGGCATCGACGGAGAGCTGCGTTATTCGTACGGCCAGCTTTTCATGGCGGGTGCCAATCTCACCTATCAAAACCTGCGAAACAATACGCGTTTCGAGGAGGGCTATACGACTGAGAGTCCGCTCTACCGCGACCGCATCCCCAACATGCCGTTCCTGTTCGGGAACGCGGATGCTGCGGTTTTCTTCAAAGACCTCGGTAAGAAAGGCAACACGCTTACGCTCGGCTATAACCTGCTCTATGTGCATGCCTATTACCTCTACTGGCCGAGCCTCGGCAGCGACAAGCTGGATATTCCACAGCAGCTGAGCCACGATGTAAACGTGGTGTATGTCATGGCCGATGGCCGGTATAACATCTCGCTGGAATGCAAAAACCTGCTCGATGCGAAGCTGTACGACAATTTCAGCTTGCAGAAGCCAAGTCGCGGTTTTTATGCCAAGCTGCGCTATTTCATTAGTAAATAATCTTTAACAATTCAATAATCCAATTAAAATCAGAAAATGAAAAAGTCATATTTGAAGTGGTTTTTCGCAGTGGGTATAGGCGTGGCGCTGGGTGCGTGCAGCGATGACGAGACGACCGACCCTGCACCCGGGCCAGGCGCCGGAACACAGTCGCGCTACGTGGTGGCATCGGCGCCGATCGGCTCACAAGGTGTTGCCGATTACCTGCTTACCACCGGCGACCTTTCACAGGGGACTATCAGCACGGTAGGACAGGGCATCGAGCAGGATGGGTCTTACCGCTACTACCTGACGCATAAGGGCAAGTTTTTCAGTTTGTTGTATGGCCAGGGAAATCCGGGAGCCGTTACTACCTATGCATTGGATGAAAAAGGTGGTTTGGTGAAAACTTCTGATTTTCAGAGTGAAACTGTTCAGGTTTTTGCCCCGGCAGGCGACGATATCCTGACGATCAAGGTTCCGAGAAGCGGTAATGAAAGCGCGTCGTGGTTCCGCATTAATGCAGATCAATCCAAAATCGTGGGTGAGGGCCAGGTCAATATCGTGAAGCTCGCGGCTAATGGCGAGCGTGCGCACTTCACGTGGGCTACGCAGGTGGGCGACAAGATTTTCGCGCCCTATATGAGCATTAAAGGTGCCGCACCGGATGTTTTCGGTACGGCCAATCCCGACAGCAGCTGGATTGCCGTGTTCTCTTACCCGGCCATGACGCTCGACAAGGTGATCAAGGATAACCGTACCAGTTTCATCGGTTCTTATTTCAATAACGGCCTTTCGGTAGACGAAAACGGCGATGTGTATGCATTTTCCCCTGCGTCGGCCACCAACAGCGGCGTGGCTACTTCTACCAAGCCATCGGCATTTATCCGCATTAAAAAAGGCACTACCGAGTTCGACCAGAGCTATTTCTTCAATGTGCAGGAAAAATCGGGTGGTTATAAAATTGCTAACCAGACCTACCTGGGCGGCGGCAAGTTCCTGCTTTATATGTATGGAGATTTGGGCAAGGCATCCGGAAACAAGAAACTCGCTATTGCGGATGCTTACAATCAGACATTTGCTTGGGTAAACGGTGCCCCGGAGACTTTCGCATCGTCGTCGGCCTCTTACAACAACAACACCGTCAGCGACGACAAAAAGAGCGTCTTTGTGGGGATCAACACCGAAGCCGGCAGCTGGGTGTACACTGTGGATATCGCCACTGCTACCGCCAAGCAAGGCCTCAAAGTCGAGGGCGGGGCTATTACCGCCATTGTTAAGGTCAAATAGTTTGGGTTTTAGAACTACTACAAACCCCGTCGCACCACATGGCCGGCGGGGATTTGTGTTTTTGCAGGATCTGCGTCCGCTGCCGATATTGGAGGCGCAACAAGAAGTGGGAAATAATATGGATTACATAGCTGGCCAGACGATCGGGTCGTGCGCGGAATTTCCCGTGCACGACCTCGGCGATGCCTTTTTTGCGATGGCTACAATCGAAGATGGCGACGCGCATTTCTTCAACGGCGTCCATCGCCACGACTTTTATGAACTGCTGTGGTTCACCAACCTTGAACCCGGGCAGGTGCATTGCATTGATTTCAACAGGTATCCCATCGCCCGCAATCAGCTCTTCCTACTGCTGCCCGACCAGGTCCACAGCATGGATCAGCGCGGCAAATGCGGCTTTCTGATGGCTATTTCCAAAGATTTTTTCGAGCGGCTCATTGGCAACGATATTTTTAAGCTATTCAAATATTCTACCAACTTTTCCGTAACCATCCCCGAATGCCGTCTACCCATTCTGAACGCCTTACTTGACCTCATCCGCGCCGAATATGACGACGCGAGGCGCCCTGCTATCCTCGAAGCCTATCTCCGGAGCTGGTTCCTGCATTGTATTGATTTCCAAAAAGAAGCAGGCGACCCCGTGTGGCGAGACCCGCGCCTGCAAATGCTGTTGGAATCCATCGAAACCAATTACCGAAAACAGCGCAAAGCCGAATTTTATGCCAACGAGTTATCGCTCAGCGCCAAGCGCCTCAACGAGCTGACCCGCAGCTCCTTCGGTAAAACCATCAGCCAGATGATCAACGAACGCCTCATCCTCGAAGCCAAGCGCGAAATCGGCTATGTACGCAAACCGATTAAAGAAATCAGCTATGAGCTCGGTTTTTCCGAACCCGCCTATTTTACGAGGTTTTTCGGGAAACAAACGGGGTACGCGCCGGAGGATTTCAGGAGGAAGATGGCGGCATTGTATGGGGGAAAGTGAATATGTCTAGGAAGTGGTGGGGTTCTGTATAGGTTTTCGAGATATGTATAGAAAGCGGCGCTTTTCTATGCATGTTTTTGGGAAATGTCTATATCAGAAACCATAATACCGTCTCACCCAACCCTTAACCCAAAATTAAACCGCTCGCTCACAATCCTCCGCAAAATCCCGATCTGCCCACAGTGGTACATGGTGTGCTTTACATTCCAGTCGATGGCTTCAAATTTGTTAGTGGCGATGGGGTGCGGGATTGGAGTTGGTTCCAATGGGTTTTCAAGCTCATCCATTGTCACAGTTGCAAGGATTTCGAGGGATTTTTGCTGCATAACTTTCAAATCGGCGAGCAACTTTTCGGGCGTGAATCTGCCGACGGACTGCTCCGCCTGGGCGACGGTGAAGTAATCGCTGTAATCTTTGACGGGCAGTTGCCGCAGGACGTCCATCTGATGCCCGCGAATGACCATGATGGAGTGGAAATAATGGCTGATAATCAAATGTCCGACCTGCCAGCCGATGCTTGATTCGATCGTATCAGGGATGATCTCCCATTTTTCGAAGGGAATGTTTTCGATAAGCTTGTTGGTCCAGTCATAGGCGTCGGCGTTCTGGCGAATGAGGAGCTCGATGGTGTTCATGGGTAAGCTGGTGGTTGATGGTGAGGATTTTATTCAGCCCGTGGATAATCGAAAGGGGGCCGAATGGATGGAAACGAATAAAAGTAGGCAATAAAGAACAGGTGACAAAAAAGGCAGAACATCGCCTTCTTGTCGAATGGACAATTATTATGATTTATATCATTAAATTGTAAATGCCTTCCGCTTTATCGAGTATTTTCCTGAGTTTTTTACTGATTATTCCCGCGTTGCCCGTGAACCATCCATACAGCAGCTATTCCGAACAGGCCTTGATGACACTCGTGTGCGAGCAGGATGAGGAGCTGGCATTCAGGGAGTTGTATCGCAGGCATGTGCGGCTGCTGGTGCATACGGCTATCAGGAAGACCGGCGTGAAGGCGATCGCAGAGGACCTGGTGCAGGAAACTTTCGTGAAGTTCTGGCTCGGACGGCATAAGTTTGATATACAAAAAAACATCCAGGCATACCTGAACGGCACGCTGCGCCATTGCATTATCAATTACTACCATCAGGAGCAGCGCAAGCAGGTGCTGGCGCTGGAAGACGGCGATTTCGTGCCAGACAATGTGACGGCCGAAAACCTCGATTTCAATACCCTTAACGAATTCTACGAGCAGTCGCTGCTTAAACTGCCAGAGAAATGCCGCGAGGTGTTCACACTCAGCCGCAAGGGGTACAGCCTCAAAGAAATAGCCGGCCAGATGGATATTTCGGAGAAAACGGTGGAGGCACACATCAGCAAGGCACTGAAAATCCTGCGCGTGGAAATGAAAGACTACATCGCGCTGGCAGTGCTCATGCTGCCAATCATTTGACGTATCCAATTTTTTGAAAAAAAATTCCTATTGGAGTAAGGGTTGTTCCCGCTTTTCCATGACTGTACTATTAGTTGATTAATAAGTGTGAAAATTACACCTAATGAAAAGGCCCCCGTTATCTCCTGAAACCCTTAGGAAGTACCTGGCGAACGAATGCTCGGACGAAGAGCGCCACCTGGTAAACGAATGGTACCAACAGCTTGACGAACCGGCCGATGAGCCCTTTACGGACGCCGATCAGGATCGGCTGTACAATCGGATCAAAGCATACCTCTCCGAATTGCGCAAAAGCGACGAGCCTGCAACGCCGGTGTATGGCCTGTGGCATTACATCGGGCGCATTGCGGCGGTGTTGGTCGTGGGCTTGGGTATTCTTTATTTTTTATATCAAAAGCCTGACCACGTAGTTGAGCAAAGTGTGGGCGCCACTAATGGCTGGGTCACATTCAAAAACGTGAAGCACAAGATTGTACCCTATCAGTTGCCCGATAGTTCGGTGGTATGGCTGCATCCGAATGCTGAATTACGGATACTGCATTCATTTCACAAGCGGGACGTGCTGTTTTCGGGCGAAGGCTTTTTCGAGGTGAAGCGCGACCCGTCGCGGCCATTCGTGATCCATACCGGTGATCTGCAAACGAAGGTGCTTGGTACCAGCTTCAACGTGCGGGCGATTCCGGGCGAGGCCACAGTGAAGGTATCGGTAGCGACGGGCCGTGTCGAGGTGAGCGATGTGCAAATGAAAGGTCGCGTGGTGCTGAAACCGGAGCAGCAGGTGGTTTTCGAGCAGAAATCAATGCATTTGGAGGTACAGAAAGTGGAGGAAAAAACGACGGATAGGGAACTCTGGCAATCGGCATCGCTGGTATTTAATGAAACGCCGATGGCGGAAGTCGCCGAGCGCTTAATGCAGACATTTCACGTAAAAATCGGTTTCGAAGACGACGGTCTGGCCGATTGCCGCCTAAAAGTGGATTTTACCGATCAACGTTTACCCGAAATTCTCGACATGATCGACACCCTCCTCGGCAGCACCTACCGGATCGACGGCGATAACATTACCCTGAAAGGACAAGGGTGTAAATAAATGTTTTCGCCGTAAGGCATCGACCATTATGTCGGTGCGCTGCACCGTTGAAAAATGATTAAAACATGAATCTACAAGTATTCCGGTGCTCTGCACCTTGGCGTGACAGGTGCAAAGCACCCTAACATTTGTAGAGGTGCAGCGCACCGCAAGATTTGTAGGTGCAGCGCACCGCAAGATTTGTAACGATGACCAACAATTAATCAACCCCTAACAACCAACATGAAAACATAACTACCCCTCATCAGCAGCTTTTAGCCACAAAAAAATCAGGAGTGGTTACGACACCCCTGATGGAAATGCCCGGCTAAAACATCCCGGAACGTGCGGTTCACAGGCTCGCCCGAAGGCAGGCTTGTCAGGATAACTATTGTCTGAATTTTAACCCGGTCAACCGTAAAATTATGAAAAAACCTTTTCATCCATGGCATAGATTGCTACTCCATATCATGCGCCTGACTTTTTATCAGTTACTATTGATCAGCATTTGCTCGGTGGTGGCTGTGGCGAACCATTCGCCGGCCCAGGAACTGCTGAACCGTGATGTGACATTGGACCTGAAAAATGTCACGCTCAACGAGGCCCTCACCCGGCTCGAACGGGGTACGAAGGTGAAGTTCGCATATAGCAGCGGTTTGGTGAACCTCCAAAAAACCGTGAGTATTGACGCCCGGCAGGAAAAGCTCTTCGCCGTGCTCGATCGGCTGTTGCTGCCGCTGGATATCAATTACCGGGTGCGCAACAACCAGATTTTGCTCTCACGTGCACCGAAGAAAACCAGTGAAATACCTGCGGTTAGCTCAACCGGAAATTTAGTCGCTGCCGCCGATCGCACAATCAAAGGCACAGTAACTTCGCCCGAAACCAATGAGCCGCTGCCTGGTGTGAGCATTATCCTGAAAGGTACCCAGCGCGGCACCACTACCGATGTTTCAGGCAAGTTCCAGCTCGAAGTGCCGGACGACAATGCGACGCTGATCTTCTCGTTCGTGGGCTATCTTTCGCAGGAAGTGATCGTAGGTAACCGTACCGACCTCGCCGTTGCATTGCAGCTCGATACCAAAGCATTGGATGAAATTGTCGTTGTCGGCTACGGTACCCAGAAAAAGTCAACGCTAACCGGTTCAATTGCCGCCGTAAAGGGCAGCGAGATTGCGGAGAACCCGGTGCCGAACGTTTCCGGCTCCATTGCCGGTCGTGTGGCGGGGGTAAGTATGCGCCCGAATGGCGGGCAGCCGGGCTCCGATTCGCCTGAAATTCACATTCGCGGCATTGGTACCACCGGGAATAACAAGCCGCTCGTGGTGGTAGATGGCGTTATTCGCGACAATATCAACCAGATCGACCCCAGCTCCATTGAAACGGTGACCGTACTGAAAGACGCGGCGGCGGTGGCGCCATATGGATTGGGCGGTGCGAACGGGGTATTGCTTATCACCACTAAAAAAGGCGCCACAGGCGCGCCAACGTTATCATTTGGCGCTTACTACGGTTCGCAGACGCCGACCTATTATCCCAAACTGCTCAGTGCACAGGATTATATGCGGCTCAAAAACGAAGCCTATCTGAACGAGAACCCGACCGGCACGCAGCTGCCTTTCGCGACGGATCTGGTCGAAAATTACGTGAACCTGAACCGGGAAGACCCCGACAAATACCCCATCAGCAACACGAAAGACCTCGTGAATATGAATGCGCCGATGCAGAATTACACCTTGCAGCTGAGCGGCGGCTCGGAGCGCATCAAGTACCAGACGGGTTTCGGTTTTCTAAAACAGAATGGGATGTTCGATCCTGTGAAGTACATGCGTTACAGCTACAATATGAACCTGACCGCCGAAGCGACAAAAACCACCACGGTTTCGCTTTCGCTGATCGGTTCGGTAGAGCGGGTATCGTCAGTGGATACGGCGGTCTCGGCGGGGAATTTGTTTCGTAATGGATTCAAATACATTCCGATACGTGCTCTTTATTACAGTAATGGTTTATGGGGAGAATTTGCAGGGAACTCGCCGGTAGGGGTTTTGAATGCAGGTTATACTAAAAATTCCAATAACACTTTGCTGACGACCATCGCCATTGAGCAAAAGCTGCCGTTCATCAAAGGGCTGAGCGTTAAAGGTACATTCAGCTATGACCCGGTTCAGCGCACCAAGAAGGGTTACCACAAGCCATTTTATTATTACACCCAGGACCTGACAACAACTCCTTACACCTACAAACGCGAGATTTCCACCGCGGAAGGGGGGGCGGCGGCGTTCTCCTGGCTGGCGCAGCAGTTTATCAAAACGCAGACATTTACTTACCAGGGTTACCTCAATTACCACAACACTTTCGGGAAACACGATTTCACCGGTTTGGTCGTGGCGGAGGCCCGCAACAATACCTACGAGCTGTTTTCGGCACGCCGGAACAACTTTGCCGTGGACGTCGACGAGCTGAATATGGGTAGTTCCAATAAAAATGATTTCGATAACGGCGGTACTTCCTCGACCGGCAGCCAGATCGGCTACGTGTACCGCGTGGGCTATGCGTACGCGGGCAAGTACCTGCTCGAAGCGTCGGGACGGTACGACGGTCACTACTACTTCGCGCCGGGCAAGCGATGGGGATATTTCCCGGCATTTTCGGCAGGTTGGGTGATTTCCGAGGAAAATTTTCTTAAAAACGGCTTCAACTGGATCGATAACCTGAAAGTACGCGGGTCGTGGGGTAAATCGGGAAACCTGGCGGGTACGGCGTTTCAGTACCTTACCGGCTATAATCTGAACGGCAACGCCTATGCATTCGGCCCCGGCTCGATGGTGCAGGGCGCGGTAGTGCCGAACGAGGCCAACAAGAACATTACCTGGGAGATTTCCACTAAAACCGATATTGGTCTGGAAGCATCGCTATGGCGCGGTTTGCTGACGATCGAGGCCGATTACTTTCACGAAAAACGTACCGGAATGCTACTTCCGCCAGCCGTGAGCGTGCCGGTGGAATACGGCCTTGCACTGGCCGATGAAAACGGCGGTATCATGGAAAACAACGGGGTGGAGTTGAGCCTCGGTACCAATTATCGCTTCCAAAACGACCTTCGCCTGGGCGTCAACGGTAATGTGAGTTATGCCAAAAACAAAATGATCAAAGTCTTCGAAACGGCTGCCACACGCAATAATCCCAACCGCAGCCGCACCGGGCGAGCGCTGGGAACGCAGTTCGGCTATAAAACCGACGGATTGTTCACCACCGACGATGATAAGAATGACGATGGCCTGATCAATGTGGCCGACGGCTATAATGTAACGCAGTTCGGCGCATTGCGGCCGGGCGACATTCGCTATGTCGATGTGAGCGGCCCGCAGGGCGTACCGGACGGCAAAATCGATTCCAACGACGAGGTGGTGATCGGGAAGCCCGTGTATCCGCTGCTTACCTATGGATTGAATGCTACTGCCGACTGGAAAGGCTTCGACCTGAACCTCTTCTTCCAGGGTTCGTCGCTCGCAAGCCTCGACATCCGTCAGTTCCAGACCATTCCATTCAATAACAACAATAGCAATTCGAGCTACGAGTATTACGACAACCGCTGGACGCCGCAGACGCAGGACGCCCGCTACCCACGCGCGACACAAGCGCCATACGCGAACAATACGCAGCTATCTGATTTCTGGATGACGAGCACGGCCCATTTGCGCCTCAAGAACGCGATCATCGGCTACACGCTGCCCAAGAGCCTCACGCGCGCTATCGGCATCCAGCATGTGCGCGTGTACGCATCGGGACAAAACCTGCTAACATTCAGCAAGTTGAAATTTATGGACCCGGAAGTAGGCTACACCGACCGCGAAACGGCTTATCCGAACCAGAAAGTGTACGTGTTTGGGCTTAATGTGACATTCTGATCTCGAAAACCTTGAACCAATGAAAAGCATAAGACATACCCTATTATTTGCAATGCTCGGCGTGAGTTTTTTCACAACATCGTGTAATGAGGACTTTCTCGAAAACGAAATCAAAAGCCGCCTGACCGACGACATGCAATGGGCCTCGGAAGGCAATGCCGACCTGTTTCTGAACGACATTTACGCCGCGCTTTCCAATAAATGGAATTCGCCTGACAACCTCGATAACTTTACCGACGACAACGACGCGGGCTTCTACTGGAAATCCTACTCCTGGCGGCAGGGTATTGTGGACCCGGCAGTGAACAACGGCACGCCGATGGACCATGCCAATGGCAACGCCACCGACTATGCTTCATGGGCGGCAGGGTTTCTGAAAATCCGCAAATGCAACCTGTTTATCCAGAAAGTGACTGAGAACCCGGCCAACTTCTCGGAGGCTTACCGAAAAAAACGCATCGACGAAGTGCGGTTCTTGCGGGCCTATTATTACAGCGAAATGTTTATGCACCTCGGCGGCCTGCCGATCATCACGGAAGTACTCGATCGCAATACGATGGGGGAGGCCGAGCTTTACCGCTCGCGCGCTACATTTGAGGAGACATTCAATTTTATTACCAAAGAGCTGGGTGAAATTGTGGCCAATAAAGCATTGCCCGTTAAATACAACAACGGCGATGCGGATGCCGGCCGCGCGACCCTCGGCGCAGCGCTGGCGCTCAAAGGCTGGCTGGAACTGTACGTGGCGAGCCCGGCATTCAATGCGGTTACGCCTGCCGCCGGCGCTGACCCGAACAAGCTCGTAGGCTTCGGTAATTTCGACCCGAAACGCTGGGCAACGGCTGCGGCTACGAACAAACAGTTCATCGATACATACGGCGGCACGTATGCGTTGTTCCCGGATATCAATGCATTCTGGTGGGAGAAAAATGAGTATAACTCCGAAGTGATCTGGGACCGTCAGGTAGTAGCGGTGATCATGGGTTCCAACTACGAGCAATATGGCGGCCCCGTGTGGATCGATGGTGTGTACTACACCTGGGGCAACTACTGCCCGACGCAGGAGCTCGTCGACCAGTTTGCGATGGCCAACGGCAAGCCGATCTCTGATCCGACTTCCGGTTACGATCCGCAAAATCCTTACGTAAACCGGGAAAAACGCTTCTACGATTTCATCGTTTACGACGGCGCGCCTTACAAGCAGGACTGGATGGCCAAGGTCGATACCATTTACACCCGCATCGACAAGGTAAGGCCATCGAAAAACCAGATCGACTTCGGCACCGATGACGTGGGCAATACGGGTTATTATTTTAAAAAGAAGATCAATCCATTGAAGCCGCGCGGGGGTGCCGCCAGCGGGCAGAACTATGTGTATTACCGTTACGCGGAGGTATTGCTGAATTATGCAGAGGCTCAGAACGAAGCTGTTGGCCCGGATGCGTCGGTATACTCGGCCATCAATGCGATCCGCAAACGCTCCAACTTGCCTGAACTTCCGGCCGGTCTTACCAAAGAAACCATGCGTGAAGCCATTCGCCGGGAGCGCAGGGTGGAGTTATGCTTCGAAGCCAAGCGGTTTTACGACATCGTGCGCTGGGTCATTGCCGAGGACGTTATGAACAAGGACTTCCACGGCATGAAAATCACCAACACCTCGCCAAATGATAACAAAGGCAAATGGGTGTATGAAGTTGTGGGTTTAAATCACCCGCACGTTTTTACCAGGAAAATGTACATGAACCCGGTGCCGCAACCAGTTGTGGATCAGAATAAAAAGATTATTCAAAATCCTGGTTATTAGACCCATAGTTCAGCCCTGATAGCATTTTAATCGCTGTCAGGGCATTTTTTTGCTTTATAAAGTTAAATGCTTGAAATCTGACCCTACTTTTGATGTGAACATTTCATTGCTCCGATGCATAACAGCTTTATTAATCTCCTGTTGGCTTTAAATACAATCATTTTCCTTTCACTTTCCCTGCTGCACGTGTATTGGGCCGCTGGCGGGAAATGGGCCGCTACCCAGGTACTTCCGCAAACGGCAGGCGGAAGTAAAGTCTTCGTCCCCAGGGCGGGTATGACGCTGGTTGTAGCTGCCGGATTACTGTTTTTCAGTGCATTGAACGCAGTTAATCTGTATAACGACAGAAGTCAGCCGGGATTCAGATATGGCCTTCTGGCTATTGGGTTGATCTTCCTCGTCAGGGTCGTGGGCGATTTCAGGTATATTGGCGTTACCAAAAGCGTTCGGGACACAACATTCGCCCGCAATGATAATCGCATCTTTATTCCTCTTTGCCTGTACCTGGTACTCACGAGCCTGCTGACGTACTTCATTGGATGACCGTTCACTCGGTGGTTTCAGAAAAGGCATTAGAGAACCGAAGAACCGGGCCTTTTAACAAGGTCCGGTCTCCGGATATGATTTCATTGTAGTTTGAGCAAAGAGAGGGGCGGCGAGTTCCTCTTTTTCTTTACCTCAATATTTCCGCTGTTTACGGTATTGCGCCACCTGCCTGGCTATCTTTCCAAACTGCCGTTCAACGCGTTTACGCTCAATCGAATCGGTTTGATAATGCGCTTGCTCCCGACTGATTTTCAGATAGCTCTCGTACACCTCCCGCGGGAGCGCGCCCTCGCGCACGGCCGTAACGACCGCACACCCGGGCTCGTGCTCATGCGTGCAATCGTGGAACCGGCATTCAGCGGAAAACGCGGCCAGCAGGGGATGGTAATGCATCCCCTGATCGTCGGTTTCCAGCGTAACGCCAAATTCCCGCATGCCCGGCGAGTCGATCAGCATTGCACCCGATGGCAACAACACGAGGTTTCTCGAAACCGTCGTGTGCCTGCCTTTTTGGTTGAAGCCGCTCACGGCGCCCTCTTCCTGCAAATGGTAACCCAGTAATGCATTGACCAGCGTACTTTTTCCCGCGCCGGACGAGCCGATAAGCACATAGGTCCGGCCAGGCAGCAAATGTTCGCCGGCCCACTGTTGGAGCCCTTCCTGGCCGGTCGCGCTGAGCAACAGCACCGGGCAATCATAGCCCAATGCGATCACTTCCTGCCGGTAACTTTCCGGGTCGGCGACGAGATCCTGCTTGTTCAGAAGCACCACCGGCCGGATGTTGCATTGCATAATCTGCACGATGTAGCGCTGCAAACGCATCGGGTTGAAGTCGCGGTCGAGGCCCTGCACGATGAATGCGGTGTCGATATTCGTTGCGATCACCTGCTTCTCGCTGGTTCGGCCGGGTAGTTTTCGGCTCAGTTCGTTGAGGCGCGGTAGCACGGAAATGATAATTCCCTCATTGTCATAGGATTTAAATGCGACCCAGTCGCCTACTTTGGGTAGATCCCAGTTGTCGGCGCTGTTCATGAGTGCGCCCGAAAGCATGGCGTCGGCTATGCCATTGGCCGTGATCAGCTTATGACGAAAGCCTTCGATGGCCGCAACGCGGCCCGCTTCGAGTCCTTGTGCCTGATAAGAATGAAAATGTTGTTCAAAATGGGTATTCCACCCGTATTGATTTAGAGATGTCATGATTGTAAAGTCTGAGCTACGGGCAGCACATCGCCTGTCCGCGCGCATAGCAGGGAGAAAATTTAGATCAAAGCAGTAGGGAATCGCAGGTCCTGAAAAGAAGTTAATTCAGAAGACCGGCGTCAGACTGCAATGTCAGCAGATGGGCGATATGTAGTTTCAGACCTTGACATATTGGGCACAAAGGTAGCGCATTATTTTGTAACGTCCGCCCGGCCGCAACGCGGCCCCCTGTTTATAGCACTTGAGATTGCAAAGGAATGGAAGGCTCCGTAGGTGCCGCCTGTTCATCCAAGGCGGTACCTACGAAGTCTTCACGCCTATCAACCAGGCGATTGCTATAAACAGGAGGCCCCGTCGGGGCCGAGGTAGCGAAGGATTGTAGAGATAATGAAGAGAATCAAGCTGGTGATAACAACCTTGTGTTCATCCTTGCGGACCGATTGCTTATCCGTTTGTTTGTAGTCTTTTTTCATATGAAATATTTATACAAGCCCTGATGCATTTGATCAGTCACAAATATATATTTAAGAAATTTAAATATAAAAATAACCATGAAACGACTTTTTTCAATTTCGATCATGCTTTTGACGCTCGCAGGATGCAGCGGACCAAAAGAAGAGGACAATTCGGTTGCTTACATGGTAGAGGCCCCGCCGCCGCCCCAGGATCAAAACAAAACGGTTGAAGCGGTAGATCCAACGTCAGTGGAGGAAGATCGGGAAACGTCGGGAGCTGCAAGCGGAAATGTTATCGAGAAAAAATTCATCAAGACCGGCCGTATTGAATTTGAAACAGACGATGCGGATGCCACGCATAAGACGATTATGGAATCTGTGCGGGCAAATAAGGCATATGTGAGCCGGGATCAAGAAAATCGCAGCGGCAAAGCTGTCAGCTATACGATCGTAGTGCACGTGCCGGCGGCCAGTTTCGAAACATTTCTGGCTTCGGCGACGAAGGGAGTGACCGATTTCCGGGAAAAATCCATTTCAAATGAGGATGTAACGGCTCAATATGTGGATACGGAATCGAGGCTTAAAACGAAAAAAGATATCGAAAACCGTTACCGTGCATTGCTGGTTAAAGCCAATACTGTGAAGGAAATACTGGAAATCGAAAGAAAACTCGGCGAAATCCGCACGGACATTGAAGCTACGGAAGCGCAATTCCGGCAGCTGAAAGGCGATATCAAATATTCCACATTGCATATTGTTTTCTACAAACCGATTGACACATCCAATCCATTCCTCACTGAGCTGGCTGATGCATTCAGGCAAGGCGTCGGGAACATCCGTGCATTTGCCGTGGTACTGGTTGCGGTCTGGCCGTTTGCGCTGCTGGCTATCGGCGTAATAGCAGGGTTTAACTGGTGGAGAAAGAGAAGGAAAGCGTTACTCGAAAAGGAAGCAGCGGAATTGCCCTCGTAACAGCGTTGCTAAAAATTCCCGGCGAACTGTTTGCCCGTTTTCAAATCCTTCAACTGTACCGACCGTATCGTTCCGACACCCGCAAACATGATATCCAGCCCGTAAATGTGCCGCAACGGTTTTTTGTAGGTCTTTTTGTAAGCCTCCCTGCCGTTGATCAGCAATGCCGCCCGGCGGTTGACGACCTTCATGGAGATGGTACCGCCGGTGGTGAGGTCGGCGCCGAGGAAGTTGGGGCCCTCGGTGCGACCGTCTTTGTGCAGTTCCGAAAATTGCAGTTTACTCCAATGCGCACAGCCCGGTTTCATGACATCCACCATGTGATTGGACGAATCCCCGAACACCGTCACGCGAACCTGTGAGCAGCGCACACCCGGTCGCGGGGGAGAAGCTTTGACGTCGATCAGGAGTTCGAAGTTGTCGCCATTGATGCCCGTGAGGTGGGTATTGATGAAATTGACAAAGAACGTCCGGTTGGTGTCAACACCGGCCCGGGCTATTTGAGCGGCGCTGATGCTGTTATAACCATCGGCGAAAAGGCCCGGCGCTTCGATCGGGTAGACACGCGTGGTATCGTACATCATACTCGCGGTGGCGGTCCAGCCATTGGTGTGCAGGAAAACAGCCACGGTGTCCTGCGGGATACCAGCCCGCTTCAAGATGGCCAGATAGTGTCCGGGCACCTCATAATAGTTTGAATAGACGCTGTCTTTGCCATTCAGGCGTACTTTTTCACCGTCTCCGAATTCGATGGTATAATCTTCGGCGAGCTCGCCCACGTTCCTGAAATTTCGCACTAGAAAAACGGCCGAATGCGGATTGTCCCCCTCCGGATTTTTACAAAACAGCGTTACCTCGGGCTTATCGTTTTGCCATAAAAGAAATCCCCGCCAGGCTGCAATGCCGATGACGATCAATCCAAACGTAGCCATGAAGAGCTTCCTGACCGGCGATTTCCGGGCTTTTGGCTGCTGTGTTGGAACCTCCGCCGGCCGGATACTCACAGGGTCGGCCTCGGGCCGCCGGCGCAGCGGTGCAACCTGCTGCCGCGACTGCGCGAGGGTAAACTGGTCCCAATCGGCAAAGCCTACATATTGCGCCAATGCATCACGCGTGGCTTTCTGCGGGTAGTACCGGGCATCCGTTTTTATTTTTCCGAAAATCCTTTTGAGGGTATTCGGGCTGATCTGCACGTGCGTTTTTTTATAAAGGATGCTGCAAAGCCTGATGAAATCGCTGTTCGTCCACTCCGAACTGTCGGGCTTGCCATAGGTATCCGCCACGAGTTGACAACAGTGATCGAGGAGGTCTAAAGAGCTCGCCTTGTCTTGTCCATTCTCCATAATACTCATACAATAAACTTCTGTATGTCAGTTTTTTAGGTTGTCCATAATTTTGGATAGCGAACTGGCTAAGCGCATTTGAGAATCCTCGTATTGTCCAATTTTATATTTGCTCACTCAAATTTTTGATCTGTGCAATCCCAGGGCCCCGGGACAGCTTGAAACCCTAAATATTGAAAAAAAATATGCGACAAAAAATTCTACTCGGCTGCGCCTTGTTGCTTGCCTCGATGGGACCGCTGCTGGCGCAAGTACGGCAGCTTACGGGCAAAGTGACGGACGAAGGTGCAAAAGACCTGCCCGGCGTGAGCATTGTGATCAAAGGTACCCAGCGCGGAACGGTTACAGATACCAATGGTGACTATACGCTTGCATTACCCGATGGCGAGGCCGTCACCCTCACATTTTCATTTGTAGGTTACCAAAGTCAGGACATTACGCCCGGCTCGCGGACAAAATTGAATGTGACCCTCAAACAAAGTGACAATGCATTGTCGGAAGTGGTGGTGGTAGGCTACGGCACTCAGAAAAAGAAAGACCTTACCGGCGCCATTTCCTCGATCGGCGCGCGCGACGTGGGCGGAAGACAGACCATACAGGTGTCGGACGCCCTACAAGGTAGCGTAGCGGGCGTTTCGGTCACCCGCAGCAGCGGTGCGCCGGGCTCGGGTTCGAGTATTCTCATTCGGGGGATCACCACCATCGGCACGAACAGCCCGCTGGTCATCGTCGATGGCGTACCCGTGGCAAGCATTGACAACGTGAATCCGGGCGATGTCGAGAACATTACCGTGCTGAAAGACGCGGCGTCGGCGGCGATCTACGGCTCGCGCGGGGCGGCCGGGGTGATTCTGGTTACGACCAAACGGGCCAAAAGCGGGCAGGGGAGCCTTGAATACACCTACGAATATGGCGTGCAGCGTGCCACGGCCACACCCGAATATGCGGGGGTGCAGGATTACATGCGGTATTTCAATGAGCAGGCCGTGAATGATGGTGCTTCCGCCGGACCGTTTGCCGATGCCTACATTGCATCCTACCTCGACAGCAACCGCGTAAACCCCGACCGCTTTCCGAATACCGACTGGCAAAAGGCTATCCTCACGCGCAAGAGCGCGCCGCGTCAGCGCCACGACCTCGTTTTCACCATGGGCACCGGAAAAATCAAAACAAAAGCATCGCTGGGATATGCAAGCTCGGGTGCGTTCTATGATAACCGTTCGTATGACCGCTACCTGTTCCGGGTAAATAACGACATGCAGGTGAACGACAAGATCAGCGTGAACCTGGATGTTTTCTACAAAAGGACCACCAACAAGGGCAATGGCAACGAGCTTCCCGGCAGCACTTACAACCCGATTTACGAAGCGCGCATTATGCCGCCCATTTACGACGACGTATATCAAAACGGCAAACTTGCCGTTGGTAAGGACGGCCGCAACCCGCTTGCCCAGCTCCGTGAGGGCGGTTTCACGAGGCAATTGTATAACCAGTTGGGCGGCCGGATGCAGTTCAATTTCAAGCCCGTGAATGGCCTCACATTCACAGCACTGGTAGCACCTGTGTTCGATTTTGATAAAACCAAGTACTTTTCGAGGCAGATCCGCTTTACCAATCCGGATGGCACCGTGGGCACGGTGGTGAACCAGGCGCGAACGGTACTGAACGAAGGCCGGTCGGAGGGCGTGACGATTAACGGGCAGGTGCTTGCGAACTATGCGAGGGAGTTTAATAATGCTCATTCGATTGATATTCTGGCGGGTTTTGAGGAAAACTATCGTTCGCTCGAATCGCTGGGGGCGTCGCGCAGCGGATTTGCACTGACAGGCTTTCCCTACCTCAACTCGGGTTCGACAGAGCTGCGCGATAACAGCGGCAGCGCCAACGAATCGGGCTTACATTCGTTCTTCGGCCGGTTGCAGTACAATTTCAAAAGCAAATATTTCATCCAGGGAAATCTCCGCTCGGACCTCTCGTCGCGGTTTGCATCCCAATACCGGAAAGCCATTTATCCTTCGGTTTCCGCTGGCTGGACGGTTTCGGAAGAGCAGTTCCTCAAAAGCACGCGCTGGCTGTCGTTCCTGAAACTCCGCGGCTCTTGGGGAGAAGCCGGTAACGAGCGGCTGCTCGACAAGGATGGTAACCCCGCATATTACCCCTACATGGCCACGATCGACTTTTCTACGGCATTATTTTACCAAAATGGCGGGGTAGTGCCGCTCACGGGTGGTGCACAGCAGGTGTATGCGGTTCAAAACATCAGTTGGGAAACCAGCCGGACAGCGGACATTGGTCTGGATGCCTCGTTCCTGAACGACCGCCTCACATTGGCAGCCGATTATTACAAAAAGACGACGACCAATATCCTCTTGCCGCTCGATATCCCGCTGTACATGGGCTATGACAAACCCAACCAGAATGCCGGTACGCTGAACGTGAGGGGCTGGGAGCTCGAACTGGGCTGGCGCGACCGCATTAACAAGCTCAATTGCTCGTTTTCGGCGAACCTGTCGGACGCGAAATCGACCGTGGGGGATTTGAAAGGTACCGAGTTCCGGGGCGACCAGATCGTCCGCAATGGGAGCCAGTACAACGAATGGTTTGGCTATATTTCAAATGGGTTATTTCAAACGGTGGACGAAATCAAAGGAGCGCCGGTGCTGAATGTGACTACCAAGCCGGGGGATGTGCGGTATGTGGATGTGAACCAGGACGGAAAGATCACAACCGATGACAAAGTGCTGCTCGGGGGCGCATTGCCGCGGTACCTGTATGGCGGTAACCTGCGCGCCGATTACGAAGGTTTTGATATGGGGATTACATTTCAGGGCGTTGCCAAAAAGCTGTCGCGGCTGAGTTCAGAGGTTACACAACCATTCGCGGAGGCATTTGGCAATATACCGGCCGAAATGGCAGGCAAGTTTTGGAGCAACAACAATACGCCGGATCAGAACCTCAAAGCGACTTACCCAAGGCTTTCGAGGACGTCCAATGCGGCCAACTATGCGCTTTCCGACTACTGGCTGCTGAGCGGCGCCTATTTCCGCCTGAAAAACATCACAATGGGCTACACCCTGAAACAGAACGTGCTGAAAAAGACCGGCGTGCAATCGCTGCGTCTTTACCTTTCGGCTAACGACGTATTCTCGCTCAGCAAATTTCCCAAATACCTCGATCCGGAATCGGGCAGCTATTCGTACCCGATCGTCGCTACTTTCATGGCGGGCGCCACCATCCGGTTTTAGTAACCTTATTCGATTGATAAGACATGAAAAAGACCCTATTCCTGGTGCTCCTCGCCGGGGCGACGAGCTGCCATACCCTGGACCTCAATCCGCTTTCGGAAGCTTCCACGGGCACATTCTATTCAAACCAGACCGAGCTGGAACTTGCAGTCAACGACTTGTACCGCCTCGCATTCTGGGGCAATGATAATGAGCTGTTCAGCGACAACGAATGGCACCGCGGGCAACTGACCAATGCTGTGATCGGCGGCACAATGAATGCCGACGACGCCGGCGTGCAGACGTTCTGGCTCAACTCCTACAAAGCCATTGCCCGCGTCAATTCGTTTATCGCCAACAAAGAGCGGGCCGCCGCGAATACACCGGCCGCCGTAATGCTGCGCCTGGAAGCGGAAATGCGTTTGATACGCGCCTACCAGTATTCCCGGCTGGTAACCCATTTCGGCGACGTGCCGCTGCTGACCGAGCCGGTTGCGTTGGAAGATTCCTACGGCATTGCCCGCAAGAACCAGGCGGAAATCCTGCAATTCGTTTTCAACGAGCTCGATTTCGCCATCGCGAATCTGCCTGTGTCCTATGGCGCATCTGAAACCAAAAGGCTGACGAAAGGCGCCGCGCTGGCGATCAAGGCACGTACGGCTTTGTATACGGGTAAATGGCAGCTCGCACGCGACGCCTCGAAAGCGGTGATGGACCTGGGTGTTTATGCATTGCACGGCAGCTATTCGCAGCTCTTTTTGAAAGCAGGGGAGACCAGTAAGGAAATGATTATCAGCGTGCCTCGTGATGAAAAGCAGCAGGTTTTCAATGGTGCCGGTTATGTGCAGGACAATATCTCGCGTAATGCGGGCGGGTACGGCGCACAGCTGCCCACGCGCGACATGATGGACGCCTACGAATGCACGGACGGAAAGCCCATTGACGAATCGGTTTTGTACGACCCGAAGGCGCCCTTCAAGAACCGTGATCCGCGGCTGACGGCCACCATTGTGGAGTTCAACACTCAGTGGCTCGGCTATAATTACATGCCGCATCCGGATTCCCTAACGGTGTTCAGTTCGAAAGAGAACCGCCGGGTGACCAACAAAGATACCCGTGCCGTGGCTGCATTTGCGAGCTTTACGGGCCTGCTTTGGAAAAAAGGCATCGACCAGACCTGGCCGGACCGGCTCGTAGAAGACAACGATGCCATCGTAATCCGCTATGCCGAAATGCTCCTCACGTACGCAGAGGCCAAAATCGAGCTCGGGGAGATCGATGAAAGCGTTTTGAACGCTGTTAACCTGATCAGGGCAAGGGCTTACGGGGTCGGTGTGGAACAAACCACTGCCTATCCTGCGATTACCACTACCAATGCCACCGCATTGCGTAAGGTACTGCGCCGTGAACGCCGCGTGGAGTTTCCGCGGGAGGGATTGCGCTATATGGACCTGATCCGCTGGAAGCTGGCCGAAAAGGCGTTATCGACGCCCGTGGTAGGCTTGCCCGACCCGGCAGCGCAGAATCGCGCCAAATGGCCCTTCCCCGGCGTTACCCCGCTCGATGACGACGGCCTGGCCGATTATTCGGGCTTTGGTACGGATGTGAAGATGCTTTCCCAGCGCAGTTTCGACAAATCGCGGCAGTACCTCTGGCCGATCCCGGCCGTAGAGCGGCGTGTGAACCCGAATATCACACAGAATGCCGGATATTAATTCTATATTTTCCAGTTGATTATCAAATCTATGAGTCTTTCGATGAAAAGAAATCGTGTGTGCGCGCTTGTGGCCGGTTCTGTGATGAGTATCGCCCAACCGGTGGCGGCGCAGATGCCGAAGCAGCCTTCATACAGCGGTATTTACCCGCATTTGGCCATGTACAACAATGAGGGGGAATGCGGCACAGGGGCCGTTGTACCCTGGGCCGGGAAGCTGTGGGCGATTACCTACGGTCCGCACCTGCCCTTCGGCTCGTCCGATAAGCTGTACGAGATCAGCACCGACCTGAAACAGACCGTGCGCCCCGAAAGTATCGGCGGCACGCCGGCCAACCGCATGATCCACAAGGAAAGCAACCAGCTTTTTATCGGACCTTATGCCATCAACAGCCAAGGCGAAGTGCGCACGATTCCATATAAAGCGATGCCGGGCCGCCATACCGGCAATGCGCGACACTTGACCGACCCGGCCGGGAAGATCCTTTACGGAACTATGGAGGAGGGTTTTTATGAAGTGGATGTAAAAACGCTGGCGCCTAAGATGCTCTATGAGGACGGCAATATCGACCGTGACAAGGAAACCGATAAGGCAACCTACCAAATCAAAGGGCTGCTTCCGGGGACGCACGGGAAGGGTTTTTACTCAGGCCAGGGCGTGGCGGTGTATTCCAACAACGGTGAACCGGGGCGAAAAGCCGAAATACAATTCGATATCGAATCGGGCTCGCTGTCGGAATGGGACGGGAAGAACTGGAAAGTAGTCCGTCGCAACCAGTTTGTGGAGGTTACGGGGCCAGGGGGCATCGGGGGCAATCAGAACCCAGCCACCGACCCGATATGGGCTACCGGCTGGGACCACAAATCGGTGCTGGTGGGTGTGCGCGACCACGGCAAATGGAGCTTCTACCGCCTGCCCAAGGCCAGCCACGCCTACGACGGCGCGCATGGCTGGAATACCGAGTGGCCGCGCATCCGCGACGTAGGCACCGCGCAGCAGCCCGATTACCTGATGACTATGCATGGGATGTTCTGGAAGTTTCCGGGGCAATTCAATTCACAGAACAGCGCCGGCATCCGTCCGCGCACGGCTTACCTGAAAGTAATCGGCGATTTTACCCGCTGGAACGAGCGTCTCGTTTTTGGCTGCGACGATTCGGCCCAGCGCGAGTTTTTGAACAAACGCAAAGCCAAGGGGGGAATAGAAGGTCCCGGACAATCCAATTCCAATCTTTGGTTTACACCCCTTAACCTGCCCGACCAGCTTGGCCCTAATTCGGCGGAAGGTTCGGTTTGGCTGAACGAGCCAGTGAGAGCCGGACAAACCTCGGAGCCCTTCCTGTTTGCGGGATGGGAGCGCCGCGCGGTATGGATACGCAACGAGGGCGAGCGTGAAACGGGGTTTGTATTTGAAGTGGATAAAAAAGGAAATGGGGAATGGTCGGTATTGAAAACAATCAAATTAGGCCCCAATGCGGCCCTCAATGCGGATTTTAGCAATGCCGAATCGGGGGAATGGGTACGTGTGCGGCCCGACAACGCTACCCGGGCAACGGTTCATTTTACCTACACAACCGCTGACCGTCGTGCAGGCACGCCGGATGCGATTTTCAAAGGGCTTAGCAATGCCAATTCGGTCGCCAGTCATGGCGGGCTGCTGTATGGCCTGGGGGAAAACCGGCGGGTACTGGGTATGGCTGCGATGGATTTCAGCGGTGCAAAACCGGACGAGGTCGGTTATTACGAACTTGATCGCGATATGAAACTCAGCCGACGGGAGGACGCCTCCATGCATTCATTTATCAAAACCAAATTTGCTATTCCTAAACAGGTCGTAACCGTGGAAGTTTCGTCGGTGCTCGTAGTCGACGATAAAGGCCGCCGCTGGCGATTGCCGCTGGGTAATGAGGCTTTCGCTGGCCTCACCAATGAAGCTTCCTTGCGCATTTGCCGTGAAGTAGCTACCGAGCGGGATCTCTTCAACTGCCATGGCACATTCTACGAGCTGCCCGCCGAGAATGCGGATGGCTATGCCAAAATCCGCCCCGTTTCTTCGCACAATCTTCGCATTCATGACTATGCATCCTACCGCGGTTTGCTGGTCATGACGGGCGTCGATCCGAAGTCGATGCGGAACAGCGAGCATATCATCGTTTCAGGGGACAAGAAGGCGGCCGTATGGGCCGGGGCTATCGACGACCTTTGGAAACTCGGTAAACCTACGGGCCACGGCGGTCCCTGGAAAGACAC
This sequence comes from Dyadobacter sp. SRI_021, assembly GCF_057586235.1. Classification (NCBI taxonomy): domain Bacteria; kingdom Pseudomonadati; phylum Bacteroidota; class Cytophagia; order Cytophagales; family Spirosomataceae; genus Dyadobacter; species Dyadobacter sp. SRI_021. The sequence continues at coordinate 283,360 of NZ_JBYCZM010000002.1, forward strand.
GCAGGTACAGGCAGGCGAGCATTCCGACCCTTATCTGATTGGTTTTTATGATCAGAAAAGCCTGAAACTATCCCATAATGCAGAGGAAGCTGTGACTTTTACACTCGAGGCCGATCCGGTAGGTAACGGACCGTGGATGGCTTATAAAACGTTCACAGTGAAGCCCGGGCAGACTGTTTCATTTACATTCCCGCAAAACTTCTCTGCCCGCTGGGTACGGTTCACAACGGATAAGGCTTGCAGGGCCACGACCTGGTTGGATTATGAGTAAGCCATAATTTCGGACAAACATTTATATTTCAGGATTGAAACAAACCCGCCATGGACGCCCGGCAAATCCTGAAAGAACATATTACCAGATCCGTCGAACTGACCGATGCGCAGTTCGACGGATTTTACGCTTGCTTCAAACACGAATCATTCAAAAAAGGCCAAACGCTGATTCACGAGGGGGACACAGTGACGCGCGAATATTTCGTATTGAGCGGCTGCCTTAAAACCTACTTCATGAACGACGAACTGCGGATGACCATCCTGCAATTCGCCATGCCTACCTGGTGGGCGTCGGATTATGACGCATTGTACAACCGGCATCCGGCCGCCGTGATCGTGGATTGCGTGGCCAATGCCGAGGTTTTATCCATATCCGCAGACGATCGCGAAAGGGTTTGCCATGAAATAGAAGCGGTCGGGCATTTTTTTCGCTGGCGTACCAACCGCGGCTATGCAGCGTCGCAAAGAAGGCTTCTTTCGTTGATGACCAACGATACCAGAAAGCGGTATGAAGACCTCCTGGTGCAATACCCCACGTTGTTCCAGCTCGTGCCGAAGCACCTGATCGCCGCCTACCTGGGCGTGTCGCGCGAGACTTTGAGCCGGCTTTACCATTCTGCGCGTTAACATAAAATTGTGATGTAAGTCACATCAGACCGATCGTTTTCTCTGCTTAATTTGTGCAGCGGGTTTCACTTACTGCCCGCCAACCTGGATTATGTGGAATCAAACCAATGTTTCCCGCGTGCTGGGAATCGACTATCCGATACTGCAAGGCCCGTTCGGGGGCAATCTATCTTCCGTAAAACTCGTTTCGACGGTCTCCAATCTCGGCGGAATGGGCGGGTATGGCGCTTATATGCTCACACCCGACGAAATTATAACGCTGGATAAGGAGCTGAAACAAGCTACCAACAAACCTTATAACATCAATCTCTGGGTTTCCGACAGCGACTTTCCTGCCGGGGAGGTTTCGGAAGAACAATTTGCAAAAGCCGCCGCGCTCGTAAAGCCTTTTTTTGATGAAGTGGGAGCCCCGTTGCCGACAAAACCCCGAGCTTACCCATCCCGTTTCGAGAACCAGGTCGATGCACTGCTGACCGCCAAACCTCCGGTTTTCAGCTTTATTTTCGGCCTGCCTTCCCCGACTATCCTGGAAGAATTTCGTAAAAAGGGCATTAAACTCATCGGTAATGCCACCACGCTCGATGAAGCGATTGCATTGGACAATGCCGGGGTGGATGTGATTATCGCCTCAGGTTTCGAAGCTGGCGGTCACCGGCCGTCGTTCCTGGAATCTCCCGAGGCATCGCTCACGGGCACATTCGTACTCGTGCAGCAGATCCGTGAGAAAGTGAAAACGCCGGTGGTGGCCGCTGGCGGCATTGCCGATGCCCGTGGTGTGGCAGCCGCATTTACCCTCGGAGCGGAAGGCGTGCAAATCGGTACTGCATTCCTTGCCACGGACGAGTCCGGTGCAAGCGAATATCACCGGGATCTTCTGCATTCGGACGCCGCGCGTTACACCACGCTGACGAAGGTCTCGACAGGCCGTTTGGGCCGCGGTATCCGCAGCCGCTATACCGAATCCATCGCCGGGCGTAACGACGAACTGCTGCCGTTCCCTCTACAAAACCAGTTTATCGTGCCGCTCCGCAAGGCTGCTACCGAAAAGCAGCAATATGACCTGATCATGTTCTGGGGAGGGCAGATAGCGCCGGTATTGAAGCATACCAGCGCGAAAAAGCTGTTTGAAACGATTGTCGAAGAAGTGCCCGGGTATTTGAAATAATCAATGCCCGGGGCATATTCCGTGAGGTCTGCAACACTCAGTCAGACCTCATTTTAGTGTTGCTACGTTGTTATGGTCACTAATGTCGAGCATATAAGACAACGGGTCGAGCACGACAGCTACCGACCGGCCCGGTACCACAATTTGGATGACCGAGCGTTTTTTTGAAAAATAATGCTGCTGTGCGTAAATAGGCTTTGGCGGCTTGATATTTGGCATTATATGCTGATCGAACACGACAATATCAATCGCATCGTCAGGTTTCAGCGGCACTGGCTTGCCCGATGTTTCGTCGGTTTTACGGATATTGATTTCCAATGTAAGCTGCTGTTGGTTGTGAGGTAATGCTTTGTTTGACAGTATTTTAATGTCATTGTCATACACGATTACCTTCTTGAAAAGCTCGTCGATCAACCTTGCCTGCGAGGCATGTGTCGCGCGCGTCAAAAGATTGACCAGGGTGGCCGGATCCGGTTTTCGTAGCGGGTAGCCATGATATGCCACCAGCGCCCGCAATGCGCGGTTCAAATGTGTTTCTCCTAAAACTTCTTTGAGACGAAACAGCGCCAATCCGCCTTTCTGGTAATGTACAAAAGGCTGACCCGTGGTTTGCCAAAGCGGCATTTCCTTTCCGGCGATAGCGCTGCGGTAGGCGAAATAGAGCTGAAAATCCTTTACGTGATAAGGCCTCAGGTACATTTTGCCGAACCGTTTTTCGGTGACCATGGCTTCTGTGTACTTGGCCAACGACTCGGTCAGCAAGGCATAACCCGGTCCCGCCGGAGCAGCCACACGCTCCGCCCACCATTGATGCGCCGTTTCGTGCGCGGTAGTAGCATAGGTGAAATTGAAACCGGTAGTATCGCTCAGATTGCTCCTGAAATTGTTCCGCTCCTGGCTGAAAATGAGGCCAGGGTAGGCCGTCGCCGAACCGGGGTAATGCGGGATTTCGGCGAGCGTGAGCTCGTGGCGCGGGTAGGTACCGAAATTCGCATTACCGTAATCTACAGCGTCTTTCATGGCGAGCATCATGGCTGTGACATTCTGCGGGTGCCCGGGATGGTGGTAGATCCGGAAGGTCGTGCCTTTGTACTTTTCCGTTTTCACGGCATAGCAGGCAGAGCTCAATGCAAACATGTAAGGGATCGGTTCTTTGGATTGGTATTGAAAATAGCTCCGGCCAGCGCGCTCCCAGTTTTTCACCAATGTGCCTGCTGTGACGGCTTGCTGCCCGGCTTCGGTGGAAATAATGTTTTGAAAATGAATGAAATGATACTCATGATCGGACGACGGAACGTCTCTGCGGACAGGCAGGCCATTTTGCCGCCGCTCTTCCGCATCTTCGATTTCGTAAGCCGTTCGGTAACCGAAATGCGGCAGGTATTTTTCCAATTCAATGTAAGTGCCATTGGCCGCAACCGAATGCTCGTTGTTGAAGGTTTTAAGTGCCGACCGGTCGGCGCGGATCGAGAAGCGGATCGTCATCTCCGCACCGGGCGCGAGCGGGGTTTCGGGACGGTACCCATGTTGCCCGAAGATCTCGTCCTTCGATACTTGCGAAGCGTGTTCGGGCACCAGTTCAACCAGTTCAATTTCCGGGTCGATTCCGATATGCAGCTCAGTAATCGGTTGCCCTGATTTGTTTTTAACCCGTATAGAACCTTTTACGGTGTAGTAGTGGTCAGCTGGAAAAAGGTCGGTTTGCAGGTTAACATCCGTAACTACCGGCTGAGGAAGGGTTTCAAGCGGCTTGTATTTTCGTTCATATTGTGCCTGCCATTCCGCATTAGCCGTTCCCGTGCGGTTATTGGCCGAAAGGCCGGTTTTAAATTGAATATAAATCCCCGTTCCGACAGCGAGCAATGCACAGACGGACGCAAATATCACGGCTGGCCGGACCGACGTAATTTCCGTACGTATGCTTCCGCGCGCATACCCCGGCCACATACGCGTACCCACGCCCGCGAGCGCCAGCGCGACCAGCGCCCAGTAGAGCATGTACCAGTGAAAGGACAACCCACTGTGGCCGAACCCGTCAAAGTCCGAATAGCGCAGGCCTGGGGCTGTGGCGAAACGTGCGAGGTGGCTTTCGAGGCCGAGTTTCCGGCCGAAGATGAAAATGCCGGTAATGAGGCCACTGATAAGCATTCCCAGGTATTTGTTAGGAACGAGAGCTTGGATGAATAGGATCAGGATGGCGTAAAGGACCAGCGGAAGGCCGGCATAATAATACAGCGGGAAATAGGTGGCCCATTCAAAATATTCGAATCCTGAAAACCATTGGACAGCCACACCGATACCGATATGAACGGTGATTAGCACGAAAATCCAGCCGACCAGCGCGAGAGATTTGGCGATGGCAAAAACTATAACGGAGACCGGCGTGGAGAAGATCAGCGGCTGGATTCCCGTTGTTTTTTCCCTTTGAATCAATTCAGAAGCATAAAACAGGATCAGCAGTAATGCCGGTCGTACAGCCACAAGCTGCTCGGCGAGGATACCGCTGGTGGCGTAACTTCGTACCCCGTATGGCCCATTGGAGAGGTTTTCGAACAGCTCTACCGCATTGAAAAACACCCATAATGCGAAGATAAGCGTCGTTACGACCGGGCTGCCGAATAGCGTTTTTGTTTCGAGCGTGAGTATCCGCCAAAACGCCTGCCAGTGGTAGTGTTGTCCGCTGGCAAGGGCACGGATGGTCCGGTAGGCCAATGCAGGTGCCGTTTGTGCGACTTGTTTACTGGATGGGGTCGTGTTCTTTTCCGATAAAATTTTGAATTTGAATTGGTTATACGACAATGCCAGCATGGCGAGGGAAATCGTAGTCCAGAGTAGGCGGTTGGCGATGAAACTCGGGGTGATCGGGAACAGCTCCCGGTTGCGCCGCCAAACGGGCCAGTTCATTGTTTCTCCAAAAAACGCCGTAAAGCCGAAAGGATCTATCAGTACCGATAGCCAGCCAGGACCGCCCGGAGCCGGTATGGAGCCGGCCATCACCGGCGAATTGCCCAGAATGGAAGCCGTGAAATAGACGATAAATATCAAAACCCCGGCTGTGTACACCCATCGGACATTGCGCGTAAGCAGGGCGGTTGCAAAAACGATGCTGCTGCAAAATACCACGCCCGGCAGACCGAACAGCAGTAGCGGCGTCAGGTAATGGGAAAAATGGAAGGGGCCCAGCTGCCCGGGTGGGGCGAGGAAGGTTATCATTGCCATACCCAGTGCCGCGAGGCACATAACCAGGAATACGGCGGCGAGCAACCCAAGCAGCCGGACAAAGAAATAGGGCTTGCGACCGATGCTCGTCGTGAAAATAAGCGGCTCCATGCGGTGTTGGGCATCGCGCAGCACCACAGCCGCGCCGGCGAGTGTGTTCACGAAGATTGCGAACAGGGAAAGCAGGCACATGATGAAATTGATTACATGCGGGGCATTCCGGTGTATTTCGTCCCCTCCGTAGTTGCCGAAAGGCATCAGGACGCCGAGTATCAGGAATAGCAATGCGGCAATGCGAAAGCTGATCTGCCGGAAATGGTAACCCATTTCGAAGCGAAGCATAGCGGCTAGCATGGCTGCACCTCCTTCCGGTCCATGCCCGGGAGCGTGGCAAAATATACCTCTTCAAGCCCTGGATTGAATGCCTCGAAAGCGGTACCCGGGCATACATCCGCGAGCACGTGTACCTGAATGCGCCCGGCGACTCTGCGCGTGGAGATTATGTCGATAACGGCTTGCATTTCGGCGAGCTCCGCAGCTGTGACGGTTTTGCGCCAGAGCCGGCCTTTCAGCGAATGTGTCAGGACTTCGGGTTTGCCTTCGAGGACCACACGGCCGGAGGCCAGTACGGCCATTTGCGGACAGAGATCGTGCACGTCGGCGACAATGTGCGTCGAGAGAATCACCACGATATGTTCCCCGATTTCACTCAGCAGGTCGTGGAACCGGTTGCGTTCCGAAGGATCCAGGCCCGCCGTAGGCTCATCGACGATCACCAGCTGCGGACTCCCCAATAAAGCCTGTGCAATACCGAAACGCTGGCGCATTCCGCCGGAGAATGTACTCACAGCCCGCTTGCGGTGCTGGTAGAGGTTTGTTCGTTGCAATAGTGCGGCCACTTGTTCCTGGCGTTCCGGTTTGTGGATCAGGCCCTTCAATACGGCCAGGTGGTCAAGGAGGCTTTCGGCAGAAACGCCCGGATATACACCGAAATCCTGCGGCAGGTAACCAAGCCTGCTTCTTAGCCAATCGGTTTCACGGATGATATCCTGCCCGTCGAAGGCGATCAGCCCGCTGTCGGGCTGGGTAAGCGTAGCGAGGATACGCATAAAGGTCGACTTACCGGCTCCATTAGGACCGAGTAACCCGAACATCCCGTTCGGTATTTGGAGTGACACCTGGTCAAGGGCACGGATGCCGTTGGGGTAGGTTTTGGAAAGTCCCTGGATTTTTAATCTTTGCATAACATGGCTTTTGAAGTTTCGGCTTCAAAGATGGGATGCAGTTGGCCTGGTATTCAATGAATAATGAGGAAGGTAAATACAACGGTGACGAAGGCGTCTGCGAGCCTGTTTTTGAGCTTTTTTTACCAATATCACCAAAATCGCGACGGTCGTCATTAATTTTTGAAAGCCGCCGCGATTTGCGGTTTATTTGCGGGATGGTGGTAATGCAAAATGTAACGGACGCATTGGCCCGTCGGAAAGATACGTGGCTTTACGTGGGACTGTTCTGCTGGGTTTCGATCGGATTTACGATCGGGCGGGACGATTATTGGGTGGCATATTTTCAATCGCTACTGGTTTTAACGGCGCTGTGGGCGCCTATGCTCACGGCCACGTGGGTGCGTGAGGGGAGTAGGGAGGGCCGTTTTGCGGGGCGCAATCGTCGGATTTGGCTGGGGTGCTTTCTAGGGTATTTACCCATATTACTGGGGATTTCGGGCGCACAGTTAAGCCCTGGGCAGCTTTTATGGCCGGTAGTGTTTACCGGCGGGCTTTGCATTGCAGTGCTGGAATGCGTGCTCGTGGCGGAAAGCCAGTACAGCGGCCGGTTACGCGAGGTGAAATGGGTACGCAGGCTAAGCTTGGAAAAGGCGGTGCTGATCAGCATCACGGGGCTTGCATTATTGCTTGGTGCGATGGCGGTATCGAGCCTTGACAATCCCTTGTACGATTCCGGAAAGCAGCTGCTTATTGGTTTTGAGATACACTTTCCGAAAATAGCGGCCTATTTTACCACGTTTGTCAGTTATTCCCTGCAACTACTGGTAATGTATCTTGCGGGCTATTTTTTCTTTTATGTCAACAGTTGCTGGCTTGTGCCTGTGGTTCTGAAAGAACGGGGTATTTTGCATTACATCCTTTGTTCAGCTGCATTGATCGGCGTGTTTTACCCGCTGTGGGGGCAGTTACTGGCCAGTTTGCCTTTCAGTAAAGTGCTGGGCGGCGTGTTTTCCGCTAATCCTTTTGTGACTGAAAATGCGTTCGGCGCGATGCTGATACTGGTTATTAGTTTACCGGTGTTACTGGCGATCCAGTGGGCGAGGCAGAATAGTCTCATTACAGCCCTGCAACACGAAAAATCCTTGGCCGAGCTTGACCTTTTGAAGCAGCAGTTGAACCCGCATTTTTTCTTCAATACCCTCAATAACCTTTATGCATTGAGCTTGCAACGTTCCGAGCAGACGCCGGAAAGTATTTTACAGCTTTCGGAGCTGATGCGCTATGTGATTTATAAAGCCAGAGAGCCGTTTGTGCGTGTGGAGGAGGAGGTTAAATACCTGAATGATTACATTCAGTTGCAAAAAATCCGGTTAAAAAGAAGCCTGGATCTCCAATTTGCACAAGAAATAGAGAATGGCACGGCCTTGATCGCCCCGCTGCTACTGATTGTTTTCGTCGAGAATGCATTCAAGCACGGCGTCGAAAATGCTGAAAATCCTGCATTCCTGCATATTCGCCTCAAATCCGACCAGCATACTGTGCGTTTTGTCTGTGAAAATTCATACGAACCGGCACCGGACGCGCAAACGGGCATTGGATTGACTAATTTGCGGAAAAGGCTGGCATTACTATACCCCGGAAAGCACCGGTTAATCACCCGGGCAGAGAACGGAGTGTTTACCGCCAGCCTGGAAATCGACCTGTTATGAAATTACGCTGCCTGATTGTCGACGATGAGCCCTTGGCCCACGATGTGATCGTGAGGTACCTCGAAGATATCCCCTTCCTCGAAAAGGCGGGGCAATGCTACCTGGCCACCGAGGCATTTGCATTTCTCAATCACCATGCGGTCGACCTTATTTTCCTGGATATCCGTATGCCGAAGCTCAGTGGTCTCGACTTCCTGCGCACGCTCAGCCAGCGTCCGCTGGTCGTCATCACCTCTGCTTATGAGGAGCACGCGCTGGAAAGTTTCGAATTGGAGGTGGTCGATTACCTGCTCAAACCGTTCCGCTTTGACCGGTTCCTGAAAGCCGCCAACCGGGCATTGGAGCAGCATACCTTGCGCAGGCTGGCGTTACCCGGCCCAGTGGCGTCCGCTGGGCTGCAGGAAGCGGAGCCGTTGTATATCAAATCGGACAAGAAGCTGGTTCAAATGCAGCTCGACGACGTATATTATCTTGAAAGCCTGGGTAATTACGTGAAAATATGGGGCCGGGACCAGTTCCTGCTCACGCAGCGAACCCTGGGCAGTTTCGAAGAACAGCTGCCGGCCGACGCGTTCATCAGGATCCACAAGTCTTTCATATTGAACAAAAAATTCGTACATTATATCGAGGGGAATATGATCCGGCTGTTGAACGGAAAGGTATTGCCGCTTGGTAAAACGTTTAAGCACGTGATCAAACTGTTTCCGGGCTGATCCTTGAAATTCTGCCGCTGGCTGGATATATTTGTTTATACACGAATTGAAAGACACCACCCACGCACCAAGATGAATTCACTCGATTACTTACGCGAAGAAATCAAAACCTATTACCCCGAATCGAAGGAGCTACAACTTTCGGAGGCTTTCGACGGGCAGCGACGGTTCAACTTTTACTTTGAAATAGCCCCCGAACAACGCCATTTACTGTATCTGAATTGGGATGGCGATATCGACGGTTTTACCCTGAAATGTCTTGAATTTCCCGATGCCGCTTTATTAAAAGAGCTGGCTGAGGCTTATACCGAAAAAGGCTCCAAAATGTTCAATATCGGCCAGCCGGTTGCGACGCTTTCTTTCGTTTATCAGGGAAAAGATAACCTGCGGGTACGCAACTATAAAGGTAAGTCACACATCGACTCCCATGAAATATCGGCCAGGAGCCTGATGTACGCAGTGAATCCGTTTGAATGAAGCTCCCTGTCGATGTTCCTGGATGTCCATACTCACAACTCGCCCGGCGACCCGGGCATACTGGCCATCGAAAACCGGCATAATGGGTTTGCGGGTGCTGTGGGCGGCCGGTATATAAGTGCCGGGCTCCATCCCTGGTACATTCGGTTGGAAACGCTATCCGATGATTTGAATCTGCTGCGCAGGTATGCGGCACGGCCGGAAGTGCTTGCGATCGGGGAATGCGGCCTCGACAAGCTCACCGCCACGGACTGGGATATGCAATGCATCGCATTCGAACGGCAGATCGCGCTGGCCGGAGAATTGCGGAAACCGCTGGTGGTCCATTGCGTGAAGGCGTTCCGGGAGTGCCTGCAATTTTTAAAGAACGCCGTAGTGCCAGTCGTTTTTCACGGGGTCAACAACCGTCTTTCGGTGATACAGCCAGTGATCGATGCAGGCTACTTTCTGTCATTCGGGAAGGCGCTGCTACATCCCAATGCAGCTATTATGGAGGCATTCAGAGCAGTCCCGACGGATCAGTTGTTTCTCGAAACCGACGACACCGGCGGCGATATCCGCGAAATCTACAAAACCGCCTCACGGTTGCGGAATATTCCCGAAAAAGAGATTGCTTTGCAGCTCGAAACGAATTTCTGCAAAGTATTTAAGCAATGATGGAGGATTTTTCCTGGCTTTCCAGGACGGAGTTACTGATTGGGAGGGAAAACCTGGTGAAGCTCAGCCAGGCGCATGTGCTGGTGATCGGGTTGGGCGGAGTAGGCTCATTTGCGGCGGAATTCATTTGCCGCGGCGGGGTAGGGACGATGACGATCGTGGATGGCGATGTGGTAGACCCGACCAACCGCAACCGGCAGTTACCCGCATTGGCTACGAATCACGGCCAGAGCAAAGCCGATATCATGGCCGGGCGACTCAAAGCGATCAATCCCGAGCTGACCCTGAATGTCGTGAAAAGCTTCGTGACGCCAGATGCTGTGGAGCAAATCCTCGACGTAACGCGTTACGACTACATTGTCGATGCCATCGACAGTGTCACACCCAAACTGACGTTCCTCACGCAGGCGTATAAGCGCAATATGCGCATCGTCAGCTCCATGGGCGCGGGCGGGAAAATAGACCCGACGCAGCTGAAAGTGGTCGATATTTCGAAGACATATAATTGCCCTTTCGCGCAGCAGGTGAGGAAAAACCTCAAAAAGGCAGGGATTTACAAAGGTATCAAAGCCGTATTCTCGACCGAAGAACAAATCCGTGAGTCGCTCATCCTTACCGACGGCAGCAACTACAAAAAATCCGCTTACGGCACGATGTCCTATTTGCCCGCGACGTTCGGTGCGACCTGCGCATCGGTGGTGCTGCGGGATTTGATTGGTGCGAGTTATTAGTGCGCGGTTTTTACGGCAGCGTCTTTTTCGGAAGATGGTTTCCTTGATTTCAGGAAGGCGCTGAATTCCTTTTCTTCCTGTTCAGTCAGTTTTCTGTCGCTCACCACAAGGTCCTTTTCGTCTATTTTTGTTAAATCTATCATAAGATCATTGGCTTAAAAATTGCTGGATTAAAATTGACGCCTCCCTTGTGTCAATAAACATGCGGTTAGGCCCGAAAAGTTTAGCGCCAAAGGTATTCTGATAATGCTCAATGAGTTGTGTTTTGGGGACGAAGGAGATAATTCCATCATACCGAAGATCAAAAGACAACTTGCAGGCGGTTGCAAACAGGTTGCCCGCTACACCACAATATAGCTTGTTTTTGCCTTTGTTCCAACTTACATTTTCAACTAAATGCATATAAATATGGTCTCCTTTATCGGCAAGGCTGACAAGGCCCTGGATCGTCAAAGGTTCCTGCAAAAGCTCAATTTTGAGCACTTGCCTGTCCTTGCGACATAATTCCGAATGCCAGTCAAAAAGCCAGTCAGCGGCCCTGATTTGCGAACGTTTAGTACTTTCAGCACAATTAATACATGTCCCTAACACCTCGTTGGTGAGGGAATGCTTAACGGAGCCGGTAAAATGGAGCGAATTGCAGGCAATGCGGTGTTGTTGGCTGGAATGCATTGCCGAATTTATCCAACAACGTAAGCGTAGATCGAATCCGATGTACAGCCAGCATCAATGGATGATCAAACGGGGAGAAGGCTATATCCCGTCACTCACAATTTCCGAAGTGATTGTTAACAATTGTTAAGGACCGGGCAGACGGCCTTTAGGGTAGTGTTAATCGGGGAATTCCATTTCGGTCTCGGAGAAGTGGCAGAGGCCGTCGAGGAGCTCGCTGAGCTTGGAACCGGTTTCGGACAGCGTATATTCGACGCGGCTCGGTACTTCGCGGAAATTGTCGTTGCGGATGATCAGCTTGTGTTGTTCAAGCAGTTTCAGGCGATCGGCTAAGATGTTGTCGCTAATGTGTTTAAGGTCTTCTTTCAGCGTCGAAAACCGGTTGTTGCCTTCCTCAATACTGAACATCACTTCGGTCAGCCACCGTTTGCTAAGCAGGTTGATCAGTTCGTTCAATGTGCATTTCTCTTCCAGGAACGTCTGATTGTAGTAATTCGTCGAAGTAAGTTTTCTCATAGTGTTAGACTCATTTATATAGGAGCTACTCACAATTTACACAGATAATAGTCGCTTGTCAACATGACGCAGTAAGGGCATTTGCAGCGTCGCCCATATATCTGCCAATACTTGACTATTCACTCATTCCCCGTTCCACGGCGGCTCATTCACTCATTCAATCCTCGAATCCCTCGAAAATCCCGTGTGCGGGCAGAAGAATATGGCGAAAGTGTGCAAAGAGTTGGGATTCCTAAAGTAGTTCGCTGGTAACTAATATTTGGTCGTCATGGCATCAAAAACCTGGCGCTGCCGTTTCAGCGCGGCGCTTTTGTCGTCGGGGTTGGTGTGGCATTCGAGCAGTACCCAGCCTTTGTAATCCATTTTGGCAAGATTGTCGATCAGTTCGGGGTAGGGATAGTCGGTACGATCGAGCTCCCGAACGTGGCAGGTATCGCCGAAATACTTTTTGACCAGATCGAAATTGGACTGAAAGCCCTGCCCGTTCAGGTCCTGTTTGTTGCAGTTCCAGCAAATTTTGGCGTTGCGGTGATCGGCATAATCCATGATCTTGCGGATGTTCGGAAGTTCCTGTGTTTCCTCGCCATGGACTTCCAGCCGCAGTTGTTGGCCAAAATCGGCCGCGTAGCCTGCCAACCCGCGTAATGCAAGGCCGATCTGTTCCAAAGTTTTTTCCGTAGGGACTTCCTTGTGCAATGCATTCGGCTTCACTTTCACGCCCGTGCCGCCCACATCCGCGCTCAGGTGGATGAATTCTTTGGTACGTTCGATCGAGACTTTCAGCTTATCCTGGTCGGGGTAATCATATTGCTGATTGGTACCGAGCCCGACGATTTTGACGGGGCTGTCGGCGAATTGCTTTTTCACTTCTTTCCGCTGCTCCGGGCCAAGATCAGGCATAACCTTGTGCGCGTGGTCTACGCGCAGCTCCACACCAGTAATGTGCGTATCCGAGAGGTTTTTGATCAACGTAGGCACATCCCAGTCCTTTCCCCAGAGATACGTTACAAAGCCGAGACGCATTTCAGGTTTCTTGCCAAAAAGCGGGCTGGCCTGTGTGAAATCGGAGAGAAACGCTGCGCTGGCAGCCATAGAGAGGTTTTGGAGGAAAGTCTTTCTGTCGATAAGCATGGAAAGCCGGTTTGAGTTGACTGGTTACAATCGCTTTAAGCCGGCTTCCTGTCAATTCTACCGTTTGGCGGCCTGCTCGATGAGGAAATCCAATGCCGGCTGTTCGGTTAGTGGCGCTGCCTTGATTTCCTCGCCAAGCAATAGCATTTGTGGTGCATTCGAATTAAATGCAGGCCATGGCGGCAATCCGGTGCCGTTGGGATTGCCCGTCTTTATAAAATTCACCCAATATGCTGACATCACGTTGGCAATCTGATCGTCCGTGGCATCCAACGGGCGTAATGTACGGTCGATGAAACGGAGGTTGTCATACGCATACGCGACCTCGCCCGTGTGGAATGCGCCATACTGCGCGTAAATACCCGTCGCGGGCAGCTTGCGTGTGAACCGGTAGAGATAAACGCCTTTGTTCTGCAGCGCCTGTGCTTGTGCCCACGAGTAGTTTTGGATTCCGTAACTCATGTCGCGGGCCAGTTCGTTCTGCGAGTGCGCGGCTTCGGCATCGGTTTGCGCGGGGTAATAGTGAAAGAACGTTTGTGCCATCGGGCCGTACTGCTGGTTGTATTGTGTTTGAAAATCAGCGGCATTCTTGGGTTTAGCGACGGCATTCTCGTTCTGGTTCCAGCCGGTAAGCAGCGTGACAGGGTTTTGTTTTCCCGCCTTGTAAATAGCGGAAACGGATTCCGGCAGCACCAGGCCGTCTGTAATCGGGCCTCGGTAGGCGGTGATGTTTTCCAAAATTTCTTCTGCGGGCACTTTACGCAATGCAGTGAGTGAAGGGGCATTCAGCTTCTCGCCTGCCTTCACGCCCGCATCTTCTGCTTGTTTTAGTGAAGGGTAATTTCTGCCGAAAGCGGCACCGCTTTCGGCGATTGCCTTGTTAAATAGTCCTTTCGCCTGTGGGCTCGCCACGAGGCAGTTAACACTCATGGATCCTGCCGATTGGCCCGCAATCGTAACGTTGTCGGGATCGCCGCCAAATTGCGCGATGTTCTTTTTTACCCATTTCAAAGCGGCAATCTGGTCCATCAAGCCATAGTTTCCAGAAGCGTTCTTACCGGATTCTTTCGTCAGTTCAGGATGCGCGAAAAAGCCAAACGCGCCCACACGATAATTGATGCTGACAAAAACTACGCCTTTTCGGGCTGTCGCTTCACCATCGTAAATGGGGCATCCTGCGCCGCCGCTCACAAAGCCGCCGCCGTAAATCCAGACGATTACCGGTTTCTTCGCGCCGACTTTCCCCTTTTTTTCAGTCCATACGTTGAGGTAAAGACAATCTTCGCTGATCGGCGTTTTCGGAATCAGAAATTCCGCACTCCACATGCTGAAAGGTACCGGGTGGCTCTGCATCGGGCTGGGCCCGAATTTGTCGCAGGCGAGCACGCCGTTCCACTTTTTTACGGGTTGCGGCGCTTTCCATCGCAGATTTCCCACCGGCGGTACCGCAAACGGAATACCTTTGTAAATACTAATTTGGCCATCAGAACTCACAGTCCCGGAAATTCTCCCACCTTCGACCCGGAGCGTGTCGGCAGCCAGCGAGGCGAATTGAAGGCATGTGAAAACCGCAACCAGCAGGAGGAAGCGAATGGAAAATGCGTGTAAGTTCATGCGAAGTAAGGATGATCGTTTAAAGGGCAAGTTCGATTTTATTCTTGACATGCTTACTTTCCTGCTCACGAATAGCGGTGTCCTGCATTAGTTCTATTTCCTTTGATTTTTGCAGCGACCTAAGCCACCACGATGCGGGTATCAACCCATTGGAATGCAGTTCCAGCCGGATCAGAAATTCTTTCGGCGGTGTGCGATGGCCATTAAGGTATTGGCTGAGCACATAGGGTTTTACATCCACATCTGCCGCGAATTCTTTGTCTTTTTTGTTTTGCGCTCGGATGTATTCGTTGAGGAAGTACTGGAAGTTCCAATGTGCTTCCAATCTGTCCCCCTCAATATACGCCAGCATCTGATATTTAATGGTGAGTGTTCTGATTTCTATCCATTGCTCGGACGTACGGTTGGCAATTTCCCGCTGGCGCATCGCGCGGAATTCTTGCATCTCTTTTTCTTCCTCTTCGCGGGAAAGAGGTTCTCGCGGAATCATGAACGCATCTGCAATTTCTTGTACCGTATACTCCTCAAACAGCCTCTTAATGGCCTTCTGTTCTTTCTTCGTTAGCTGCATCATAATATTTCCTGATTATGTGTTTGGAATTGTTGGTATCTGAAAAAAGATTATTGCCCTAATCACTAATACCATATTTTTGGCGGTAGTGGCGTATGATTGAGGTTTTAGGTTTGAGATAAACAAAGCCATCAAACTTCAATTCGAAAGACTTTTGGCAGGCAAACGCAATTAAGCTGCCTGCTATCCTGTCATACCGTTTCCCGGCCCCGAGGTGCTCTCTCGCATATGCGATCAGCTTGATTTCAATAGCAAGGTTTTTCGGCTGGCATTCCAATGAAACCAGCCCGATAACTTCTTCCCGGTGCTCCAGCCGAAGTCCGTATATCTCAAATTGAAGTTGCCGCTTCCATTCAAAATCGAATCTGCTACTACTGCCGAGCAGCGCGATCTCTTTTGTCGAAAGCCTGCTAATCGTCGCCGGCAGCCGCTCGCCGGTCAGTGTGTCCTCTAAATAATACCCCATGAAGATACAAAAAAGTTTACGGATTTGGTAAACATTTACCACTTTTTGATCCTCATTTAGACGGCGGTCCGTGCGTTTGGTAACGCTGGCAGGAATACCAATTCTTTAACGGTCGGTTATTGCAGATTAACGGAATGTGAAATGGAACACCATGGTAAAAAGCAGCTGGTTAAATGCATTGCGCCTGGAACTGTAGAATTCCAGGAAATGGGCTTTGGAGATAATCGTTGTACTGCCTTGCAGGCAGGATTGAAAGGGGAAGCATGGCATTAGCGATCCGGCTA
Organism: Dyadobacter sp. SRI_021; assembly: GCF_057586235.1. Taxonomy (NCBI): domain Bacteria; kingdom Pseudomonadati; phylum Bacteroidota; class Cytophagia; order Cytophagales; family Spirosomataceae; genus Dyadobacter; species Dyadobacter sp. SRI_021. The sequence continues at coordinate 299,411 of NZ_JBYCZM010000002.1, forward strand.
TGGCCACGGAGATTTGAAATATTATTTGCAAATAAAAAATAGATTTTCGCAACGCGGACACTCGAATTGGGTGTCCTTTTTTATGAGCTGAAAAAATAGTTGTCTCAAAACGAAAAGCGCTGTTCGTATAATAATGATCGTTATTGTCAAGTACCCGATTATCTCGTTCGGATAACCCATTGCTAGTGTTTATTAATGAATCAACCTGCCGGTTCGATTGCTGTTGCGATCCGGATAGGAATTTTATGTCTTTTGATTCCGAAGTTATATGAAAACCTTCTCATTGTTCAATGCAGAGAGGCTGCCTTTCGTTAAAGCCATCGAGTTCAAAAATTTAAAGCAGGAGACATCTCCCGTAAGTCAATCGGGTTATTTATATCCGCGGTCATTTTTAATTGATTTGTTGGTTTTGGCTTCATTTTGCTACCTGCTTTTTCCGATAATGATATTTATAGCTGGATTTATTCGGTTCGAAATATCGACCGTTCTCATTGGATTGGTGGGGTACGGAATGTACAGTGAATTGCGTAAGGTCAATTTTTTAATTCGCTTCAAAATATGGATGAGGCAAATGGCGTCAGAATGGCGTACCTGGCGCGGACATTTCGCACTGATCTGTTTGCTGGGATTCATCTGGCTGTCTTTTTCCAGCATTGGTGGTATTGGTTACCGTAATTTTGATTCGGGCATACGAAGTTCTATGCTATGGCATCTCGTAAGTGGTTCCTGGCCATTGTATTTCAAGAAGGGGTATTTTGGCGAGGAGTTCGGGGAAATCTCGGAAAAGGCCTATGTATACTACTTTGCCTATTACCTACCCGCCGCGATTGTAGGTAAATTGCTGGGTTGGAAAGCTGCTAATTTGGCTCTTTTCGCCTATTCTTGGCTGGGCGCGTCGCTTGCACTCATGCTCGTGCGTATGCATATGCGGCAGCGCGGGTACGCGGTTACCTTTTTCGTCTTCACCGGAATTTCCCTGTTCGGTGGAATGGATTATGTTTTCAACGGATTATTAGGCTTCACAACGGACAGGTCTGAAATGTGGCTTAGTCCGCTGCATTATTTTTCGCACACCCGCAATTTGTTCTGGGCTCCGCAGCATTGCTTGCCTACATGGCTGATAATCGGAATTATATTGAATCATCGACAAATCAACCCGGCTTTGATGCGCATTTTCCCCGTTGCATGTGTATCGATGTTGCTATGGTCGCCACTTTGCCTGACAGGTATCGGGCCATTTATTCTGGTGATATTGAAACATCATAGGAGAGAATGGCTGCGATGGAATTACGTAAATATGTTGGCTTGTTTTTTATTTTTTTTGTTATCCACATTTATTGTTTCCAATGATTTTTCTTTTGGGATGATTTATGCCCCGCATGTTATGGAGGGCTATTGGTTGCAATATTGTCTTTTTCTGACTGCCGAATTTTTGATATTGTCTTCCATATTTGTTTTTGCAAATATCAATATATGGAGAGATGAGATCTTTGTCAACTCATTCGTATTGTTGTTCACCATTCCCGTCTTCATTCTTGGGAGGTGGAATGATTGGAGTATCAAGCTTTCTATCCCGCCGCTATTCGTATTGTCCATATTCGTAATAAAACAGGTTGTCTGGCTGGTCGAAAATAAAGGGAAGCGTGTATTAATTTCCGTTTTTATTTTCACAAGCTGCGCATTAACGCCACTGGAAGAACTGATTTATAGTGCTAGCAACTATCGTATTTCATTTGAAACCCCACCTGAAATCCGCGACTTTGGTGCCAACTATATTGTCTGGCAGCAGCTAGGCGATCCCGAAAGCTTTTTCTTTCGTTATCTGGCGAAGCGATAAGCATGAAAAAAGGCCACCCATTTCAAAATTGGGCGGCCTTTTGAGCGTGTGTTAATGCATACGGATTTAGGAATAGTAGCGTTATGCGTCGAAAAGCAGGGGGAAAAACTGCCCTTTTAATTTTTCTCCTTTTGGGATGACGGGTACACCATCGAGCAGTGTGGCATTGGTGTCGGACAGTGTGCCGTCGGCGAAAACATTGAGTACAAATGCCCGACGCGAGCGTTCTGAGCGGTTTTCATACGATCCGTGGACCATCAATGGATGATGGAATGTGCCGTAGCCGCGTTTCATTTCGATGGGAATGGGCTTGAACTCCGCTTTTTGCTCGTCGGTCAGGTATTGCATCAGCCCCTCCATATCACCAGCGAGTTCGGGCTTGTCGAGCAGGCCCCAGCGGTGGCTTTTGGGTACATAATAAAGGCATCCGTTCTCGATCAGCGAGTCGTCAAGGCCCGTCCAGCAGGTCAGGTGCTGCATCGGTACCGAGCGCGTCCAGTAGGAATAGTCCTGGTGCCATGCCACCACGCCGCCGTGCCTTGCCGGTTTGCAAAAGAGCTGGTCGTGCCAGAACCGAACGGCCTTATCGCCCAGTAACTGGCTGGCAGCCATTACGAAAGCCGGATTCCAGAGCACGTCATGAAAGCCTTCAGTCACACGCCATGCGCCGAGGGCGTGCAAAAGAACCGCATTGGGATCAGCCGATTCGTTGGAATGGAATTCGTAAAATAAATGGTGATTGGGGTTGGATGGGTCGGTAGCGGCGAGCAGCTCTTCATTCAGCGTATCCACCTGCCAGTCTTCCAGCAGCTTGATGTTGGAGAGATAGCCGTTTTCGTGAAAAAATGCCACTTGCTCGTCGGTCAGGCGGTATTGTTCCCATTCTTCCCGGCTGGTGGGCTGCTTGAACAGGTCGGATATCAATTCATGACAGGTGGAAAGGTCCCGTGTTGCTACTTCCATGATTTCGTGTTCGGTATTAGTTTTAGTGTTACAAATATGACGGATGTCATCTTTTAAGTGCATTGCTGATTTTGATCAATAACTAACTTATTTTGTATTAATATTGCCATGTTGATTTGTAATGATTGCTAAATAGGGTATAAAAACTTATTCCATGCGATGAAAGCGCAATTCGAAGCATTCCAGCCGCTGCCTGATTCCTCGTTCCGCGTATTCGGGTATGAGGTGGCAGAGTTTGACACTCCGTGGCACTATCACCCGGAATACGAGTTGACGGTCATTCTTAAAAGTGAGGGAATACGCTATGTAGGCAACAGCATGGAGAGTTTCGAAGCAGGCGACCTGGTATTACTGGGCCCGAACTTGCCGCATTGCTGGCAAAACACGCCGGATAGCGTGGGAACAGCGAGCTCCATCGTGGTGCAGTGGCCGGGTGATTTTATGGGGAATGGCTGGCTGGATGTGGAGGAATTCAAGTCGGTGAAGCGGCTGCTGCAACTGGCCGGACAAGGTATCCGTTTTGACCAGGGAGTGTCGGCCAGGGTGAAACCTATGCTTGCGGAAATGCTGGAAATGCAGCCATTTTCCCGGCTGATGAAGTTCCTGGAAGTGCTCGAACTGCTGGCAGCTGTGAAAAACATCCATTTACTTTGTGAACAGGGTTTCGCCTATCCGCTCAATTACGACGACAATCAGCGCATTAATACCGTTTACAATTATATCCGGGAACATTATTCGGAACGCATTACACTGGCCACGCTTTCAGGGCTCGTGCATATGAGCGAGGAATCGTTTTCGCGGTTTTTCAGCCGGACCATGCAAAAGCCGCTATTTACTTTTTTGAATGAATACCGCATTAATATGGCTTCCAAAATGCTCATCGAAACCGATATGCAGGTGGCCGAGATCAGTTTTGCCTGCGGTTACGAGAGTCCGCCCTTCTTTTTCAGGCAGTTCCGCAAGTTCGGAGGTATGACTCCCGCTGCCTACCGTAAGCAATTCCGCACTACAGAAGCCGCAGGATAATCGGTGATACGATTATGTATTAAAAATTTTTTTGACCGGAAAAGAAGACCTATTTTTCGATTATTGATTACTAAAACTCACACTGAATTATGGAAATAGCAGATTTTCTTTCCAGCCTCATTCTTTCCGCCTCCGGAGCCTGGGTATTCTTCCAATTGTGCCGCTTTTTGTACAAATCGGTCCGCTTCGTCTATAATCTGTTTTATGGCGATATTGTTCTTACCAATCCTAAAACCGGGAAGTCGGTCACCTTGGGGCAGCATCACCGGGATGGTCTTGCCCAGGAAATTCTTGACTTTCTTAAATAATGGCGAGGCGGGTCAGGCCTCAGGTAACTTATCCGAAAAGCAAGGCTATTGCAGCGATTACCACGACGCTCAGCGCAGTTATTTCTGAACTTCCCAATGGACGACCGAAAGAGATACTGCTGGTACTTGTTGGACTAATGGCATATTTCGCTTACCACAGTTTTATCATCATCAAAAGCCTGGTTTTGCGCACAGGCATACAATGGATATCATTGACAATTACGGAGTGGAAGGTCAATAAATTTCTCAGGGAGCTGGAAATCGAATTCGAGAGCCCCCAGACAAGTTCTGAAAGACTCGCAGAAATCCAACTTCTCATGAAGCGCTATCGTGATACGCTTGCACTGAAAAGACTCGAAAGCCTCGATTGATCGCTGCGGCTACCGTGCTTTCACAAACGTCTTCATCAGCTTCGCATCAAACGTAACATCGACTGCCGGGCCGCCGGAGGCAGACTGGTCGAATTTCAATGTGCCGGCCAGGTGATCGGGTGTATCGGCGGTTAATGTGAGAAACTCATTCTGGGCAGTGCCCGAATATTGCACCAGTTGGTTGTTCAGGCTGACCCAGTAAAGCAGCCGTGGCGAGGCATCGAGATCGACCTGCAAGCCTTCAATGTATTGATCCACACAATTCATGGCGCCGCACGATTTGATTTTGTCATCCAATGTGTTGGTCGTCAATATCAGACGGCGAATTTTCTTGCCGCTGTCGAAGCCGTCGGGGCCGGTAATGAAATAGGCCGATTTAATATTCATATCAAAAACTTTATTGCCGGTTTTGTAAATCAATTTGCCTTTCCCGACGTCGGAGCGGGTATTGAAAGCGAACCCCAGCAATATGCAGCCTGCCAGCAGCAGATGGAGGTGCGCGGTGCGGAAGCGGAAATGTGTTTTCATAGGATGGAGGTGTCTGAAGTTGGTTAAAAGTTAGGAAAAAACGGTGATTTTTTTGCTGCATTCCTATTCAGCGGGTGGGGGATCAATAGCCGTTATTAGAATATTCAGAGTAAATACTTGAAAAAAAGTACTTAGGCGAGTAGTAAATTGAGGTGAAGTACCTGTAATCTGTATATCCATTTCCTAAATCAAAAAATCACGTACATGGAAAAAAAGAATACCGTTCAAGAGCAGCCTTCTTCTTCGCGGAGGGATTTCATTAAAGCGGCCGCGGGTACCGCCGCAGGTCTGATGATCGTCCCACGCCACGTGCTGGGCAAGGGATACGTGGCCCCCAGCGACAAGCTGACTGTGGCAGGAGTAGGTGTCGGCGGAAAAGGTACGTCCGACATTGCCAATTTCTTCAAAAGCGGTAAGGCCAATATCGGCTACCTGTGCGATGTGGACGACAGACGTGCAGCCACCTCCGTTAAAAATTTCCCACAAGCCAAGTATTATAAAGACTGGCGGGAAATGTTTGAAAAAGAATCCAAAAATTTCGATGCGGTCTCCGTTTCCACGCCCGACCACACGCACGCGGTCGTAGCGATGGCGGCCATGCAGCTGGGTAAGCACGTGTATGTACAGAAACCAATGACCCACGATATTTACGAGGCGCGTATGCTCACCGAGGCCGCCGCCAAATATAAAGTAGTAACCCAAATGGGTAACCAGGGCTCGTCCGGCGACGGTGTCCGCCAGTTGCACGAATGGCACGACGCCGGCATTATTGGCAATGTGCATACCGTCTATATCTGGACTAACCGCCCGATCTGGCCGCAAGGTATACCCTGGCCCACCGACAAGCCGGCGGTGCCGAAAGAGCTCGACTGGAATCTGTGGCTTGGTACCGCACCTTACAAGGACTACGTCGACAACCTGATCCCGGGAAGCTGGCGCGGATGGTGGGACTACGGCACAGGCGCGTTGGGTGACCTCGGTTGCCACCTCATGGAAGCGCCGTTCCGTATTCTCGACCTGAAATACGCGGTGGATATGCAGGCGAGTGTAGGAAGCGTGTTTACAGCATTTGGCAAACGCGGTATTTTCCCGGACAGCTGCCCCCCGTCAAGCCATGCAACCCTGACTTTCCCGAAAACACCTAAAACGAAAGGGCAAGTCACTATGCACTGGATGGACGGCGGAATCAAGCCCGAACGTCCGGAGGAGCTTGGCCCGAACGAACTGTTTGGTGACGGTAACAGCGGGATCCTGTTCGTAGGTACCAAAGGCAAGATGATGGCCAGCGAGTATGCCGCCAATCCACGCCTGTTACCGCTTTCACGTATGGAAGAAGTGAAGGTGAAACAGAAATTTGCCCGGGTACCGGGGTCGGCGGAAGGCCACTATGCACAATGGGTAGAAGGCTGTATCGCCGGTTATGGCAACATGGAACTCAGTTCGCCGTTCGAAAAAGCGGGCCCGTTGACAGAGGCGATCCTGATGGCGAATCTCGCGATCCGCGGCGCGGATATGCCAAAACCGCGTGCAACCGGTAACGGTTACGACTATCCGGGAGCGAACCTCAAAATGCTTTGGGATTATAAAAACATGAAGGTAACTAACTTTGACGAGGTGAACCAGTGGGTGAAACGGACCTATCGCGAAGGATGGAGCCTGGGTGTTTAATGTAATAAAAATTGATAAAAAAGCCCTTCTGTTTTCGCAAAAGGGCTTTTTTATGTTATTCTGAACAGCTTTTTGGCATTGCCGTAAAGGATTTTCCGCTCGATAGTCTTCGATGCGGCCAGTTTCCGTATTTCGGCGATGGTTTGCGCTCCCTGGCATTTTTCGCCGGAGCCGATATGATCGTCGCAATCGCTGCCATAAAGCAGTTTGTCCTGATGACGCGTCAGGAATTCACGGGCATGGTCTTCATCGCGGGTCATGGAAAGGAGCCCGGAGCCGGCGGACATGTCGCCGTACATGTTGGGAAAGTCGCTCAATAGCCGATCGGTGAGGCCGCCGGGTGTGACTTTGGTTTGGGGATACAAAATGCTTTGGTCTGTATGGCCTTTGTCGATATTGGCCCACCAGGTTTGCGCGTGGCCTATGAAATTCACTTTCGGGTACTTTTCGAGCATTTTAGGGAAACGCTCGAAATTGTAGTTGAACATCTGGAACTGCCAATGCATCAGTACCGGCACCTGGTACGCTTCGGCAAGCTGGTAAATGCGCTGCATTTCCTTCGAATCGCAATCCACGCCGAATTTCAATTCGCCAATCACACGTCCGCCCAGTTTCAGGTATTTTTCAATTTCCTGTACGGCATCGGGCAAATCGGGGACTTCATTCGAGCCGAATACAAACTCACCGGGGTGCTTTTGAGCAATGCCGTAACACGCTTCATTACCTGCGCACTGTGCCTGCAAGCCATTGGTTTTTCCCTGATGGGTGGAAGTCCCGAACGCAGGTGTGCCCGCGGGCAGCAGGATCGTATGCGTAATGCCCATGGCACGCTGGTGCGCGATGAGCACGTCGTCGGGTCGCGCGGCGTAATGGACATGCTGGTGAATGTCGATGATCGGTTCCTGAACGGAGGTTTCGGCTTGTACGCCCATGGCGTTTCCAAGTAGTAATGCCCCGGTACCGGCCAGAAACTCCCTTCTCGATAAATGGTTCGTGCTACACATGGTTCAGGTTCTATTTGGATGCCAGCGAAGGCCGGTTATGTTCCGGCAGCCTGTCCAGGCACGGTTTAATGACTTGCATGGCGTTTTCAGCGAGTATTTTCTTTTTGATTTCCAGCGATAATGTCGAAAATACCAGCCACCCCAGCTGCTGGCGCGGGTCACGCATAGGCAGGTCGGAGCCGTACAGAATGCGGTTTTCCCCTGCTCCTGCTACCAGGTATTCTATTACCCCTAGCGGAACCGGTGTCAGGGTGATTTCGGCGAATACGTTCGGGTATTTTTTCATGACTGCAATCGCCATGTCGGCCATTTTGTAGCTGCCGCCCGCGTGAGCGATCACCCAGCGGACATCGGGGTATTTCCTGGCGAGCGTTTCTACTTCCAGCAGGTCAGAGCGGGAATTGTGGATCAAGCCATAGAACTTGTTTTGATTACCATATTCCCACCACACATCGTATACCGGGTTGTGGTATTCGAAGCCATAAAACTGGTAAGGTTTCATGCCTATGAACCGCTTGTCGGCATACACCTGCGCAATCATTTTACGTAATTCTTCCTGGCTGTAATGGCTTGGATCGAAGGTCGCGAGGCCCCAGTAACCCTTCGGTGCGACGTCCAGCGCTTCGGAAGTACACGGGTTCCCGGCAATCGCATTCTGGCTTACCACGCCATTCCAGCTCATAATGCCGCCGCCCTGGTAACCCAGCCGTTTGGCCATGGCGAAAATGCCTTTCGGTCCGCCGTTTTCCATGCGGTAGGTCCAGCCGCCACCATTTAACCCCTCGTGGAGCATATGCATGTGCATGTCTATCACGGGTACGGGCAGGGGCGAGCCAGCACGTACGGCCTGCATAAGGATATCCTCGTTCTTGTTTTCGCGTAATGCAGGTTTAGAACTGATTTTTAATAGCCGCATAAGGTTGCCCCCTGCTATTTTAGCCCGGTCAGCCTCGGGAATGGCCGCGTAGTCGATATAAGTCCGGTGGGCGCCAGCCGACATGGTGGGGCTGTTTGAGGCAAAAATCAGCTGGTCGACGCAGCCTGTGCGGTACAGATATTCCAGGCCTTCGTTGATTTGGAAATTGTCGAAACTGATATGCAGGTTCTTGTATTGCTGCACGAGCGGAAGCACATACCGCTGCTCGTTCCAGACGGCGCCGGTAAGCAGGAGCGGTAAATAGGGGTGGCGGATCAGGAATTCCTCCACGTCCTCCCAGGTGCCCAGTTCGCTGGCAGTAGTAATGGTCAGTGTTTTTGTTTTACTCAAATGCGCAAACAAAGGCGTGCAATGCCGCGCTTTCCAGTCCCACGCATTGGTTTTGGGATGAATGCTTACTGCCCTGACGTTATGTTCCGCCATCAATTTGCCCAGCTGGCCAGGCTCCGGAAACTCGCCTGTCTGGTGCGGCATTACATTCCAGATCGGGAACAGGTGGGGGTAGGGTTTGAGCATCCGGTTCAGTTCCAGGTTGGAATACATCAGGTCGTAATTAACCGATTGCGTGTAAGCCACCAACGCCGCCGAGATCGAGCATTGATCCATGTCGTCCAGCAGATCGTCCAGCTTCCATTTTTCAGCAGGATGCTTGTACTTCCGCGGCCCAATGCGGGTAAAACCGTCAAAATAGAGCAGCCTATCCTTGACAACTTCATGACTACCCCTGACCATTTCCTGACCACCCTTGACCACCTCCTGACCACCGGTAACAAACCCCGGCAAAGCCGTTGCCCCAATTCCCAAAATGGTATTGGTTTTCAAAAAATCACGGCGAGTGAATGACTGTTGCGGCATATTAGAGCGGTTTAAACCTGTGGGGCCCAGTAAGTACAATGTCCTTGGGGATTTACCGGCCCTGTAAAAAGCAGACAGCCGCCGCATTCTTTACCTTCTTTTGCCGGAACCCATAATTTGCAATTGTCGCACTGGCTGTCGGGCAGAGGCGATTTGTTGGTGTAGCCCAAAGATTTTCGCTTCTGAACGTCGGTAGGATCCACGCCTGTGAGGTCGCTGCATGGATCGGTTGCTGCGGTCGTGGCTTTGGCGACGGGCTGTTTTTTTGCGCCGGCGCATGCCATGAGCCATGCGGTACCTCCGGTGGTGCCCCAGGTAAGGCATCGGCGGAGGAAAAGTCTGCGGTTGACAAGCGGGTTCATATCGTTCTGGTGGATGGGAATAGGTGTTGCTCAATTGATATTCAATGCTTTTTTGAGTTCCGAGGCTTGCTTGCGTACGGCATCCGAGCTATGATTTTCCAATTTTTGTAAATGTTTGGTAACCTGCTTGTCTGCTTCTTTTTTATTGGTTGACTTTTTAACGCCCTTCGAAAGTCCCGTCAGCGCGGCCACTGCCCATTGCGGGTCGGCGGAAACGGCCGGCGAGTTCAGCAATTCCAGGAGCGAAGCCATTTCGTTCTTGCCGTTTCGAGCGCCGGTTATATAGCCGAAGTCTTCGATTAGTTTGAGTCTTCCAGGCGCGGCAGCATTGAAAAAATTACCGCGACTGACCAGTAGCTGCGCCATTTCGGGCGACGAGCCGCCTTCGGAACTGAGCACGGCCAGCCGCCACGACGCATTCTCCGACTGTTTTTCCGCTACTCCTGCCAAAGCGCCCAGCGCATCTTTACTGCTGAATTGCCCTGTGCTTAATGCGGCCTGGTACGCAACCTGCGGTGCAGGATCCTCTATCAGCCGGATCACTTCGGGCAAAAATGCCGGGTACTTTTCGGCCAGGATTACTGCATGCTCGCGCACGCCCGCGTGCGCATCGCTTAATGCCTTTTTAACGATTCCTTCATTCAGCCCGTTGAGCGCTTCCAGGGTATAAATGGCGTGGAGGCGGGTTCTGGGATCGGCGTGGCTGGCCGCCATCTGTTCCAATGCAGTAGTAACTGATTTGTCCTGTTTTTCAACCAAAATCCGTTGCGCATTCAGCCGCCACCATTGGTTAGGATGTTCGAGCAGGGCCACGAGTTCCGCGGGCGTTTTAGTCCGCAAATCGGGTAGGACAACCGGGCGCTTTTCCCCATCTTTCGGGAAAATGCGCCAAATGCGGCCGTACTGCTCACCATTGGCGAAATCCATATCTTTTTTGAGGTCTTCGGGAATCGAAACAGGCGTTTCGATGTGCTGGCGGTACATATCGACGACGTAAAGATAGCCGTCAGGCCCGGAGGTAAGATTCGCCGGGCGGAACCATGGGTCGGTGGAGGCCAGGAACTCGCGATCTTTTTCGTGCGCATCGCGACTGGCCGTAAATGCAGGCGAGCCATTTACAGGTGCGATGATGTCGCGGTGAATGAGGTTCCCCGCGACTTCACCCGTAAAAACAGAGCCCTGGAATGCTTTCGGAAAGCCATCCCCGCCATAGAATGTACCGCCGGACGCGCCCGTGAAATGGTCGCGGGCATATTCGGTAAACCCGGTTTTCAGGGAATCGTATTTCGCTTGTCGACGGTCCGAGCGCTGCTGGCGCCAGTAGGGCGTGGCCGATTTCTGGAACATTTCCAGCTCATGGTCTGATATATTGACGTCGCTGCGGAATGACGGCAGGTAATTGTGCCGGTGCAGGTAGCGCCACGCGATCGGCGATTGCTGTATGTGTAGTGTGTTTTGGGTATAAAAGCGGTGACCCCATTCGTCCATCGCGAGCCCAAACTGCCCGTTGCCTGACTCGACTTCGAACAGTTTTTTATCCAGCCTGAACCTGAAATTGCCCCCCGCGACGTTCAGCGGCGGCATGTCGGGTCGGAGTGGGGAGGTGATCATTCCCGCTTGCCCGCTGTTGTTGGCGTAGATCCAGTTGTCGACGCCATACCGCATGCTGGTGATTTGCGCTTCCGAATTTTTAGCAAAAAATCCGGTGAACAGCAGCTCGCGGGTATCGGCCTTGAAATCGCCGTTGGTATCGCGCAGGAGCAGAATATCAGGTGCGGCGCAAACGATCAGGCCGTCTTTGTAAGGTAAAACACTGGTAGCGCTGGGCAGGCCGTCGGCAAAAACGTAGGACTGATCGATTTTGCCGTCGCCATTGGTATCTTTCAGCAGGCGAATGCGCCCTTTGAAACGCCCCGGCTGGGCATCATAGGGGTAATCGCCCATTTCCACCACGAATGCATTGCCCGATGCGTCGAAGACGAGGTCGACCGGCGATAACACGTCAGGTTCCGTAGCGAAGGGCTCAATGCCGAATTCCTCACGGAGCTGGAATGTTTTGGCCGACTCGGCAGGCGAGAGTGCGTCGGCGTACCGTTTCTGGGCTATGGTATGAAAGGAAAGCAGTGTCAGCGCGGATACTGCCAGTGTTTTCAGCTGCGTCATTGCATGGTAAAGGTTAGGAAAAACAGGGTTCGTGTACGTGCCCGAAAATTCATCAAGATAGAAAGTGATTCGGCGACAAACAAATCTATCAAATAACAGTTTAGGAAAAGAACATTTCGCAATAAAAAAGTTTACAAAAATTAAATATTTTAGTTTACAAAAAATTATTACAATTTTGACCCGAATTGACAGAATAGGCGTTGCCTCGTCACCGATGATTTGAAATACTTGCTAATTCATTTAAACAAAAGATAAGCCTTCTTTCAGTGAAGATTTTCTGTCAACAAAAAGCAAAGCGAATCGTCGCTGGATGGAAGGTGCGAAGGAGCATCGGCATCGCGATGTTCGTAGCGCCTTTGCAACTGCTGGGGCAAGGCACGGTGAACCCGCCCGGCGATGGTCTGGTAATCCCGCCGTTTGTATCCGTTGCCGAACGGACGCCCCATTTTCCACTCAAAACCGCCCGGATGATTTACCGGGAAGCGGACATTATGAAGGCGCGCATGAATGTGCTGCATTATAAAGAGGCGCAACAGGTGCGCGATAAGATACTGAAAGCCGCCGATCCATGGCTGGCCCGTGCCGATTCCGCCATTATCGCGCTTATGCCTGATGCCCGCGTTCCGCGTGCGTTCGATCTTAACCCGAAAGGAAGCCCGGTGCACGGCGATACGGTTTTCAAGGTGGGTGGCTTTTACCCCTGGATCATCGATCCTGACCATCCGTTGCAGGTGAAATCGCCGATCGACGGACAGGTGTTTCCTTCAAATGATTACCTGGCTTACTACCGCAGCGGTTTCAGGGACAAAACAGGCCTCGACCGTACTTACGCCGACGACGGCTGGGGCTGGATTGCGCCGGATGGCGAGCGGTACTGGTTTGTGGCCTATGCCAACCAGTGGATGTGGAAAGGGCATATCGAGCCGGCGTTTGCGGATCTCGCACATGCGTACCTGCTCACGGGCGACAAGCGCTATGCACATAAGGCAGCGGTGATGCTGTACCGGCTCGGGGAAGTGTACCCGTCGATGGACCATGCCAACCAGTCGCGCTACGGGCTGATGGAAAAGATGAAAGGCCATACTTATAACGGGAAAATCCTGAACCTGATCTGGGAAGCGAGCCTGATTCAGAATGCCGCAGAGGCTTACGACGCGGTTTGGGACAGCATCGACGGTGACACCGAATTGCAAAAGGCGACGGGAAAAACCGGTGCCCAAATACGTGCTTTCATCGAGGCCAATGTGCTGGAAGATGCCGTGGATGCCTATATGCAGCGCAAAATCCAGGGTAATTACGGCATGCACCAGATCGCCCTGCTGTATATTCTGCTGGCAAGGCAAAATATGGGTACCGAAAAGTACCTGCGAATGCTGGTGGAGGAGCCGGGCGAGAGCCGCGTGCAATCGGGGCTGCGGTATGCATTGTATAATATGATATTCCGCGACGGCCAACCGCTCGAATCGCCGGACTATAACTTGCTGACGGTCCAGAAGATCACCCGATTTGCGGATATGCTCCGCACCGGTGGTACCGACCTTTTTGCCGAGCCGCGGTTGCGGGCGCTGATCAACAGTCCGCTCGAAATGGCGGCAACCGGCAAAATCACCCCAGGTATCGGTGATAGCGGCTCGGTACTGGGGACATTGGTCGGGCAGGACTCCGATGTTTACCAGGTGGGTTACGGTGCCTACCGCGACCCGCGTTACCTCACCTGGCTGGCGGCCGTCGGCAAAGTCGGCCCGCAATCGTTCTCGACCTTCGAATCGCTTTTCCGCAAAGCGCTGCCGGAGGTGCGGTCGTTGCCAGCTGGACGAGCGTTGCCTGCGCGTCCGTCTCATTTGCTGGCGGGTTATGGTATGGGAATGCTCAATAACCGGGCCGATGCGGTGGCGCTGACGTTCAATTACGGTTTCAAAGGCACGCATTACCATTGGGATTTCCTGAATTTCGAGCTCTTCGCAAACGGGCAGAAAATGATGCCTGACCTGGGCTATCCCGATGCGATGAATGAATATGTGAAGGAAGTATACACCTGGTCGTTCAATACGGTGGCGCATAACACCGTGATGGTGGATGCTCAAAGGCAACCGGAGAATGTGCCGGGCAAGCTGCATGATTTCGCGGATGGGAGGTTTGCACGGTCGATGGACGCCTCCTCGGCTACCTATCCGCAAACGACTGCCTACCGCCGGAATATGATCATGGTCGATGTAGATTCGGCACAGAGCTATGTGGTGGATTTTTTCAGGGTGGCGGGCGGCCGGCAGCACGATTATGCATTGCACGGCCCGCCAGGCCCGCTCATGGCCGATGGGAAGTGGGGCGAAAAACAACCGGGCACGCTTGCAGGCGGGGAAGTCGCATTCGGAGATGTTTATGATGATGCCAAAATGGGGGCCAGGGGATATCAGGGCAGCTATTGGAATTATAAAGGGTCTGGTTACCAATATCTTTTCAATGTTCAAAAATTGAATGGAGATAGAACGGCATTGACATATAGCCACATTTCGGACAAAAATGCGAAGCTTAAAATCCATATTCTACCGCAATCCGGCCAGGAAATCCGGATGGCCGATGCCTGGAATAAGCCGAGGGCGAAGAACTACCTCTTGAAATACGTCATTACAAGGCGCAAGTCGGTTGGTGATGAGCCTTTGAAAAGTACTTTCATTGGCGTGATGGAGCCGTTTGCAGGAAATCAGCCTCTGATTAAGGCATTGCGTAAACTACCTGTAAAGCATGGGGCGGCCGTGGAAGTGAAGCGGCAGAATGCGACGGACGTGGTGATCAGCGATACGACCAACAAGATCAAAACGATTGCGGGAATCGAAACCGATGCGCATGTAGCGGTGGTCCGTTTTGACCCGGGCGGTGCACCGGAACGGGTGTTTTTCTCTGATGGCAGTTATCTGAAAGTCGGAGGAAGGACATTCCGCACGCATGCAACTATCGGCGTTGTGACGGTCGTGGACGTGAAAAGCCGCCGGATATCCATTGCATTGGAAGGCGGTACGCGTGGAAATATCGAACCTGGCAGGATTGCGCATTTTACGAATGCGCTTCGCCAGACCGAGCATCCCATTCAAACGGCCAGTATCGCGGGGGATACGCTGACCCTCGAAACGACAGACGACTTGCTGATCGGGAAAGTGCATACCGTACGGAATTCGGCTGATTCGCTGCTGACCAATACCAATTTACCCTTCGCGCCCCTGTACGTGGGAGCGACTCTGCTGAACGACCGGTTCGAACCCATCGGCATACTCAGAACAGTTTCCGATAATGCATTAAAACCGGTGGGTAAAACGGGCCCGGTTCCGGCAGACGGCGCGGATATCTGGATTTCCAATGTTGGCGTGGGCGACCGGTTGCAGATCAAAGCCCGGTTCGATTGGGAGCGTTAAGATTTTGTTAAGCACGGAGCGGGGTTACGGATCATTCCGTATTATGAGCAGTATATCATGATATTGTTGATTTTTTGGTAGTATTTCAAGTAAAAAAATCAGTATATCGAGGTAGTGTTCCCAAACCACCGATCTCCATTGAAAGAAGCAAATGCCGATATGCTCTTGTGGAGCGCCTTCCGAAATGGCGACAGGGACGCATTTGCCTCCATTTACCAAAAATACATCGATGAACTTCTGAGCTACGGTTATCGCGTCACCTCTGACCGGCAGCTGATCCGGGATAGTGTGCAGGACCTATTTCTGCACATTTGGGTCCGTCGCGGCAATCTGGCCATGACCGATTCCATCAAGTTCTACCTCTTCCGCTCGCTCCGCAACCGCATTATCCGCAACCTCGAAAAGCATCCCGAACGCCTGCATGCCGACATTGGGATGGTAGATTTAGCCGAGGAAAGTAATGCATTCGAGGCGGTTATTTTCGGGCATGACGGTCCTTCCGACAGTTATGAGAAATTGGCTGAGGCCGTTAACCGCCTTTCGCCACGGCAGCGTGAGGCGGTTCAATTGCGATATCTGCATGGTTTTTCACTCGATGAAATTGCCGAAATGATGCAAATGAACAACCAATCGGTGCGGAACCTGCTTCACCGGGCCATTACCCAGCTACGACTTTTCTTCGAAACAGCAGGCGGTTTGCTTGTTTTCCTTTCCACTCTACAAAATTTTCCTGGTCGCTGAGTACAAACCTGCATTCACCCGATTTAGGGGTTAGAAAGGTTTTTACCATGACAGAGAAATACCAGTCCTACACGGCAGCCGATTTTATTCAGGACGATGCCTTCATTCAATGGGCCAAATCGCCCGATGCGGCGGGAGATGCATTCTGGGAGCAGATAGCTGTATTATATCCCCATCAGAAGGAAGTCATCGCGCAAGCGAGGCAAACCGCCCTGAACCTTGCCGAAATTTCGCGCCCCGCATTCGATGAAGAGGAAGCCGGTTTGATTTGGGCACAAATAAGCGGGCGAATGGATGAAGAGCCGGTTTTGGCACCGGTATTCCGGTTGGGCTGGCTGCGCTACGCGGCTGCCGCGGTAGTAGTGTTGCTGGCAGCCTGGGGAATCCGCCATTGGTACCGCGAACCGGAAACGCTGTACGCGCAACGTACCCGACAGTTGGAAAATGTACACGAGGAAATCAATGAAACCGGGAAAGAAAGGGTTGTTCAATTGCCCGACGGCAGCCGCGTTACGCTCGCACAGAGCAGCCGCATTAGCTTTTCCGAAAGCGTGGCCGGCAACAAACGGGAGGTGTACCTTTCGGGCGAGGCATTTTTTGATGTAAAGAGAAATCCTTCCCAACCATTTTTTGTGTACGCCGGCGAGTTGACCACCCGCGTGCTGGGAACGAGCTTCACCGTGCGGTCATTCGAAAAGGAAAACGTCGCTTCCGTGCAGGTTCGCACGGGTAGCGTGTCTGTGGAAGCGCGGGCGCCCCGCAAGACGCAATCGATGATACTCGCCCCGAACCAGCAGGTATCGTTTTTCCGGAGGGAGGAGCGGCTGAGCATGGGACTCGTGAAAGCGCCACAGCCGGTGATCCCGCAAGCAGAACTGGCCGGATTTACATTCAGCAATGCACCGGTAAGCACCATTTTCGACTCACTCAGCAAGGCCTATGGAATTGAAATCATATATGACAAAGAGGCCGTAGCCGCTTGCAGGCTCACCTCGTCGGTGCAGGAAGAATCGCTTTTTGAAATACTAGGGGTGATTTGCGAAGCCATCGAGGCCGACTACCAGGTGAGCGGCGCGAAGATCCGCATTTCAGATCCGCATTGTAATTGACCATCCTAAATCCTAACCCCATTACTCTATGACCAAATAGCCGTCCACTACCCACAAAAAAGCCGGCAACGGTTCCAGCGTTACCGGCTCAGGCTCCTTACCGAATGTACTGTGAACATCCGACCCTCTCGGGATGCAAGGAGTGTTATTGTCTCTTTTCAAAACAAGAACCGGTTTAAACGTAATGAAAAAAAAGCTATTTAACTATCAAATACTCCACCGACTGATGCGCTTTTCCTTCATGCAGCTCTGTATAGCCGTGAGTATTGCAACCGTTTCGATAGCGGGAAAGGTCGGCGCGCAGGACCTGCTGAGCCACCGTATCAGCCTCAGCGTGCAGAACCAGAGCGTGGTGCAGATCCTGTCGGCCATCGAGAAACAGGCCCAGGTACGATTTACCTACCGGCCCGAGCTGATTACCGAAAGCCGCAAGTACTCCTTTGAGGTGAAGGAGGAAAAACTGGCCAAGGTTTTGGGCGAAATCCTCGATCCGATGCGACTGAAATACAAGGTAATGGGCAAGCAGATTGTGCTGACCCCCGTAAAAAGCAGCGGAGATTCGTCGATGAGCGGGGAAATGCTGCCGGAGCTTCGCGCTGCGCCCATGCGGACGGTCACGGGGAAAGTGACTTCCTCGAAAGACGGCGCGCCGCTTCCAGGGGTGAATATCCTCGTCAAGGGCACGCAAACAGGTACCTCGACCGATGTTGCCGGCAACTTCTCCATCGACGTCACCGGTCAGGGGGCCGTGCTGATCTTTTCCTACATTGGTTTCAACAGCCAGAGCGTGGAAGTGGGTAATCAGTCGGTGCTGAATGTAAGTTTGCAGGAAAGCGTGGAAACGCTGAAAGAGGCCGTAGTGACTGCGATGGGCATTACCCGCGACAAGCGGTCGCTCGGCTATTCGGTAGGAAATGTGCAGGCCGAGGCGCTGACCCAAACCCCTCAGAACAACGTCCTGAATGCACTTTCGGGCAAGGTTGCCGGTGTGCAGATCTCGCAGATGGACGGAACTGCCGGTTCGACGGTGAATGTGATCATCCGAGGCGCCAACTCGCTGAACAACGATAACCAGCCGCTGTTTGTGATCGACGGTGTGCCAGTGGCCAACAAGCTGGACAACAGCTTCGCCGGTGCCGACATGGGGAACGCGATTTCGGACATTAACCCGAATGATATTGCTAATGTTTCGGTGTTGAAAGGCCCTAGCGCGGCTGCATTGTACGGCTCGCGGGCGGGTAACGGGGTGATCCTGATCACGACGAAATCGGGCCGGGGAGGGAAAAAGGGCCTGGGTGTGTCGCTGAATACGGCGATGGTACTCGAAGTGCCGCTGCGTTATGTGCCGGTGCAGAACAAGTTTGGCTCGGGCAAGAGTGGCGCGCATATTCTGGAAGAGCAGGAGAATGAGAGCTGGGGGCCACGCCTGGATGCGGGAGAGCAATGGGTGCAATGGAACAGCAACGGGCAGAAGGTGCCGCTGGTTTCATATCCCAACCGTTTCAAGGATTTTTTCCGGACAGGTACTACCAATACGAATAATGTGTCGGTAAACGGCAACTATGACAAGGGCAACTTCCGGCTGTCGGTAGGTAATATGAAAAACAAAGGCATCGTGCCTAATACCGATCTTTCGAGGCTCACTCTGGCATTGAATACCACCTACAATATCACCGATAAACTGCGTGCCCAGGCTAATTTCAATGTATCTGAATCAGGGTCCGACAACCGTCCGCTCATTGATGCCAGCCGCAATTCGCCGGTACGGAGCATTTATGAAATGGGTGCTCAGGTGAATATCCTCGATTTAAAGGATTACTGGATGCCGGGGCAGGAGGGGATGCAGCAGCGGGTGTATAAAACCAAACAGAACAACCCGTATTTCATTGCCTACGAAAACCCGACGGGTTTTAAACGCAACCGCACCGTCAGCAAGCTGCAACTCGATTATGACATCACCAGCGAATTCTCCCTCATGGGACGCTTCTCGCGCGATGCGTACGAGGAGAAATTGGAGGCCAAAAAAGCTTACAGCAATTATGAGGCGGTAAAAGGGGGGTATGAGGTCGAGATGAATGATCACAAAGAGACCAACCTCGATTTCATCGCGAGCTGGAAGAAGAATTTCAACGAAACATGGAGCCTGAATATCCTGGCAGGCGCCAACCGACTTGAACAGCGATCGAATTTTATCAATAATGCCACTACTGAACTCGTTTCGCCGGGCTTGTACACCATCGCCAACGGAGCTCCGGGGACGATCACTTATAATAGCCAGTGGACCCACAAGCTGCTTTATGGCGTGTATTCGTCGGCCTCCATTGGTTTTAAAAACTACGCATTCCTGGATTTGACGGCCCGAAATGACTGGTCGAGTACGCTGCCGAAGGATAACCGGTCGTATTTCTATCCTTCCGCGTCATTGAGTGTGATCTTGTCGGACGTTTTCACATTGCCCTCCTGGATTTCACTCGCCAAGTTCCGTGCGGGATCAGCACAGGTAGGTAACGATGTGGCGCCTTACAGCCTCCGCCAGACATACCTCGCCGATACCGACTGGGGCCCGACCAAGCGCATGTACCAGAACGATATTTTGAAAAACAACAACCTGAAACCGGAAATATCGAGTGCTAACGAGATCGGTTTGGATTTAAAATTCCTTAAAAACAGGCTGGGAGTCGAAGGCACGTATTATGTTCGGAATAACAAAAACCAGGTACTCACGATCGGTATTCCTATCGAATCGGGTTCGAGCAGCAAGCTGATCAACGCAGGGCTCGTACAGAGCCGGGGATTTGAGCTGGGTATCAATGCCACGCCCGTGGAAGGCCGCAACTTCATCTGGGATGTGACTGTGTCGTTCACACGGAACCGCACGCGCATCAAGCGTCTGGCTGAGGGGATTACCTACTTTTCGTTCAACTCGTACAGCGGCGCGGAGGTGCGCACGTATGTGGGCGGCGATGTGGGCGACATTTACCAGCAACCCATGCTGAAAGTGACCGACCGGAACTCGCCCTACTACGGTTACCCGATCCTCACCAGCGGCGGTTTGTACCAGACCGACACCGATATTAACCATATCCAGAAGATCGGCAACTACAACCACGACTTCCTGATGGGCGTTCAGCAGACCTTCCGCTACAAGAATTTCAGCCTTTTCGCCAACATCGACTGGCGCCAGGGCGGCTCGTTCTATTCCAATACCATGATGTTCCTTGGCAACAATGGCCAGCTGGAAGAGTCGCTTTCCGGCGTTCCCTACGACAAGAACACGCCGATCGATCAGCAGATCAAAGCGAACCCGCAAGCATTTCTGGGTAAATGGGTTGGAGGGCGCAATGCCGAATACGGCGGTTTTGATGCATGGACGGGTGCTAAGAAGGACATCCGCGTGCAGGATGCCAGCTTTAACGTGGGCGTACGAACTGCCAAAGACGCGGAAGGCAACACTACCTATATTGAAAACCTCGGTGGCCCCAACACCGTCTGGCTCGACCCTTTCAACGCTTACCGCTATTCGACGCGCCCTTTCCCGAGCGAAAATATGTACAGCGCCACCTATGTGAAGCTGCGGGAGGTCGCTATTACCTACCATTTGCCCAAAGGCCTGACCGACAAACTGAAATTGCAGAATGCATCGGTCTCCATTGTGGGTAATAACCTGTTCGAATGGACAGCCGCGGGCGTGAGCATCGACCCCGAGCGTGCATTCCGCCAAAGCGGTTCCGCCTGGATGCAGGGTGTCGAATACTATAATGTTATGCCGTGGACCGGCTCGGTGGGTTTGAAGCTGAATGTAGATTTTTAAACGATTGTGATCATGAAAATTTCCAAAGTGATATATAGCCTGGCGGCGGTAGTAGGGCTTCTCCTGATGAGCTGCGAGGATTTGAGCGAAGTCAACCAGAACCCCAACAGCCCGGAAGAAGTGTCGGCGAACTACATTATGAGCTATGTGCTGACGCATTCGGCCAAGGCCTATTATGCACTCGGTGCGGAAGGTTCGGACCTTTCGGGTGCAATGCAGTACATTCAGATGGGGACCAATGAAGGCGCTATGAAGGTCAACCAGTATGGCTGGTCGGCAGCAAGCTGGTCGGAGTACTATAATATTTTGAAAAACAACGATTTGATGTACCAGGCAGCGGTGCGCGACAACAATCGTTTTTTCCAGGCGATAGCCCTAACCATGAAATCGTTCGTATTTGGTTTAATGACGGACCTTTTTGGCGACATTCCGTATTCGGAAGCGCTGCAAGCCGCCAGCGAGCAATATTACCCCAAATACGACAGCCAGCCCGACGTGTACAAAGGCATTCTCACCGATCTCAAGACCGCTTCTACCTTGCTGGGAAGCCTGGGTACTGCCGATGTGGTGAGTGCCGGATCGGACGTGCTGTATGGCGGGAAGGCGGCCAACTGGAGAAAGTTCGCCAATGCATTGCGGATGCGTTATGCGCTGCGGTTATCAGCCAAAAAAGCGGAAGCGGCCGCTGCCGGTATCGACATTACAGCGGAATTTAAGGATGCGGCAAGCGCCACATTTACCGCCAATGCCGACGATGCATCCATCGCTTTCATTGGCACTACCAAAGACAACTCAGCCGTGGGCGGTTTGCTCAATGCGAGCAATCCTTTGTATTATATCAAACCATCCAAACCATTTGTCGATAAGCTCACAGCCCTCGGCGATCCCCGCCGCGACCGCTGGTTCCAGCCTGTGCTGAACAAATGGGACGCCAAAACCACGACCGCAACCGATAAAACCGTAACCAATGCATTTGGCGAAACATTCACGGTGAAGTACATGCCGGCCAAAGCGGGCGTTAATGTGGATACTTCACTTTATGTGGGATTGCCCGTCGGTCTGGCAATCGTGGACGCGACAGGTTATAACAAGGGGGACGACGGTACTGCCTACAATCCGGAGCGTAGCCCGTACATTTCGTTCCTGCACAACCGCTACCGCACCAACACCGAAGCTTACGTGAAAATGAACCTCATTACCCATGCCGAGGTCGAGTTTATGCTGGCCGAAGCTGCGCTGGATGGCAACTGGGGTGTTTCAGGCACGGCAGAGGACCATTATAAAAGTGCGATCAAGGCATCACTGGATAAATACAATGCGCAGGTAGCCAGCGGATTCAGTTTTGATCGGTATTATGCGCAGGACGCGGTAAACCTCGCGTCGGCTTCCGACAAGCTCGAAAGGATTTCGGAACAGAAATGGATTGCCGGCTGGCTGAGTGTCGAGCCATGGTTCAATTGGCGGAGAACGGGCTTTCCGGTGCTTAAAACCGGTCCGGCGGCACAATTCGGTGCGGCTATTCCGGTGCGGTTTGTGTACCCGATCGCCAATGCGGATGTCAAATACCTGGTGAATTATAATGCGGCGGTGGACAAGCTGGAACCGAGCCGCTTCGTGCCGACGGGTCAGAGCAAAGACCATCAATATTCAAAAATGTGGCTGCTGAAAGGTACTTCGGCGCCCTGGTAATCGTTCGGCTCCGGCCGGTTTTAGTATGTATTTAAAAAACAGCATTTCAAAAATCGTTGCAACGGGCATTTTGGCCCTGTGGGCGCTGGCAGTGGCCGCGCAAAATGGAGACACCTATTTGCCCACGGCGGCACCCGACCGCATTGTGCTCAATGTGACGGCCGACCCATCGACTTCGATGGCAGCCAACTGGCGAACCTCCGGTGCCGTTTCGGAAAGTTTCGCCGAAATCGCCGTTGCCGAAGCCGATCCGCGGTTTGTGTCGAAGGCGAAAAGGCTCACAGCCCGGACGGAAAAGCTGGTCTGGGAGGACACGCCCACGGCCCATTACCATTCCATTGTTTTCGAAAACCTGCAACCCGGTACCAAATATGCGTACCGGGTTGGCGGGGAGCAGGGGTGGAGTGAATGGATCCATTTCACCACCGCAGGAACTCGTGAGCAGAAGCTTTCCTTTGTCTATTATGGTGATGTTCAGGTGAATATTTCTTCGCTGTGGTCGCGCGTTGCGCGTGAGGCGTATGCGAAAGCGCCCGACGCGCGCCTGGCCATCTACGCGGGCGACCTGATCAACAAAGCCAACCGTGACGTCGAATGGGGCGACTGGTTTCGTGGCGGCGGTTTCATCCATTCCATGATCCCGGCGTTTCCCACCCCCGGCAACCACGATCATTTCGATACGCCCGAGGGCATTAACACCACTTCGGTATTCTGGCGGCCGCAGTTTACATTGCCCGAAAACGGCCCGAAAGGCCTGGAAGAAACCTGCTACTATGCCGACGTTCAGGGAGTAAGGTTCATTTCGTTAAACTCGGATCAGGTGGATGTTTCGGAGAAATGGACAGAGGTGCAGAAAAAGTGGCTGGAAGGTATTCTCAAAAGCAATCCGAATAAATGGACGGTCATTACCTTCCATCACCCGATTTTTTCACCTAAAACCACCCGCGATAACAAGCGTATGCGCGAGACTTTCAAACCGTTGTTCGACAAATACAAAGTCGACCTCGTACTGCAAGGCCACGATCACACCTATGCACGTGGAATGGCCCATATCCCGATGACGGAAAAAGGGGCACAGTCGGGAACGATGTATGTGGTATCTGTCAGCGGACCGAAAATGACGGATTCAAATGTCGACCGCGCTGCCTGGATGGACCGCTCGGCCATTTATACCCAGCTTTTCCATGTTGTGAACGTCGAAGGCGGCAAGCTATCATTCGATACCTACACGGCAACGGGCGAGCTGTACGACGCATTTGATTTAATTAAACAAAAGGGAAAGATTAACCACATTGTAGAACGCATACCAGCTGACGTCGCCGAACGACGCTGACAATACCTGACCACACTTGACCACTTCTGACCATCCCTGACTATTTCCTGACCAAACTTGACTATTTTCTGACCGGCCCCTAACCATGCCTGACCACCCATGAAACGCATCACCCTTTTTGTTTCCTCCGCTCTACTGGCTACCTCATTGCTAGCAGCGTTACGATTGCCGGTTTCCGACGAATTCCCTGCCGAAATCGTCAAATTCAAGGCATATGCTGGCAATCCTTTGTTCAAAGGGACCGGTGACCCGCAAACCTGGGACGAGAATATCCGTGAGCGTGGATACATCTTGCGCGAGGGTAACAAATACTACATGTGGTATACCGGCTATACCAAAGCGACCGGCAACGATATGAAATACCTCGGCCTGGCAACTTCCGACGACGGTTTGAAATGGACCCGCCACCCGAAAAACCCGATTCATACGTCCCTGTGGGTGGAAGATATGTGCGTGTTGAAGGAAGGGAACACCTACTATATGTTCGCTGAAAGTAAGGACGATATCGCCCATTTGCTGACATCTACCGATCGCATTCATTGGAAAGATCAGGGCGCAATCGACATCCGTCTCAAAAACGGATCGCCCATCAGCAAAGGACCTTACGGGACACCGACTGTCTGGAAAGAAAACGGCACCTGGTATCTCTTTTACGAACGCAACGACGCCGCTGTGTGGCTTGCCATAAGCAAAGACCTTGAAACCTGGACGAACGTACAGGACGAGCCGGTACTGAATGCAGGGCCGGAAAAGTACGATGCGTTTGCGGTCGCGTTCAATAAAGTCATTCAATACAAAGGCCTGTACTATGCCTACTATCACGCGTCGGCGTTCAAAGACTGGCGAGAGTGGACAATGAATGTAGCCGTTTCGAAAGACCTCGTCCATTGGAGCAAATACGAAGGAAACCCCATTGCCGGTAACAATTCTTCCAGCGGTTTCCCGGTTTTCGACGGCAGGCAATGGCGGTTTTATACCATGCATCCCGAGGTACGGGTTTACTTCCCCGAAAAATAGAATGTCTCTCCATGATTTTAAAGCATTGCGACCCGCGGTCTCGTACCAGGTTGCAATGCTTTTTTGTCTTAAACTAAAAAAAAGCCTTCCAGCCGCCACGCTTGAAATGCGCCCGGGTGTCTCTGGTATTGGAATCGCAAAAATGCGGCGATCCGCTCATCAATCAGACACCATTATGAAGAGATTTTTTTATTTCGGTTGCTTCATCCTGCTCGCGGCGGGGCAGTTCGGTTGTTCCAAAGACAATCCCACACCAACGCCTGAACCTGAGCCCGAACCCATCAAACTGGAACGCGAGGCTGTGAAATTTGCACTTCAAGGCCGGCCGCAATACCTCGCAGAGGCTTACCGGTTCATCGGGAAAGACTCGGTGGATCTGTTGAAACTGGACACCAATTATGCCAGATACCGGAACATCGTTTTTTTCTCGTTCCATTTTGACGAAGGATATATTAATTTTTGGAGCGGCAGCCAGTTCCCGAATACTGAAATCCCGGGTGACGTGAAGACATTTAACCTCGGAATAAGGGTCGACCGGCCCACCGGCCTGCGTTGCTATTGGGAAGAGGAGAAAGGTACTCTTAGAATCGAGAGTGACAGGATGACCGACTATTTTCCCATGATTGTTCTCGGCAAAAAGGCGTACCTCGAAACATCGTCGTTTGTAAATCATCGGACGATCGAAATGGTCAAAGCGGCCCAGGTCAAATCGCAGGCGATTTTTATTTACGAAGACGACGATCCGAAACTGGGGAAAGTGAAATACAAGATCACACTCAAACCCATGTACGAATATTACCGCGAGCCCAACCAGCAATGGGATGCCAACTTCGCCGTGTTCTGAAATGGGACTTGTTATGAAAAAGCTGCTGTTATTTGCATTTTTGTGTATTGCCGGCGCGGGCATGTCCAGATGCGGAAAGGAGGATAAGGACCAGCCGGATCCCAAACCGGAACCTGTTCGCCTGGATCGTGATACGGTTTCGACCTGGCTCGCCGGACGCTCTTTTTACATTACCGATGCATGGCGGTTTGCCGGGAAGGATTCGGTAGATATGTACAAGGTGGATACACTGCTGCCGCTCTATGCAAAGGCTGCAATCCTGAACTTTTACATCTCAAAAGGCGCCGGATCCATTATGTTTCATGGTGGCGCGAGTCAATTTCCAAATACCGAGATTCCGGGCAATGCGCTGACATTCAATTTGAATATCCGTATTTTTCTCCCGACCGAAATGAACTTGACCTGGAACGAGGAGACAGGTACGCTGAACGTGGAGACGCGTGCGAAAACGAGCTATTTCCCGATGATCGTCCCGGGTAAAAAAGGATATCTCGATCCGGCGAGCTTTAACGTGAAAATGTCGGCCGAGCAGGCGAAAAAGGCGGTCGTTAAGCCGGGTATGAAGTTCATTTACGAAGACGACGATCCCAGGCTGGGCAAAGTCACTTATAAAATTACGATGAAACCAATGTATCAATACTATCGCGAACCCGGCCAACAGGCGAGTGCGAAGTATTTTGTGTACCCTTGAATTGATTGATAGTAATTAAATTATGAAATCCCTGGCACTCATATTCATCGCGGCACTCGCGCTCACAGGTTGCAATGACCTGAAAGACCTGCGCCCGGTGGATCCCGCAACGGAAATTCCGGTGAAGGTTGTGAATGTGGTAAAGGCGAAATTCCCGAAAGGCGAGGATCTGGTTTTCAAGCCGATCCTGGAAGACAAAATCTGGGAAGTGAAGCTGAAATCGGAGGCTGACCGGTTTGTCTCCCTCGTTGACTACGGGAAAATGTGGGAGACGTTTAAGGTTATGCCGGATGGCGTCCCTTCCGTCCTGCAAACAACCCTGCAAAAAACTGCTTTTGGGGACGGGACATTATCGGAATATACCCAGGGCTATTTCGCCACGACCAGCAATAACAAGCTGCTATACAACTATAAGAATGAAAATTACTCGCTGGAATGGGGGGGCGTATATCCTAACGGCGTCAGCTCGGCTACGTTCGACCCGTCGTTGTACCGGATCGCCACCTATGAGATCGCCGATCTGCCTGCATTCGTGAGGGATACCATCAAAACATTTCCCAAAGCGACTTTCGTAGTCGGTTACACCTGGGTGAGGCTCGATGGTTCCAGACGCTACTATGTGTCCGGCAAACTGAACGAGGGCGGCATGTACGACCAATTATCCCTTCTTTTCGACGATAAAGGCAAATTGAGATGGATGAGCAACCTTTTCACGCAGCCAGGCGTGCCCGTGACATTTTCGAACCTGGAAATTGTGCCGGCTGAAATTAAACAATACCTCGATAGTGCTCCCGAACTCGCGGGTTATCAATATGAAAAGAAGCTAAAAAGTTACATCAACGGACTGGATAGCTATTACATCGTCGTGACTGTCGGAAGTGTTTCCAAGTGCGAACTCTATTTTGACAAGGATTTCAATGTGCTCAATAAAAAATACACTGTGTTATTGTATTAAAAAATAGGAATTAATTAAGTTTAAGTTACTTACAGGTCTAAGTTTTATTCCTGAACCCAACGTTCCCCTGATGAAATTCTTTCTCTCTAAAAAGTACGACAGCGTAACAAGCCTCGTGAAAGCCTGCCAGCAGCAGGACCCGAGGGCGCAGACCGTATTTTATGAGCGATACAAGGCCAAAATGACTGGTATTTGCCGCCGCTATGCGCGGACCGTAGCCGAGGCCGACGACATATTTCAGGACGCATTTGTAAAGATTTTTAACAATATCGGCGATTTGAAGGAGCCCGAGGCCGTGGACGGCTGGGTGAAAGTAACGGTGATCCGTACGGCAATCAACTATTACAACCGCACCACCAGGCAGCAGGAGCTCCAAAGCTCGCTGGACGGCGTGGAATGGCAGGTAGAATCGGACGATTACGTGCGCATCATCGATCAGATGAACGTCCGCGACCTGGTAGAAATGATCAACGAGTTACCCGATAAATACAGGACGGTGATCAACCTGCACCTGATAGACGGCTATACACACACCGAAATTGGTGAAATGTTATCCATGTCGGATGCCACGGCCCGGTCGCAGTTCATGAGAGGACGTAACCTGCTAATGAAAAAATTGGAACTAAAAGGAATAGTGCATCATGAAAACTTCTGAGGACAAACTGAACGAAGCGTTGCGCGACGTCCTCAAACGCAAGTTTGATGACTATGAAGAACAGCCCAACGCCAACGCGCTCGAACGTATACGTGCACGCGTGAAGCCCGCGCGTACGGGAAGATATTGGTGGTTTACCGGTGCGCTCGTACTGCTCTCCGTGTCCGGGATACTTGTCAGCCGGTTCGCGGGCGAAAGCAAAACGTCGGTTTCGGAAAAAGCGGTTGTACACGCCGGCAACGAGGCCGAACCAGCCACTTCCGGCTATGCAGAACCGACCAAAGAACCGCTTTCCGTTTCGAAAGCGCCGGTGCATTCGGCCCGATCGTTCTCCCGCAAAACGATCTGGAAAATACCTGTTTCGCGGTCGGAGAAACTGGTTAAAAGTATTTTTGTGAAAGACCCTGGTAACCAACCGGCATCGGAGGTGCATCGTGGGCAGGCAGGCAACGCCTCGGGCGCCACTGTAAGCCGGAATGAAGGTTTACCGCCGGTGAAAACAGGCCCTGTGGCTGTGACAGCGCAGGAGGCAGATCATATCAATGCGACACTAGCCGAAGAAGCGCCTGCACCGGTGGATTCGGCGACAGCTGCATTACCGCTGGAAGAATTGGCATCGATGTCGTTGAAGGAAATGCAAATTCCGTTGCATTTGCGCGGTGTGGTAGCGCCTGCAATCAAGCCTGCGAAGGTGATCGTCACCAACCCGACGAGGATGGCATGGCTTTTCAATGCGTCGGCGTTGCATTCCTATCAGATATTGACGGTGCCATCGTCGGCAGCACAGGATTTTCAGAATTTCAGCTTCCCGACATTATTCACGGCGCGGTCAATGGGCTACAAAATAAGTGGTGGGGTAGAACGGAACGGGATTCAGTTGCAGCTCCATTACAGCGGTTTCCGGCAAACGTATTCCTACGAAATCGCCAACAACAATTACCTCGTCAAACCCGACGATAAAGGGCAGTATCAAACCGTGCGCCAGGGTGACAGGGTGGAGGAGAACCGGAAATTCTCGATGCTCGGCATTGGCGTTACGAGGCAGCTGCGCTGGGGACATTCGCCGGTGAGCCGGTTTTACGCCGCTTTCGGAGCGGAATATTCGCATGATTTGAAAAGCAGCCAAAGCCTCGGATGGGTCAGCCTGGGATTGGGGAAACAATTTGCGGCCAGCCACCATACAGCATTCAGCATTGGTCCTTACGCCGAGTTCAGTCCGGTGAAGGTGAAAGGAACTCAAAACCCGTTCTACTATCAGCCGTACCGCGTGGGGATATCGGCAGGGCTCCGCTTCGTGCGGCCCTGATCTGCTCACAGGTCAAGTCCCGGTAACCACACTACCGGGATTTTTTTATGTATAAAAATTTTCTACAACCATTTCATTCCCATCTGATTAAAAAATACCTACATTTACGGGCACGTGCCCGAACGGTATTTGTAATTACAAAAATCAACTTAGCCACGCCCACACCTGAGCCACACACAACGCCAGACCACCGCTGACCACACCAGCCAATACCTGACTAGACCTGACAACGCTTGACCACACCTGACAACGCCTGACCACCCTTGACCACATCTGACTAAACCTGACCCAACCCATGACCCAACCAGGAACAACAAGAAGAGATTTCATTGCAACCGGCCTTGCCGCTATGGCAGGGGCGGGGCTTTCTGCCGCATTTTCACCGACATTCGGAAATCCACTGCGTCCGGCCGACAAGATCCGCCTCGGTATCATCGGTACTGGTTCGCGCGGCGCCGGCTTGGCTACGCTTATCCGAGAAATGCCCGATTATGAGCTGGCAGCCTGCTGCGATATCATCCCCGAAAACCTGCAAAAAGGACTGAGCCTCGCTGCTAAAAGTGCCATAGGCTATACCGATTACCGAAAGCTGCTCGACGACAAATCCATCGACGCCGTGGTGATCGCCACGCCGCTTTACCTGCATTACCCGATGGCCGTGGCCGCATTGCAGGCAGGAAAGCACATTTACCTCGAAAAATCGATGACGTACGACATCCCGCAGGCGATTGACCTTGTGAAAAAGGTGAAGGCTTCGGGGCTTGTGTTCCAAATCGGTTACCAGTACCGGTACTATGGTCTCTACCACCGGGTCAAAGAGATCATAAAGGAAAACTGGCTGGGGAAAATCACGCATTTCGAATGCCAGTACAACCGCAACTCAAACTGGCGCTTCCCGGTGAAAGACCCGAAAATGGAACGTGCGATCAACTGGCGTATGTACCGCGAATATTGCGGTGGCCCGCTCTCGGAGCTTTGCGCGCATGAGATCGACGTTGTGAATTACCTCACCGACAGCCGCCCGATGAAGGTGGTCGGGCTGGGGGGCATTAACTACTGGAAAGACGGCCGGGATACTTATGACAACATACGCACGGTTTACGACTACCCCAACGGCGTGAAAGCCAGCGTGACTTCGGTGTTATCCAATGCATATAATGGTTACAGCATCCGGATTCTGGGTGACAAGGCCACGGTCGAGATCCTCCGCGACAAGGCATTCATTTATCCTGAAATCACCAACAATGCCAGAGGCGTTGTGGATGGCGTTACCGGTGCGACCATCGCGGTTACCACCCAGGGCAAAGGCGTGGAAGTGAAGTTCGGCAAGCCGGGTGAAGCGGACCTGGAACCTACCGTGTTTGCATTGAAAGACTTTGCCGCATGCGTCAGAAACAAAAAGGAGCCCATTTCTAACGTCGAGACCGGTCGCGACGGCTCCATTGCGATCCACATGGGCAACGCAGCGGCGGATACCGAAAAAGTACAATACTGGAAACCTGAATATTCGGCCTGATGAAATGGCGACGGCAATTGGTAGGGCTGTTGGCGGTAGTAATGTGCTTTGCGACGAGCGCACTACACCCCGCGAAGGTCCCCTGTACTTACCGGATCACCGGGCAGGCGCAGGGCACCACCTATGCGATTACCTATTTTACCGACCGGGAACGGGTAAGTCAAACGCAGGTGGATAGCATCTTCAAAAGCCTCGACGCGTCGCTTTCCATTTACGAGCCGGGTTCGCTGATCAGCCGTTTCAATGCGTCGGCCGAGGGAGTTGAAATGGACGGCCACTTGGCACGGGTAGTCGAAAAATCAATGCAGATTTACCGCGAAACCGCCGGGATTTTCGATATCACCGTGTACCCGCTCGTGCGTGCGTGGGGATTTGGCGCGAAAGCCGCCGATGCCATGCCCGACAGTGCTGCCATCCGGCAACTGCTGCCGTGTGTAGGTTCGGATAAATTGAAGATCAACGGCGGCAGGCTTTTAAAAACAAACTCCTGCACCCGGATAGACGTGAACGGTATCGCACAAGGGTATTCGGTGGATGTTGTGGCAAGCTTCCTGGAAGCGCGCGGAATAGGCAATTATGTGGTTGAAATAGGAGGGGAAATCCGTACCAAAGGCCGCAAACTACCTGGTAACGAGCCGATGAAGATCGGCATCGAAACCCCTTCGGCCCATGCATTCGACGTGCCCGCGATCCGCGAAATAATCAGCATCGGCGATGGCGCCGTAACCACCTCGGGCAATTACCGCAAGTTCAGGGAATCGGGGGGCGTGCGGCTTTCACACATTATAGATCCCCAAACGGGCTACTCTGTGCAGCGTGAAATCATCAGTGCAACCGTAGTGGCGCCCGAAGCGGTCATCGCCGACGGCTTCGACAACGCACTGCTCGCCGCAGGCATCGACGGGGCGTTTGAAATACTAAGCCGTCATCCGGAAATGGAGGCGTATCTGATTTACCGGAAGCCTGACGGGACTGTTGCTGATACGGCGTCCGCGGGGTTTGAGCGATATGTGGTGCTGACCACCGCCGACGATGGCCGACCATAGACGATAGACTATTGTTGCCCGCCGCCGACCGCCAGCTACTTGCTCAACGCCGCCCCGGAGGGGCAACCTGTTTATAGCAATATGTTACACCAGACGTTTTACCCCGGATGGGGTATCCTGTTTTGCGCCATCGGGTTTATTCAGGAGGCTCCTCCGGAGCCCACACCGTATTGTATCGGCTGGCTATAAACAGGGTGCCCCTCCGAGGCCTAGCCGGGTATGACGTGTGCAGGTACGCGATCGGCGGGAGGGCCTGCGGCCCAACCATGGACAATGGTCTTGTATCGTCTATGGTCGACCGCAGGCTCATAGCCCCATAGCCCACGGCGGTCGGTCGTCGGCGGTCACCCATTCCTCTCTTTTCGAGAACGTTATCGGTACTATTTCCGGCGGATCGCGTGGATACCTACCAAATTCCTTGTAACATTGTTATAAGCCAAAATTAAATACTGCCGGACGTGTAAAACGCATCATAAAAGACTTCGCAGCCGCATTGCGAGGTAAGCGTTGCTATGTCCGGTCCTGGCTTGCCGCCTCTGAAAATTCATTTTTCATTTCCTAACCATAATCTTATGCATGTAAAACTACCCACCCATCGATGGGCCCGTATTCTTGTTCTTTTTGCATGCCTCAGCCCGTTATGGCTCCACGGGCAAAGTCTGAGGGATGTTACCGGCGTGATTACCGATAGTTTGAGCAAACAAGGCCTGCCTGGCGTGACCGTCGTGGTGAAAGGCACGCAGCGGGGTACCACCACTGATGCCGAGGGCCGTTACGCCGTACAAGCCGCTCCGTCGGATGTGCTGACATTCAGCTATGTAGGTTATGTGACGAAAGAAGTGGCTGTCGGGAACCAGTCGGCGATTGAAATTACCCTGCAACCGAGTACCAATGCGCTCGACGAGTTGGTAGTAGTGGGCTATGGGACGATGAAGAAAAGCGACCTCACCGGCGCGGTGATCCGCATCGATTCGAAGACATTCAAGAACCAGCCGATGACCCAGCTTACCGACATGCTGACGGGCACCGTGGCGGGTTTCAATGCCAACCAGGCTACTTCCGCGGCCGGAGGGAGCTCGTTACAGATCCGAGGGCCGAAGTCGCTGACGGCCAATTCGAGCCCGATGGTGGTGATGGACGGCGTGATCTTCAACGGCAGCATTGCCGACATTAACCCGGCCGACATCGAAACCATGGATATCCTCAAAGATGCGAGCTCAGCAGCCGTTTTCGGTGCACGGGCCGCGGGCGGTGTGATCCTGATCACGACCAGAAAGGGGGCCACCGGCAAGCCGGTGATCAATGTCTCGGCCAATGTGGGTACCGCGCAAACGGCGAACGATTTCAAGCCTTTCGATAAGGACGGCTACCTTACTTTCCGCCGTGACCTGCTGCGTGCTACCAATCCGGACCGCCCGTCATTTTATTACGACAATCCGGGTACGCTACCGGCAGGCGTTTCGCTCGAACAATGGCGTAATGCGAGTAACAATCCGCAAGCCGATAACACCCAGGAATGGCTTAGCCGCCTGCGCTTTTTCCCGATCGAAACCGAAAATTACCTGGCCGGTAAAACAGTGGATTGGTATAAAGAGGTGATTCGTACCGGGTTGCGGCAGAATTACGATGTGAGCATCGGGGGCGGCTCTCAGAATGTGACCTACTACTGGTCGCTGGGCTATCAGAACAACGAAGGGATATTGCGGGGCGACAAATTTTCGACGATCCGCTCGCGCCTCAATGTGGATTTCAAGGTAACCGACTGGCTCAATGTGGGGGTAAACAGCCAGTTTGCCGACCGCGACGAGAGCTCTGTTCCCGCCAACCTGGGGCAGATGTTCATCATGAGCCCCTATGGCTCGATGTTCGACGAGAACGGCAACACGATGTGGTATCCCAACAGCTTCGCGGTCGCCAATCCGCTGATCAACTATTACGGTCAGGACAGAATGAAAAAGGTGAACACACTATTTGCTTCGCTTTATGGCAAGATCAAGCTGCCTTTTGGATTTGACTACAAAATATCCTTTCAACCCAGGTACGAAGCTTCGAAGGACTATAATTTCTGGTCGTCCAACACGCTTGACGGCGGCTCCACGCGTTCGGGCGGGTACAGCACGCGCGCGGACGCATCCACATACGAGTACATTCTCGACAACCTGCTGCATTGGAACAAGCAGTTCAGCGTTCACCAGTTCGATGTGACGTTGCTTTACAGCGCTGAGCGCAACCGGGGATGGTATTCCAAAATGGCAAACCAGGGCTTCGTTCCCAATCAGAACCTCGGTTTTCACGGGATGCAGTATGGTACCAACCCGGCTATGGAGACCAACGATACCCAAATCACCGGCGACGCGGCTATGGCGCGGCTCAACTACACTTTGTTTGATAAATACCTGATCACGGCGTCGGTCCGTCGGGATGGCTTCTCGGCATTCGGTACCAGGCAGCCGAGGGCGGTTTTCCCGGCAGCCGCGGTGGCCTGGAAGATCTCCGAGGAGAAGTTCTTCCACATTGACTTCGTGAGCCAGATGAAGCTCCGCTTGTCGTGGGGCGTGAACGGTAACCGTGATATCGGGGCGTATTCGGCGCTGGCGCAACTGCTTTCGGCCATGTATTACGATGGAACCAATGTGCAGGTGGGTGTTTACAACACCTCGCTCGCGAACCCGAACCTGGTGTGGGAGAAAACGAAGTCCATTAATATAGGTATGGACCTAAGCTTGCTAAAAAACCGCATCGACCTGAGCATGGAATACTACGACATGACCACCACCGACCTGTTGATGAAACGCCTTCTACCGGAAATCACCGGTTTCAAAGACATTACCACCAACCTGGGACTGCTGGGCAATAAAGGTTTTGAAATGACTATCAATACCATCAATACCGAGCAGGCTAATTTCTCGTGGCGCAGCGGGCTTGTATTTTCATTTAACCGAAACAAAATCAAGCG
Organism: Dyadobacter sp. SRI_021; assembly: GCF_057586235.1. NCBI lineage: Bacteria > Pseudomonadati > Bacteroidota > Cytophagia > Cytophagales > Spirosomataceae > Dyadobacter > Dyadobacter sp. SRI_021. The sequence continues at coordinate 334,509 of NZ_JBYCZM010000002.1, forward strand.
GTTATTCGGGGATTACAAAGAGGAGACCGTGGATGGCAAAACCGTTACCAGGGAGCTTCCCGACTATTCCAATGAGTGGTTCCCCGGGCAGGCGATCGACCGCGTGTGGAACTATAACGTGACGGGCATCTGGCAAACGGCGGAAAAGGATGCGGCGGCGGTCTACAAATTACAGCCTGGCGATTTCAAAGCGGAGGATGTGGATGGCAATGGTAAATATGAAGCGCTGCTGGACAAGCGGTTTATCGGCTACCGTCAGCCCCGCTTCCGGATCGGTCTTCGAAATGAGTTTACATTCTGGAAAAACTTCACCGCCAGCCTATTTCTCCGGAGCGAGCTGGGCCATATCGCGCCGTTTGCCGAAGGTTTGCGGACCGGCGGCTCTGACACCTATGATCGCAGGAACACCAACGATTTCCCATACTGGACACCCGACAACCCTACGAACGAATATGCGCGGCTGAACACCAATACCAACGTTTTCGGCGGGGGAATCAAGGTGTATAAGAAGTTGTCGTTCCTGCGCTTGCAGGATGTCAATATAGGCTATTCGTTGCCGACCGATCTTTCTAAAAAACTGAAAGTGAATAGCGTACGTGTATTTGCTTCGGCGCGTAACCTGCTTACTTTCACGAAATGGCCGGGCTGGGACCCAGAGGCCTGGGACAGTGACGGTACCAACGTCCCGATGCCCAAAAATTTCACCGTCGGGCTTAATCTCTCATTGTAAACAGCCATTAACCTGAGCATTATGAAAGTCTTTCGATACCTCATATTATTTGTTTTGCTGCTAAGCCAGTCGGCTTGCGACAAGGACTGGCTGAAACCGGAGCCGCTGTCGTTTTTCAGCCCGGAGAAAGTGTTCGTCGATAAGGCCGGGATGGAGGCATTGCTGATTACCATGCGCAAGGACCTCAAAAACGAAACTACCGGCGCCATGCCGAACCTGACGATGGAATTTGCCGCTTCCGATCTGGCATCGCCGTGGTCGCAGCTTGATTTTTACAATCTTACACCCAATACCGACCAGTACTATCGCTTCCTGACGATGTTTACGGTCATTTATTCTTCTATTAAAAACTGTAACGTACTCATCAGCAGGATCGACGACATTAAATGGCAGTCGGATCAGGAGCGAAATGCCATTTTGGCGGAGGCGCTTTGGCACAGGGCTTACTGGTATTACCGGCTCGTAAATTCCTACGGCGATGTGCCGTTTCTGGGGGCTGAAATAGCGGAGGCGAAGCTCGATTTTCAGACCCATAGCCGCTGGACGATCCTGGAAAAGATCAAGACGGACGTTGAGTTTGCCGCCGAATGGCTGCCGGTCACCGCTAAACCGGGCGTGATCACCAAAGGGGCTGCAAATCATTTGCTGACGAAGATCTACCTCGCCAATCTGGAATACGACAAGGCTATTGAAGCAGCTAACAAGGTGATTAACGGTCCATACGCCTTGATGACACAGCGTTTCGGGATCGATGCTACGAAGGGTTATCGCAACCTCATCTGGGACCTGCACCGTGCCAAGAATTTCAGCATTGCCCAGAATACAGAGACCATTCTGGCGTCCATCGACCGTTACGAGGCGCCGCCGGCCGCGCGCTCCGTGGGCCTTTATACCATGCGGCTCTACAATTGTCAGTGGTTCCAGCCGCAGGTACTCGACAGCCAGGGGAAGCCGGGCATGGTAGCCAGCGGGCCTATGTACGATTCACTGGGCCGCGGCAATGCCAACATCAGGCTGACGGGCTATTACCAATATGATATCTGGGCATACAAAGGCAGTACCTGGCGCAACACGCCCGATTTGCGGCGAGCGGATATCAATTGGGTGGATATTCATGAACTGAAATACAATAACCCGGCGTCGGTCGATTTCGGCAAACCCGTTAATACCCAATTCCTCGCCGCGCAGGTAGATACGTTCAAGCACGTGTACGCGATGCCGCATTACATTATGTACAATCCCCAGGATGACCCGAAAGCGACGCCGATGGGCGGCAACGGCGACTGGTATATTTTTCGCCTGGCCGAAACCTACCTGCTCCGTGCCGAGGCCTATTTCTGGAAAAACCAGCCCGCACTGGCCGCCGACGACATTAACAAGGTGCGCGAACGTGCCAAAGCACTGCCCATTACAGCAGGCGAGGTATCCATCGACTTTATCCTGCATGAGCGCGCAAGGGAGCTTTTCGCAGAGGAACCGCGCCATTCGGAGCTCGTCCGCATATCGTACATCATGGCCAAAGCGGGGATCAATGGTTACAGCCTGACCAATTTCAGCGAAAAGAACTACTATTTCGACCGGGTAATGCGGTACAACAATACCTATGAGAAAAAGATACAGCTGCTGGGTAATACCGCGAACATGGCGCCATTCCATGTGCTATGGCCGATCCCGTCACTGGTGATTACGGCCAATACAAAGGGTGTGATCAACCAGAATGTTGGTTATGACGGTGCGAACCGGAATGTGCCGCCGCTGACGAAAATTGAGTAAAACGAAGTTGTATATGGTTACTAAGCTGTCACCCTGAGCGCAGGTCGAAGGGGTATCTGCATCACGCAAATGCCCTTCAACTACGCTCAGGGTGACACGAAGTGTGACCTTCTACCCCCTTAATTCTACCTCGGTCTCAATTATTAAGCCCAATCACTCCCCGGCCAATCGCTGCAAATCCGAGTGCGCCAGCCGGTAATTCAGCTGTGCTGCCAGCAAATCGGCCTCCGCTTTGGCCAATAGGGAGCGCGTGTTGAGGATATCCGCTTCCAGGTTCAAGCCGGATGCTTGCCTGTCGGTCTGCACTTTGAGCTCTTCGGTGCGGTATTTTACTGCTTTTTCGGCCACGGCGATCAGCGCAGTGGCTTGTGTGAGCTTCCGGTGGGTCTTCGAAACATCGTTTTTGACCTGATTTTGGGTATTGAGCAGGTTTTCACGCGCTTGCTGGCTCAGGAAATGCCGCTGGCGGATCACCTGCTTGTTAGCGACCAGGTCCTGGATATTCCATTTGAATTGCGCACCTACGAACGGGTTGTTGTTCGGGAAAAGCAGGTTGCCGGTCTGGTAGGAGTAGCCTGCTACCAGGCCGATGTCGGGCAGGTTACTCTGCTCGGCTGCGCGGATGGCCTTCTGGGTTTTGATCTCCGTCAGGTTGGCGATTTTGATATCATTGTTGGACGTGGCTGCGTTCGTCAGGTAGGTGTCGAGGGTACCGGATGCAATGGTCATGTTGGTTACCGGTGCGAGCGTCACACTATCTGCATCAATGCCTGTCAGTTGTTTCAAATCGGCTGTGTAATCTTCGGTTTGAATGCGGAGTTTCAGGAGATTCTGTTCCTCGTCGGCGATGTTCGCTTGTAGGCCGGCTTTGTTCACATCAATGGTTTTGCCCGAAAGCAATGCGCTTTCCACATCATACAGCCGCATTTGCGCCAGCTTGATTTTCGCATTCGCCTCTTCCTGCTGCTTTTGGGTGATCAGCAAACCATAATACAGCTTCTCGATCGCCTGCCTGATCTGTAACGACGCCTTCGATTGCTCGTGGCGTGCCAGTTCGGCATCGGTTTTCGCCACTTCAATGCCCGTTTTGATCTTGCCAAGCTGGGTGATCGGCTGATAGAGCGTTACGCCTGCATTGAAATTGTGGTGTTTACCCAAAGGAAAGGTCTTTTCCTCATTCGGCAATGCAACCGTAGTGCCGCCGAGGGGCAGCGTGCCGAAGGAGCCTTGCTCGATCACCAATTGGCCGAGATTGGCATTGTACTGGTAGGAGGAACTCACCGAAGCGACCGGATAGCGCTTAATCGCATCCTCGGCTACTTTGGCCTCTTTTTCAGCTACCTGCAACTTGCGCACATTCAGTAAATGGTTGTTCTGCAATGCCATCTCTACGGCCTGTTCGAGCGTGAGCGGCTGCGCCTGCTGTGCGTACACGGGGTCCAGGGCAACTGCGCAGAGTGCGAGTATCGGGAATATCAGCTTAGTTTTCATGGTGTTCAGCAACAGGGGTTACCATCAGGTCTTTTTTATCATGCGGTTCGATCATCGCGATGTACAGCACTGGCACTGTGAGCAGCGCCATGACCATCGACCAGATCACCCCGACGGCGATCACGCTCGCGAGCGGGCTCCACATCGGCGATCCTGACAAGATCATCGGCAGCACGCCGATCGCCGCGGCCATCGCTGTGAGGAATATCGGACGCAAACGGCGCTTGCCGGATTCGATGGCTGCCGTGCGGATGTCCATGCCGTGACCGAGCAGCTCGTTGGTATGGTCCACCAGGATGATCGCATTCCGTACCACAATCCCCGAGAGGCTGATGAGGCCCACAAATGCGGTGAATCCGAAGTTGTTATGCGTGATATAGAGGCCCATCAGCGCTCCGAACAAGCTGAGTGGGATCGTGAGCATCACCAGCCCGGCTTCTTTGAGGCTGCGGAACTGGAACAACAGGATGAAGAAAATGAGTACCAGGCTGATTACCAGCACCACGATCATCTGGCTGAATGTCTCATTCTTGTTGAACTGCTCGCCGCCGTACTCGATCCGGTAGCCTGCGGGCAGTGGAATGTCCGCGATTTTGTCTTTCACCTCTTTAACGAGCTCGGCCGGCAGAACGTCGTCTTCGGTTTCGCTCAGGATGGTGAGCGTCCGCACGCCGTTGCGGTGCATGATCTTGCCGGTTTGCCATTGCGGTTTCAAGTCGGCGATCTGGCGTAGCGGCACGTTGGCGTCTGTTACGGGCGAGGCCAGGTATATGTTTTCCAGGTTATCGGACGACTGGCGGTTACGCTCGTCGAGGCGGAAAACAATGTCGAGCGGGTTGTTGCCTTCGTACATGGTTGAAATGGGGGCGCCATTGAAACCGGTGTACACCATTTGCGAAATGCTGCCGGTGGTAAAGCCGAGCTTGTTGGCCTCATCTTTAAGCTGAATGCTGATCCCGTAATAATCCTCGCGAAAATCGGGGCGGACCATCGCGCTGCCTTTCGCATTTTTGAGAATTTCCTGTACCTGCAAACCAATCGCTTTGAGACGGGCAACGTCATCGCCCACAATGCGCACTTCCACAGGCGACTTATAAGGTGAGCCTTGCTGCATCAGCTTCACCTGCGGAGAACCTTCGGGGATCAATGCGGCTACTTTGCCTTCGAGTTCGTGGGCAAATGCCTCTGCCGTCTTCTCGTCGGTGGTGTTGATCAGAATTTGCGCATAGTTGGTAACCGGCACTTCGGGGGAGAAGTTGTAGTAAAATCTCGGTGCGCTCGTGCCCGTGAACGTAGCGTAGGAGGTCACGCGCGGGTCGCCTTTGACAAGTTTTTCCGCTTTCAGGATCGCCTGGCTGGTCTGGTCGAGTTTGGTGCCGGTCGGCATCCACAGTTCGATCACAAACTGGTTCCTTTCAGCGGCCGGGAAAAATTTCTGCTTAATGCCTTGATATACAAAAAGCGACAGTACGACAGTGAGCAAACTGACACCAATCGTCAGCGCCGAATGTCTCACGCACCATTCGAGGGCGGCGTTGTAGCCGTTCTGCATGCGGTCGAGCAGGGTAATGCGTTTCTTTTTGTCGGATTCCTCCGCGCTGTGGTCGTGGAGACCTTTTTTGATGAAGGTATAGCAAAGCAGGGGGGTCAGGATCATGGCCACAATGAACGAGGCTGCCAATGCAATGGCCACCGTAATGGGCAATGCATGGATGAACTCGCCTACGGAGCCGGTCAGGATAACCATCGGCATGAACGAGGCAATAATGGTTACCGTGGCAGCCAGGACCGGGATTACCAGGTCGGTGGCGCTGCGCCAGGCGGCTGTCCAGCGGTCGATACCTTCGTCGAGAAGTTCCACATAGTTGTCGGCGATGACAATGGCGTCATCCACCACCATCCCAAGCACGACGATCAGCGCTGCGAGCGATACCTGGTGCAGTTCGATGCCGAATGCATTCAGCAATGCAAATGTGACGGCGATCGTCATCGGAATGGCCATCGCGGCAACCGCGGCAATGCGGATCGGCAGGAGCAGGATCACGACAATCACGACCGAGAAAATGGCCAGGAAAAATTCGCGGATGAAGTGCGTAATGTTTTCATCTACGAGCTTCGGCTGGTTTACGATCGTCGTCAAGGTCACGTCCGACGGCAGCAGCTTCTCCACGTCAGCCAGTTTGGCATTCACTTCTTCCCCAAACTTCACAATGTTGTTCCCTTCCTGCATCTGGATGGCAAGCATCATTGCATTGCGGCCGTTCACGGTGGTCTTGCTGGTGGGCTCCGCGTATTCGCGGTTCACCTGCGCGATATCTCCTAGACGGATCAGTTCCCCGGTTTTCGAGGCGCCTACGATCTGGTTGGCGATCTCATTTTCGGTATTGTAATACCCCGATGTGTACAGTGGCGTCTGGCTCGTGGCGGTTTTGATATCTCCTGTCGGACTAATCACGTTCTGCGATTGCAAAACCTGCACCACGGACGACAGTTTGACATTATATTGAGAAAGTTTCTCGGAGCTGGAAGTGACCGTGATCTGTTCCTTCTGTTCGCCGATGCGCTTGATTTTGGACACCGATTTGACCGTCCGGAGAACATCTTCCAGTTTCTGGGTATATTCTTTCAACTGCGCATAAGTGGCCTTGTCGCTTTCGATGCCGATCACCAATGCTTCGGTGTCGCCGAAATCGGAGTTCACGATCGGGCCGCGCACGCCTTTGGGGAAATCTACCTGCTTGGCCACCAGCAACTGGTGGCGCAGTTTGCTCCAAAAGACATCCGGATTTTTGACATTTTCGCCCAATTCCACATTCACTACCACCATGCCGTCCTGCGACGTCGAGTAAGTTTTGTCCTTGCGGATTTCTTCGAATTGGAAAAGATATTGTTCGAGTTTCTTGGTAACCTGGTCTTCCACTTGCGCGGAGTTGGCGCCGGGGAAATAGGCAAGCACCAGGCCTTGCCGTACAGTGATCTTCGGATCTTCACGCCGGGGCATGTTCAGCAGCGAATAAACGCCTACCGCAAACACCAGCAGCAATACCGACAGTGTCACCTGCGGATATTTCAGGGATGATTTGACAAAGTTCATAACGCAGCTTATTGGGTGATGGAAATGGCGGTGCCGTCGGTGAGCTTGTGCTGCCCGCCGGTTACCACGCGGTCGGTTTCGGTGATGCCGGACGTAATCTCGATCTGATTGTCGGTAAGTTGCCCGAGGCTAACTTTTCTTTTCAAAGCGATTTTGCGGTCGGGGTCGGCCACGAAAACGTAGCTCTGGTTGTCGAGGTCGCGCAAAACAGCCTCGGTAGGCAATACCAGCGCTTTTTTGGATTGGTTGGAGGCCAACGTCACCTCGGCGATCATGCCGGGGCGGATTAATAGTTTGGGATTTTGCAGGGCTATTTTGATGGTAAAGGCCCGGGAGGCCGCGTCGGCGGCGGAACCTACCTCGATTACTTTACCTGTAAATGTCTCGCTAAGCGACGAGACCAGCACTTTTGCCTCCTGTCCGAGTTTGATATTGTGCAATTCACTTTCTGGAATATACGCATTCACCTTCACCGTGCGGATGTCCGATACGACAAAAAGCGGGGTACCCACACCGACGATCTCACCCACTTCCGCCATTTTTTTCAGCATGACGCCGCTGATCGGGGCAAAGAGCTTCGTATCCGATAAATTTTTCGCGTGGAGCTTCTCCTGCGCGCGGGCCTGCTGCAAGCCGAAGCCGACTTTGGCAAAATCGCTTTCGCTGAGGCTGCGGCGGTCGTGCATCACTTTCAGGCGGTCGTATTCGTCCTGTATCTGAGCTACTTGCACGTCGGCTATTTCCTTGGCAATGCTGTAATTACCGGGGTCGAGGCTCGATAGCAGCTGGCCTTGCTTCACGAGCTGGCCTTCTGCAGCGGCGATGTAGTTGATCTTACCGCCTACCATAAAACCGAGGCGTACCGTTTTGTTACCCTCGATGTTGCCGCTGACGGAGATCTGATTGTTGGCTGAGATGTTCTGCGCCTGCCGGGTTATAACCGGCAGCGGTTTTTCAATGGATTTCGCCTGATCGGCGGGTTTGTTGCAGCCCGCGAGCGCAGCCATCGAGAGAATGAGATAGATAGGATTGCTTTTCATAAGAATGGACGACCGTTAGGTTTAATATCCTGGTGCAAAATTGGCCCCGATTGATGGCAATGCTTTTGATCTAAATCAAAAAGTAACCTAATATTGAAAAAATGTCAGACTTTTCCAGCTCTGATCCGGCTTAGTGTCTCCTGTGTGATGCCCAGGTAAGAGGCGATATGCCCCAGCGGTACGCGGAGCATGATATCGGGGAATTTTTCGAGCATGGAATTGTACCGCTCCTGTGCCGATTGGAACTGGATCGAATACAGCTTGTCCGAAAACGTTTTCACGGCATTGATCATGACCAAACGGCTCAGTTTCTGCAATGCCTGGTGACCGTCGATCACCTTCTCGAGATCGGGGTAGGGAATGGTCCGGATGGTGGCCTGCTCTAAAACTTCGGCGCCATAAGGTGAGGGGCTATTGAAAAAGGCACTTTCAATGGACACAAAGAAAGCGCCTTCGAGAATAAATGAATGGGTAATATCCTTGCCATCTTTAACATAATAGGTCCGCACCACACCTTTCTCAATATAGAATACCTTTTGCGAAAAGTTGTCCGGCGATAACAGCCGGTGGCCTTTAGTTAATTCTTCCTGCCTGAAAGCCTCCTGTACCTGGGCTTCCATTTCGGGGGATAATAGGATGTGTTGTTTCAGATAGCGAATCAGCTCCATAATGGGAATGCAATGACCGGGGTACTTCAAGCGACGGTTCTAACATAGCTATTTCCGGCGAAATACCCGCGGTACGCCTTTGCAAAACAACAGAAGTTACCCGCATTTTCGGACTGTGGGCGGAGATATCAGGGCATGAGTAATCCTTTTTCACCGATCATTTTGACCAATGCTTCCGAAATCTTTGCATGCCCGGATGCTTTAATATGCCCGTCCACGGGGTAATAATCCTGTGCTTTGAGGAGCTCGTCCGTATGCAGGAAGAACAAATGCCCGTCACCGGTTTGCCGTGCCTGCGCTTCAAACGCGCGGATCATTTCGGGGCGGGTGTAGCGACCGTCGAGATGCATGACCACGATATTGCCCTTGTAAAACTTCCGGATTTTGGCGAGCGACTTGAAAAAATACTCCGCCTGGGGCTTCGTTTCGGCAGGTGTTTTGATATCCGGCGGCGTTACGACGTCGAGCTGTCTGCCTTTTACCCACGAGGACAATGCACCCCCGATCTCGCGGAACACTTGCACCGGGCTCGTCCAGATCCGTTTGAGCAAATCCTTTTCCCTGACAAAAAAGTAGGTATAGCGCATCGGGTAATAGGTTTCATTGATGCGGTTGAAAGTCGCAGTGTTGGCAAACGACCGGGCAGTGAGCTGCTGCGGTTCATTGCGGGGCTCGTTGCGGGCTTCATTTTCTTCAAAGTCGTTATCGCAGTATTGCAACACGACCAACCTGACGGAATCCCGCTTGATTTTAGAGAAAAGCAGCATTTCGCGGTAAGTACCGTACGACGAAATCCCGGCATTGAGGGTTTTCACGCCTAGTTTCCGGCCCGTAAGATCGGCGTAGGTCTGGTTTTCGTCCACGCCCCATCCCATAGTAAAGGAATCGCCCAGGAACACCAGCTCCGGGTTATCGAGCGACTTTTCGTCATCACGTAGGCCGAAGCTGTTGATTTTGAAGGTATTGCTGTATTCCAGGCTCGAATGTACGCCTTCGCTGTTGGGCCGGAGCACATAGCCGAGATCGGGCGAGTAGCTGGCAAAATGTCGGTTGAACTGGATCACGTCGCGGTAATTGATCCATTTTTCGAGCACACCCACCTCATGCCGGTCGGTATGCTGATTGACTTCAATCGTGTGTTGGATATAAAACCAGGAGGCTGTTTCCACAAGCGCGGGAATCAGCAGTGCCGTCCAGAACGGTAGTTTCATCAAGCGGGTAACCGACCAGCAGAAGAGCACAAATGCAATGGGAACCAGTGTTTTGAACAGCAGGATGGTCCAAACGAAGTGTGTGAATAATTGCCATCGGTATACTGTAATGGCGAGGAGCAGATAACCTGAAAATACGGCAATTGCCCCAATTTGTCTTTGCGTCATAGAATCACTGAAAGGATTTAAGTGCGGCAATTTAGCCGCTTACTCAAAATCTAGACACCGGAAATGACCGATATATTTCATTCTATTGTTTTATTTTTTATAAGATATTTATAATTAATTGATAATCTGATTACTAAAAATGATAAAATATAAAAAACGGGTTACACTCTCGCATAACCCGTTTTCGCGTAGTAGTATGTTCTAAATTACTTCAATGCCTCGCGGATAGCGGCACCGGCTTGAAGGAGCGCTCCCTGAACGGCTGGTACATTGGCCAGCGGGTTCAGCAAACCGTAATCGTGGATCAGGCCCTGATATCTTGCCAACGTGGTTTTGACACCGGCCGCCTCCAATTTGCGGGCATATGCTTCGCCTTCGTCGCGGAGGACATCGTTTTCGGCGGTCTGCACGAGGGCAGGAGGCAGGCCCTGCAACTGTTCGGTAGTAGCTTGCAATGGGGAAGCGTAGCGGTGTTTTCTATCTTCGGGGTCAGTAGTGTAGTTATCCCAGAACCATTTCATCATGTTTTTGGTCAGGAAGCGGCCTTCGGCAAACTGGTTGTAGGAAACGGTCTCGAAGTTGGCGTCGGTTACCGGCCAGAGGAGCACCTGCAATTTGATTTCGGGGCCATTATTGTCTTTGGCTTTCAGGGCGGTAACGGCAGCCATGTCGCCGCCTACGCTGTTACCGGCCACTACCAGCCTGCTGCCGTCGACGTTGATTTCGTCGCCATGTTCGGCTACCCATTTGGTTGCCGCGTATATTTCGTTGATCGCCACCGGATATTTCGCTTCGGGCGATGGGGTATAGTTCACAAATACGGCCGCAGCACCGGAGTAAACCACGAGGTCGCGGACAATGCGTTTGTGGGTAGGGAAGTCGCCCAATACCCAACCACCGCCGTGAATGAAGATGAATACCGGCAGTTTTTCGGTTGTACCGGCAGGTTTTACGATATCCAATTTAACGGTAAGACCGTCTTGTGTAATGGTTTTTTCACTGGTTTCGATGCCCGACAAATCCACTTCCACGGAATTTTGAGCGCCTGTGAGCACATTTCGTGCATCTGCGGGCGAGAGCTGTTCCAGCGGGGTGCCGCCTTCCGAGTTCAGGGCATTGAGAAAAGTTCTTACATCTTCAAAAATGGCAGGGTCGTTGGCTGGGTCGATGATATTCAGAGTTTCCATGATCTTAAAAGGTTTTTGAGATTGAGTACTTATTTCGTTTGTCTTGTTGTGCTTGATTTGATATGACAAAACTAGATCAGCGGGAAACCGGAAACATTAACCTAGGTTAAGAAAAGTGAGGAGATGAAAAAAAGTTTGGTGGGGTAGAGCGATCAGGTATCTCCCAACCGCTTCACAATCCACGGCAGCGTCAACCCCTGTCCAATCAGCGTAAACAGCACAACAGCCACGGAAATAAAGATAATGGCGTCGCGCATGGGGAAGGGCATGCCGTCATGCAGGTGCGTGGGAAGACCGATGGCAATGGCGAGCGAGACGATGCCGCGCATGCCCGACCAACTGATGATGAGGCTGTTTTTGACATCGAGCAAAGCGTTTTCGCTGATTCGTCCGCGCCCGCTTTCGAAACCCTTTTGGAGATTGGCCCGCTGCCAGAAGACCCTCACCATGCGGAGGACGAGTGCGATAATGGTGATAATCAACGCGTAACCGATGTAGGTAAGGAGCTGGTCGCTGCTGATGTTTTTAATCACATACGGGAATTGCAGTCCTATCAATATGAATATGAGCCCGTTCAGCAGGAAGATAATGATCTCCCATATGGCTTTGGATTGCGCTTTGAGGCGATCGGGGAATATCTTTTTGCTGAAATCGGCGATGCCTAGGCCGAGGATGACGACCGCGATCACGCCCGATACTTCGAGCTCTTCCGCCACCCGGTAGGCAACGAAGGGCATCAGGAGCATCATGCCGATGGTCGCCTGTGCGTTATTGTGGATACGCATAATGATGAATCCCAGAATACGCCCGATTACCAGTCCGACGATCGCGCCGCCTAGCAGTAACACGGCAAATTCGGCAGAGGCTTGCCAGAATACAAATGCGGAGCCTGTTACAGCGGCTACTGAAAACCGGTACGCAACCAATGCAGATGCATCGTTCACCAAACTTTCGCCTTCCAGAATGGTATTGGTTTTGGAGGAAAGGCCAAGGCCCTTGGTGATGCTCATCGCCGCAACGGCATCGGTGGCCGACAATATGGAGCCGAGCACGAATGCGAGTGGCCACGTCATACCGGGAATGAGGTAGTAAGACACGGCGGCAATGCCGGAGGCGGTGATGAATACGAGCGAAATGGCGAGCGTACTGATCGTATTGATATTGATCCTGAAATCCTGAAAATTGATATTGAAGGCCGCATCATACAGCAACGGAGGCAGGAAGATCAGGAAAACGACTTCTGGGTTAAGCTCTATTACCGGCAACGTGGGTATGAATCCGATGGCGATCCCGGCGGTGATCAGCAACACCGGATAGGGTATCCTGACACTGTCGGCCATGGCAGAAAGGCCGATCATAATGGCCATAATAAAGATAACGATACTGTAATTTTCCATAATGCTGAACCAGATGCCGGGTGGAATGCCTGGGCGTATAGTCTCAAATCTAAGGATGATTGCGAAAAATCAAGGTTACCGGGCCGAAAAATCGGGCTTGTCGGTTTTGTTCTATTTTGAGGGACGGGCGGCGCCTAGTTTTGCTTTAAACTAAAACAAACAAAGCAATGATAGCCATCACAGGAGCCAACGGAAACCTCGGGAAAGCCGCCCTTTCATTTTTATTGAAAAAAACACGACCGGAAAACATCGTCACGATCGTGCGCGATGCCGGCAAACTCAGCGACTATGCAGGCTCCGGCATACACATCCGTGTGGCCGACTATGAACACCAGGAATCGTTGGAGCGCGCGCTGACCGGCGTACACAGGCTGCTGCAAATATCGGCCTCGGCCACGGGTGTACGGGCGATGGCGCAGGAAATGCGCGTGGTGCGGGCAGCGATGAAATGCGGCGTGAAAGAGGTCGTTTACACCAGCACGCTTTTTCCGGATGAGTCGGCGCATTTCCGCGCCGCACGCATTTGCAGGAACACCGAGTCGCTGATCCGCCAGAGCGGGATGCGTTATGTCTTTTTCCGTAACAGCATGTACCATGAAACGATCCCGCTGTTTATCGGCGAAGCCATGGGCGACGGCCGGATTTTTTACCCCTCGGGCAGCGGACGCGTGAGTTTCGTTTCACGGAAGGATATTGCCGAGGCATTATCCAATGTGCTCTCCGGGCCGGCATTCGACAACACCGCGCACGACATTACAGGGTCAGAGGCATTCAGTTTTGCGGACATTGCATTGGAATTGAAGAAAATAGCGGGTTATCCCGAAGCCGCGTATACCGACATTTCGCCGGAAGATTACCGCAAGGGCCTGCTCGGTTTCGGGTTGGAGGAGGAAGAGGCCGGTTTTTACGCTAGTATGGCCGACAGTATCCGGGCAGGGGAGTTTGAAAAGACACACACTTCATTGGAAGGGTTTCTCGGTCGTAAACCGCTTGGTGTTCAGGAATATCTGCGGGAATTGTTTTGAAAAAAATCGGTAACTTGCCTGCCTGCTCAATAGCCATGAAATACCATCAGATCCAGCCGCCGCCGCATTTGCAGGACTACGTCCGGTACTATTGGGCACTCGAAAGCTCGGGGCGATCCGACGAGCAGGTGCATTTCGTGACTATCGCCGACGGTTCTCCGGGGATTATATTCCAGCAATCGCCGGGAGCGTCGTTTCAAGAGGGGAAAGAACTGTCGTCCATATTCCTGTACGGGCAGTCGACCGCGCATACCCGCATCGTTTCGCCCGCGACTTTCAGCACCATGGGCGTTTATTTTTACCCGCATGCCCTGAAATCCATTTTCGGTATGGATTCCAACGAGCTGACCGACGATTGTCTCGACCTGGACCTCTTCCTGAACGGCAAGCAACTGATGGAACGATTGGGAAATGCCAACGATGTAAAAGCAAAGGCCAATATCCTTTCAGAATGCCTCTGGGAGCAAATTTGCCGCAGTGATCACGCACTGCAAGCCGCCACGCGTTACGCATTGCAGCGGATCATTCAGTCGCAGGGTGCTGTTTCCCTGAAAGACCTCCGGCTCGAACTGCAAGTATCGGAACGCACGCTGGAAAGGCGTTTTCAGGAAGGAATAGGCCTGTCGCCCATGCTGTTTGCGCGGATATGCCGTTTTCAGGGCTCGCTGAATCAGCTGCGAAGCCAATCATACGACAAGCTTTCCGATATCGCGTTCGAGCAGGAATACGCCGACCAGTCGCATTTCATCCGCAACTTCAAAGAATTCACCGGGCTGACGCCGTTTCAATTCAGAAAGCGCATTCGTGAAACCGTGGAGAATTTCCCGGTGCTGGTTCAGTCGTAGGCGATTACGTCATTCATGATTTTCCATTCAAACCGGGCCGAAACAGGGTGATGGTCCGACAGGGGAAGACCTTTTGCATTGGTGAACATCGCCTTCTCCAACGCATAGGCTGATGGTTTGAGTTGAATGAATGCGCTGCTCCTAAACAGTATCTTGTCGATTGTTTCCGAGGAGTCTGTCAGGCTAAGGATGTCGTTCGAAGGGATGGTATTACTGCGGGCGGGCAGCTGATTTTTGCCATGCAGGCTGATCCATGGATCGGAAAGCGCATTCTCCTTCAACAGCCAATCCACATTATCCTGCCCGAAACTATACCGGCCATTCAAATCGCCCATCACAATCACGGCGTTGCTGGTCGAATGCTGGCGAATGTAAGCCGATAGTTGTTCCATATTGCGGCGGCGCGCCAGCGCGGCACGCGGATGGTTGTACGCGTTTGCGTGTACGTTGTAGAAATCGATAAAGCGGTTAGGGGCAATTTCAATGCGTGTATAGGTGAAACCTTTGGGCGTAAGACAATCTGCGCCGGTGCAGTCTGTCCACGCAATGCGGCGGAGCTGCTTTACCGGGAATTTGGAGAGGGTATTGAGGCCATCACCCGTCATGACCGCCCCTTTGGTAGGTGTACGGAAGCGATGGGTATTGCCGCCATTGTATAAATATTGATTGTAATTGAAATCCTCCTGGACATGCGCGATGTCGAAACGGTTGAGCAGGCGGCCTATGGCGGAAATGCTTTCTTTTCGGGGTGTGGCGGCGCTGCAAATGAGCTGGGGAAGCCCGGCGATGTTGTAAGTAATGACGGAGAAACTGCCCGCGTTGGCGGAATCTGATGCCCATTGGACAGGGTTGGCGCCGGGCTGTCCCGTCATTTCGCGGGTGGCGGGAGTGGCTTCTGTCAGGAAGAAGAGAATAAAAAGCCAGGAGACGGATTTCAGGAACCTGTTTTTGTCAAGAAGTAAATGAGTCCACATATAGCGCCGGTTGGTACGCCCAAAACTACGGGGAGCGTGTGGTCAGGATAATTCCAAATTGTTAAGGATACATTATTTTTCAGGCGGATAGCGCTTTTTGAAGGTAATTCGCTGGTTGCGACGCTAACTTCGCGGCAGTTCAATTTTTTAACAGTGATAATCTATTCCATGACCCGTTTTCTGAACAAAATCCTTATTGGCGCTGCATGTCTTTTGATCACTATTGCTGGCCCTGCTTTTTCCCAGTCTTTTCCCAGGAAGTCCTTCCTCGTTTGCGGCGATAGTAAAGTGCTGCTGGTGGATTATACCCGATCCAAAGACAGCATTCCCGAAATTATTTGGTCGTGGGATGCGCACCAGGCAATGGATTTGCCGGCGCAATTCCGGACGAAACTGTTCAACACAATGGACGACTGCAAGGCTGTACGCGGAGGGAAGCAGTTACTGGTGTCGTCGTCCAGCGGGGCCATTGCATTGCTGGATATGAAGGACAAAAAGGTACTTTTCCACGCCAGCGTTCCTAACGCGCATTCGATCGAACTGCTACCCGGCGACCTTATTGCCGCTGCCGCTTCGGTACAACCCGCAGGGAACAAACTCATGCTTTTTTCACTGAAACAACCTGACAAACCACTGTACACCGACAGCCTCTATTCGGCGCACGGCGTCGTGTGGAATGAAAAGCGGCAAAGCCTTTTTGCATTGGGCTACGACGTGTTGCGCGAGTACAAGATCGTTTCCGGGAATAGCCTTAAAATGGTGGCTAAATGGACGATCCCCGGCATTGGCGGCCACGAGTTGCAGCCCGCGAATGCGTCGGGCGATTTGTTTGTGACCGAGCACCACGGTACCTGGCTGTTCAGCCTGGCGACGCAAAAGTTTGCCAAAATCAAAGGGTTCCCGGATGCGGAGAATGTCAAAAGCGTGGGCCGCGACGCCTCCGGGCAATATATTTACACCATTCCCGAAGAAAGCTGGTGGACATTCCATGTGAAATTCCACGAGCCCGCACGCAGCTTTGCGTTCCCGGACATGCATGTATATAAGGCGCGATGGTTCGATAGCGGGCTGTAAGGCGGCCGGCCGGTTTTAAATAATTGTTATGAAAATGGCATTCCCGGCTTGGCGAATGCCATTTCAGCGGATATTTGCGGTTAAATCCCGGCACCATTCAGCTATCCAAAACCGCCGGGACGCCATTTCATGAAAGCTTTTTCCCAACTATCAATTCCCCTTTTTGCCCTGTTGCCCTGGGCAGTTTCTGCTCGAAACAGCAATGATAACCCGCTGTCGCGTGCGCATTCGCACAACGATTACATGCAGGTTGCGCCGTTCTCACTGGCCTACCAGCATCAGTTCGGCTCGGTAGAAGCCGACGTGCATTTGCGCAACGATACTCTCTTCGTCGCGCACGATTCGAAGGACATCAGTGCCGACCGCACTTTTGAAAAGCTGTATTTGCAGCAGATTGTCAAACGAATCACTCAAAATCAAGGGAGCATTTATAAAGATAAAAGCCGGTTAATGACCCTGCTGGTTGACCTTAAAACTTCATCGCAGCCCACTTTACAGGCATTGGTGAAAGCATTGGCGCCGCATGAGGCATTGCTGGCCCCGAAAGGCTCCGTGAAAGTGGTTGTGAGTGGTAATACGCCTGCGCCGGAGCAATTTGAGCAGTATCCGGCTTACATTTTCTTCGATGGCCGCCCGGGCGTAACCTATACTGCCGCACAGGCTGCCCGGCTTGGAATGATCAGTCAGGATTTTCATAAGTATTCGCAGTGGAACGGAAAAGGCATTCCCGTAGAAAAAGACCGCAAAGCACTGGTGGACGCGATTGCCCATGCGCATGCAATGAGCAAACCGTTCCGTTTCTGGGCCAGTCCCGACAATATCAATGCCTGGAAAGTGCTGATGAACCTCGGCGCGGATTACATCAATACCGACCATGTTGCCGAGCTGGGTACCTTTCTGAGTGGCCGCCAGAACGCCGAGTACCAGTCCACGGAGTTTTACAAGCCCTATCAACCCACTTACAAAAACAATGACGCGCTTGGCAAGGTGAAGAACATCATCCTGCTCATTGGCGATGGGATGGGCCTGGCGCAGATATACTCAGGCCTCACTGCCAACCGCGGGGACCTCAACCTCGGCCGGTTCCTGAATATCGGTTTTTCCAAAACGGCTTCTTCGGATAATTACATTACCGATTCCGCTGCGGGTGCTACCGCTTTTGCGACGGGCCATAAAACCCGCAACCGCGCTATCGGCGTCGATTCGAACCTTGTAGCGGTGCCGTCCATTATTCGCCAGGTGAAAGCCACGGGCCGGAAAGCGGCGTTGATCTCTGCGGGAGACATCACCGATGCCACACCGGCTTGCTTTTATGCGCACCGCCCCGAGCGGAGCCAGATGGACGAAATCGCGACCGACTATCTGAAAGAACCTGTGGATGTCCTGATCGGCGGTGGTTACAGCCATTTTGAGAAAACGAAAACGGCCGATTCGCTGAAAGCACGCGGTTTTCAGGTATCCAACAACTGGAATGACCTGGCCGGTATGAAAACGCCTTTTGTGCTGCTGGACGACAAACATGTGGTATCGATGCAGAAAGGGCGTGGCGATTTTCTCAAAGATTCATTTCAAAAAGCACTCCAATCGCTCCAATCGAACCCGAAAGGCTTCTTCATGATGGCCGAAGGTGCACAGGTCGATTACGGCGGCCACGCGAACATCGTACCCTATGTGGTGACCGAAATGCTGGATTTCGACAAGCTGGTAGGAGAGGCGCTCCGTTTTGCCGACTCGAATGGCGAAACGCTCGTGATCGTCACCGCCGACCACGAAACCGGCGGCCTCACACTGCTGGACGGCAACCTGAAAACCGGCTACGTCGACGGCCAGTTCAGTACCGGCGACCACACGGGGATTATGGTACCCGTATTCGCCTATGGCCCGCATTCGTTGGATTTCAGAGGAGTTTATGAAAATACGGAGATTTATCAGAAGATGAAGAAGGTTTTGACGCGCTAGTGCAAAGCTCCTGCTTTGCACGGCTATTCGCAGGCCTCCGGCCGGTCAGCACGCAAATATCGCTCTTGCAGTACCGGCCGGCCGGAGGCCTGCGAATGGTATGCACGAAGGCTGACCTTTGCGCGATTCCCTTTTTAAAAACATTTATTAACCATATTTTCCTATTTGATCCGTTTTCGTGTTTACATTTGTGCAAATCTGCCATGTATTCCATTGAAGATATACGCGTTACATAATGAAACGGAGTTGCTGACTGATATTGCAGCCGGCAACGAAAAGGCATTTTCCACGCTGTTTCACTGGTACCGCGACAAGGTCTATTCCGCCGCATTCCGGCTTACCCATTCCAGCTTTCTGGCCGAAGAGGTTGTTCAGGACGTGTTTTTGAAATTGTGGGTAAAAAGGGAAGCATTGCTCGAAATCGCGGGTTTCGAGGACTATCTCTTCATCATGACCCGCAACCACGTCTTCTCGGCCCTCAAAAGAATGGCACGGCAGCAGCAGCTCGTCGACGATCTTCAACTCGAACTGCCTGTGGGGGAAAACACCACCTACAATCGATTGCTCGACCTCGAAATCGAGGAAATTGTACACCAGGCGGTGGAGCTTTTGCCTGCACAGCAAAAGCAGGTTTACCTTATGAGCAAGGAGCAGGAATTGAAGCGCGACGAAATCGCGAAAAAGCTTCGTATTTCTTCCGAAACCGTCAAAACCCACCTCGCCCGCGCGTTGCGCCACATCCGTGCGTACAGCAAATTGAAGCTCGAAATCTCTATTTCCTGGCTGCTGTTTTTCCTGGTAAATTAATTTTTTAACTTTTTTTTGTCGCATTGTCCCCCGAAACTGCCCGGCGGGAGTCTTTACGGGTGAAGGTCGGCAAAAGCCGCCCGTAATCCTGACTATCTATGCAAAACCGACGACTGGACGACTTGTTTTTGCGGTATTGTGAGAAAAAAATCACCGACGACGAGCGGGAAGAACTGATGGCCATGCTGCTTTCGGACGATAACCGTGAGCAGATCAACGGGCTAATCGACCAGTTTATCCGGAACGATGGCGCACACCATGCATTATCTGACGAAACCGCGGACGATATTCTGAGTTCGATATTTTCGGCCACCGGGATGCGGGGCACCAAGCAGGAGCTTGGCGTCAACGAGTCGGAGCTTGGCGGAGGCGAGCAGGAACGCGACGCGAATGAGCCCGGTAGCAGCGATGAAATGCGGAGCCGCCCAATGTGGCTATTCAGGCTCGCGGCGGCTTCGGTGGTGCTATTTCTCGTGTACGGAAGCTACCGTTGGTTCAATAAATCCAAACCCGCGCCTCAGGCGGCAGTTATGCATAGCGTTTACGGGGAGGATGCGGCTGCGGGAGGTAACAGGGCGAGCCTTACCCTGGCCGACGGCCGGACTTACGACCTGAATACGATTACCGAGCGAAACCTGCTGGTGCAGCCGGGAACCACCATCGACAAATTGAAAGGGGAAGTGATATATGGTAAAAACAGCGTAAATGACGGGGCTGTGGCCTATAATGTGCTAAAAACGCCGCTTGGAGGGCAGTATAAGATCGTGCTGCCGGATGGCTCCCGGGCCTGGCTCAATGCCGGGTCGAGCCTGAAATATCCTACGGCTTTTAAAGGCAACTGGCGGGAGGTGGAAATGACGGGCGAAGTATATTTTGAAATAGAACCCGACAAGGCGAGGCCGTTCCTCGTGCGTGTCGCAGATAAAGACCGGAGTGGTAAAGATATGGAAATCACTGTCTTAGGTACGCATTTCAATATCAGTTCTTATGGCGACGAGCCTGACATGCAGACTACCTTGCTCGAAGGCTCCGTGCGTGTGAAAAAAGACAAAGTGACCAAAGTACTTACGCCGGGCCAGCAGGCGCGGGTAGCGACGGATGAACCGGTGCGTGATATTGCCGTTAAAACGGTTGATACCGAGAGCGTTGTGGCGTGGAAGGAGGGGCGGTTCGAGTTCAATGGCAACATCCGGGAGATTATGCGGCAGATTTCGCGCTGGTATGATCTGGACGTGAAATACGAGGGAGACGTGGAGCGAAAGTCATTTGCCGGAACGATCTCGCGCAAAAATAACGTGTCGGAAGTGCTGAAAATGCTCGAAATGACTGGCGGCATCCAGTTCCGGATCGACGACAGAAAAATTACCGTGAAAAATACAGATTGAATACCTTCAACTTAAAACTCCCCTGACATGAGCCTCCTGAATTCTTCCTGAGCTGCTTATCGAAAAGGATGATGAGGAAAAAGACCGGATGCGTTGCGACCGCACCCGGACCGACCTGATCAGTCCTGCTATCATTGGACAACGATACATTCACTTTAACCAGGCATACAAAACTATGAAATTTGTATACAAGGGCAAAACTGTCCTAAGGGAAGCGTATATACTTATCCGTTCTAGATGGGAGCTGTACGCCACAAAACGCCGAACCGACTTTGGCAAAGTCCTCCTGACGATGAAATTAACCGTGTTGATATTCCTGATTGGTACGTTGCAGGTGCTGGCCGAAGACACTTTCGCCCAGCAGGTATCAATCAAAAAGAAGGACGCAACTTTACTGGAGGTGCTCAGGACCGTCAGGAAACAAACGGGCTTTCTTTTCATTTGTGACCTTGAAATGCTGGATCAGGCCGAAAAGGTCGATATCAATGTGACGAACGCACCTTTGAAAGAAGTGCTGGACGCCTGCTTTGCCGGGCAGCCATTAACCTATAATATCGTCGACAAGACAATCATCGTGAAGAAAAAGCGTGAGCCGGCGCGGAAACCGAAAGAACAGGCGGGCCTGAAAGAGCCATTTTCCTTTACGTCTGATCCGGTTTTAAAGGAAAGAATGACGGAATTGATGCGAAAGAAGGTCAACCTGCAAACGATCTTCGACATTACCGTCACGGGTAAGGTTTCCGACGAAAAAGGCGAGCCGCTCGCAGGCGTGAACGTGATTCAGAAAGGTACCCAGCGGGGCACTTCCACCAACGAGCAAGGCATGTTTAGCATTGATATTACCGATGCAGATGCGGTACTGACGTTCTCTTTCGTCGGATTTATGTCGCAGGAGGTGATCGTCGGCCGTAGAAGCCAGGTCGATGTGACCCTGAAAATTGACAACAAGGCGTTGGAAGAGGTGGTCGTGGTAGGTTATGGTACGCAAAAACGTTCGGACCTGACAGGCTCTGTATCGTCGGTGAAGTCGGAAGAGATCAAAAACCTGCCGGTACGCAGTGTGAATGAGGCATTGCAGGGCCGCGCGGCTGGTGTGCAGGTGACGCGCCCGGATGGTTCGCCGGGCGGCGGTTCCGATATTGTGATCCGCGGCGTGGGTTCCATCGGCGGTATGGC
This sequence comes from Dyadobacter sp. SRI_021, assembly GCF_057586235.1. NCBI lineage: Bacteria > Pseudomonadati > Bacteroidota > Cytophagia > Cytophagales > Spirosomataceae > Dyadobacter > Dyadobacter sp. SRI_021. The sequence goes on from NZ_JBYCZM010000002.1 coordinate 356,513, forward strand.
ACCGCTTTACATTGTGGATGGGATCCGGATGTCGGCCGGCAACAACTTCAATTTGCAGGACGTCGAATCCATTGAAATCCTGAAAGATGCGAGTGCGGCTGCTATTTACGGCGCACAGGCGGCGGGTGGTGTGGTGCTCGTCACTACGAAGCGCGGTGTGGCGGGGTCCGATAAAATGAATATTAACTTCAATGCCTATTATGGTGTGCGGAAGCCGGTGAACCTGTATTCCATGCTGAATACGCCGGATTATATCAAGGCCAAGGCCGCTTCCGCTGTGAATACCAGTGGCTGGGGCGACCCTAATACACTGCCGGATAACAACTGGATCGACCAGATTTACCAGAACGGCAGCGACCAGAGCTATTCGCTCTCGCTCTCGGGCGCAACGCCCAAGACCAACTATTACCTTTCGGCCAACTACCAACGCGAAGGCGGTACCATCATCGACAACTGGTTTGAGCGCTACGGTATCCGTTCGAATGCAGATTTCAAGATCAACAACCGGTTGAAAGTGGGAGAGACGCTATACGGCTGGAGCACACGCAACAACCCGGTGCAAACCAGCACATTCCCATTCCGCTCGGCACCTGTGATCCCCGTGTACGATCCGACCAACCCAGTGGGCGGCTGGGCGAAAACCGGTACTTTTTTCACCGGACCCAACCTGGTGGCGAACGAGCTGATCAACCACGCGAAGAACAACCAGTATGCATTGGAAGGAAATGTTTACCTCGATTGGGAAATCATCAAAGGTTTGAACTTCCGTTCGACATTCGGGGCGTCGATTTACGCGGTGAACAATTATAAGTTTACGGAGGCTTACGATTTCGGTACGCTTAAAAACGTGAATGCATTCCTGAGCCGCGACCAGAGCAATACCCGGAACTTTACCGGCAATTTCGTGCTCACGTACGCGAAGGCCTTCGGGCACCACGAGATCAAGGCGATGGCGGGTTACGAGGCTTATCAGTCCAATCTGAGCAACCTGCACGGTGAAGCACAAGGTTTTCAGGTGATTACCTATAACCTGGGTATGACCACCAACCCGAGTACTTACAAAACGAGTGGCGGCGAGTTCCCGCAAACACGGCTGCTTTCGCAGTTCGGGCGGATCAATTATACATTTGCCGACAAATACCTTTTCACCGCCAACGTACGCCGCGATGGTTCCGACCGTTTCGGTCCGGCTAACAAATGGGGCGTGTTCCCGTCCTTCTCGGTAGGCTGGAAAGTGAGTGAAGAAGCTTTCGTGCGGGATAATTTTTCGCAGGTTTCGAACCTGAAAGTCCGTGCGAGCTATGGCAAACTGGGCAGTACGAGCAGCATTCAGCAATATACCTATCAGGCATCGTTCGGGGGTAGCGGCGGGACCAATATCCTCGGTTTGCCGAATGGCGACCGCTCGAAAGGTTATGCTTTAACGGCCCAGTTGCCTAACCAGAATATCAAATGGGAGCAGGTGAACCAGACCGACATCGGTATCGACCTCGGCTTGTTCAAGAATGCATTGAATATCACTGCCGACTGGTACAGCCGCCAGACCCAGGACATGATTTACCAGGTGCCGGTACCGGTTTCGGCGGGTTTCTATGGATCGAGTGTGTACACCAATATCGGCCAGATGAGCAACAAAGGGCTTGAACTGGCGGTGGATTACCGGGGCAAGGTGAGAGATTTTACCTATTCCGTGAGCGCGAATGCGGCATTTAACAAAAACCTGGTGAAACAGCTGAGCGGTACCAACAACAATCCGATCAACGACGGTGCGGCCGGCGATTACCTCGAAAGTACCGTTACACGCACGCAGGCAGGCAAGCCGCTGAGCCAGTTTTACGGTTACATCGTGGAAGGCCTGTTCCAGACCGATTCGGAAGTAGCCGCATTGAATCAGAGCGCACAGGAAGCAGCTGCCGCGGCGGGTAAGCCCACTACCGGCGTGTTCTTCCAGAATGCAGGTACCGGCGCGGGCGATCTCAAATTCCGCGACGTGAATGGCGACGGCCGCATTACCATCGACGATAAAACCTATATCGGTAACCCGTGGCCGAAGATCACTTACGGCTTCTCGCTGAACCTCGGCTGGAAAGGCATCGACTTGCAGGCCATGTTCCAGGGAGTTCAGGGGGTAGATGTTTTCAATGGAAACAAGTATTACACCCAATTCTTTGTCGGTGATTACAATACGACCAACGACATTTTCAAAACCTCGTTTTTCAATGGCAACGGCCTCACCGACCAGCCCCGCGTGGGCACAAAGGACGTTTCGGGCAATTACGTCCGCGACCCGAACTCGAACTACACCCGTATTTCCTCGTTCGTGGTGGAAAACGGCTCGTTCCTGAAATTGCGTAACCTGCAAGTAGGCTATACATTGCCTTCTGCATTGGTGAAGCAATGGAAAATGAGTGGCCTGCGGGTCTATTTCCAGGCACAGAACCTGCTCACGTTTACCGGCTACTCGGGCCTCGACCCGGAAGTGCTCGGCCGCAACGGTACCACCGCCCGCGGGCTCGACACGATTTACTCGTATCCGCGTACGAGGCTGGTTTCCATGGGTATCGATCTGAATTTCTAACAGAATTTAAACAGCTGGCAAGGCTATGAAAATACTACACCAATTTCTCCTGTTTTTCGTGCTTACGGGCCTGCTTTCGTGCAGCGACGACTTCGTTAATGTCGAAAACCCGGGCGCATTGTCACCTTCGAAATATCCCAATTCGGTGACCGATCTGGAACAGTTGCTGACGGGCGTATACGCCACCCAGCACGCCACCGGTCTTTATGGGCACACCATGCTGGGCAAAAACCTCTGGCTATGGGACCACACCCTCGACCTGAGCTGGCAGGGTACCCCGACGTGGATCCAGATGGGCCAGAATAATTCGCAGCCCAACGACAGCTTCCTGTACGATACCTGGCGCGAGCTCTGGCGCGGCGTCCAGCGGAGCAACACATTGCTCACTTCCATTGAAACCTATCGCCAGAAGGCCCCTAACGACGCTGCCGCCATTGACCTGATCAAAGGGCAGGCATTGTTCCTGCGTGCCTGGTACTATTTTCACCTGGTGTCGTTCTGGGGAGAGGGCTTCAATGCGGCTACCGACGGTGGGAAAATGGGTGTTCCCATCATTACCGAGGTAGCGTCGGGCCTCGAAGCGACCCAGGTGCCGCGCAAAACCGTGAAGGAAGGCTGGGATTTCATTATCAACGATCTCAAAGCGGCGGAAGCCCTGCTGAAAAGTACCAGCTGGACTGGCGCTACTGATAAACACAAGGTGTCGGGCTGGGCTGTGAAAGGCTTTTTGGGCAAAGTATACGCCTACCAGGCCGACTGGGCCAATGCCAAAACCTACCTCGGCGATGTGGTGACCAACAGCGGCAAATCACTTGTGACGTTCGACGTGTACAAGGATATGTTCAATGGAAAAAATGAATTTACGTCCGAATCCCTTTTTGAGCTGAACCTGAATGTGGACATGACCGCCCGCGGTGGCGACGACCAGTCGATGGGTTCGAGTATCGGGATGGTGATCGCGCCTACATACGTGAGCGACAATGGCGGGCAGGCTGCTTCGGCGTGGTCGAACGTGTTCCCGCATGCCAAAAACATCGCCCGTTTCGGATTTAATGAGGGGCATTATTTCAAACCCGGCACCACGAGCGCGAATATCGCCAATGTGGATCCCGCCTACATTACCCGTTCGCTCGAAGCGAAGAAAAAGCAGACCGTGGACCCGCGCCTTTGGGTGGCTTGTTACCAGCCTTATGTCGATTCGATGGTCGTGAACGGTAAAAAGCGCCCTATTTCGCATTACCTCGACATTACCGAACTGGATATGGAGGCATGGAGCTTCCGTAAATTCACGAACCCGAGTGGTACAGAAGCGGAGATCAACATGTCGAATGGCGCCAACTTCCCGTGGCTCCGGCTGGCCGATGTGTACCTGCTGTATGCGGAGACGCTTTCACATTCAGGAGATAATGCAGGCGCATTGGAATACATCAATAAGGTCAAAAGGAGGGCATACGGCCTGCCGGTGAATACGCCTTCGGCTGTGGACTACAAAAGTCTCACCGACCAGACGAAAGCGACGGATGCCGTCCTGAAAAACGACCCGCTCAAATACGAACGCTGGGCCGAGCTATTCGCGGAAGGCCACTGGTGGCTCGACGTCCGCCGCTGGCAGATCGGCGACAAGGAAGCGGCCTACTACCAGCGCATTCGCGGTGGCGCCATCCAGTGGGATCCCACGGATTACGCCCAGCCGATCCCGATCAATGAAATCACTGCAAACGTGAACATGCGGCAAAACCCGGGGTATTGATGCTATTTTGATTAACAATCTACAAGTTTACGGTGCGCTGCACCTCTGCGAGACCGGTGCAGCGCACCGCAATATTTGTAGATTCAATGTTCATCGTCGCTCTGTACCAGACACGCAAAGGTGCAGCGCACCGCAACATTTGTAGATTGAATGTTCCATCGTCGCGCTACGCAAACACGCAAAGGTTCAGCGCACCGCAACATTTGTAGATTTAATGTTCCATCGTCGCGCTATGCAAACACGCAAAGGTGCAGCGCACCGCAACATTTGTGGATTTAATGTTCCATCGTCGCGCTACGCAAACAGGCAAAGGTGCAGCGCACCGCAATATTTGTAGATTCAATGTTCATCGTCACTCTGTACCAGATACGCAAAGGTGCAGAGCACCGCAATATTTGTAGATTCAATATTCCATTTCATGCATTCGAACCAACATAAAAGCGTCAGTCCGACGGGGCGATTTTTGCGGATGTTGCCGATTTTGGCAACGTTAACAGCATTGGCCGCATTCGTTAGCCTGCAACCCGACGACCGAAATGCCGACTGGATCGCCTACGGCGGCAACAAGGCCGGGAACCGCTATTCGCCATTGACACAGATTAACCTCGGAAACGTAAACCAGCTCAAAGTGGCCTGGGAATACGATGCCGCCAAACTCGCGCCTGGTAGTACGCCTCCTCGTCGCGCCATGGAAATCCAATGCCAGCCCATCATCGTGCGCGGCATCTTGTACGGCACCACGCCGCAGCTGAGCCTGTTTGCATTGAAGGCCGACACCGGCGAGGAACTCTGGCGTTTCGACCCGTTTACAGGAGGCACCCCACGTTTCCACGTTAGCAGGGGTGTTATGTTTTGGGAAGACGGTGCGGATAAAAGAATCCTTTACACAGCTGGGAACCATCTTTGTGCCGTCGATGCCGCCACTGGAAAACTCGTGCAGAGCTTCGGCGATGGTGGAAAAGTCGACCTGAGCCAGGGCGTTACCGGCCGGCCGGGACGTGAAAACGATAAATTATCGGTGGATGCGACGTCGCCGGGCGTGATTTACAAGGATATATTGGTGATAGGCTCGCGTGTGTCCGAATACGGAGACGCCGCGCCCGGGCACATACGCGCATTCGACGTGCGCACGGGAAAGCTCAAATGGACCTTCCACACTGTACCCGAACCGGGAGAGCCCGGCCATGACACCTGGCCCAAAGATGCCTGGAAACGTATAGGCGGCGCCAACAATTGGGCCGGCATGGTGCTTGACGAGAAACGAGGCGCCGTGTACTTTGGTACCGGCTCGCCTTCGGTCGATTTTTATGGTGCCGATCGTGAAGGGAAGAACTTGTATGCGAACTGCGTGATCTCGCTGAATGCAGAAACCGGGAAAATGAACTGGTACTACCAGACCGTCCATCATGACCTTTGGGACCGGGATATTTCGTGCCAGCCCAATCTTTTGACCGTCAAACACAAAAGTCCGGACGGCAAACTCCGGAAGATCGACGCCGTGGCACAGGCGACCAAAGACGGTCTGCTTTTCCTGCTCGACCGCGACACCGGCAAGCCGCTGTTTCCGGTGGAGGAACGTTCCGCGTTGGCGGATTACCATCTTCCCGGCGAGCATCCATGGCCCACACAGCCGTTCCCGACCAAACCGGCACCGTTTTCCCGGCAGAATTTTACAGAAAGCGAAATCACCGACCGTACGCCGGAAGCCCACGCATTTGTCAAGGAAAAATTCAACAGCACCCGCTCCGGCAACAAGTATATGCCGCCCAGTAGGGAGGGAAGCCTGTACCTGGGCATCGGCGGCGGGGCTGAATGGGGCGGTAATGCGGCCGATCCCGAGGGTATTTTGTACCAAAACGCTAACGAAATGGTATGGGACCTGAAAATGATGGATTACAATGGACGGGGTGGCAATGCGGCCCGGCAAGCTGCGGCATCGCACGGTCAGGCGGTGTACATGCGGAATTGCGCCGCCTGCCACCGTGCCGACCGCCAGGGCAGCGGGCAGGAGTATCCGAGCCTCGTGCAGGTTGGCAACAGAATGTCGAAAGAGGAAATTGGCAATATTATCAAAAGCGGACGCGGCCGAATGCCTTCATTCCAGCATATATCCGAGAAGGAACGGCAGGAGCTGGTCGCATTCCTGACCAATCCGGAACAAACGGCACCCGTATCCGAAAACCACAGCGCGAGTGAAGCGCCTGAGGAGGCCAAAACGGCATTCCCCTACATCCCGCCTTACATTAATAATGGCTGGACGCGCTTCTTCGATCCGGACGGTTACCCTGCCATCAAACCACCCTGGGGCACGCTCAACGCCATTGACCTGAATACCGGCGAATATCTCTGGCGAGTACCGCTGGGTGAGTTCCCTGAGCTCACCAAAAAGGGCGTTCCTATTACCGGCACCGAAAACTACGGCGGGCCGATCGTGACGGCGGGAGGGCTGGTGTTCATTGCAGGCACCAAAGACGAGAAGATCCGCGCATTCGATCGTAAAACCGGCAAAACCGTTTGGGAATACCAACTACCCGCAGGCGGCTTTGCGACCCCCGCCACCTACATGGTGAACGGCAGGCAATATGTAGTGATCGCCGCCGGCGGAGCCAAAAACGGCCACAAGCCCGGCGGCAAATACATCGCATTTGCATTGCCATGAGCCGCCGATTTCCTGTAATACAGACAATTTCCAACTCACCGACTACCCCTGACTATTCCTGACCCACTGACTATTCCTAACCCCTTAACCAAGTGAATCACAGTTCAATCATTCCTAATCCCAACCTTTATGCACAACCATATCTCTGAGACTCAACAGAACCGTCGCGACGCTTTAAAAATGCTGGGAGCCGGGTCGGCAGCCGGACTGCTCGGACTGCTCGGTTCGGCCGACCGCGCTCATGCGCATTACACGCAATCCGCCTACGCGAAAGGCATGGCGCCGGTGAAAATCAAGAGTGTGAAAGCGATTGTGACAGCCCCCCAGGGCTCCAACCTTATCGTCGTGAAAGTCGAAACAACCGAACCCGGCCTATATGGGCTGGGCTGCGCAACATTCACCCAGCGCGCCTTTGCGGTAGTAACGGCGATCGACACCTACCTCAATGAATTCTGTGTCGGGAAGGACGTCGACAATATCGAGGACATGTGGCATTCGACCTACGTGAGTTCCTACTGGCGCAACGGCCCGGTGCTGAACAATGCTTTGAGCGGGCTGGACGAGGCTCTCTGGGATATTAAAGGCAAGCGCGCCGGCATGCCGGTGTACCAGCTGCTGGGTGGTAAGGTGCGGTTCGCGATCCCTTGCTACACGCACGCCAATGGCAACACACCCGAAGCGGTTGCCGATGATGTCCAGCGTATTATGGATCGTGGTTTCAAGTATATCCGCATCCAGCAGGGCGGTTATGGTGCCGTGGGCGCAACCGAACAAAAGCCGGATTTCAGAGCGGCGGGTTTTGGCGGCGCTACGGATAATTTCATGAATGAAAGGGCCTATTTGAAATCGGTGCCGAAGCTTTTTGAAGCGGTGCGCAAGCACTGCGGCGAGGATATAGAGCTCCTGCACGACATCCACGAGCGTGTGCAGCCGATGGATGCCATTAATATGATCAAGGCATTGGAAGCGTACCGGCCATTCTTTATCGAAGACCCGTTCTCGCCCGAAAACATGGGCTGGTTTCGTCAGTTGCGGCAAAGTACCACGGTACCGATAGCCATGGGTGAGCTATTCAACAACGTAAACGAGTTCCGCGATCCCATGGCCAATCAATGGTTCGATTATATCCGTTGCCATGTGTCGCAGATCGGCGGCATTACGCCGGCTATGAAAGTAGCACGGCTGGGGGAGTGGTTCAATGTTAAAACGGCGTGGCACGGTCCGGGCGACGTTTCGCCTGTGGGACACGCGGCGCACGCACATATCGATCTCGCCGTCTGGAACTTCGGCATTCAGGAGGCTGTAAGCTTCAACGAAAAGATGCAGGCAGTGTTCAAGGGCTGCCCGACGATGAAGGACGGATACATGTCGGTGAACGAGGCGCCGGGACTGGGCGTGGATATCGACGAAAAAGAAGCCGCTAAGTATCCGATTACCAGTAAATCCAACTGGCAGGTTCGTAAATTTGACGGTACGAGCATCCGGCCGTAACAGTTGTTGGTCGCAAATGCCGTCAGGCATGTAATACTGGTAGTATCCGGTTGATATTGGGAATTCCAATGCCGTAGGCATGTAACAGCGAATGAAACGCGAGTCTCTATTTAAATTGATCATGTTGTTAATGCCCTTTCTGGTACTGCTGGTGCTGGAAGGGGCATTACGGTTGTTTGGCTACGGGCACGATCTGGCGGTTTTTACGGAAGATCAGGCCCGGAAAGGCTACCTGGTACTCAATCCGCACGCTTCGAAACGCTATTTTGCCAACCAGCAAAACGCCACCTACGGCAACACCGAGCCTTTCACTGCGAAAAAAGCGCCGGGCGTATTTCGCATTTTCGTATTGGGCGAATCGACCACCATTGGTTATCCCTACATGAACAACGGCTCGTTCCACCGCTGGCTGCAATACAGGCTTTTACATACTTATCCCGAACGTGATTTCGAGGTCATTAACCTCTCGTTGACCGCTGTAAATTCGTACACCGTCCTTGACTTCGGCAAAGCCGTGCTCGAATATGAACCGGACGCTGTGCTCGTTTACACGGGCCATAACGAATATTACGGAGCCATGGGCGTAGCTGCCACCAAAGGTATCGGGCAAAACCGCACGCTGGCACGCCTGCTGATGAACCTGCGCGGTTTGAGGCTTACGCAACTCCTGGCTTCCTTAACCGACGGGGCTATTGCATTGGTTTCCGGCAAGGAACTCGATTTGCGGGAAAACCTGATGAAACGAATGGCTGCCGACCAGCAGATTGCATTGGGTTCGGAGGATTATCAGGCCGGGCTCGACCAGTTTAGGGGCAACATGAATGAGCTGGCGGACGCATTCAGCGCGAGGGGCATACCGTTGCTGATCAGTAATCTGGTTAGCAATGAAAAAGATCTGAAACCGTTTATCAGCATTCCCGACAAGCAGGGAAATTCGGCCGATGCTCATTATCAGTCGGGCAGTGATTTATATAAACAAGGAAGGCATGCAAGTGCTAAAAAGGAGTTTATCATAGCGAAAGAGCTTGACGCATTGCGTTTCCGGGCGCCGGAGGCATTGAATACCATCATCAAAGACATCGCACACACACACAAGGGCGTGACGCTCGTACACACGCGAGGCCTGTTTGAAAAGCACTCTGCGGCGGGGATCCTGGGCAAGGAAACTTTGCTGGAACATGTACATCCCAATTTGCAGGGATATGCGCTGCTTTCGGAAGCATTTTATCAAGCGCTTCGCCAAACGGGACTATTGCCCGCATCATCCGCAGAAATGCCCTTCGAGGTATTGAAAAAACAAATGCCGATTACGCCCGTGGATTCTCTGAAAGGGGAATACGAAATGATGATTCTAAAAGAAGGCTGGCCATTCAATATCCCGATGCCTGCGGAAGAAAAGCGGGAAAAAACGGAAGAAGAAAAGCTGGCGGGGGCATTGGTGGTCAAACAAATATCCTGGCGCGATGCCATGGCCCGGCTGCAAGGGCACTATGCGGCCGACAAAGATACCGCCGGGATGCTTCGTGTGGCGGAAGCGCTGGTGCTCGACGATCCGTTGAATCCGGTGTATTTCGATAATGCGGGGAAGCTCAGTATCGCAATGGGACTGCATCGCCAGGCCGTTAATTATCTTTCAAAAGCATTCAGGATGGAGAACAGCTTCGAACGCGCGCGGATGCTTTTTGTCATACTTCTGAGAATGGACCGACCGGAGGAGGCATTGCCTTATGTGCGTTATGCGGCAGCCAATAATACTTCGCGGTTTAATCTGAATGAGCTGCTTTCGTTTGTGCAGCAGCAGGTTGAAGCAAAAAAGCGGCGCTAGCCGCTGGTGCAAAGCTCCTGCTTTGCACACACCATTCGCAGGCCTCCGGCCGGTCAATACTGCAATCATATTGCAATACGGACCGGCCGGAGGCCTGCGAATAGCGGGCGTGAAGCGGGAGCTTCACGCCATCATTTACGAAGGGTGCTGAAGAACGAAATTTCCCCGTCGGTTTTGACCATCAGTACATCGGCTTCTTTGCCCTTGGAAACGGTCACAAAATAGTGGTCGGCGTCGTCGAACTGGGTGCCGTAGAGGAGCATGTTAGTGTCGTTGTTTTCGTTGTCTTTGTACTCTACCACTGCACCGATTGCGTAGCCTTTAAATTGTTTCTGGATCTCTTTTTGTGCTTTGGCAGGGACGTCGGAGAATTTTTTGTCGGTGGTGGTACCCACCAGCATAAAATGGTTGTCATAGTAAGCGGTTTGTTGCTGACCGTCTTTCGTGAAAGTAACTTCATCAAATTGCGGGCCTCTTACCCATTTGGCGTCGGGTACCTGGCCGAAATCTGCGTAAAAGCTGTCTTTTGAGCGGGAACTTACTTCCTGGCGTGCTTCGGCGTGTTTTTCTGCACGATGTTCTTTTCGGATGTCTTTGGCAAGGGTTTGTGCCTGGGCTCCTGTGATCGCCAGTGCGGCGATGATAGCGGATGTGATGAAAGTTTTCATTGTGATGCTATGTTTTTTGGTGACTGATCGTTTGAATGATCCAAAACTACCTGGTGCGGGTTACCCGGGAAATAGTGTGTGGCTAGAAGGGCAGAAACTGTCGGTGAAAGGGGCAAAAGTGTCTTTATGATTTCTTTTCGCTACATTGGTTTTCGCATTCTCCCCATCAAACCGGATCGTGAATTATGAATTGCCTGGTGATCGACGACAACATCATTGCCCGCACCACATTGAAGCAGCTTGTGAAGCACGACAAAGAGCTGATGCTCATCGGAGAATGCGACAATGCTATGGATGCCTATCGCAGGATCATGGACGAACAGGTGGACCTTTTGCTGCTCGACATTGAAATGGAAGGGATGACGGGTATCGAACTGGTGAAGAGCCTGGGTAGCAAAAATCCCGTGATCATATTTACGACCTCTAAAAAAGAGTATGCCGCCGAGGCATTCGAGCTCAATGTGGCCGATTATATCACCAAACCGGTAACGCCTGCCCGCTTCTTGCAGGCCATTGAAAAAGCCAAGGAGATTTTCAGGAGCAAAAAACAGGAGATGAAGATAGAGGACGACAGTTTCCTGTTCATCAGGGATTCGAACATCGTCCGTCGCCTGAAAATCGCCGATATATTGTACGCGGAGGCCATGGGAGATTATGTCAAACTATACACCCTCGAAAAATTTTACTCCGTGCATACCTCTTTGAAAGAGGTCGAAGCGAAACTTCCCGACTCGAAATTCCTGCGCGTACATCGGTCGTTCATCATCCAGGTAGGCAAAATCGACACGATCGAAGGCGGCACGCTTATTATCAACAAGAAAATGGTGCCCGTAGCCGACACCTACCGCGCGGCACTGAACCGCAGGTTGAATGTTTTGTGATTTTTGAAAAGCTGAGCCCATGAGAGTCCGCACGCTCGTCTTATACATTACCATAGGTTTCGTGGCTGCTGTGCTGGCATTGGTGGCGGTGCAGTATATGACGCGGCGTAATCTGGAAGAGCTGATCAGCGCAAATGAGAGCCTGCTCGATGAGTACCGGATGAGCAGCGGGCTGTCGCATCAGGCGGATAGCACCAGTCGTGCTGCGTTGGCGGCGAAGATCAACGTGGTCGACCAGAGCGGGCAGCGGGTCTTGCGCTGGAATTTGTACCTGACGATCGGCGTGCTGGCGTTGCTTACGGCGGTTTTTGCCATCATTATCGGCCGTATGAAGAAGCAGGCGGAGCTGATCCGCCAGCTCAATACCAGTGAAAGGAAGCTGAAAGAGGCCGTGCTCGTGAAAGAGAACTTCCTGGCCAATATGAGCCATGAGATCAGGACGCCGCTGAATGCGATTTTGGGATACACCAATCTTCTCCAGAAGAAAAAACTCGACGCCGATACGCGCTTGCATATCACTACCGTGCAGCAATCCGGCGAAACGTTGCTGGCCATCGTGAACGACATTCTCGACTTGTCCAAAATAGAGTCGGGGATGATGCGGATCGAACACGTGCCGTTTGATCCCGGGGCATTGGTGCATTCGGTGGGGACGATGTTCCACCACCGCTCGGCCGAAAAGCACGTGCCGCTCATTGTGTCGTTCGATCCGGCTATCCCGGAAACGATCACGGGCGATCCGACCCGGCTGACGCAGATTCTGGTCAACCTGGTAAGCAACGCATTTAAATTCACGGAAACAGGTGAAATAAACCTCCGCGTTACCATGAACGGCGGCAATGACGACCATGTGAATCTCATGTTCGAGGTGACGGATACCGGAATCGGCATTGAAGAAGCACGGCTCGAAACGATTTTCGAACGGTTCCGGCAAGCGGAAGATTCCACTACGCGGCAGTTCGGGGGCACCGGCCTGGGTTTGTCTATCGTGCGTGACCTCGTGTATTTGCAGGACGGGGAAATAGCGCTGTCGAGCAAGCCGGGCGTAGGTACATCGGTAAAGGTGACCATTCCGTACAGGGTAGCCGCAGAGCGCGAAATACCCTTCGCGGGCGCTCCTGTGGAAGCCATACACCCGCAGCGCCCGGGCCTGCGGGTGCTGATCACCGAAGACCATATCATTAACCAGGGACTTATGATGCGCCTCATGGAGGAACGGGGGATCGCAGGGCGTGTCGCTGCCAATGGCCTGGAGGCGATCGAAATGCTTCGTAGCGAGCCTTTCGACCTTGTTTTTATGGATATTCAAATGCCTGGCATGGATGGGTACGCGGCTACGCGCGCCATACGCGAGGAATTGAAACTGACTATCCCGGTAATCGCTATGACCGCCCATGCGATGGAAGGGGAAAAAGAAAAATGCATCCGCCTCGGGATGGACGACCACATCGCCAAACCGGTCAGAGAGAGTGAACTGGATAGGGTGTTAGCCGCTTACACGCTACCCCTTTCGGGAAAAGGCATACCCGCTAATGCATTCAAAGTGATCGATCTTGACTATATGCGGGAGATCAGCAATGGGGATGCTACCTACGAAAAGCTGGTAACCGAACAGTTCCTGCATCTGATGCCGCGGGAACTGGAAGCGTTATCAGCGGCAGCAGCAAAGCGCGACCGCGGCGAAATCCGGCGCATTGCCCACGGAATCAAAACAACCATTTCAATTATGGGCCTGAATGCACTGCTCGACGAGCCGCTTGATCTTCTGGAAAACGGGCCCGCCGGGAAGGAGGATATCGCCGGGCCGGTGGAGCAAATACTGAGCATTTGCAAAGAGGCATTGGAAGAGGCGGGCATCTTTTACCGGCAGTTTCAGAGAGATTGAGAGGTCATCGGCATCCCGGACGTTGGATATCCCAATCTGCTACCAATGTTACATCGCTATGCGATTTAATCCTTGAAAGACTTCCAAAGAATGCCGTAAGCATGTGATATGGGTAGCAGAATGAAAAGAGCGATTTTGGCCAGATGCCGTCAGGCATGTGACAACAGCCGAATAGCAGACGAACAATGCCTCGGCAAACGAACTCCAACATTTCAGATCCCCGATGGTAGAACCACCGGGGATCTGCGTTTTAATGCATATCAATTCCTGAACTCCTGCATGAAGCCGCAACTCGCACAGGTACGCTGGTACCGGATTATCCCTGTCGTTTTTGTCACATACAGCCTCGCATACCTCGACCGCGCCAATTTTGGGTTCGCCGTGGCGGGCGGTATGGCCGACGACCTCCATATCGACCCGAATACCTCGACATTGCTGAGCTCGCTGTTCTTTCTGGGCTATTTTTTCTTCCAGATCCCAGGCGCGCATTATGCGGCTACGCGGACGGCCAAGAAGCTTATATTCATTTCGCTGATCCTCTGGGGCGGACTGGCCGCGGCTACGGGAATGGTCAACAACGCGACGGCGCTGATCGTGATCCGGTTCATGCTCGGGGTGGTGGAGAGTGCGGTAATGCCCGCTATGCTGATCCTTTTGAGTCAATGGTTCACCAAAGAAGAGCGTTCCCGGGCCAATACATTCCTGATATTGGGAAACCCGGTGACGGTATTGTGGATGTCGGTGCTCTCGGGCTACCTGATCGATTCGCTGGGATGGCGGTGGATGTTCATTATCCAGGGCGCACCCGGCATTTTGTGGGCGTTCATCTGGTGGAAGCTTATCGACGAGCGTCCCATGGAAGCCGGCTGGCTTACGCAGGAAGAGAAATTGGCCGTGGAGGAGAAACTGAAAGCCGAGCAGGCGGGTATCAAACCGGTCAAAAACTATGCCGAGGCATTCAAATCCCGGAAAGTGATCCTCCTGTGCCTGCAATACTTGTTATGGAGCGTCGGGGTTTATGGTTTTGTCATGTGGCTACCCTCAATCATCAAGGCGGCTCCGAATATGAATATGGTGACCACGGGCTGGTTGTCGGCAGTACCTTATGTGCTTGCCGTGGTGGGTATGCTCGCCGCATCCTATTTTTCGGATAGGACAGGCAACCGGAAGGTGTTCGTTTGGCCGTTCCTGCTGGTTGCCGCGGTATGCCTTTACGTGGCGGTGTGGATCGGTACCGGGCATTTCTGGATCGCCTATGCACTGCTGGTAGTTGCCGGAGGGGCTTTGTACACGCCTTACGGACCGTTCTTTGCGGCCATCGCCGAGATATTGCCGAAGAATGTGATCGGCGGAGCCATTGGGTTGATCAACAGCCTGGGTGCATTGGGTTCGTTTGCAGGGTCGTACCTGGTAGGGTATCTCAATAGCGAAACGGGGAATTTCAATGCTTCCTATACATTGATGGCGGTTGCGCTGGTGTTGGCTACCATCATTACCATCGCTGTGATTCCCGCTCCCAAGGCGAGACAGCCGGTGCCGGAGGAGGTCTGATGCTCGAATTTTGTGTAACGGGCGGTTAAGTTCGGTGGCTTTGGGTCTTTGTATGCTATTAAAGTACTCTGCCAAACACTTAACCCAAGGTAAATGAACAATTTTAGACTGCCGGGGCTTCCGGTTTGTGTTTTTCTGTTTTTACTAACCCTCATCTACGGACCCACCCACGCCCAGAACAAAAGCCCGAATGTGCTGAAAGACGGCGACCGCGTCGTTTTCCTGGGGAACTCCATTTTTGAGAATGAATTTCAGTACGGTTACCTGGAACTGGCCCTCACCACCCGTTTTGCCGACAAGGGCATTACATTCCGCAACCTGGGCTGGACAGGCGATAACGTTTGGGGCGAGGCGCGCAGCACTTACACCAACCCGCCGACACCATACGAGCATTTAATGCAGGATATTACCCAGGCCGCGCCAAGCATCGTGTTCCTCGCGTACGGGGGCGTGGAGGCGCAGGAGGGCCAGGCAGGGGTGGCGCATTTCAAGGATGGTTTGAATAAACTGATTGACAAGATAGAGTCGCTGGGCGCCCGGACGGTGCTGCTTTCGACGATCCCGGTCGTCTCTGCTGACACTTCGCAGCATATTGATGCCCGGAATGCGGATCTCGAGTTGTATTCCAAAGCGATTGCTGATGTGGCTTCCCAGCGGGGCAAGCAGTTTATCGATATTTACAACCCGGTCCTGAATACGAGCAAGAAGGCCGATATCATCGAAAATACCGTCCATTTGAACGAAACGGGCTACTACTACCTCGCTGATGTGCTGGGAAAAGCACTGGGTGTGCCTAATGACCGGGTGACTTCGACGATTACGGTCGCTAAGCCTGCCCCGTATTCTTCGAATGTCAAAATTTCGACCGACAGCAAGGACAACAATGTGATCGTGCGGTTTGTATTCGCCGACAAATATTTGCCATTACCGTTTCCGCAAGCCAGCAGCTGGGTAGGTAACGATGCCAATGTGGTGCGGATCGTCGGGTTGAAAAGGGGATATTACACCCTGAGTGCCGGGAATGAGCAGGTTGTTACCGCATCTGCGAAGGAATGGGAGAAGGGCGTGGAGATCAGGCAGGGGCCGCAATTCGAACAGTCGGCGCGCATCCGCGAGATGATTATCCGTAAAAATGAATTGCATTTTTTCCAGTACCGGCCATTGAACCAGACCTATATCATCGGTTTCCGCAAATATGAGCAGGGCCGCCACGTAAAAGGGCTCGAAGAGCAGAATATCCTCATCAAATGGCTCGAAGGGCAGATTATCCTTCATGCTGCGCCGAAGGAAGTGGTGTATGAGCTGCGGAAGCTGGAATAGGAGAACTTCGGCTGTCGGCTATCGGCAGTCGGGACCTCACAAATAAAAGAACATTCAAACAAGGTGCTGCGCACCGCAAGATTTGTAACAAGCCGAAAGCTGATAGCCGACGGCCGACAGCCCAAATATGAAAAGATTACTCTACGGGGCATTGCTCCTTCCCATGATGCTGCTAACCTCCTCAACGGAGCCTGAGCTGCACCCCTTTAACCTGGATCCCGACGTTGAAAAGGAACTGAAATCCTTTAAAGTAGCCGAGGGCTTCGAGGTAATGCTATTTGCTGCCGATCCGATGGTCGCGAAGCCGATCCAGATGAATTGGGATACTGAAGGCCGCCTCTGGGTGGTGAGCAGCACGGTATACCCGCATTTGAAAACGGGTGAATCGGCTAACGACAAGATATTCGTCCTGGAAGACACGGACGGCGACGGCAAGGCCGATAAATCGACCATTTTTGCCGAAGGATTGATCCAGCCTACCGGTATCCTGCCCGGTGACGGGGGGTGCTACGTGGCCAACTCGACGGAGATCCTGCATTTCGCGGATACGGACGGCGATGGCAAGGCCGACAAGAAGCGCCGTATCCTGAGCGGTTTCGGAACCGGCGATACGCACCATTTGATCCACACTTTCCGCTGGGGCCCGGAGGGTAGAATGTATTTCAACCAGTCGATCTACATTTACAGCCACGTGGAAACTCCATTTGGTATCAAACGCCTCGAAGGCGGCGGTGTCTGGCAGCTCAACACGCGCAACCTCGATATGGACGTATACGCACGCGGGCTCGTGAACCCCTGGGGCCTGCAGTTCGACCGCTGGGGGCAGTCGTTCCTGACGGATGGTGCTGGTGGTGAGGGTATTAACTATGCATTCCCAGGGGCGGCATTTGTAACTGCACCCGGTGCTGCACGCATTCTGCGCGGTCTTAACCCCGGCCAGCCGAAGCATAGCGGCCTGGATGTGGTTTCCGGCGGACATTTGCCGGACGCATGGCAAGGCCGCATGATCACGAACGACTTCCGTGCCAACCGCATTAACAGCTTCAAACTGGAAGAGCAGGGGAGCGGTTATGTGTCGAAACAGACCGACGACCTGATGTGGTCGGACAACGTGGCTTTCCGTCCGGTGGACATCAATGTAGGTCCGGATGGCGCGATTTATGTCGCCGACTGGTATAACCCCATTATTCAGCACGGTGAAGTGGATTTCCACGATCCCCGCCGCGATCAGCAGCATGGCCGTATCTGGCGCATTGTAGCCAAGAACCGCCCGTTGGTGAAAAAGCCTCAGCTAGGGAAAGCGAGCGTAACGGAATTGCTCGAATCATTGAAGTTACCAGAAGATTGGACACGGCTGCAAGCAAAACAGGTGCTGAAAGCCCGCGGTGCAAAGGAAGTGCTTCCTGCTTTGGAAAAATGGGTAGCTGGTTTGGACAAAAATGATGCGAAATACGAGCACAATTTGCTGGAAGCATTATGGGTATACCAAACATTGGAAACCGTGAGTGAGCCGGTGCTGCTCAATTTGCTGAATGCCAAAAGTCACAATGTGCGCGCTGCTGCTTTGCGTGCGCTGGCGCTCTGGTATCCCAAAGTTTCGAATACTCCGGCATTGCTGACCAAAGCTGTTGGAGACCAGCATCCGCAGGTGCGCCTGGAAGCCGTAATTGCATTGCGCAAAACCAAAACACCGCAAGCTGCGAAAACCGCATTAACCGTGCTCGACGCCCAGATGGACGAATTCCTGGATTTCGCATTGTGGCAAACCGTGCGCGAACTGGAACCGGTTTGGCTGCCGAAACTGAAAACGGATGCCAACCTGCTGGGCGACGCGAAAAAGACGGCTTATGCATTGAAATCGGCTACCGGTGCAGATGCAGCGACTTTGCTGACCGCATTGTACCAGAAAGGCCAGGTACCGGATGACTATCAGAAGGATGTACTTGCATCCATAGCACGCCTCGGTCAGCCTGCCGACCTCAATATTTTGCTCGACCTTGCTGTGCAGAACAACAATAAGAATGCGGCAGCGCAACTTGCTGCATTGGAAGAGGCGGGCAACCAGCGCAAAGTGATCCCGAACAAAAACACAGAGCGCATTGCTTCATTAATTGGGAATGAGGATGAAGCGGTAGGCCTGAGTGCTATCCGTCTGATCGGCCTCTGGAAAATAGCCTCGTTGAACGACCGGCTGACCGGACTGATCCAGAGTGGCAACCCGGCTACCAAAAAAGCGGCGCTGGGTGCATTGGGGGCCATAGACAAACCCAAAGCATTGCAGCTCGTAACCGAGCTGACAGGCGCGAAAAATACGCCGGAAGTACGTATCATCGCAGCCGCACAACTGGCCGGACTGGATGAAAAAGAGGGCGCACGCGTGAGTGCGGAGCTCATGCGCTCGCTGCCTGCTGATGCCGACGTGTCGGAGCTTTTCCTGGCATTCATTCCTTCGAACTCCGGTGCGGCTGCATTGGCCGAGGCCATTGCGGCGAAGAAAATTCCGGAGGCATTCGCGAAGCGCGGACGGGTGCTCGTGCAACAGCGCGCCGGCTGGACGCGCCAGAGCATTGATGAGATTGCTGCATTGAAAAAGGCCCTGGAAGCATCGGGTGGATCGTTGCCGGCGCCTAAAATGCCGCAGGACCTTGACGACAAAACGATAGAGGGACTCGCTAAGCTGGCCCGTGAAAAAGGCGACGCCGCCAAAGGAGAACTGATTTTCCGCAAGGCAGAGTCGAGCTGCACCACATGCCATGCGATTGGTGGGGCAGGCGGCTTGATTGGCCCGGATTTGAGCAGCCTCGGCACCAGTTCGCCGGCGGAAACCATTATCCGTTCGATCCTGTATCCAAGTGCTTCCATTAAAGAAGGTTACGACTTGAAACGCGTTGTGAAAAAAGACGGTTCTGAGCTGATGGGCTACCTGGCCTCCGACGGCGCCAACGATATTGTGATCCGTGACGTGACGGGCAAGGAGGTTTCCATTGCCAAAAGCCAGGTTCAGGTGATGGAAAAAGTCCCCGGCTCACTCATGCCTCCCGGCCTCACCGCCAGCCTCGACCGCGACCAGTTCGTAAACCTCGTGGCATTCCTGACTAAACTAGGCGAACCAGGCGACTTCCGTGTACCCGCAACGCGCTACGTACGCAGGTGGGAGACGATCGAGCTGAGCAAGGATTTGGCCAGTAAATTCTCGATGGACGGAGGCCCGGTTATCGCTGGCAAAGGCGCAAAAGTGATCACTTCGCCCGCGTATAGCAAAGTCTCCGGCGAGCTCCCAACCGACGACCTGGCCGAAATGCGAAACAGCGCCGGCAAACAGTTCAGCATTGTCCGTTTCGAAATCGAAGCATTGACCAAGGGACCTGTAACATTTGCTGTAAACAACCCGGGCGTGACCGCCTACAACGGTAATAAGGCATTGAAAGTCTCCGACGGCACCATCACTGCCGATCTTTCGCAAGGCATTCAACCGATCACACTCGTGCTCGACCGAAATGTGGTGAAAGGCGGCCTGAAAGTGGAGCTGAAAGACGTCAGCGGCGGCGCGCAGACGCGGCTGAAAATGGGGCGGTAGTTTGTTTGGATGTAATTGAGATGCAGCCGGCTCTATTGTGGGGTCGGCTGCGTCGTTTCTCAACCTTTAGTACCACGGTAATCCTTCGGTTTTTTTATAACGAGCGGTTGGAGCTCACATTAAAAAGGCACTCATTTTAATGTTAGCTCCGATTTTGGCATTAAATCAGAGGCGTCTTTACAGAATTGACTAGCTCTGCCATGACCGCATCAGTAAATTTCAAGCCCCTTTTGTTTTAAATACTATTTCCATCTTTACCCAAATTACAATCATGTTCAAAAAAATACTGGCCCTGTCTCTTCTGATCGGAAGCGCGGTTACAGCACATGCGCAGCAGTTTAAAGCGTTGCTTTTTACCAAAACTGCGGGTTTTCACCATGTTTCCATTCACGAAGGGGTGACCGGGATCAGGAACCTGGCATCAAGGCATAATTTTTCGGTCGACTGGCAGGAGAATGCCGATGTTTTCAATGACAAAAGCCTGGCTAACTATTCGGTAGTGATCTTCCTGAACACAACCGGTGATATCCTCAACGATACGCAGCAAGCGGCGCTCGAAAAGTACATCAAAAGCGGAAAAGGTTGGGTGGGCATCCACGCGGCGGCGGATACGGAATACGACTGGCCCTGGTATGGCAAGCTGGTGGGAGCGTATTTCAAAACGCACCCGGCGCAGCAAACCGCTTTCCTGGATGTGAAAGACAGCAATTTCCCGGGTCTGGAACGCTTCCCGAAGCGTATGCTCTGGACCGACGAGTGGTATGAATACAAAAAGCCGCTCAACGCCGACGACCTGAAAGTGCTCATCACGCTCGACGAGAAAACTTACGACCCTAAAACCAGCCAGGGCAACGGCATGGGCGACCACCCGATTGCATGGTATCACAATTTCGACGGTGGCCGTGCATTCTACACCGGCCTGGGCCACATTGGCCTGGTTTACTCCGACCAGTCGTTCCTCGACCACCTTTACGGCGGTATTTACTGGGCTGCGACGGGAAAAGGGGTGAAATAGGGCGTTTTGCGGTAGGGTGACGTGGGGCGGTTTTGACCGCCGACCATCGATCACCGACCGCCTGGGCCGCAGAGCGGCCCCCTGTTTATAGCATCGAAGTTCCAAATAACGATTTCAGCTCCGTAGGAGCTTTCTGATCCGCATTGATCAAGGAAACTCCTACGGAGCTGAAACTATGTTGAACCGACTTGGTTGCTACAAACAGGGAACCGCGCTGCGGTTTATTTTTGAGCAAATAGTTTGATGGTGTAATCGAGCAGAGCGGTATCGCCGATTTTGCCGTGGCCAGGGATCACGACCTTCACATCCGGATATTGCGCTTTGATTTTCGTCACCGTCGCGGACCAGGCATCAACATTGGCGTCTGCCAGGTTACCTTTCGTCGCATCGACTTCCTTGATCAGGCAACCGCCGAACATTACCTTTTCGCTCGGGAAATAGCCGATGATATTGTCGCGCGTATGTCCTTCACCGTAGAATGCGGCTACGACCGGTTTTTTGCCCACTTTCAGGTTCAGTTTGTCGTCGAAACCTTTCTGAGGGACAGGGAAATTGTGTTCTTTGTCAAATGCAATCGTCTTGTTGGTCGCATAGGACGGGATTCCGTGCTCGTGAAAAGCCTTCAACCCGCCCACGCAATCCTCGTGGAAATGGGTCGCGATCACGGCCTTTACTTTGCATTTCAAACTATCCTGGACCCAGCGGATTACCTTTTCCGACGTCGCATCGTCCGCCGGCGTATCGAAAATCACGGCCTCGCCCGCATCGAATACGATCAGGCCGTTGCAGGGGACTTTGCCGAAAGTTTGCGTTTGCAGGTAGGTGAGGTGGGTATATGCGTGGTCACTGACCTTCTGGATAATGAGGTCGTCGGTTTTGAAGCTTTTGTCGGGTGTTTGCGCATGCGCGAGTGTGTACAGGCATAGGAGCAGGCAAGCGAGAATGTGTTTTTTCATGCTTTGGTCAGTGAGTAGAAGTGAATGGGAAAAGTGGCTGGCAAGATAAAGGAAATTGCTATATTTGGATACATAACCTGTAAAACCATGACGAAACAAGCGATCATCGAACGTACTTTGGAGGCAATTAACCAGCTTCCTGTCGACAAGGCAGAGGAAATATCGGACTTCGCTGAGTTTGTCCGTAAGCGTCATGAAGAACAACAGCTCGCCGCAGGGATTCAGTTATTGGTTGAAAAAGGTACTGCATTCGAGTTTCTGAGGGACGAAGAGGATCTCTATACTATTGCTGATTTGAAAGAAGTGTACAATGGTTAAGGGAGATATTGTACTCATTCCGTTCCCATTTACCGATTTGTCAGGAAGTAAACTGCGGCCCGCGGTTATTCTCGCGGCAGACAGGATCGATATCACTACTTGTTTTATAACCAGTCAAATCGGCTGGCCGGAGCCCAGCGACGTCTTGCTTGCTCCAAATCCCACCAATGGTTTAAAATCAGCATCGCTTGTCAGGACGGGTAAAATAGCCACCCTGGATCGAAGGTTGGCAAAAGGGCTTTTGGGTAGGTTATCAGCTCACGAGCTTAATGATATGAATTCCAAGCTGAAAATTTTGCTCCAAATTCCTTAAAGCAAAATCTAATAATGATCATTTTTCCAAATTAGCTGCCATGCAAACACTCGCTACCATCCTGGTCGCCTTAGTCGCGCTGGAACACCTTTACATTCTCTACATCGAAATGTTCGCCTGGGAAACCAAAGGCAAGGAAACCTTTAAGGGGTCACTCGCACCCGAGCTTTTCAAACCTACCAAAACGCTGGCTGCTAACCAGGGCCTTTATAACGGCTTCCTGGCTGCGGGGCTGATTTGGTCGCTGCTGATTGAGGACCACCACTGGCGTTTATATGTGGGTGTTTTCTTTCTGACCTGTGTGATTGTTGCCGGGATCTACGGGGCGGTGACGGCCAGTAAAAAGATTTTTTTCGTGCAGGCGCTGCCGGCGATTGTGGCCTTGGTGGTGCTGCATTTGTAAATAGGAATGCCGGGAGCTGACTGGAAGGAGCGATACAGTGTCGTTCCGGGAGGGATGATGTAGAATAAGTACCCAAAGTTTTCCGGGAAATTTCAGACGCCGGTTTGATAATCCGACACGCATTTGCCATTGGCTAATTTACTGTTAACCGATGGTTCTTTCCCGGTAGGCAGACTTTCTGAAATGGTACAGATTTGATTTTAACGTGGCCAAACAACAGGGTGCATATCCTGGGAATTGGTTCTGTTTTTTAATCAAACTACTGTATCCATGAGACCATCTGACTGTGCTGCGGCGAAAATTAATTTGCAAATCGATGAAAATGAATTTATTGCCAGCCTTGATCCGCTGAATGCAGATGATCTACTTCCTGTTATTCCTCAACTCAATAAAAATCATAATGCTAATGCATTGATTGAACTGGCGAACCAAATCATGCCTTCGGAAGCGGATGTGCGGAGTTGGGATTATTACGAGGCAAATGCCGCAGTGCGTGACGTCGGCTTCCTGCTGGGTTCGCTTAAAAGACACCGTGTCGAGCCGTGTTCTGTTATTCCAAATCTGCAAATAACCCTGACAATGCTTTCTGAAAAAACATTTCTGCCGCCGCGCGATACTTTGCTGCATTACACGGTTTGGAACCCGTGCGGAACAAGAAGGCGGACCTATACAGGCACGCTTGACGAGCAATGTTTGATAGAGAGCGTCGCAATGGCGATGAACCCGTTGGTGAAGGCCATTTATTTATTAGTCGAGCTGCACCGCATTCCCATTCAATCGGCGGCTTTTAAGGCTGTTTGCGACCGGATCACTATTCACTTTCAAAAAGTGATTGAAGGAATTGTGTTCGCGCGCCGCCATGTATCGTTGTCTTATTTTTCAAAGGAGCTCCGTTTGTATTTTGATCCGGTTATGATTGGCGACCGTGAATATCTGGGACCGGGTGCCGTCGAGATGCCGATGTTTGTATTTGATCATTTGCTTTGGAGTAGCAATTGCGTGGATGAAGAATACAATACATTCAAGAAAACCTACGTGCCGTATATTCATTGGGAGATGCGGGAGATCTTTCACCGACTTGAAAATAAGCCCAATTTGATCGACAAAAGCATTGATACCATTATAACCCGGGGAATTGCTTCTGATCCCGTTGTTTACGAATCAATGAAAGGACTTTATTCCATTATGCAGCAACTGAAAAGTTTCAGAATGCCGCATAAAATGGTGGCAGAAGAAGCTTACAGCCATGTTATTGCAGGGAAAAACAGGCCGGTCTGCCCTTTGAAATCAGATTTTCATGAATTGAGAGATAATGGGAGCGGTGGATATTCTCCGGGCATTCTTTCACATATTTTGAAATTATCTAGCCAGAAAATGGAGAGGCTGGGCGAATATGTCAGGCCAAACCTAAAATCCGGCCTTTCCTGCGTCCTATCTGGAAATGCGTCCGGATGATTACAATGGTATTAACCACCAACAACGCACTCGTGGAGTACAAGGCAAACTGCGGCATGCCAAGGTGGCCGAAAAATGCCGAGAACATGGCGGTAAATGCGATTCCGTAAGTAAGTACTGTCCATGTAATCTGGAATTGAAGAACCCGCTTCCCGAATTCCGCGACGCCGGCGACGGTGTTTCGTTTGTAGATCCAAAAAGCAAGCGGCAGGAGCACGTTACCAAACGGCATTACCCAAAGCGACAGCGCAGAAAGATTCAGCAGTTTCAAAACCCCCGGATCCTCAACCACCGGTGCTGGCGGGATGGCGACGGGAGCGGCAAGGGCATTAGCAAAGAACGTTTCGACATCTACCCCAAGTGCCTGCGCGAGGAGGCGCAACGTCTCGCCGCGCGGAATGGTGTCGCCGGCCTCGATCCGTTGCAAAGTGCGCAGATTAATGCCCGCCATTTCAGCCAGCGATTCCTGTGAGAGACCTTTGTTTTTCCGCAATGTGCGTATTTGTCCGGAAGTAGTTTGTTTGTTCATTTCGAAGTTGTTTCCGGTAAAATTAGCGTTGCGGCCACGCATTTGATAGCGGCGTTTTTACGGCATTTAATGAGTAGCGCAGACAATGGAATTCGTATTCATAGTTAATGTTCAAAATTCATTTACTATTTCGTCTGTAATGACTAACGTTTTGACATTCCGCGAGCCTTTTCAAGTCTTCCCATCGATCTGCAATAATTGCTTCTTTCTTTTTTCTACTCCAACCCTTAATCTGCTTTTCAAATGCAATCGCTTGCTGGACGTCATTGAATTCGTGCGCAAAGACAATTTCGACAGGACGACGTGTGAAAGTGTATGCCCTGAGTCCCTGCCTGAGTTATGTTCTGAGAGCCGCCGTTCCAAGTCGTTGGTAACGCCGGTGTAATAACTGTCATCGGCGCATTTGGCAATGTATACGTAGTACGATTTCATGTGATAGTGCGTTGGTTGATAGTTGAAAAGGTAAAAGAGTATAAAATCTAATACTCGGCAACAACCAATAATCACTTCTGGCGATGTCATGCAGAGAGCAGTCGAAGCATAGTAACGCGATGTCTAAAGTGCGTCACGGTATGGACTGTCTTCGACTGCGCTCCTGACTGACATTTTTTATACTTAACCGTGCATGTAATGGTACAATCTCGGCCCATCCCTGCCATTCATTCACTTCGTTTATTATATTTAAGCATCACCAATGACCTCTCACTCCGTTCCTATGCAACACCTTTTGAAAAGAACACTACTCCAAATCACCCTTACTAGCCTCGTGATAACTCCCTCGCTGGCGCAGCAACAACCGTCGCTCCTTGGTTTCGGCGCCGAGGCGGCAAAGAAGGAGCTGGATCTTGAAGCGGCATTTGACAAACAACTACAAGCCAACAACCTGCGCGACTGGATGAAGCGCATGACGGCCTTTCCGCACCAGCTGGGTTCGCCGTACGGCCTCAATAACGCGCTTTTCCTGCGCGACAAGCTCGCTTCGTGGGGTTTCGACGCACGTCTCGATACGGTGCATGTGCTTTTCCCGACGCCCAAAGTGCGGATACTGGAACTGACCGAGCCCGCCAAATTCAAAGCATCGTTAACCGAAAAACCATTGAAGGAGGATGCCACGTCGGCACAAACGAAGGATGTGCTGCCACCTTACCACGCATTTTCGGCCAATGGCGACGTGACGGCCGAGCTGGTTTTTGTGAATTATGGCGTGCCGGACGATTATGAGGAGCTGGCTAAGCTGGGTGTGGATGTGAAAGGGAAAATTGTGATCGCGAAATATGGCGGTTCGTGGCGGGGCATCAAGCCGAAAGTCGCGTACGAGCATGGCGCGATCGGCTGCATTATTTATTCCGATCCGAAGGAGGACGGCTATTTCCAGGGCGACGTATATCCCAAAGGGGCATTTAAAAACGAGTCGGGTGTGCAGCGCGGGTCGGTGGTGGATTTGCCGCTGGCGCCAGGCGATCCGCTGACGAACGGGTTTGTGGCCGACGCGACGCACAAGCGCCTGTCGGTGGAGGAAGCCCCGGCGATGATGAAGATCCCGGTGCTGCCGATTTCGTACGGCGACGCATTGCCGCTGCTTAAAGCATTAGGCGGCCAGGTAGCACCTGCGACGTGGCGGGGCGCATTGCCGATTACCTACCATGTTGGTCCTGGTCCGGCGAAGGTGCATTTGAAGCTCGAATTCAATTTCGATATTGTGCCTTGCTACAATGTGATCGCGACGCTGAAAGGCAGCGAGTTTCCCGACCAGTGGGTGATCCGCGGTAACCACCACGACGCCTGGGTGTTCGGTGCGGCCGATCCGGTAAGCGGTGCCGTGGCCGAGCTGGAAGAAGCGCGGGCATTGGGCGAGCTCGTCAAAACCGGCTGGAAGCCGAAGCGTACCATCGTCTACTGCTGGTGGGACGGCGAGGAGCCCGGCCTGCTCGGCTCGACCGAATGGGTGGAGAAATACCAGTCCATTTTGAAGGAAAAGGCCGTTGTATACCTCAATTCCGACGGAAACGGTCGCGGGTACCTGAGCGCGGGCGGCTCGCACACGCTCGAAAAATTCATCAACCAGGTAGGCCGTGATGTGACCGACCCTGAAAAAGGCACGAGCGTGATCGACCGCCTGCGCTCGCGCACGATCCTGAACGGCTCTCCAACCGCCAAACAAGAAGCCCGCTCCCGCGCCGACCTGCGCGTTGGCGCCCTGGGTTCCGGTTCTGACTATACGCCGTTCATCCAGCACCTCGGCATCGCCTCCCTCAACGTAGGCTACGGCGGCGAAGATGCCGGCGGCGACTACCACTCCATTTTCGACTCCTACGACCATTACACCCGCTTCAAGGACGGCGACTTTGCCTACGGCGCCACCCTCGCCAAAACCCTCGGCCGCTCCGTCCTCCGTTTCGCCAACGCCGACATATTACCCTTTGACTTCAGTAACTTCGCGAACACCGTGCAGGTTTACAGTTCGGAAGTGAAAAAGGAGCTCGAAAACGTCCGCGCCAAAGCTGAGGAGCATAACAAACTCGTTGCCGAAGGTCGTTATGAAGCCGCTGCCGATCCGAAAGATCCGTTTGTGAAGCCTGCTCTTCAATCCGTAGCGCCGTATTTGAATTTCGCGCCGTTGGATAACGCATTAGTGGCCCTGGAAAACAGTGCCAAGGCATTTGCTGCGGCTTCCTCGAAACTCTCCCGCTTGCCTGCGGATAAGTTGAAGGAGCTGAATGAGATTTTATACAAAACCGAAAGGAAGCTGATCCATGCCGATGGCTTACCTCGCCGACCCTGGTACCGGCATCAGATTTATGCACCGGGCTTTTATACCGGGTATGGGGTGAAGACTTTGCCGATGATCCGGGAGGCGATTGAGCAGAAGAATTGGAAGGAGGCTGAGGAGGGGATTTTACGGGTTAGTGGGGTTTTGGAGGGGTTTGTTGGGGAGGTTGAAAGGGCTTGTGGGGTGGGGAGGTGAGCTGTAAGGCTAAATTGGGCCATCAGGGATTATTCTCTGCTTTGCTGGATTAGTTGCCCAATGGAGATTTTTGTTGAATCTTTCTCCTGCATTACATTTGAATAGGAAAGGGCTATAATCGAGGAATCAAGCTTGTTTTTTGCATTCGGGTGTTCTATTAGCCAGTGATCTGCTATATGTAGATTTGATTCGAAAACTCTTGTGATGAAAAAGGCTGAGATTTGGGTAAATGCCGGTCCAGCAGGATTTTTTAGGATTTCATCCATTTCAGTAGAAAAAGGGACTGACTCATAAGGATATAGGTCGGAGATTGAGCGACGTTTACCAAACAAAGTGTTGTGTATTTCATCTGTGCGAGGATATCTTAGTCCGGGAAGATTAATGCATACGATATATGGTTTGTCCAATTGTCCATACTTACTTCCCTTTGTCTTAATTGCATCAATTAAAGCTTCTTCACATCCACCAGAATAGGTACCACCCAAATAGGATGCGATAGGATGGTCTTTTTCAATAGTGGATGGAAAGAGGCATAAGGATATTTTTACCTCGCTGTCGTTGTATGAGTAACATTCTTCACTATACTCGTGGTAATCGTTGTAGATTGGTGATTGTTTTGAATGGCATTCGTTTAACCAGGTTTGAATTTGACTTCTCATTTTACTCAATTTTACCTGCCTGTTGGTTTTAAAGCATATTGCTACAATGTCAATCCAGTAATCTGGACTAATTAATTTTTCTAGTTCATCATATATGGCACCAACCTTATTTTCAAACGTTCGCTCTTCATTGGATTTATCAGTGGCTACTTTGGCTTCTAAATATATCCCCACGTCGCCCTTTTTTGCCAGAAAATCCGGATTTCTTGTAGAGTTCGGAACGCTTGGATGCGCGGATAATGAAAATCCTTGTTGGAAAAATAATTCGTGTATGAAAAGTTCAAAGAAAGCCGATTCAAATTGCGAACGAAAATCTCCTTTAAGCTGGCGTTTGTCTGTGTCTGGATATCGTGAAAACCATTCATTCAGCATTTCACGTATTGCTACAAACTCTGGCCTTGCAGTCGAATCATAGAAATTGTAAGTTCTTTCTATGTGCCTTGCATAGCGCTTATCCTTCCTATCTTTATCATCGAATAATTTCTCCATTATTTGTTTTCGTTTGGCGATTAAGTTGGGAATAGTCTTATTTTGTCTAACCAGCTTGCCGGCTTTTAATCAAGCCTCATTTCGTAAGAAGGAGAAATCAGAAAGATTGCAATTTTTAGCAATTTTCCTAGATGTTTTGCTTCAAACTAACGAACACGAAAATTTCACACTGACCTCCTCAATCATCCCAAAATCATTCACCCACTCAACCCCCATATTCTCACAAACATTGGGGATCTTAATCCGATTAGCATTCAATGCAGTAACCTTCTCCTCCTTAGTCACAACAGTCGCTCCTTCACGCATTGCGTGTGCAATTACCCATGGATCAGCAAGGGATCTGCCTTTGACGTTGTCTACCAGGGTGGTATGAATGGGATTTGCAGCCCAAATCGCGTGAAGGAATTGAATTACCTTTTCATCCACACTTTTGATTTCAATCCGGCTTTGTTTAAGCCATTCGCATAAGTCGTCATCAGTCCGAGTAATTTCTTCATGGACAGCTTCGGGAATGAAAATTCTCCCAGCATTTCCCAATTCATTCAACACATCCCAATAACTCGGACAAAATTTCGGTGAATAATACGAGTTCCAGGCCTGGATCAGCATGTTGGCGTCCAGGCTGTACTTTTTGATTGCGTTACTCATTTATATAACTGGGCTTCCAGATTGTGAAAGTGATTGATTTTCACGTTGAGTAGCGAGCTTGCCTGAGTTGGTTCAAGGTTGCCGCCGCGAAATGCGTCCAGAACGGTTTGAGTAAATAATCGGCTGTTTTTCTGAATTTGTAATAGATAGTAGCTTGGCCCGCCAGCGCTTTCCTTTTGCTTCGCTTTTTTCGCTTCTTCTTTGGCGAGGAAGGCCTTGAATTCGGCGTCTGCCGCTGTTTTTAAACTTTTGTATTGAGCGATCGTAATTAGGTTCAAATTCAATGCACGGACGAGCAGCGCAAAGGAGCTGACGCCGAATGTTTTTGCGATGGCGAAAACGTGGGATGCAGATTGATAAGTGCTGCTACCCAATTGAGTCAGCATACTGCTCGGGATCAATGCATTCGCGGCTACTTCGTTGCAGAACAGCTCAATTGGGTGAAGCCGGTCGGCCTTCATGAAACCTGGTTCAATGTCGGCGGAGATTCCAGTGGCAGCAATCCAGATGTGCGCAAGCTCGTGTACGAGTGTAAATAGCTGCGGCGCTGTCCAATCTTCGGAATTGATAAAGACGAAGGGCGCATAGGGATCTGCGATGGCAAATCCTTGGAGTTCATCGCTATCTAATGTTAAATGGGAGTTTATGAAACTGGTTCTTGAAACGAAAATACCTTTTGCTTCTGCCTTCTCTATCCATTCTTTAACAGCATTTCCATTGGGGTATTTGCCCGGGGAAATACCAAGCGTGTTCAAAATGTCCTGCGCGACTTCTGCCGGATTGTCTTTGACTGTAAAGCGCCCGACAAATGGGTATTTATGTTGGCTGTTTTCCGTATTGGTTTCGCTGATCCAAGCCTGTTTCTGTTGAATTTCACGAATAATGAAAACGGACCCGGTGCTTAGTGCTTTGGAATCGTTTCTGCGGAAGTCTTGTAAAGGTTGAAAGTCCCGCGGAATGTCGGGGAGAAAGAATAGTGCAAATGGCCGTTTGTAGGCCTTCGCTAGCGTCTGAGCCTGTTTGATGGTCGGCTGACTTATTCCAGCTTCCCATTCCAGCAATCTTTCCGACGGGACATTGACTTTTGACGCCGCTATTTCCGCAGTCATTTTCGCGGATTCGCGGGCCCATTTAAAAACGATAGGTGTGATGAATGCTTTGTCTGCCATGAAGGGGAGGAGGTCTTTATTACGTTGTTAAGTCTGTACGGCCTAGTGTCTACTCCTTTTCACCGCTAACGACAAATACTAGTTATTAAGCGGCAAGCCGACTTTGGAGCTGCCTATATTTTTCAAATATTTTCGCAAGATCGAAATATTTTTCTGAGCGTCGAGCTTTACACAAAACTATAATTATTTGGCATTTCGTGTAAATTAATTAGCAAATTACATCATGCAAATACGATGTAAGTGTTTGTTATTGAGTTTATTAGTAATTTATTTAGTTTCGATTTTACCTTGCTTTGTGTTAATATTGCCTGGTAAAAACTACAAGCTATGACACACAGAAAAAAATCTTCAACTCTCCGCGAGCGACGCCTGAAAGTTTACGGCAAATACCTCCCACGAGTATGGTACGGATACGTCCTCACGCCCGAGATTCGCCTCTGTGGCAAATGGCTCCAAGAAGCCGGCTTTGAATGCGGCGACGAAGTGACAGTGAAGTGCTTGGGCAAGAAAATTGAGATTACGCTCAACGCAGCACAGGAATCGTAGCTTTAAAAACAACCGGTTGTTTTGCAACAATCACTGTTTAATCACGAAATGCCGAGCCAAGCCACATTTTGTTTACTTTGGAGCAATTCTTCAAGAAATTTTAAACAAAATGGATCATCATCTATGCCACGACAACGAGCGTACGAAGTCGCATATTGAAAAACACGGTTTGTCGGTTATCATTATCGAAGCGACAGACTATCTGCCATCCTTTGCTTACAGCATTGGCCTTTGGCAGGAATACCGCCATCCTGAAATCATATGCTTCGGATTGTCAAATGACTCTCTGCATGACTTGGTTAACCATGCAGGCCAATTGGTGCGGAAGGGGACCGAGTTTAAGGCGGGGGAGCCGTCGGACGACGTTCTCGAAGTCGGATCTGCCATGTTCGTTGAGGTCGATGAGCGAAATGTCGGCGATTATTTTGGCTATGCGATGGAATTCTACAATTACGAAAGTTTTCCGGCTCTGCAAATGATCTGGGCAGATCGCACGGGTAAATTTCCCTGGGAAGATGGATTTGATGAAAAGTATCTGGTTATGCAGCCTTTGCTGGATCGTAATGCAGATTTTAAGTTTCGGGAAGTGATGAATCTTGGAGTTTTTACGACTAGGCAATGGCTGGAACTTGGCAACCCTATTTTGAGGGTGGTCCATGACGATGATGGTGATTGGCAATTTTTGACGGGAGACCAGGATTCTGAGGATATCCGGCTCGTTGCATTATCGGAAATCATAAAAAGAGATCCAAGCCTAAACGAGTTATTTAATCTTGGATATGGGGAAGCGGCTGAAAGGGAATCAATAAAGGAGCGTTGGGTGAGGGAAAAGCCTTCAAATGGACAAGATGAGTATTGATAAGCTATCTTCGACTCCGCTCGGCTAACATTTCACATGGTAATGTTACTGAAATTGTCATGCTGCGCGAAGCCGAAGCAAATCGATGGTGTCACTTCACAGTATACCAATCCCTAACCCGCACCTCAATCTTCCCATCCTTCTCATTCACGAGCTTCTTAAACGCCTCCGTATCACTAAACCCACCTTGCCCGCGGTAGTGGTAAGGATACACCACCTTCGGCTTGAACGCCAGCACGGTGGTGGCAGCCTCATTAATATCCATCGTGTAAGGCAAATTCATACACACAAACGCCACATCGATGTTTTTCAATGCCTTAATCTCCGGAATGCCGGAGGTGTCGCCGCTGAGGAAGACGGATTTGCCGCCCAGTTTGAGGACGTAACCATTGCCGCGCCCTTTGGTGTGGCGCGAGTCGGC
This sequence comes from Dyadobacter sp. SRI_021, assembly GCF_057586235.1. Lineage (NCBI taxonomy): Bacteria > Pseudomonadati > Bacteroidota > Cytophagia > Cytophagales > Spirosomataceae > Dyadobacter > Dyadobacter sp. SRI_021. The sequence goes on from NZ_JBYCZM010000002.1 coordinate 389,443, forward strand.
ACTTTCGGGGAGGTTATACATCGGGATGGCGGTGATGCTGATGCCGAGTTTTTCGGTGGTGGCGCCGTTGGCGAGGACGGTGGTTTTGGCTTTCAACGCGTCGGACATCTTATCGGCGACGGCTTGCGGGGCCACGATGACGGTGCCGGTCAGGTCGAGGGCGTCGAGGGAGGCCGGGTCGAAGTGGTCGCCGTGGATGTCGGTGATTACAATTAGATCGGGTTTAGCGATGCCGACAAAGGTTTTGGGGGCCTGGTAAGGATCGGCGTAGATGGTTTTGCCGTTCCAGGTGAGGGCCAGCGTGGCGTGGTTGAGCGGCTGGATTTTGAGCGGACCTTTGGAGGTCGGGATTTCATCGGGTTTGGGAAGCTGGGCGAAGCAGAGCGAGGCCGCGAACAGGAGCAAAAAGGTGAAAGTCGTTTTCATAATTTGTTGGTTTTATACAAATCAAATTTAGGCTTTGCTGGCCCCCGAGCAAGTTTTCGGACGATTTTTCATGGCTTTTTAATCGCGAAGTGGAAGATGTGATTAGCTTGCAGGACGATCGGTTACCACTTAGTATCATGATACGTTTCTTTGCAAAGGCGCTCCGCGGGGCGCAATTTTCCTTAGTTCTCCTATGCGCGGGCCCGGCGCTGGCGCAGGAGTTCGTTGTGGCGCCTTTCAACTTTAACGTTCAGAATGGCTCCTACACGCGAGCGAGCACGCATGCGGAAGTGCTCACGGGCACTACGCGGGAAATCGCGCCGCAGACGTTCCTGCAAAAGCCTGATCCGAAAATGTCGCTGCTGTTCCCGCAGCCCGGCGGTATTTTACTTTTTAAGTCGAAGAATTTAAAAGATCCCGCGAATGTGGCGGGGAAGTTGGTCGCTCCGTCGCTGGCGATTGTCGATACCATTTTTCATAACCAGGTTTATCATCAGAAATCGGGTGGTGCGGACAAGTATTCGTTCGATATGTGTTACGCTTTGCGGATTGACGGCCAGCGGTATTACACGGATTTCCGGCCGCATACTTTCATCGATTTTCGTTATCCGCTCGTGTACCACAAGCAGCTTTTCACGATTGCCGCGCAGAATATGGGCTACGAAGTTTATGCCGATAAAGGTTACCCCGAACATTTTCACATCGCCATTTTCGATATGCTTGATGGCGGGATTCGAATGCATTTCATGAGTGAAGAATTGCCATTCCATTATGGTTATGAATTTCTGGATCAAAGCGATAATGTCATTCAGTCGGAGTATAAAGCTGAGGACCAGAGTTTCAGAATTGAGATAAAAGGATTGAATGAGACTTATAAAGGGGTTTGGAATGGGAAGGAGTTGCAGCATTTGAATTAGGCATGGTGCTAATCCGTCTTCCAGGAAGCAGTTTTTAAAAGCTATCACACTATCTTCGCGGCCTATTTTTTAACTCCAAATAAATATGAAGCATTTTTTCCGCATCGCCTTCCTATTTCTGATTCCGATACTGGCAACAGCCCAGCAAACGGAGGAGCAACAAGTCAAGAAAACATTTGACGACTATAAATCAGCGATCCTGAATGACAAAGGCGAGGAGGCTGTGGAACAGGTTGATACGAAGACGATTAGTTATTACGGCGATATTCTCGAAAAGGTGAAAACGGCCGATTCGCTGACAGTCGATAGGCTTTCTCTGATGGACAAACTGATGGTGTTGATCATTCGTCATCGCATTTCGAAAGACGAAATCCTGACTACCAATGGCAAGCAATTACTGGTAACGGCCATTAAGATGGGTATGGTAGGGAAGAGTTCGGTGATGAACAACGAGGTGGGCGTCGTGAAAGTGAATGGTAATTTCGCTACGGGCGAACTCTTGGTGCGAGGGCAGAAGACGCCATTATCGTTCGAATTCAACAAAGAAAACGGTACCTGGAAGCTGGATCTTACGGCGGTGTTTCCGGCGGGTGAAGCGGCGTTTCGCCAGATGGCAAAACAAAGTGGCGAGCCTGAAAACGAATATTTGTTGTCGTTGGTCGAACTTACGTCGGGTAAGGAGCCCGGGCCGGAGGTTTGGGTGCCTACTAAGCGATGAGGTCGCAGCCTGGGCTGACCTGCCGGAGACGCTGTAAAACCAAATGTCACGCTGGGCGCAAGGGGCGGCCGGGCGGTCGAAGGCAGTCCGTACCGCACCGTCGTGCTTGCGCTTCGACTGCGCTCAGCGTGACATGAAACTTGCCTTACTCTTTTTTAATACCTCTTACACAATAGGCGCTTCTTCCTCGCGTACGGGCGGCTGCGCGGGTACGCCTGCGAGTCGCTGCAACACGTGCGACACCACGGGCCTGCTGCTGAACAGGTAAGCGTGGTGGTTCATGAGGTAATGCCTTTCCCAGAATGTTTTACCTAATTGAATGCCGCTGTAATCGCCTTCGCGGGCTTTTGCCATGGCGGAGTCGTCGTTGTTGAGGAAACCGTAAAAGAGCGGGTCTACTTGCGGACCAGTGTCCTGCTTGATGATATCCAGCACATTATAGAAATTGAAACCGTCTTCGAGTTTCAGGTTCGGTTCGTTTTTGAAGATTTCGTCGCCATAACTGCCCAGGTTACGGAAGTCCGCGGTAAGGCCTTCGGCGTCGGGGCGGGGATCAAAAGTGGCGGTATTTTCATTGAGGTTAAACTGTTTGGAACTCACATACAGCAGGTAATCGCTCGGGTCGTAGTAAATGTGAACGTGCTTGCCAAGTTGTTTCAACGGTGTGTAATTGTAGTGAAAATGCGGTCCTTTGAATTTCCTGCGCATATTTCGCAGCTGTACACCTCCCTGCTGCACGGCCAGGTGCGTTACGTCGGGGGCCATGAGGAATATGTTTTCGAAAATGCGGGTCGGAATGCTGTGGCCTTCGCCAGGGTTGATCATGCCATTCAGCAGCTGGTGCCCGAATGAATGCACGACCAGGTTGAGCGTTTTGCCTGCTTCTTGCAGCTTCCGGGAAAGCACTTCGAAGTACTCAAACAAACCATTGCGTGTGAACTGCTCGCCGTAGCCGATGGAGCGGTCGTCGGCCTTTTTGCGCCATCCGTACGATGGCCAGCCGAAGTAAAGTACATTGGCCACGCTGTTTTCAGGGTGGGCCAGGTAGCTTTGCGCGAACTGAGGCACCAGTTCCAATTTGAGGCCCGGTTCCCAGTCGAATCCATGGATGTAAACAAAAACGTGCTTGCGCGACTCCGGCAACCGGCTCGCAGCCTGCGTCACACCGGTAGCCCATACTTCGGGGAAAAGCTCCGTTACCCTGAAATCGCGGTCGGGTGAGGGTGGAAGGTTTGCGAAAAACAGTTTGTCGGGCGCATCCGCCATATCGATCACCGGAATGCCCGCTTTTTGCTGCCGGTAGCAGATGAAAAAATGCGACCGATCCAGCGCCGACAAGCCCGAATAGGCATCCAGTTCTACTTTATTCCCGATGACTTTGGTGCCGTCGCTGGTGATGTACCACAATGCGCGGCGGTCGTATTCTGCGTTGGTAACAGTTACTTTGGAACCCCGCGTGAAAAAAGGCCGTGGGCCGTTCGGGCCGGGGCGCTGCGATTGCTGGTCGAGGTTGTCGTTGATAATGCCTTCCATAGAGGTGGTGGTTTTAAGGCCCGAGGTAATTCTACAAGTTAGCGAGTATCACTGATCTACTCAACCGTTTGTTATTTACCGGTAGGTGGGATGGAAAATGTGTTGTTAATCCCCGGATTGGCACGTTTGGCATGGTTTTGGCATACTATATGGTATAACCATCCAAACACCAAAGATGAAAGCTGTTATTTCGATGTTATTGGCTACCTCAATGCTGGCGGCTTGTAACACGCAGTCAGACAAGCAGGAAGCACTCTTAAAATCTCAACAAAAAACCATCGATTCAATGCGTGTGGCCATGGAAAAACAGGCCATTATAGATTCAATGAATGCCCTGCAAACCCAGCGCCAGGAAGCGGAAAAGTGGGAAGATCTTGAGAAAAATGAGGCAACAAACCACACTCAGGCCGTTGCAAGCGCTCCGGCACAAGCACCGGTAGCTGCGGCACCTGCTAAAAAGAAATGGAGCCATACTGCCAAAGGCGCGTTGGTAGGAGCAGGCACCGGCGCCATTACCGGGGCGATCGTGAACAAGAAACGTGTAGAAGGCGCATTGATTGGTACGGTGATTGGCGCGGGCGTAGGTGCGGGTACAGGCGCGATCGTCGACCATACCGTGAAAAAACGTCAGGGACAATAATCACATACTCGCTATATAAATTCGGATTGCCGGTCGTGAGGCCGGCAATTTTTTTGTGCCTGCTCATTTCACGGGTCGGGGTATCAGCATGGGTGCGTCACCTTCTCTCGGCAACCGGTATACGTCGCCATTGGCATTGGAAAAGTAAATGAACGACTCCGACGGTTTTCGGCCGTGGCCGTCAGCCCAGATCGCATAAAAACCGTCTTGCGCATGCACAGGCTTGCGTACGTAGGAGTGGTTCATCGGGCTGTTCCGGGTCAGTTGCCTTTCGAGGGCCCATTGCTTGCCGCCATCGTCGCTTCGCCACATAGCTACTTCTCCGCCCGGATTGTAGGCCTGCGGACCGTCGATACTGGGCCCGACCACCCGCCAGCTGTTTTTGGAAATATGGTAAATGGAGCCCATATCGTAATTGTTGTCCGAGGTCGTGACAATATGGTGTTCCCAACCCTTGTTTCCGGGCCGGTACAACGTCCACTTGCGCGGGCCATTGGCGGGGCCTGCTTCGAAGCCTTTGCTGGCAATGACCAGGATCGCGGGTTTGTTTTGCTGATCGAAAGTAATGTCGAGCAGATAGCAGTTCCGCTTTTCACTGGCGTAGTCATGTACGGTGGCAAGGTTCTGCGGGCTGGTTAATGGCAATTGCGCTGTTTCGCCTTCAATATTCTGCCAGGTTTTCCCAAAATCCGAGGTTTCGAGGTAATGCAAGTTGGTACGGTAGTTAAGCCCTTTGCCCTTGGGATGGTAGTCAAATGCCACGCCGATTTTTCCATTCCTTTCGGCGCTGATCTGGTAATGCCCTTCTTCAATGTGTGCCAGTACTTTCCACTCATTCCAATGCGCGCCATCGGCAGTAGTGTTGTACCCGATCACCCGTTGGCCGGCCTTGTTGTATTTGGTAAAAAGTGCTATAAACCCCTGGCCTTTGATGTGGTAAACCTGAAAATAGGAGAAGTTGGTAAACGGCTGCACCTTGCCGTCGACTATTTCCGTGGCGTTCATCCGTTCGAAATAGGTTATGTCAAAGGGCTTTTTGCTTTTGTGAATATAAGAAGGGCGCGAGATGCCATGAGAGGTTGAAAAAATCCATATGTAACCGCCGCTGTCGATGGAAATCACAGGGTTATCGTGTGCATCGGTGGTTTTTTTGTCGAGAATAGTCAGCGGGTTGGCTACTTTGCCGGTTCTGTGATCGAAGTAGGAGACGTTGTGCAGCAATGTGGAATTGGCGCTGTCGGTGCCTCCAAAACAGAAAAACGTTTTATCGACCTGCCTCGCGTAAATGGCAAACGGCCGGTGGTTGGCCGGATAAACCGCCAGCCCGCCGCTGTATTTGTAAACATATTCGTCGTTCGAAGGCTGGTTCATGTACCAGATTCCCCGAAAGCCATTGGCCTTTTTCATCACGATTTCCGCCTCGGCAAACTGGCCGTCGGTGTTTTGGGCGAAGGTAGCGGTGGTCGCGGTAATGAAAGTCAGAAAGGTCAGGAAGGTCAGGTATTGTTTCAGAATCGGGCCGGATTTTGCTTTCATGGGGGTAGGCGGTGTAACTGGTGATCACATAGTTACTAAAACCGGTAATGGCGGTTTTGCTACTGATAACCGCGTGCCGAATAAGTGCTGCCTTTCTCTGTTTTACCTTGTAAATCTAACACTAAGTGTTATAATTACAAGGTAAAATGCTTGTTAAGTAGATGCGGAATTGCTAACTTTACCTTGTAAATCTAACATCAAGTGTTATAATTGCAAGGATGATACCACGGATAGCAAAGGAAGAAATCGACGAATTACTGGCTGACTTTCCGGCGGTAGGCGTATTGGGGCCGCGCCAGATTGGCAAGACAACGCTTGCCGAGCTTGTAGCTGAGTCGCTGGATCCGAAACCGATTTACCTCGACCTTGAAAATCCACTCGATCTGGCCAAATTGAATGAACCGGAAGCTTATTTCGAGGCACATAAAGGGAATCTCATTATCCTCGACGAAGTTCACCGCGTCCCCGAACTTTTCCCCGTGTTGCGAGGCGTTATCGACCGGCGCAGGAGGGAAGGTTTGCGGACGGGCCAGTTCCTGATTCTGGGATCCGCTTCACTCGATCTTTTAAGACAATCATCCGAAACGCTGGCCGGGAGGATAGCGTACCGGGAACTCTCCGGATTTGTTATCAATGAAATTGAAGAAACGAGCCCGATTGCGCAGGATAAATTGTGGCTACGCGGCGGTTTTCCGGATAGTTTTCTTTCTAAAAACGACCTGAACAGCTTCCGATGGCGGCTTAACTTTATCAATACCTATCTGGAACGGGATATTCCGCAGTTTGGGCCCCGCATTCCGACGGTCTTGTTACGCAGGCTCTGGACAATGCTGGCGCATCATCAAGGTGGGCCATTGAATACGGCCCAGTTGAGTTCAAGTCTGGATATTGCGCTCCCTACGGTAAAGCGCTACGTGGAGTTGCTCGAAGATCTCTTCCTGATCCGTACATTGCGGCCGTGGTCGGGAAATGTGGGGAAGCGGCTCGTGAAAACGCCCAAGGTGTACATCCGCGACAGCGGCCTTACGCACGCGTTGCTCAATCTCGCCACGTATGACGACCTGCTGGGCCATCCGGTTTCGGGCAACAGCTGGGAGGGGTTTGTGATCGAAAACCTGATGGCTGCGTTGCCTTTGGGCATGACACCCTGGTACTACCGCACCGCGGCGGGTGCGGAGATTGACCTGGTGCTGGAAAGAGGGCCGAAGGAACGCTATGCGATCGAAATCAAAAGATCGCTTGCTCCCTCGTTTTCGAAAGGTTTTTACCTGGGTTGTGAAGATATTGGGGCGGAAAAGCGGTTTTTGGTTTATCCGGGCAAGGAGAGGTTTCCGATGGCCAAAGACGTCACCGCTATTCCGTTATCGGAAATGGTTACTGAATTGCTGAATTTAAAGATATAATGCCTTATGGCCTGGAATCCGGAAGTTTACAATCAATTCAAATCGGAGCGCTCGGCGCCGTTTTTCGATTTACTGGCACTGCTGAAAGTACGGCCGCGTTTGGAAGTGATCGACCTGGGCTGCGGTACGGGTGAATTGACCGCCCAAATGGCTGACACTCTACCCGAATCCCGCGTTTTAGGAGTCGATTCATCGGAAGAAATGCTAGGTGACTCGCGGAAAGCGGATGGCAGCACTTTGAATTTCGAGTGTATTACCATTGAGAACCAGCTTGAAAAAGACCAGCGATGGGATATTGTATTTTCCAACGCAGCCCTGCAATGGGTACCGGACCACGAGGCGCTGTTTCCTAAGATCATTTCCAAAATAAAGCCCGGAGGGCAACTATTGGTACAAATGCCGGCCCAACACCACAACCTGACCAATCGTTTGCTCAACGAACTAGGCACACGGGAACCTTATGCGACGGTTTATGCCGGCTGGAACCGGTTATCGCCTGTGCTGGAACCCGGTCGCTATGCTGAAATCCTTTTCGAAAACGGCAGCAAATCCATGCAGGTTTTCGAAAAGATCTATCCGCTGATTTTGAAAGATGTAGACGCGCTGCTGACCTGGGTTTCCGGCACGGCGCTGATTCCCTACCTCGAACGCTTGCCGGAACATTTGAAAAACAGTTTCCGGGAAGATTTCCGCACATTATTGCACCAACATTTTCCGAAAACGCCTGTTTTTTATCCATTTAAGCGGATATTATTAGAAGCGCAGTTTTAAATCGGATAATAGGATAAGTGGCATTCTTTTTTTTGTAAATTTAAGATATGGATACGCTGCTGATTGACATATTGGATCCCAAAGCCGCAGCGCTCCTGAAAGATCTGGAAGAAATGGAAATGATTTCCATTCAAAATCCAGTCGAAAGTGGTTTTGCTTCTGTTTTGAAAAAACTTCGTTCCAATTCTGACTCAACTCCGACGCTTGAAGAAATTACAGCAGAAGTTGAATCAGAAAGGAAGAAGCGGTATGCCGGATAAATCTCAAAGGATTACACGAAGTCGCCAAATTTGTAAATGTTACAACCAAAGTCAACATTTGCCGCGACCCGAAAGACAACTTTCTACTTGCATTGGCCCTTGATTCCAATGCCGATTTCCTAATTACCGGCGATGCCGATTTACTGGTGATAGAACAAATTGGCAAGACCCGCATTATAACGTTGACGGACTTTCTAGGATGCATTAATTGAGGAGCCGAATATGACCGGCCCCTCAATTACTACCCCTGATACGCCCCCGCAAACCGCTTCGCGAAGTCTTCCAGTTTGAAAGTGCCCTTAATTTCTCCACGGTTTTTCCAGTAATCTTCCTGCATTCTGCCGCTTTGCAGCGCCTGGCCCATGTCGCGGTAGAGGCCGGCGAAGCTTTCGTTCAGGCCGGCCTGGAGCATACCGTTGTAGGCGTCTTCGTCGGTGAAGGTGACCCACGGCGTTCCTTCCTTGCCGACGGCTGTGCCCAGTATTGCGGCGATTTCGGACGGGTGGCGCTCGTCGCTTGAAATGTAGGTGATCGTTTGCGCTTCTGTAAATGGCGCGAGAAGCTGCTCTGTGGCCACTTTGGCGATATCGTCGGTGTCGGTAAGCACAAGTTTCTCTTCGGTGCCGCCGAAGTTGCTGCCCGCAATGCCTGCGTTTCTGATCAGGCCGATTTGCGCGTACAGGTTATTGAAGAAATAGGATGGGCGAAGGATTTTCACCTTCAAACCCGGAATTTGCGCCAATTTTTCTTCCAGATAACCTAATGCATCGATCGGTCCTGCGCCTTTACGCAGGTGCGCACCTATGCTGCTCAGGAGCACAATGCGCGTGACGCCGGCCGATTGAATGGCTTGCAAATATTTATCTGCCACTTCCAGCTGAAACGCTGCGTAATCGGCCAGGGAGAAATCCGACGGTATCATGAGGTAAGCTATGTCGCCACCTTTGAATGCAGATGCGAGGAACGCTGCGTCCTGCACCGAACCAATCGCCGCTTCTGCTCCGAGACTTTCGATCTGCTGTTTTTTATTCGCATTGCTGCTGATTACAACTACCTGATGGCCAGCTTTAACGAGGTTTTGCGTTACGGGAAGGCTAATGTTGCCTAGTGATCCTGTGATGATGTATTTCATGTCTTTTGGAATTGTTTTTTGATGGGACAAAACTATATTTGTACTTACTTCTTGACAAGTACTTACCCGAGAGTATGTATGACTAGAATTAAGGAAAATTCGACTTACAATGCGAACCGCGAGATTGTAATGCAGGAATGCCCGGTTACGTATGTGATGAATAAGATCGGTGGGCACTGGAAGCCGATTATTTTGTATCATCTACTGGCTGGGAGCAAGCGTTACAGCGAAATAAAAAAGGCAATGCCGCATATTACCGAAAAGATGCTCATCCAGCATTTGAAGCAGCTGGAAAGCGACCGTTTGCTCATCCGGGAAGCCAAGCCGGTGGTGCCGCCCTACGTCACCTACACGCTTACCGACGGTGGCAGAGAGCTGGAACCAGTGATTAACGCCATGGCGGAATGGGCGTACAGGGATATGAAGCGGAATAACCAGCCAGTAGCAGAAGAAGTGGCGGCATAAGCGTCCGGCAAAGTTTTTGGGTATTCCGAACTACCTGTTGACACACGGTTGTCACCAGCTCCATTATCTTGCAGCGAAAACAGACCAGTTATGAAAGTCCATACCACCAACTACGAAAACACACTTATCGAGGTTGCCGACGATTGCCCTGCCACCGGTGGCGAAATACCGCCGATGAAGGGGGACGCCAAAACGGTGGCCGGTATCCAGTACGAAATGATCAGCAAAAATCCCTACAAATTCACGTCAGACGATGTTTTATTTAAGGTTTTTGCTGAGCGGAAGGATCTCACAGAAAGCGAACTGGAAGAGGCTCGGAAACAGTTCTTTTCAAAAGGGCAGGCCTGCATGCGTTGTTCTCCTTTGACCAAACGCTATGGCTGGGGCGTTCATAACAACGAGGAAGGGAAGATTGCATTGGTTGCATGCGATAGTCCCGAGTATAAAAAGCTGAAAGAAAGCGGTCTGAAAACGGTGAAGGCAATGCGGTCGAGCCGGTAGTATGTAGAGGGGAGACCCAAGGGCATCTACGCCGTTTTTATCGGCAATGCAGCTCCGCGGAGAAGTCTTCTGAATGGGTGATCATATTGTTTTTCAAAAACCTGTCGGTTATTCCCCTTACACTGATTTTCAATGCATTGTTCCTGCTTTGGGTTACCGGTCGTGTTTCCGACCGCGGGAATGCCTGAGCAATTGTTTATATCTACACCAAAAATGAAAAAATTAGGCCTTGTAGGCGGTATGAGCTGGGTCTCGACTGTCGATTATTACCGCTTTATCAATGAAGGCGTAAATGCAAAGTTGGGAGGGCTCAACTATGCCGAATGCATTATTTACTCGGTTAATTTCAGTGCTTTTGTAAGCAACAACACTGCCGGTAAATGGGACGATACGTTTCACATCTTGCTTAATGCCTGTCGGAATCTTCAAAAAGTGGGAGCCCAGGCCATTGTACTTTGTGCGAATACGGCGCACGCCGTTGCCGATCGGCTGGAAACTGAAATTGATCTGCCGATCATCCATATCGTCACCGCGACAGCCACAGCCATCAAGGAAGCCGGGCTTCGGAAGGTAGGTCTGCTTGGTACGAAGTTCACGATGGAAATGGATTTTTACAAAGACAAACTGGCGAGCCTGGTCATAGAGCCAATCGTGCCGGCGACGCAGGAGAACAGGGATTTTATTCAGGATACGCTGCGTGACGAGTTGGGAAAGGGCATTATCCGGGAAGAAACAAAGCAGCGCTACCTTGCAATTATCGACGAACTGATTCGTCAGGGGGCGGAAGGGATCATCCTTGGCTGTACGGAAATTCCGATGATACTGGGTCAGGAGGACGTGTCGGTGCCGGTTTTCGACACTACCCGCATCCATTCCGACGCCGCTGTCGCATTTGCATTGACGGAGTGAGTCTCCAGATCCGGTAGCGGTACAACCCGACATTCAAAAACAGTAAAGCGGGCTGCTTTTTAAAATGGCAGCCCGCTTTTACATGCATAACGTTACTATTTATCCGACAAAGGCACCAGTTTCGCCTTCAAATCGGGCTCCTTCATATCCTTGTCCAGCGGGAACATCGGACGCTTGATGCGCTTGTACGGCAACCGCTCCAGGTCCTGATCTACTCCACCTGGTGTAAGGGCGAGAATCCAGTCGGCGCGCATATTGTACAGCTCCGGTTCGAGGTATCCTATTTTCACGACCACGATGTCCGATTTGCGCGGGTTCAGGCCGAGACGGGTAAAATCAGCTTCCTTGTGGTAAGGCTTGCGTTTCTTGGTGACGATCACACGCACGCTGCCCACTTTCACGACCACCTCGGTTTCGGCATTGATGTCCCCGTGATGAATCGCTTCCACGGTACCCACCAGGTGTATCGGAGGTGCGAAACGCGCATCCACTTTCGCGCCCGCATATGCGTCGATTTTGCCTCCTACACCGGCTTTTACCGCCGCTTCAACCAGTTCCGGGCCTGGAATTGAGGCGTAAATCAGCGACGGACCGTTTTCGTTCCTGAATTCAGGACGTTTGAGGATTTCGGTGATCGTCCAGGTAACGTCGCCTGCACCGCCGGCGGTAGGGTTATCCCCGGAATCGCTGATAAAAAACGGATGTTTATCACTGGCGAGTGCTTTGTTCAATGCGCCTTTCAGATCGTCGGTGGGTGCCACGAATGCAAACTCCTTACGCACATCCCAGAAACTTTTTGCCAGCATTTCAGCACTTTCGGTTACTTTGGCTTTGTCGTCGCCGGTAACCATCACCACCGCGTGGTTACGAGGCTCGTCCGCCCAGGCATAGCCCACCCACATGGCCGCGTCGATAACGCCCGGCTGTACCGAAGCAGGTGCGACCTTCGCATACAGCGATTTCCCCGGCTCGATGCGGGTACTTGTTTTTTCTCCTGGAAGCAGGATCGGCACCGGGATCCAGGCCTTGTATGCCGGTTTGCCTTTGCCGCTTTCGAGGCGCGAGAGCAAGTTTGCGACGGCCCGCCGCTTGGATTCCATCGCATCCTCGTGGGGTGCCATCCGGTAGCAGGTAATGAGGTCGGTGTGTTGTGCGAGGCGCCACGATACGTTGCCATGCAGGTCCATACAGGTCGAAATGAGCACTTTTTTACCAATCACCTCGCGGATACGCGTGATGAGGTCGCCTTCCGGATCATCCAGTCCTTCGACGCTCATTGCGCCGTGAATATCGAAATACAGTCCGTCGTAGGGGCCGTTTTTCTTCAAAAGTTCCAGCGTTTGCTTCACCAATGATTCATAGGCGGCTCTCGTTACCATGCCGCCCGGCAATGATTTCCCTACCAATGCAGGCAGCCACTCGGCACGTTTCCGCAAGCTGGAATCCGGCGCCATAAAGGGGTATGAGGTAAAAATCTGCTCACCATATTTGGCTTTGAATGCAGGTTCTTCGGTACGCGCCGGCGAGAATGTGCTCGACTCGATACCGAGCCCCGCAATGGCGATCCGGGGTAACGCTTTGGATTTTTTTTCTCCGTCGGCAAAGCAGCAAGTTTGTGCTCCTGCGAGGAGGAAAGAAAAGATCAGGGAAAATGTAATTTTCATATATTTTGTTTTAACAAACGGGCTCGGGGCCTCTATTTTGTTTAAACATACTGAAAATCGGCGAAATGAAATGGGGTGGAGTGATTATTTGCGAGCCGGTTTTACATGGCCATACCCGCTCATTCCATGAAACCAGTTTGCACCCTGACCTACCAGCCACAGGTAGTAATCGGAAGGAAGTTCAGGCTCGATTCCCACAAACTTGCCCTCCGCATTCAACGGCGTATCGCCTTCTTTCCGTGTTTTGAAAATGGCAGTGCCTTCGTCCACTTCATCAAACATAGCGACGTAGAGCGCCTCGGCGCCGGACATTTTCGCGCCGGCGATTTGCTGCCAGAGGAACTCGCCCTTATTGCGGGGGATCTGGTCGTAAAGCGAATGATCGTTTTTCAGGTTACCCCAACTAAACCCCGGGAAGACCAGCGGGGCATAGTCGATTTTGTTCGTTTTGCACCAGGTAATGTCGGCGGGGAGATTAGGCCCGGCTACGCTCAGGTAGGTGGAGGCATTGTAACGGCCAACTGCCCAGGGCATGATAATATCAGCTTGCTTAATGACCGTGTGCAGCAATGGCGAGTTTTCGGTATCGCGGCCGAGCTCGCGCCAGTAATAGGGTACTCCAAGCAGAATGGATGCCTTTTTGGCAGGACCTTTTACCTTATCCATCAACTTCTGAATGTCGGCAATGGTGTATTTGCGGCCGTCGTTGAAACCAACGCCCCAAATGGCGAGCAGCGGGCGGCCGTTGTGCCTCAGATAGGTGGGGTTTTCCTGCCCGTCGAACAGTTTGAACTGCTGTTGCAGCTCTTCCCAATCTTTCACGATGAAATCCATATCCGCCGACGTGGAGCCGCTGAGGTCGTACATGACACTGATTGCCCGGCCATATTTTTTGGAAGCTTTCAATGCATTGGCCAGTACTTTGTTGAAATGCCGTTTACCGCTTTCTCCTTTTACCTCCGAAACGAACCTCTGCATATATACGCCGTCGATCCCGTGCTCTTTCATCCATTTGAAATGCAGGTCCACGCTTTCCTCGTCATAAGGGCTGTACACTTTGGCCGTTTCACCGTTGGCGTATTTGAATGCGGTGTTATAGGTTTTGGAATATTCCGTTACATCGGGCCAGAAATCAATGGAAGCGAAGCCGGGCTCAAACTTGCCGGCTTTCTGGTAATGGTGCCAGCCACGGCCGGCCCCGTCGCCTTCGGCTGTAAACCAGCCCTGGTAACCCGCCATGACCAGCCCTTTGTAGCTTTTGAACAACGAATGCGACTCATCGTATTTAACTTCTTCAACCGGCTTGGGATCATCGGTTTTGGGATTCTCATCGCCGCCTTTGCAGCTCAGTGAGACGATGGAAAGGTAACACAGGAGTTTGAATAAGTTCATAAATGTACTTCGGCTGTCGGCTTTCGGCCTTCGGCTTTTTTTTATTTAATATTGATATGTATGTTGAAAGAGCCTATCGCGGGTTTAATACCACTTCGGCTTTCGGCAGTCGGCTGTTACCAGTGAAGTATTTTTAGTTAATAAATAACATTAAACACGGGTGATCGCAACCTGGTAAGGCTAAAAGCCGAATGCCGACTGCCGACAGCCGAAGTAATAAAATCACAATGCAACCCTTACCGCTTTCGCATAATTAAACTTCGACTCCGGTGCATCGATGATGCCGCCGGCGCGGAAGAAGTACTGGTTGCCGGTTTTCAGGACGTTACTGTTCGAAGGCAAGTCGATTTCCAACTGGTAAATTTTGTTAGGATCAATCGCCCCGTTGATCTCCTGCTCCGCGAGTGCCACGCGCATAGGCTCGCCGACGGACGGTTCCGGGTGCGCGTACAACCCGATTTTCCTGACATTGTTCATTACAGTTTGCTGCAATTTGAATCGGGCAACAACCTTCGTTCCCACTTTTTCAATGCTGGTTTCCTTCACGCGAATGTAAGGCTGTACCTTGAAATCCAACTTCGTTTCGCCTTTGACGGTCACTTCCTGGGCAGCCATCGGTACGAAATTTCCGCGTACGGGCGTGATCGTGTACGTGTTTGCAAAGATCAGGTTATTACGGTAGCTGCCGTCGTTTTTGATGATCATCGTTTGTTTGGTATTCGAAGCATAACCGTGCTCGATGTACTCGATGGTACTGCCGCGGATAATGTCCTGTTCGACAGGCTCATTGGTTTCGGCATCTAGAAAAGTACCGTACAATTGTGAATCGGGAGCAGGGTAGTTGTCGACACTGCAAGCCGCTGCACCGAAAAGCAGCAGCAGGGCGGGGATGTAGGGGAGTATTTGTTTCATTGTTAATCGTTTTGCTTTAAGCTATATGCTGTAAGCTTTAAGCTTTTGCGCTTTCGAGAAGAGCATAGAGTCTACGGCTTACAGCAATTTAATACTGCGGGCTTTATGCTGTAAGCTATACGCTATAAGATTCTTACCTAGAAAGCATAGAGCCTATGGCTTACAGCTTATAGCCCTCTTAATATTGCGGGTTCTGCACCAAACCATTCGCTCCGATGCCGGGGATGGAGCGGTAATACTGGCGGTAATCGAACGTGGCCGGGTTGCTGCGGGGCACATTGACGCGCACGAAAATGTACTTCGCAGGTGTCACGCGGAGGTCGAGGATCGGGAGCAATGCGTGGCGCATGGTGTTGTTGAACACTGTATGGTACTCCCGACGGCGGATCAAATCCCAGAAACGCTTGTTCTCGAATGCCAGCTCGACCCGTCTTTCGCGGATCACATTGTTAATCGTCAGCGGAATTTCGGTCTTGTGCCCGGCCCGGCGGCGAATGTCGTTCAACGCTTTGGCACCCTTCACTTTGTCGCCCGTACCGCTTTCGGCAATAGCTTCGGCGTAATTCAGCAGGATTTCGGCATAACGGAAATCAGCGAAGTCGGTCACGCATTGGTTCCAGCCCGGCGCGATGTTCAAGCCTTCATTCAAAAACTTCTTGAAACTCACGCCGGTACGGGTGTTATTACCGCCCCAGGTATCGAAGCCCGAATACTTTGTCCGGTCCGACGCACCATAGGTATAGTAAGTCGTGCCGCCGTGCGTGAACGGGTCGCCACCCATGATCTGAGCTGAACCGTCGGGCTTGATGAAACCGGCCTGGATCACGATCTTCTGGCCTTTCCAGCTGGTGCCCGGCAGGATCATCGTCGCCCACATACGCGCATCCTTTCCTTTAAAGATATCGTTTTCAGTATCAAACCTTTTGTATTGTTTGGCCGCATTGAAACCGGTATAATCGGTCAGGTCGTTGGTCGCTGCGGAGGTCGCGAGCGGTGCACTTTCGCCCGGCTTGTCATAGCTTTCGTACACGTCCATCAGTTCCAGTGTCGGGTTCATGCGGCCCGGGTGCGGCCAGCCGTTGGCCGTTTGGTTGGGCTGGTACCAGATGCCATAGTTGTGACCGGTGCCGGAGCCTGGTCTTGCATAACCTTTGATGAAAATCACCTCTTCAGGTGCATTGTTCGGGTCTTCGAAAAGCAGGCGGTAGTTGTTAGCAGCCTCTTCGGGGGTTGCCGGCGAGGGCTTGTACAAATTGAATTTGCCTGAATTAATAATCACTTCCGACGCATCGATGGCCGCTTTGTAGAATTCGGCTGCGGCCGCTTTATCCAATCCCACGAGTTTCTGATCCACGGCGGTTCCGGAGATCGGGGCGCGGTCGGCGTACTTGGCCAGTGAGGCGGCGTGTAATGCTGCGCGGGATTTCAGCGCATAGGCTACCCATTTGGTCGCGCGTCTTTCACCGCCGGGCCACGAGTCGCCGAGGTTGCCAGCGGCCGTCTCGCATTCTTTTAACACGAAATCCCAGGTCTCTTTTTCCGTGCTGCGGGGTACTTTCAGGGCTTCTACGTCTCCTTCATACTTCTGCACCGAGGTAATGAGAGGCACGCCCCCATAGCGCTTCGCCAATGCGAAATAGGCATAGGCGCGGATGAAAGCACTTTCACCGATCAGTGCCTTACGCTCGTCATCGGAAATATCGAGGGTAGGGATGATGTCGATCAGGATATTCACATCGCGGATCAGCTTGTAGCCCTGGTCCCACCACTGGAAATCATCGTTCCCGATAAAATCGCCGAATTCGGTATGCACGGCCTCGTCGGTCGACATCGCCGGGGCGAAACCGCCGTTATTCGGGTCGCCGGTGTTCCAGTTGAAGCCCTGGCGGAAGAAGGTAAAATCCTCAATCGGCAGCTGGTAGTACAGGTTCGCCATATAGAGCTTCACGCCTTCGGGATTGGAGAACAGGTTTTCGCCCTGCAACTTATCGAGCGGCTGCTTGTCGAGCACGTCGCCGCAGCTCATCGCCACGAGCACCAGCAACAGCGTTAGGGTCTTTTTTAAATAGCTCATTATCAATTAATATTAAAATTTGACATTGATCCCGAAGTTGTAACTCCGCGTTACCGGGTAGGTAAGCCCTGCGCCGAACAGTCCTTCCACTTTCTCGGGATCGAAAGGCTTCACGAACGAGTCGGCCCAGGTAAAGATGTTGTGTGCATTGCCATACACGCGGACATCGTTGATACCGATCTTTTTCAACCACGGCAAATTGAATGTGTAGCCGAGCTGCGCGCTCTTGAAACGCAGGTAGGAAGCATCTTTCCGCCACGCGCCGCTTTCGGCGTACATCGCGCCAACATTGTAGTTGAAACGGGAGGCAGGCCATTCGCCGGGGATCCACTGGCCGTCGGGCGATTGGTGCCATCGGTCATAAAAATACTCCGGCGTATTGCCGCGGAACGCGAACACTTCGGCATATACCTCGCGGAAGCGCACGCTGTATTTGCCCGAGCCCTGAAACAATGCCGTGAAATCGAAACCCTTCCAGGAGGCATTTAAAGTCACACCGTAGTACATTTTAGGGTCGCCGCCGAAGAACAACGGAATAGCGTCGTTGCCATCGATTACCCCGTTACCATCCACGTCCTTGTATTTGAAATCGCCGGGCAGCTCGCGGGTGTTGCCGAGGTCGCCATTCTGGATCGGTGCGTAAATGACCTCATCTTTGCTCTGGAACTGGCCTTCGAGCTGGTAGGCCCATACCACGTCGTTCCACCGGTTGGTAGCTCCGCCCCGCCATTTGTCCATGCTGCTCAGGAACTCGCCGCGCTCCACATAGCGGTTCTGTGTGCGGGCAAAGTTGAAGTTACCCGAAATGCCGTATTTGAAATCGCGGATCTGGCCATTGTAAGCAGCCGAGAACTCGATTCCGCGCACACGGTCGCTGTTCAGGTTTTCTTCCGGTAAGGTTCCTCCGAATGTGTTGGGCAGCGAAACGTTCCTGCGCGCGAGCAAGCCCTTGCGGTCGCGCTGGTAAATGTCGAAGGTGAGATCTATTTTGTTATCCCAAAGGCCCACGTCGATACCCACGTCCTGGATATTGGACTTAAACCAGGTCAGCTTCTCGTTCACGATCGCCGGAGACGCCGCCCCCGTGGTATAATTGCCGTTGACAAATTCATATCCGCCGCCTCCGGTGAGGGAGAAGCCGGGCACGTACTGGAACGGCGCACCCGCGTCGGCGCCCACAAGGCCATACGACCCTCTCAGTTTCAGCATGGAAATGAAGGGGATCTGTTTCATGAATGCCTCTTCCGACACCCGCCAGCCGGCCGATACCACCGGGAACAAGCCCCAACGACGGTCGGGATGGTAGCGGTAGGAGCCGTCATAACGCGCGGCCACTTCCAGCAAATACTTCTCTTTGAAATCATAATTCAAACGGCCTACATACGACTGGCTCGCATATTCCGATTCGGAGCCGGAGGTGGTCTGGTTGTTCAATCCTGCCTGGTCGATCTGGTCGTTGGTGAAGAATGCATACTCGCGGCCCAATCCCGCCCAGCGGTTATGCGATTCCTGCTGCTCGTACACGAGGGTCGCGCCCAGATTATGGTTTTTCGCGATCACGGTGTTGTAAAACAACTGTCCCTGGAAGGTAATGCGGTTGTTATCCGTGAAATTGTTGCCAATGCGCGATGGATTGCGCTGTGCGTGCGCGGTGTATTTGTCGGTTGCCGCGTCGTAGGTGTACAGGTTGTAAGCTTTCGAAACCGATTTGGCGCGGTAGTTATTGCTGTCGTAAGCTACCAAACCTTTGATGCGCAGTCCGGGAACGAACGGTACGGTGTACGTCAATGCAAATGTCGACTGAAAGAACTTGTTCACTTCCTGGGAGTAGCCGGTGAGGCTTTTGTCGGCCAATGCAACAGGGTTATAACCGCCGCTGAGCAATGCAGGATATTTCGGATTGTCGTTGGCGTACGGGCGCTCCGTCGGCAACGCAATGCGGGTACCTTTGTAAATGTTAAAGAAATTATCGCCAGGCTGCTCCCGTTTATCGAATAATCCCGAGAGGATCAGGTCGGCTTTCAGGTTTTTGGTTAAATCAATACCTACGTTGGAGCGGAAGGTATATTTCTGGTAACCCATATCGCCGCTTTTGAGCAAACCATTTTCCTTCTGGTAACCAAAACTGGTGAAGTAGTTTACCACGCCCTCGCCGCCGGATGCCGAAATGAAATGCTGCTGCTGGCCTGCCGATTTGTTCAGCGTTTCCTTGTACCAGTCGGTGCCCTGGTAACCCGGCGCGCCGCTGCGGAATTTCTCAATTTCTTCGGGAGAAAACACGGGATTCTCGCCCAGGTTCTTCGCCGCGTCGTTCCGCATTTCAGCCCATTGCAATGCATTGGTCATTTTGGGCACATCGGTAGGGCTCTGGCGGCCATATACCATGTTGTAGCTGAACTGCGGCTTGCCTTGCTTGCCTTTTTTTGTAGTGACGATCACCACGCCGTTTCCGGCACGGATACCGAAGATCGCCGCCGAAGCATCTTTCAGCACTGAAATGCTCTCGATATCATCCGGATTGATCTTCTGGAACTCGTACCCGCCGTCACGCGCCACACCGTCGACTACATACAATGGCTCGCCAAAGCCGCGTATATTGATATTCGTACTGAATGAACCCGGTTCTCCGGAATTCTGGCGGATCTGCACACCGGCCACTTTTCCCTGCAGGCTTTGTGCCAGACTGGTGTGGGTAGTAGTTTTGATCTGCTCCGAAACGATGTTCGAGATAGCGCCGGTCAGCGTCTGTTTTCGCTGCGTGCCGTAACCCACTACCACTACTTCCTGTAACTCATCAGTACTGAGTTCGAGCTGTACGTCAAAGCTTGTGCGGCTGCCGACGGAGATTTCCTGTCTTTTGTAACCCAAGAAACTCACGATAATTACTGCACCCGATTTGGGCACGGAGAGCGAAAATTTTCCATTGGCATCAGTGGTAGTACCTTTTGTAGTGCCTTGCAGCACGATGCTCGCACCGGGAATGGCACTGTTCTTCTCGTCTTTCACTTCGCCGCTGATGAGCGTTTCGTCTGCGGCGGATTGCGCCCATGCGCCCGCTTGCACGAGCAGCATGAAGCATATCGCAGCGCATACATGCCGGAGTAACGTCCGGATGCGGCGCCCGCACAAAGGTTTTGATAGAAGTTGTTTGTTCATACCGTAGGGTTAAGTTCCTGTTCGTTTAAATGTATTCGTTGTGTTCGTTCGGTGGCACGGCCCTCGTCGGGGCTGCCGGAAGGTTGATTTAGCGCATAGTTTTTCAATCCCCTGCAAGATGGGTACAGGGCTCGTTTAGGATTAGATTTTGAATGAAAAGGATGATAAAGCGGTCGGCCGAACCGCGGGGTCAAAGTAATCCGGAGCTGATTAAGAAATGGTTAATAAAGCATTAATAGGACTCTTAATCTGCTTGATTTTTACATTATCCCGGTAAAATATTGGGGAATTTTGGGGTAGAGCAATAAAAAAACGCCTCACATGGGTGCGAGGCGTTCGGGGACTTGGCTGCTTTTTAAGGCTTGGCTTCAATTTGGTGATGGTGCGCATCATCGCAATGGCGCCAATGCCCGTGTTGCCACGGACCGCCGTGCGACGGACCGCCGTGCGACGGATCGCGGAAAGCAAAGACGTTCATCATAATGAATGCGAAAATGATCGCGATGGCAGCTATCCGTGCGGCGATGGTAAGGCCGCGGCGTTGGGAAAACGGTCCGTAAATGTATCCGATGATGAACACCATGCAGGCCACAAACAGGATACGAGCGAAAATCAATAATCCGAAAAACATGATTTCTAAAAGTTTAAGTGAAACAAGGATGAAGTGTAATCGCTATTTAAGCAGCGCCTCGCTTTCAGCTTTGCCCCAGTGCGGCATAATGCTGAATGCGGTTGCGGGCAGCTTCTGAATGGCTTTTCCGGCAAGCGCTTTGGCCAGGTCTTTGTCGCCGCCCCAGAGTTTGGGGGTGTAGTACTTGGTCCAGGCTTCGAGGTAAATGGCACGCGGGTTGGCGGCGTCCAGCTTCTGCGCTTTCTTTAAAAACTGGTCGGAGAGCGGCCCGAACTGCCTGCCCATTGTCATGGGGCTAATGAAAACCTTGGTGCGGTAAATCATCGCCTGGACTACGTAGATTTCAGAGAGCGCCTTACTATCGCCGTTCGCGACCGATTCGCTTTTCTTGATCTGCGCTTCGCCGCGCACGCTGTAAGCCTCGATTTTCTCGCCGTCGTCTTGCAGAAGAAAGCCGACTTTGGCATTACAAAAAGCGGCGTAGTAGTAGGGCAGCCATTCGGTTTTCTGCGCATTTCCTAGCTGGACGAATGTTTTTTCCAGAGCCTGAAAGTCTGCAACCGATTTGGCCTGATCGAGTTTTTTGACAGACGCTTCCAATTGAGCGGTGTAGTCTCCGTTTTGTGCAAATGTGAATGCAACGGAACAAATGAGAAGGATGGTGGTGATGAGCGTTTTCATAGTTTTGAATGATTGAATGATTGAATGATTGAATGAGCCGCCGTGGAACGGGAAATGAGTGAATTCTGAATGGGTGAATGAATAAGTTTGTGAGTTTGGACTTTGAACTTTAAACTCCTGAACTCGAAACTCAATGACTCTGGTCGAGGAGGTCTTCGGTGCGGTCGATGCCCAGGCTCATGAACACGCCCACGAAATAGAAGCGTGTGGCCGGAAGCGTAACGGGGGTTTTGAAATTGCCGTTGTAAGCGTAGTTGTAGCCGAATATCTGTTTTGTGCCGAGGACATTGTTGGCGCCGAATGCGAAGCCGGAATAGTCCCTGAACTTCGATTTTTTGAGAAAGGACATCATTTTCGACACGTGCAGGTTCAGCACATTGTAGGGCCGGGCGGTACCCGAATCGTAAATGCGGGTACCGGCATCGCCGCCGGCGCGGATGTCGTAGTAAGGCCGTCCGGCCGCATAGGAGTACGAAACGTTGACATTGGTGCTGATCCCCTGGAAAAACCGTTTGACCGCGATGGTGAAAGTATGCGGGCTCGTGAACGACGGCCGGATGCTTTCGGGGTAGTCCAGGAAGTTGCGTTTTGTGTCGAGGTAAGTGTAAGTCAGCCAGTAATCCAGGTTGCGGACGGTCTTTTTGTCGCGCCAGAATACCTCCAATCCTTTCGCATAGCCGCTACCGCCGAGGGTAATGTCCGGGAATGTTCGCACCAGGTTCCTGTACTTTTTGTAGTAAACCTCCGTCCTGAAAAGCCGGTTATTAGCCTTTTTGGAATAATTCAGCACGTAATGCTCAGAGCGTGAAAAACCGAGACGTTCGTTTTGGAACAGATATCTGTTTTCAGGCTTTTGATAAAAAATACCATACGCCAGGTTCAGTTGACTGCCGGTTGCCAGCCGATACCCCAGGCTTGCGCGCGGCGCTATAACTGCCTTGCGAAGCAGGCTCGAATACTCGCCCCGCAACCCCGGCCTGAATGCGAGATGCTCGCCCAAATGAATATCGCCTTCGACAAAAACCGCCGACAGCTGATCGCGGAGCGTTGCCGGGGCGTTGTTGTAATGCTGCACGTCATGAAAATAGAATGTCTCGCCGCCGAACCGGAATGCCTGGTTGCGCTCGAAGCTGCGCGTGAGCACGGTGCGGCCCTGTGCGAAGTGCGAGCGGAGGGTTATATCGTTGTTTTTCATAGAAAATGGGACATAGGGCAGCGTTATGGGCTCATTACTTCTGCCGAGCAGCCGGTTTTGAAGGGAGTTCTTGTCGAATGTGTAGGCAATACCCGCTTCGAGACGCCAGTCGGTTCCGAGGTCGGTCCGGTAGCTGACAGTTCCGTAGATATTCGGGTTTTTCAAGCGGAAATCGGAGCGGAGCGACGAGCTGTCGGTATCCGGGTTGCGCATGCCTATATGGCTTTCGGCAAAGGCGACGTACCCTTTCACCATACCTGTCTTCCCGGTTTTGAAGCGGATGTTCGCATTGGCGCTGGTATATTCCGGGCCATGGTAGTAATCCGGGCGTTGCGGCACGACCTTGTTGTACAACCCCTGGTTGCTGTAAGCCAGCCCGCCGCCGTAACTGCTCCGGCCCGATTTCGACAAATGCTGAAAACCAGCTCCGAGGTTCGAGGGAAACACGCTGAAATTGGCAGAGCTTTTTTCAGGCAGATCGATGCTTTCCAGGATCAATGCGCTGCTCATGGCCTGGCCGTACAATGCCGAGTAACCGCCGGTGTTGAACAATACGCCTTTGAACAGGAACAGGTTGATGCGGGCCGGCTGCATAATCCCCGGTACGGAAGCATAGTTCGGGTTTTTCATCCATGTACCGTCTACGAACATCCGGGTTTCGTCGCTGGTACCTCCCCGTACAAACTGCCCCTCGCGCTCGCCTACCTGCTGCGCGCCCGGAAGCGACCGCAGCGCGTTAGAGATATCGCCGCCATTTCCTGCCACGGTGTAGGCGTCGATGGGTGTCAGGGAAGCTCCCTTGGCCTTGTCGCTGGCTTCGAAGCTCCCTGCGCTCACGGTTACGGCTTCGAGGGTGTTGGCGGCATCCTCGAGGGTAATGGAGAGCGTGATGGTGCTATCGACAACAATCAGCGTTTGCTGCTGCGTTTTGAAACCAAGCGAGGAGACGATGAGCGTCTGATTGCCTCGTCGGGTGGTCACGAAGTCGAACTTGCCGAGCGAATCGGCCGTCGTACCTGATTGGGAACCTTTTAAGCGTATGTGTGCTCCGGGAACGGCTTCGCCCAATGGCCCCATTACTTCGCCGTTAATGCGGGTCTGTGCCCCGGCGGCCAGCGCGCAAAGCAGGCTGCTCGTTATCAGGATGAGTTTGGTTGTGAATGCATTGGAAATCATGGCTTTGTTTGTTTTTTCGACCAAAGCTATGATACCCGTCAATGCATTTCAGGGAGAGTAGACCAAGCGGTTAATGTCCGCGACGAAACCGTTAAATCCCGCGACGATCAATCGGGCGTAATGTTCAGTATTTTGCGGAGATGTTCTTTGTAATGCTCGCTGACCGGAATCTCGGCAGCGCCGATCAGCACGAAATCACGCTTGACCGCCGTAATTTTCTGAACAGCTACCAGGTAAGACTTGTGGGTACGGATAAATGCCGGTTCCGGGAGTTTTTCTTCCAACGCCTTGAATGTCATGCGGGTAATGACCGGCTTGTCGGCAGATGAAAGAAAGATCTTGACATAATCCTTCAAGCCTTCGACCCACGCCACATCGGCGGCCACTATTTTAACCAATGAATATTCGACATTCACAAAGAAATCGGGCATTGCAGCGGGCGACGGGGCGACGGGTGTTTGGTGTTTTAATTCAAACAGTTCGTAGGCCCGGTTACAGGCTTTCAGAAAGCGTTCCATACTCACGGGTTTGAGTAGATAATCGACCACATTCAGTTCGAAACCTTCCAAAGCGTATTGATCGTAAGCTGTCACCAGGATCACCAGCGGCGGATCGGGGAGGCTTTTCAAAAATTGCAGACCGTTGAGGCGGGGCATCTGAATATCCAGAAAAAGCAGGTCTATCCGCTCGTTTTGTAATATTTCGATAGCCTCCATGGCATTGCGCGCAGTTTTTGCGAGCGTCAGATAGGGTACTTGCCGGATATTATCGACAAGGAGGTCGAGTACGAGTTTTTCATCATCAACGGCCAGGCATCGCATCATCTTAAATCCAGGTTCAGAGTGACTGTGAAAATTTGATTGGTGTCGTTGATAGCGAGGACGTGTTTGTCGGGGTAAATCAGTTTCAAACGCGTGCGTACATTTTCGAGGCCAATGCCCGAATTATCGTCTTTCGTTTCCTCAGGGTAAGCGTCGTACGGATTGACGACGACTAGCGTTAAACGCCCGTCAATGGCTTTCAGACGGATCAGTACATAAGGCTCGTCTAGCAGGGAAGCGCCATGTTTGAATGCATTTTCCACGAACGGGATCATGATCATCGGCTCCACCGATAAGCGACCAGCGTCCGCGTCCATTTGAATGTCCAGTTCAATGCGCATGCCATCCGAAAAGCGCAGTTTTTGCAGTTCAATATAGCTTTTGAGATAATCTGCTTCCTGCTGCAATGTCACTTGTTTCGCCTGCGTGTCATATGTCATGTAACGCATGAGGTCGGCCAGGCGGAGCAGTGCACCTTCGAGCTGGTCGGACCGTTGTCTTGCGAGTGCTACCATGTTTGTCAGCACATTAAAAAGAAAATGCGGATTGACCTGCGACCGCAGCAGTTTCAGCTCGGCCGCTACCTGCTGCGCCTCATACTCCTTTCGCGCCCGTTCCTGACGAATGCCATCACTTACCCGCCGGTAAATAAGGCTTACCGCGAACACGAGCACTGACGGGCCAAATATCAATCCGGCAGCGCTCCGAAGTGCAACTTCCGGAAAAAGGTGCACCACAACTTGGTATTTAAGGGCAAAGGAAGCTGCGATTACTGCGATCGCGCAGGGAATGTACAACCACCAGCGCCAGCCACCGGCCAGTTTAGGATAGAGGTAAAATGCATTGAAATAGAAAATCCCGGCATGGATCAGGCCTGCCAGCACGAAAAACGCAGCCGGCAGGCCACCGATCTTGTATCCTTCACTGGCTGAGGACACCAGGTAGGGCAGAAGCAGAATGGTCACCCATATACCGACATGGATGGTAATCTCCCGTTTTTGCTGCGTTTTCAAGGATGTCATGGAAGTGTAAAAATCCAAATTTATAGGAATCGCATGCTAATCAAAAGAAACGGGCAGTGATATAAAAAAATCAGGCGAAGAGAAACTCCCCGCCTGATACTGTTAATCTAAACAACACATTAATAACGCATTGGTGTCGTAATTATCGGTTGATAAGCACTTTCCGGTTAATAACCTCACCGTTCTTGTGCGTGATCGTTAGAATGTACATGCCTACCGGCAGGCTCTTCACATCAATAGTCTTCGAAACGGTTTTGCCCGATTTGTAAACCGAAAGTCCCGTCAGGCTATGCATTTCCACCGCCTTCACCTGGTTCCAATCCGTGCTTTTCAGGTTCAGAATGTCGGAAACCGGGTTCGGATAGAATTCCGAGTTCAGCGACGGCGCATCATAGCCAATTTTGATGATCTTGCTATATGCGAATGTCTTATCGCTATCGATCATTTTCAAGCGGTAGAAGTTATCGCCAGATGCCGGCTTTTTGTCAACAAACGTGTAGTTCACCACCGAATAGCTCTCGCCCTGCGATTTTTGGGTACCAATAGTCGCCCAGTTTTTGCCGTCGGCACTGCGTTGAACATCGAAGCGGTCGCTGCGCGTTTCTTCGGCAGTGTTCCATTTCAATGCAATGGTGTTTTCAACTCTCGCGCCGCTGAAATCGATCAATGTTACCGGGAGCGAGCAGTCTTTGTAAGCCAAGAGCGTGTCCGAGCAACCGTTGAGGGTAGCTACGATGGTCGCCGTTTCCTTGCTTGGAACATTGATAACGGTGTTGCCGCTGACAGTTCCTTTGTCGGTAGTGATCACTGCCCCCGGGGTAGCGGTGAAGAAAACGGTATAGGTTTGAGGATCTGCAGCGAACTGGCATTGATATTCTGCACCGGTCAGTGCGATGGTTGGTTTCTCGTTGACATTCACCGTTGCAGTTTGTCCGGAGATCGGCGTCGTCGCGCCGCCTGCGCCGGCCACATTGGTTAATGTGTATACAAATGTCCCGGTCGAGCTTGTCGGCACGTCGACAGTCGCTGTTGTATTCACACCGGTAGTCGACACTTGCAGGTCGCCACCGCCATTGATTTTGTAGGTAAATGTAAACGGAGCGACACCATTCACGGCCGTAAACGTAATCTTAGGCGCGGTTTCGTTCTGGCAAGCGGTGGTGCTGCCGGAGATCGTTGCCGTGAGGTTGTTCGATACGGTTACAGTGGCTGTTTGAGCCGAAGGCGGTGTCAATGTACAGTTCTGAGCATCGGTCACCGTCACCAGTTCATAGGTAAATGTGCCCACGGCGGCAGTCGACTGGCTTACAATTGCGCTGGTTTGCACACCGGTTGTGCTCACCGTCTGGTTGGTTCCGTTATTGACCTTGTAAGTGAACGTATAGGGCAAAGTACCGCCGGTAGCGCTGAAAGTAACGTTTGGCGCCGGTGCACCCTGGTTCACGGTAGTGGTTCCCGCAATGCTTGAACCGGTGATCTGGTTCACGGTCAGTACCGCCGCGTTGGAAGTGCTGTTGTTACAAGGGTTGGTGATGATACAACGGTATTCAGAAAGATTATCGCCGGCAGGGACGTTGCTCAATGTCAGTGTCGGATCATCGGCGGTCGGGTTTGTACCGGTTGTAATGTCCGCGAATGAGCCGCCGAACGGCTTTTTCTGCCATTGATAAGTTACACCTGTCTGCGAAGTAGCTACGGTGAAAGAAGTGCCGGAGCCTGCACAGATCGTCGCCGCGTCAGGCTGGTCGGTGATCGGCGGTGCCGGGGTAGGGGTTACCGTCACTTTGAACGAACAGGTAGGAGCTGTTCCAATGCCGTTCGAAGCCGTTACAAGCACGGTTGTCTCGCCGGCAGGGAATGCGTATGGGAATGTGATCGGGTTGCCGCCTACCGTGTAAGTAATGGTGGGAGCGGGGCATCCGTCTGCAGTTGCCGCGAAAGTTTGAGACGAGGTACAAGTTCCTGCGTCAGGCGAGAAAGTCTGGTCGCCTGGGCAGGAAGTGATTACCGGTACCGAAACAACGGGGGTAACCGTCGGATTGTTAGGACCTGCTGCGTTCGGATCGTCTGTCAGAACGTTGGCAAAATTGCTGCCGCTCACCGTACCTTGTGTCGAAACCTCGCAATCAGACACCGGGATGTCGTTATTGATTGTCACCCGGAACTTGATGGTGGTGCTTTTGCTGGCCGGGATTACGAAACCACTGCCGGTTCCATTGACGGTCACTGTTTCACCCGACTGCGCAGCTTCCGTTCTGGCGGTATTTGGCACCGATACGGGTCCGGAAATGGCTTCTTTCATCGGTTCGGCGGATGGAGTAACCTGTACAGCTTTCGCTGTTTCAGGCTGGGCTGGGCTTGTCATTGCCGCGATGGTTTCGGCGGTCGGCTCTTCGATAACACCTTCACGCAACGCGCTAACGTTCGGTGTCGCGCATGTTTGGCCGAATAAATACGGGTTGCCCGATCCGCTCTGTGTGGTACTTCCGACAGGAGTGTTTCCTCCATTAGCCCATACGTCCGCAATATTGGTTCCGTTACCCTGTACCACCAGCGTGGTCGTTGCGGTACCGGATCTGGTGCGATATGCGATAATGGATGCCGGCTTTGTGACGGCGTTGTTAGTCACGTTCGTACAAAGCTTGGAATTATTACCGGCAGCACCGGTTGTGGCCATATCCATACCAAAGTAAATATCCCCTGCTCCCGAGTCGGTTACTGTAATGTTGTTGCTGGCGACATTCATATTGCTCTGGGCAGCAGTACTTGAAGTGGTAGTAACGGCGATACCCGGAGCGTCAACTGACGTGAGGGTGTTGTTCTGGATGAGGAAAGTACCTCTTGCAGAAGTTCCTTCGGCCGAGTGTACAATGGCTGAAACACCCGACGAACCAGCCTTGTTCAACACAGTATTGCCAATGACATTTCCTTCGAGGTAGCCCGCTGCGAATGCAAACAGGTTGATACCGATGCCACCATTGAAGTTACCGGTATTGTTGGTCACATTGAATTTGAGCGTAGCGGTTCCTGCCGCCGCCAGGTCGAACATCCTTCCGACCCCGTTGCCTACATCGACCTGGGAATCTTTGATGTCTGCCTGCATAACGGCATTCTCATTAGCGCCGACATAAACGCCTACGGTTGGATTCCGCAGGAACTTGCTGCTGTTATGAACTTTCAGTTTCATATTGGAAGTCCCGTAGCCAAAGAACTGAAGCCCGGAATTATTCGAGTCCTGAAAGGTCGAGTTATCGACTGTCAGCAAGGTCATATTGGTATTGGTATTGCTGAAATACGCCGCGCGTCCCCCTGGGTCGGTAAAGGTTGAATTCACAATGGTGTTCGTACCACCGGTGTTGATCGCGTAGATACAACCTTCCTCGCTGGTTTGTCCTGAAGAACCGACCGAGCCGTTGGTAAAATTGAAGTTGCTGGAACCCCGCAGGTTGATACCTTCCTGGGCGACGGTACCGTTGATCACGATGCGATCCATGGTTAGTCCGTTGACATTCAGCGCGTGTACCGCTGCATTAGCCGCTGAATTGTCCTGGTTGGTAGGTGTTGTTCCGTCGGTGGTATTCGCATTGGTCAGGTTCATATTTTTCAGCGTGATATTGGTTGCATTCAGCAACTCGATACCGCGGGCAGAAATGTTCTGGATCGTACCGCCCGATCCCGCCGTTGTGCCACTACCGGTCACTTGCAAGGAGCCTGTTGTCGTGGAAAGGGAAATACCCTTGCTTCCGCCATTGGCGTTGACGGCGTTCAGGGTTACATTCAATACAATGCCCCCACCGGTACCGGCAATATTGAGGGCAGGTACCGTCGAGGCGGTGAGCGTACCGCTGGCAATATTTAAGCTACCGGTGCTCCCCGAAATTGCAATCGGGCTTGGGCTTGCCGATACCGTGGAAGAAACCTGACCGAAGTCCAGGACAAGTGTTTTGCTGGAAAGATTAAGGGCCGAACCATTACCTGTCAGATTGATCTCGCTGGCTGTCAGCGTTCCTGCACCCGATCCGGCGATTTTTGCCCCGGCGCTGTTACCGATATTCAAGCCCCGGATGGTGGCGGCGCCATTCGCAGTTAGTACGTCTCCAGATGCACTTCCAAGTGTAGGTCTCGTGCCTCCGGTTGCCGGGAGCTGGTTGGCACCGCTGGGTGCCGTAAATCCGGTCAGTGAAAGTAATGTAGGTGTAGCGCCCTGTCCGAAAATGCTTTGTGTGTTACGCAAGGTGATATTGCCGGAGTAGGTAGAACCGTTGCTGTAAACAAAGATTGCATGCCCGTCTTTGGCATGGCCGGTCCCTCCATCGTTAATGGCCTGAAATTGTGCCAAAGTCTGGAACGGACTGGCGAGCGTGCCGTTTCCACCCGGGGCGGCCGCACCATTGATGAACCATATAGCCTGGTTGGCGCCATTTCCTACCGAGATCGTAACGGTGGCAGTGGAAGTCATGCCGGAGCCATTCTGGATTTCGTAAGTGAAAGTATCGTTCCCGGTGTAACCCGCCGCGGGTTGATAGGTAAATGCGCCTGTCGCGGCCGTAATAACTGCAGTACCGCCGTTGGCAGTAGTAACATTCGTAGTGCTGTTCAGGCTGATTGGGGTGCCGGCGGGACTGATGTCGTTGGCAAACAGACCACTACCGGCGGGGATATCGATATTGACATTGCCGATCGTATTGTAGCTATCATTTTGGGCGATCGGGCTGGCTTTCACCGAGCCGGCCACGAGTGTAGTGTTCGCGTCGATCGTTTCAGTAAAAACCGTTCCATTGGCGGGATCGGGGCCGCCGTTGGTGATTACAATGGTGTATTCCAGCTCGTCACCTGCACTGGCGCCCGACGGCCCCGTATTGTTGGTGATCGCATAAGTGCTGGTAGCAGTGATGCTCGGCGCTAAAAATGCCGCTGTGCCTGCGCGCTTGCGCGCACGCGTATAGGGGATGCGTTCCTTTGTTCTGGAAGCGTTCTGTTTCTCCTTTTTGGCCACCCATTCTTCACGGGGAAGACGGGAGTCATCGGAAATTTTGCTGACGATCTCAGCACCTGACGCCAGTAGAGCCACCCCCGCCAGGTATAGGTAGACATTTCTCATGGTTTCAGTTTGAAGTAAAATGTTCGAGTCATAGGATGAATTGGTAAAAATGAAAGAATCCGGGACCGGCCCGGCTTAAGAGAAGACTGCTTCGTAGCGCATTCCGCCCGGATCGTGCGCGATTGGGACCAGGAAGACATCCATATATTTGCCGTCGGGATATTCGACCCGGTAAATACCTTGCGCTATGGCGCGGTTTTCACCGGTGGTTTGAAATTCGACCGAAAAGGCACCCCGTTCGAGTGGACTGTAAGTATTCAGTTCCAGCACTTTCAAAATGGTAGACGGCAGCGAAAAGTCTTTTGCAAAATGGATGACTACCGTTTTCCCTATGTGATGTGTGAAATCTGCTGCGGCCACTTGGCTTAAATCGTATGCTTCCATTCCATTAAATGATAAACTCCATTGGTTTCACTGACTGTCTTAAATCCAAGGCGGGTATACAGATTTCTGGCAGGATTGAAGGTTTCTACATGGATGCTGAGCGGTCGCTCCAATTCAGCGGCGCGGCCCATTAAATCCCTGAATATCCCCTGGCCTAATCCGCGGTTGCGGTATTTCGGCAGAATGCTGATGTCAATGATCCGCATACCCTTGCCCTGGAAGTTTTCGTGGAGGTAAAGCCTCCCGATGATTTTATTTTGAGATTCTATTACCCAAAAATCAGCCCCTGTATAGTTTTTTTGATAGTATTCGTGCTGAGCGTTGAACTGGCCGGCAATGAATTCTTCCTTCATGGTGTCGGTCCAATGCGGCACCCGTTCCAGTTCTTTTTCCCGGGTGGTCGCATAGATTTCCAGCAGGTAGGGCAGGTCTTTTTGGTTAATCGGCCTGAGTGAAAGGGTGGTATTACTAAGCTCGAATTTCATAAGTTGTCAAAAAAACAGTACTCACAGGCATTGGGTTAGCCGCGCGCAGGGAATACCCCCTGCAATGCAATACAGAAATAGCATGTCAGATACGGCATCATGTTATTGTGTGGCTGATCCCCGCCTGCGGGCTGTATCTGGTTTGCATTCATTGTCGTATTGGTTGCCCCGGTCGCATAGACCTTTCCTTGTGTGGATGCCGCCAGAGAGTAACTGGTCGGCGTTTTCAGGTCGGCAGGTTCCGGTACGGCCCTGATCTGGTGGCTATGCGACGGAATTTCCGAGGTAAGCAAGCTCACCGTTTCCGAGCCGCCCGTCTCGCCAAGGTCGTGAAGCGAGAGACCGGGGCCTTGTCCCGGATGCATGGGTGCGCGACCTTGCAAGTCAGGCAGCGCAAAGTTGGATTTGCCGTTTCCTCCATAGGTTGTTCCCAGAAGCGAAAACAATGCGGTGTTTTGGGAAAGGGGCAGCAGCTGCCCGTCGCACCATGCCCAGCCGCGGGGCGCGAAGTTGAATGGGAATATTCTTATTTCTGCTACAAAAGGATCCATGACAGTTGAATGAGATTTGACGTTCGTATTTCGTTGATCTGGGATTTCTAGGTTGGAGACGGAAATATCCCAAACAGTGAAATGATGAAATCGACACAGAGGTAAGGCTGGAAATTGGTATGGGGCTGGCTTCCGCCGTTGCCGGATACGCTGCTGGCCGCCATCGCTACGGCTGGCGGGTCGTTGAAAAATACGTTCGTCGTCGTTGAAACGGCTAGTATTCCGTTGGCTGGGCTGGGCAAGTCCGCCAGGTTGGTCGAAGCTATAAAGGCGTGCGAGTGCGCTGGAATTTGCTGTACCGTGAGTGTGATTTCTTCCGCTCCGCCGGTTTCGGCCAGGATAAAACCGTTGCCCTGGTGAATGGGGAGACGACCCCGGAGGTCGGGAAGTGCAAAGGTACTTTGTCCGTCGCCGCCGTAAGTAGTGCCGATCAAATTAAACAGGGTTTCATATTCAGAGATGGGGAGCAGTTGTCCTTCACAAAACATCCACCCGACAGGGGCAAAGTTTCCTGCAAACATTCTGACTTCTCCTACGTAAGGTTGTGCCATTTACAATAAGTTTTTTAGGGTTATGAATAGGATACAGTCGGCCGGCGATTAGGTTGCGCTAGGAAATATTCCCTGCAATGCGATACAAAAGCTCAGCGTCAGAAATGGTTGCATGTTCAAATGCGCCTGGCTTCCTCCCACGTTACCGACCGTGGCCGCGTTGAGCGTAGTCAGATTGCTGATGGTGCTCGTGTAAATGGTATTGGGCTGCGTGTTGGAGAAATAAGTGCTCGTCGGATTGTTGGTATTTACAATGGACGTGTTGTCTATGGCGGAAACATTGTGGTTGTGCGAAGGCAACTCGCTTATATTCAACGTGTGCGCCTGTTCACCACCGCGTTCGCCCAGCGTGTGTCCGCTGCCGACGTGGATGGGGGTTCTGCCCCGGAAGTCCGGCAATGCGAAGTTCACCCGGCCATCGCCTCCAAATGTCGTTCCAAGGAGAGAGAACAATCCCTGGTTCTGATTGATAGGTAGTAGCTGTCCGTTGGCAAGCGCCCAGCCCTTGGGAGCAAAGACAAAGCTCATGATTCGGATCTCTGAAAGAAACGGTTCTGCCATAGAAGAAATAGGTTAGATTGATAGATGGAATTACATTGACGTATTGCGTGCTTTGGGGCACGAATGTCCATGAAGTGTACGACGTCTGTTTCGGGTATCGCCGGCCTTCCGAAACAATGCCGGACGACCACTTGCTCACCCGATCACGAGGTTGTTGACAAAAAACGGGCTGAAAATGCCGGGGATGTAGAAGTTTTTCTCATAGAAGGGGGCGCTGGGGTTAGATCTTGTACAATTAGTACATCAATATTAATCATTTATACCTATTTCGATGAAACAAATTACTTTTCGGTCATAAATATTCTACGAGTATTTTTAGATAAAGTAGAACTTTTGATTAAGTATTTGGTTCATAATGAGCATTTTATAATTATTAACCGGCGTTAAAATTTATTTTCCGGTGGTATTTTTAGAAGAATTTCTTTAAACAACCCGCGATAATCTCCTTATTGTATGAAACCCATCAGGCTCATTATCAGGATAATCCTCTGCTGCACCCTCGCTGGAGCACAAGCACAACACTATACGGTAAGCGAAAACAAACGGTTTTTACTCAAAGAAGGTAAGCATTTTTTCTGGCTTGGCGATACCGCCTGGGAGCTTTTTCACCGCCTCGACCGCTCCGAGGCCGATTATTACCTTCAAAAGCGTGCAGAACAGGGTTTTACGGTTATTCAGGCCGTAGCGTTGGCAGAATTCGACGGCCTGGATGAGCCTAATCCGTATGGCGAAAAGCCACTGCTCAACCACGATCCGACGAAGCCGAATGAGAACTACTTCAAGCATGTCGATTACATTATCGACAAAGCGGCGGCATACGGGTTGACGATCGCTTTCCTGCCCACCTGGGGCGACAAGGTTTTCAAGAATACCTGGGGGAAAGGGCCTGAAATCTTCAATGAAAATAACGCAAAAGCCTATGGAAAATGGCTTGGTAGCCGCTACAAGGACCGATCAAATGTAATATGGGTGCTCGGCGGCGACCGGCAGCCCCGCAAAGACAGCCGTGACGTAGAAATATGGCGGGCCATGGCGGCCGGGATTGCAGAGGGCGTGGGCGGGCACGGCAAGGCGCTGATGACCTACCATCCGCAACCGAACAAGGAGGGGGCAAGTGAGTGGTTCCACGATGATGAATGGTTCGATTTCAATATGTTCCAGACGGGCCATTGCCGCGATTCGCCGGTTTACGATAACATTCAGCGGTCGTACAACCGCACGCCCGTGAAGCCGGTTATCGATGCAGAGCCTATTTACGAAGATCATCCGGTATGTTTCAATGCGAAGGAAAACGGCACGTCGAGTGCGTATGATGTCCGCAAATCAGCCTACCTGGATTTGTTTGCGGGCGCATTCGGACATACCTATGGTTGCCACGATATATGGCAGATGTACTCTCCCAATCGCGAAGCGGTGAACGGTCCGCATATTTTCTGGCAGCAGGCCCTGGACCTGCCCGGCGCGTTGGAAATGAAGTATGTACGGAAATTGATGGAATCCCGCCCGATCACCGACCGTGTCCCCGACCAGTCCATTATAATTGAAAATGCATTACCGGCGCCCGAGCGTGTACAAGCGACTCGCGGAAGAGATTACCTCTTTGTATATACGGCCTCCGGAAGACCCTTCTCCGTAAACCCTGGCAAAATATCCGGCACGAGCCTCGAAGCATTCTGGTACGATCCGCGGAACGGCAAGGTGCGGGACGCGGGCAAGTTCGATAACAAGTCGGTCAACAGATTCATCCCGCCTACATCCGGCTACGGGCATGATTGGGTGCTGGTGATAGACGATGCTGCCCGGGGGTACAAGAAGCCCTGACGGCATTTCGCCCGATTGTGAATGATCGGATTGGAGTAATTCCGGGTAAAATTTTACTTAATAAAGAAATTCGATCATTCAAAGCATTCATTTTGTACACTGGCTGACCGATGGAGCAGGACCTCGAACGTTGGAAGAAATTCAAAAACGGCGATGCCGCCGTTTTTGAGGAGATGATCCGGGGCGAGTTCCGTGCGCTGTTCGAATATGGTTCCCGGTTTATCCATGACCGTGACACGCTGAACGATTGTATTCATGATCTTTTTGCCTCACTCTGGGACCGCCGCCGCTTCCTCACCGATACCGACAGAATCCGGCCTTATTTGCTGAAAAGCCTTCGTAACCGGCTGCTGAAAGAGATCGAGCGTACGCATGGACTTACCCCGTTTGAAAGTTGGCATGAAGGCCAGGAAGCTGAGGAAGACATCGAAAGCCGGCTGATCTCGACCGAAACTGACGAACGCCGAAAGCAACAGATCGGAACGGTATTGTATTCGCTGACACCCCGCCAGCGTGAAATCATCCACCTTAAATTCTTCGAAGGCCTGTCACATGAGCAGATCGCGGCGGTGCTCGATATTTCCCGGCCTGCTGTGGCGAACCTGCTCTCGCAAGCGTTACGGCTCTTCCGCGACAAGTGGCACACCATTCTGCCTTCATTTTTTCTGATTTTATGTGCCTGAATATCAAAGAATTGATTCTTTGTCGAAAGATTTTTTATTTTTTTCGATGATGATTCCCGCATTTGCCGATTATCCTCCCTGTAAACACACCTAATGGTGTTTTGTTATGAAATATTATAAAGATTACGATCTGGAAGACTTCCTGCAAGACGATAGTTTCCGTCGGTGGGTTGTTGGCGAAGCCGATGCGACCGAAGGGCTTTGGGAAGAGATCGTACGCCTCTATCCCGATAAAAAAGTGATTATGCAGCAAGCCCGGGAACTGATCACGACCTGGCGCGAGCATGCAGCCATTGTAACCGACCAGCAGCTGGAAGACCAGGTGCAGCGGATCCTGCATACGACGCAGGCAGGCGCCGAAGAGCCGATGCAACGCGTGCTATGGCGGAAATGGCTTTCCGTGGCTGCGGTGGCAACGTTGGTATTGGGCCTGGGCGGAGCTTTTTGGTGGAAAAACGGCCAAACAATGAATGGTTCCGTCCGCCGGACTGCCTATGCGCCGGAGTCGTCGAAGGCCTTGCGGGAGGTGATCAATACGACGGGCAAGGCAATGCGCGTGGGGCTGCCGGATGGCAGTAAGGTAAGCCTCGCACCTGCGGGCAGGATCAGTTATGCGGCAGATTTCATCTATGACAAGAAGCGGGAGGTATTCTTGTCCGGGGAGGCGTTTTTCGATGTAAGGAAGGATCCGCAGAACCCGTTTTTTGTGTATGCCAACGGTTTGGTAACCAGGGTGCTGGGAACCAGTTTTCTGGTTAAAGCCACCGACACAAATGTGGAAGTACTCGTAAGAAGCGGAAGAGTGTCGGTTTTGCCTTTGAAGGACATTGAAAATCCCACCGAGCGCAACACGGAACTGCTTCTCACGCCCAACCAGCAGGCGATATTTTCGGTGAAGGATAATGTGGTTTCCAAATCCATCACCAATATGCCGCTCGAACTCATCAAGCCTGACCCGGGAGCGGGATTTGTGTTTGAGAATCAGCCGGTGAGCAAGGTATTCTCTGCATTGGAGACGGTGTATGGTATCCCGATCGTGTACGACGCCGCGGTGATGGAGAACTGTTCGCTGCGCGTGGAGCTGAGCAACGAGCCCTTCTTCACCAAACTCGATATCATCACCCAGACCCTCGGAGCGGCCTACCGCGTCAGCGACGGCCAGGTCGTCATTTCGAGTGAAGGTTGCAGATAACAAAATAGTTTTTACCTGCCTATTCATCCTAAACCCTTAACATATGATTAAACTCCGATTGTAGAAAGCAAAAAAGCCGGGAACGGGTCCAGCGTTTCCGGCTCTGAAAATTCCCCAGATTTTAAGCGAAACTTAAATCTCCCAAAACGGGAGAGAGGAAGGTCTTTGTCGTTTGTGAACACCCAAAAACCATCGTAAAAGTATGAAAAAAAATAGTTTACCATTTAAATATTTGGTAGCTGCGATGAAAGTTACATGCATACCATTTCTGGTGTCCCTCTTCTTTCAAAGCCTGGCCCTTGCCAACGACGGCGTCGCCCAGGAAATCCTGAACCGGGAGGTCACGCTTCAAGTCAGGCAGCAAGACCTTAAACAGGTGCTGACGACGCTTGAAAAGAATGCCAAAGTCAGGTTTTCATACATCCCCTCCCTGATATCGAACCAGAAAGTAACCGTGGAGGCTTCAAACCAGAAGCTCAGCAAGGTGTTGAAGGAGCTGTTGGGGCCATTACAAATCCATTACTCCGTATCGGGCAACTACATTATCCTGATCCGCAAACCCGACGAGTCGTTTTCCGACGCTCCGAAGCTGCTCGAACCGGTACCGCTGCCGTACCTGCACCGGGTGGACATCGGGGTGAAAGGCAAGGTTACCGGCTCCGATAACAAGGAAGGCCTGCCGGGCGTGAGCGTGGTCGTGAAGGGCACGCAGCAAGGCGCTATTACCGGCGGCGACGGGAGCTTCGAATTGGTCGTGCCCGACGAGAAGGCAGTGCTGGTATTTAGCTTCGTGGGTTATGTGTCCCAGGAAATCCCGGTTGTAAACCGCTCGGTGATCAATGTCGCGCTCGATCCGGACATCAAGGCGCTGAGTGAAGTAGTCGTGACGGGCTATACGACGCAGTCGCGCAGGGATATTACCGGGTCGGTGAGCGTGATCGATGCCGAAAAGCTGCTTTCTGTACCTGCCACCAACCTCGCGCAGCAGTTGCAGGGGCGCGCCGCGGGCGTGACCGTGGGCACGGATAATACGCCGGGCGGGGGCGTGGCCGTGCGTGTGCGCGGGTATGGAACGCTCGGGAACAATGATCCGCTTTACATTATCGACGGAGTACCTACGAAAGGGAACCTCAATACGATCAATCAGAATGATATTGAGTCGATACAGATATTAAAGGATGCATCGTCGGCCTCGATCTATGGCTCGCGCGCGGCGAACGGTGTGGTGATTATCACTACCAAAAGGGGCAAATCCGGTGTGCCGAAGCTCACATTCGACGCCTATTTCGGGGTACAGAAGTTGGCCAAAACAATGGATTTGCTCAACACACAGGAATATGGCGAATACCTCTGGCAGAGCAAGAAGAATGCCAACGTGGTGAACCCTAATACGGGTAACCCGGAGCATTCGCAATATGGCAATGGCCCCACGCCGGTAATTCCGGATTACATTATTCCCGATGGCGCTGCGGAAGGCGATCCGCGGGTAAACCCAGCCAATTACAGTTACGACCGATATACCGACCCTCAGTTTGGCAAAACCAAATTCTCTATTACCAAGGCTAACAAGAAAGGTACCGACTGGATGCGCGAGGTTTTCGACGATGCACCCATTCAGAATTACCAGCTCGGTGTTTCGGGTGGGTCCGAGGTGAGCCGGTATTCGTTTTCAGCCAATTATTTTAACCAAACGGGCATTTTGCTTTACAATGGCTATAAACGCTATTCCGTCCGGGCGAATACCGAGTTTACCATTAAAAAGAAGCTCCGGATAGGAGAGAATTTGCAGGTTGCCTACGGACGTCGCCAGGGCAATTACGGTAATAACAGCGAAACGAGCCAGGTTTCGAATACCTACCGCGCACAGCCGATTATCCCGGTGTACGACATTGGCGGCAATTTCGCAGGTACCCTGGGCAGCAACCTCGGAAATGCGAACAACCCCGTAGGCCAGCTCGTGCGTAACAAGGACAATGGTTATAAAGACCTCCGGTTGTTTGGCAATGCGTATGCAGAGTTCGATATTTTGAAAAACCTGACGGCTAAAACGAGTTTCGGGCTCGACCTGACGGCTTCTGCCGGTAAGTATTACACGCCTGTTGAGATCGAGCTCGCCCACGGAACTAACGTGAACAGCCTGAGCGAAAACCGGGGATACGGCTATTCCTGGACCTGGACCAACACCCTTACTTATGATAAAACATTCGGCGAGATGCACCATTTGAATGCATTCGTCGGCCTGGAATCCATTGATTCCTTCGGCGATTTTGTGAATGCCTATCGCCAGGGCTTTTTTTCGAATAATATCGATCTGCGGTACATCGATGCCGGTAATCCTGCCACAGCTACCAATAGCGGTTATGCGTCTTCGTCGTGGTCGTTGTTCTCGTATTTCGGCCGTGTGGATTACGCATTCGACGACAAATACCTGCTCCAGGCCACTTTACGACGCGATGCCTCCTCGCGCTTCCAGGCAGCATCGCGCTATGCTACATTTCCGGCTGCGAGCGTGGGCTGGCGTTTATCGAAGGAAGGCTTCATGTCGGGTGTCGATTTTGTAAGTGATTTGAAGGTCCGCGCAGGTTGGGGGCAGACGGGTAATCAGGAAATCGGGGATTTTAATGCGTATTCCACCTATCAGAGCAATCCGAATAGCAGTGGGTATGGCCTTGGCAGCAGTCCGATCGGTTATATGCAGGGATTTGACCTCGGCCGTTTCGGTAATCCGAATGCCAAATGGGAGACGACCACGACGGTCAATGTGGGCATAGACGCCAATTTGTTCAAAGGTAAGTTTGACATGAGCCTCGACGTTTTCGACCGGCAGACGAAGGATTTGTTGTATACCAAAGCCTACGATCCGCGTCTGGGCGATGCCGCCATTCCCGCTCAAAACATAGCTTCCATGCAAAACAGGGGCGTAGATCTCGCCCTGAGCTATCAGGACCATGCCCTGGACGGACAGCTTAATTACAGTATTGGGGTCAATTTTTCGACATACCGTAACAAAATCATCGCCCTGGATCCCCAAAATCCGGACGATTTCCTGCCGGGTTTCTCGCTGCGTACCCCGGCGGTGACGCGCTCCATTGCCGGCCGGCCGATCTCGTCGTTCTATGGTTACATTATAGATGGTATCATGCAGAACGAGGAAGAAGTACAAAATCACGCCCGGTTCCCCGGCTACTACGATTCGAATATTTACATCGACGGCAAGCGCACGCAAGGTGTAGGCAAATTCAAGTACCGCGATGTGAATAGCGACGGGGTGATCAATGCGCAGGACCAGACTTACATCGGTAATCCACACCCGGATTTTACCTACGGCCTTAATGTGAATGTGGGCTACAAAGGCTTTGACCTCGCCATTTTCGCCCAGGGCGTGCAGGGGAACGACATTTTCAACCACGTGCGCTACTGGACCGACTTCGAGGTTTTCCAGGGCAACCGGTCTAAGAGAATGCTCTACGACTCATGGCGGCCCGATAATCCGAATGCCAAACTGCCCATTCTCGACGCGAACGACGCCCAGAGCGGCGAGCCTTCGACCTATTTCGTGGAGAACGGTTCTTACCTGCGCTTCAAGAATATCCAACTCGGTTACACTTTGCCGAAATCGGTTTTGTCCAAAATCGGCGCAGACCATCTGCGGGTTTACATTCAGGGACAAAACCTGCTGACTTTCACAAAGTATACTGGTCTGGATCCTGAAATCAACCTCCGCAACTTTAACAGCGGTTCCGATCGTCAGATCGGCGTGGACGAAGGGGTTTATCCGACGCCCAAAGCATTCATCGTAGGTATCAGTCTCGGCTTTTAAAATCAAAACCATGAAAAAGATATTCATACCGTTGCTATTGCTCCTCGCAACCTCCTGCGGCGACGATTTTCTCGAAAAGAGGCCTCAGGGACAGTATAGTCCTGATATTATCCTTACCACCTCGGGTATCGAGGGGGCGCTCGTGGGCGCCTATGCGCTGCTCGACGGCATCGGTACCAGCGGGGTTACCTCATGGCACGGTGCGGTTTCGAACTGGATTTTCGGCAGCGTCGTTTCCGATGACGCTTACAAAGGCTCCGACGCCGGTGATCAGCCGGAGCAAACTTTTCTCGAACGCTACGTATGGCTTTCGACCAATACCCACATTTACGGGAAATGGAGGACATTGTACGACGGCATTGCACGGACGAACGATGTTTTGAGATCCCTGCCCAAGGTACAGGGCCTGTCCGATCAGCGGAAAACGCAGATTATGGCCGAAGCCCGCTTCCTGCGGGGGCACTACCATTTCGAAGCCAAGAAAATGTGGGGCAACATTTCCTACCTCGATGAGCAAACCTGGGATCCCGAAAACCCGGAAAGCGTGCTGCTGCCCAATACCGAAGATGCCTGGCCGAAGATCGAAGCGGATTTCAAATTCGCGGCTGAAAACCTGCCGGTGTCGCAAACCGATCCCGGCCGTCCGACCAAAAATGCTGCGTATGCTTACCTCGGCAAATGCCATATGTTTCAGGGTTTTCCGAAAGGTCAGCCGAATGTGCAGCATCTTACGGCGGCAAAGGAAGCATTGTTGCAAGTGGTTAACAGTGGGAAGTACAAGCTGATGGAGCGTTTTCATGACAATTTCGCGGCCGAGACCCGGAATAATGCCGAATCGGTGTTCGAGGTGCAATACACAGTGACGGCAGC
Source organism: Dyadobacter sp. SRI_021 (assembly GCF_057586235.1). Lineage (NCBI taxonomy): Bacteria > Pseudomonadati > Bacteroidota > Cytophagia > Cytophagales > Spirosomataceae > Dyadobacter > Dyadobacter sp. SRI_021. The sequence continues at coordinate 431,397 of NZ_JBYCZM010000002.1, forward strand.
CGACGGCTCGGGCGGGAATGCAGGCGATGAGCTTACCTATATGTACCCGAATGGCCCAGGCGGCTGCTGCGGCTTTTTCCAGGCATCCCAAAACCTGGTAAATGCCTACAAAACCGACGAAAAGGGTTTGCCGATGATCAAGACGTTCAATGATGAGAATGTCAAGAATGATGAAGGGCTGCTTTCTTCGGCGCCGTTTGAGCCCTACACCGGCCGCCTCGATTCCCGCGTGGACTGGACGCTCGGTCGTCGGGGCATTCCCTACATCGATTGGGGCGTGCATCCGGGCCGGTTCTGGATCCGTGACCAGTCGTATGCGGGGCCTTATTCTTCCAAAAAGCAGATCGTGAGCAAGGCGGAATCCGGTAAAACAGGCAACCCGCGGCTTAGTACCAACAATTACCGGCTGATCCGCTATGATCACGTGCTCCTTTGGCTGGCAGAATGCGAAGTGGAGTTGGGCAACCTCGAAAAAGCACGCGAATACGTGAACATGATCCGCAAACGTGCCGCCAATCCGGATGGTTTCGTGAAGACGGAGGCTGGTAAAGCTGCCGCCAACTACGTGGTAGGGCTGTACAATGACCCGTGGAAAGATGCCGCCGCCGCACGCGACGCGGTGCGGTTTGAAACCCGCCTCGAATTCGCGATGGAAGGGCATCGTTTCTTCGACCTCGTCCGCTGGGGAGTGGCCGTGCAGGTGCTGAACACTTATCTGGAAAAAGAAAAGAATCTTCGCACCTATCTCAGCGGCGCCAAATTCGAAGAACGGCACCAATACTATCCAATTCCCCAGCAAGCCATTGTATATAGCACCAAAAATGGCAAAGCCACATTAACACAAAATCCTGGCTACTAGTACACTAAAATCCTCTGCCGTCGACTTAAGTCGACGGCAATTGAAGGGAAATGATTAAATTAGGATTAAGAGAATGGAGAATTGGATTGCTGGATGCTTTGTTAATTGTTCTCTGTTGTAAGCTGCCGCTGGTAATAATATTTTTTGATGATGTTGAATTCCTGGTTTAAATATTGTTTGTTGGTCCCCGCAGCCGGATACTTTTTAATGTCTTGTGACAAAAAGGTCGATCTGCCCGACGACGTGGCCGCTGAAATGAATACCCTGGTGGCGCCTGTCGATTATACTTACGACGTGAAGCCGATCCTGTCGGACCGCTGTTTTGCCTGTCACGGACCCGATGCCAATCACCAGAAGGCCAATTTGCGCCTCGATGTGGCCGAAGTGGCCTATAAAAAGGAAGCGGAGAGCGGTTTGAAAGCGATTAAACCCGGTAAGCCGGGAAGCAGCGAGCTCGTGTACCGAATCTTGTCGACCGACCCTGAGATGGTTATGCCCACGCCCGAGTCACATTTATCGCTTACTGCCCGCGAAAAAGCTATTCTCATCCGCTGGGTGGAAGAAGGCGCCGAGTACAAGCCGCATTGGGCATTTACCAAAGTGGAAAAACCCGCATTGCCCAAGGTAAAAAATGAAGCGTGGGTACGCAACGACATCGACCGGTTTATCCTTAAAAAGCTGGAAGACAAGAATATGAAGCCGTCGCCGGAAGCGAGCAAAACTACATTGTTGCGCCGCGTTTCGCTCGATCTGACCGGCCTGCCACCGACACCTGAGGAGGTTACCGCCTTTTTGAACGATAAATCGCCGAATGCTTACGAAAAAGCCGTCGACCGGCTGCTGGCCTCGCCGCATTATGGCGAACACATGGCAGTACCCTGGCTCGATGCCGCGCGCTATGCGGACACGCACGGGTACCAGGACGACGGCCTGCGCACTGCATGGCCGTTCCGGGATTGGGTGATCAACTCCTTTAACAAGAACCAGCCCTACGACCAGTTCGTAACATGGCAGTTGGCAGGCGATATGCTGCCGAATCCGACCCGCGATATGATGGTTGCTACGGCGTTCAACCGTATGCACCAGCAGAGCCAGGAAGGCGGTATTATCCCTGAAGAGTACCGCACGGCCTACGTTTCCGACCGTGTGGATACGTTTGGCAAGACATTCCTGGGGTTGACCGTGGAATGCGCGCGCTGCCATGACCATAAATACGACCCGATCAGCCATAAGGATTACTATTCATTGTATGCGTTTTTTAACAACAATGATGAAAACGGCCAGATCCCTTACAATGGTGAGGCGAGCCCGGCTATCACGCTGCCGACGCCCGAGGCCGACGCCAAATTGAAATTCATCCACGAGAATCTTGCCAAGGAGCGCTCGACGATGGCCGCCAATGTGGCTGTTTACGAACGCGCTTTTCAGCAATGGCTCGCCGCCGCCCGCAAGGCGCCCGAGAGGGCATTACTTCCCGAAAAAACAGATTTGATAGGCCATTTTACATTCGACGAACCGACGGGCAAGGAGTTTGCCAACCTGGCAAATCCGAAGCACAAGGCCAATGCAGAAGGCGACGACAGCCTCTCCAACGTGGCTTCCCGTGACGGCCGCATTGGTAAGGCCCGGTATATTTTCGGGGAAAACGCGGTGAGTTTTGGCGACAAGTTTGCATTCTTTGAACGCAACCAGCCATTCAGCATCAGTATCTGGCTTAATCTGCACGACCCCGCGGTGAGCGGTTCGCTGCTGCATAAATCCAACGGGGTAATGAATGGCTATCGCGGCTGGAATGTGTTCCGGGAGAAAGATGGTCGGATCCGGCTGACGATCAGCCATGTGTGGCCGGAGAATGCAATTGAAATACAGACGGTGGATAAATTCCCGATGAACAAATGGACGCAGCTAGGCTTTACCTATGATGGTTTGAGCAAAGCGGCAGGCCTGAAACTGTTCGTCAACGGTCAGCCCGTGCAGGTTACCGTGCATAATGACCATTTGACGGAGAGTATTTTGTACGGCAAAAACAAAACGAACTGGTATGTCGACAAGCTGAATATCGGCCGGTTGTCGGATCAGCGGACGAAGAATTTCGAGATCGACGAATTCCGGATTTATACCAGGGCCATCAGCGCGCTGGAAATGCAGGGTTTGTTTACATTGAAAAATGAATTGCTGACGGCATTGAAAACCCCGCCGTTGCAACTAAAACCGGCACAGCTTGCTTCTTTGAGGGATTATTACCTGACTAATATTGACGCCGGATACAAAAAGCAACTGGCGGCGAGCCGCGCATTGATCGGCGAGGAAACGGAGATTATGGATAAGCAGATCGATGTGATGGTGATGAAAGAGCGAAAATATCCGCGCAAGACCTTCATTCTCAATCGCGGCGCGTACGACGCACCGGGCAAACCGGTCACCATGGATACGCCGGATGCATTCTTTAAAATACCGAAAGACTATCCGCGAAACCGCCTGGGTTTGGCTAAATGGCTGCTCGATAAGGACCATCCGCTGTTCACGCGGGTAACTGTTAACAGGTTCTGGATGATGTATTTTGGAAAAGGGATCGTGATTTCCAGCGACGATTATGGAAACCAGGGCGAGCTGCCGACTCATCCCGAGCTCCTCGATTACCTGGCAGCGCGCTTCCGTGAATCAGGCTGGAATGTGAAGGCAATGCAAAAGCTGATCGTCACTTCGGCTACTTATCGCCAGTCTTCCAAAATCGAACCTGCTATGAAAGACGTCGATCCGGATAACCGGCTTTACGCGCGTGGCCCCAGCTACCGCATGAGCGCGGAACAGATCCGTGATAATGCATTGGCATCGAGCGGCTTGCTTACGCGCAGGATAGGGGGCAAGAGCGCATATCCGTACCAGCCGGCGGGCCTTTGGGAAGCGCTGGCGACACGTAACGAGGTCACTTACAAACAACAGCATGGTGATTCGCTTTACCGGAGAAGTCTTTATACGATCTGGAAACGCAGCTCGCCACCACCAATGATGCTTAACTTCGATGCGGCTGAAAGGCATTTTTGTATAACCAAGCGACAGAAAACCAGTACGCCGTTGCAGGCATTGGTGGTCATGAACGACCCGCAATTCGTGGAGGCATCGCGTGTGCTGGCGCAGCAAATGCTGAAAAACGGCAAATCCATCGACGAACAGATCGATTATGCATTTACCGCGCTGACGAGCCGCCTGCCGGACACGAAAGAGAAAATGGTGCTGAAAGCGCTGTACGACGAGGAATTGAAGGATTTTAGTCAGAATCCTAAACGGATGAAGTCGATCCTGGCCGTGGGTGAATACCCGCTTGATAAAACCCTGAATCCCGCGCAGCTTGCAGCAGGAACCATTGTAGCGAGCACGGTAATGAATTTTGATGAATTTTTGATCAAGCGATAACCAGCAAAGTAATGAGCCTTTACAGAGAACTTGAAAACCATGTCCATGAACAATTGAGCAGGCGTAATTTTCTATCGAAAACGAGTCTGGGACTGGGTGCGGCAGCGATGGCATCGCTTTTGAATGCAGACAATTCGTTGGCTAAAAAGGTAGGAGAAAAGGGAGCCGAAGCCGCCGGGCTGCCGATCGGGCACCCGCATTTCCCTCCGAAAGCCAAGCGTGTTATTTACTTGTTCCAAAGCGGCGCGCCCTCGCAGCTCGAACTGTTCGACTACAAGCCTAAACTGGAAGAAATGTGGGGAAAGGATCTCCCCGAATCAGTGCGGAAGGGGCAACGCCTGACGGGTATGACAGCCGGACAGAGCAGTTTTCCGCTGGCCGCTTCGAAATACAAATTCCAGCGGTACGGGGATAACGATATGATGATCAGTGAACTGATGCCTTACACCTCGGGCATTGTGAACGATGTTACGTTCATCCGCTCGATGTTTACCGAGGCCATTAATCACGACCCGGCCGTCACGTTTTTCCAAACAGGCAGCCAACAGGGCGGCAGACCTTCATGGGGATCGTGGGTGAGCTACGGGCTGGGCTCCGATAACCAGAATATGCCTTCGTTCGTGGTGCTGCTTTCCAAAGGCCGCAGCGGCGACCAGCCATTGTATGCCAAGCTATGGAGTAATGGTTTTTTGCCGTCCATTCACCAGGGCGTGGTGTTCCGTTCCGGCCCGGACCCTGTTTTTTACCTCAATAATCCGGAGGGAATTGACCGTACCAGTCGCAGGCGCATGCTGAATTCGCTCGCGAAACTGCAACAAGGACAGTTCGAAAAATTGCTTGACCCGGAGATCAACTACCGGATGGCGCAGTATGAGATGGCCTACCGCATGCAAACGGCCGTGCCCGAAACCATGGATATTTCCAAAGAGCCGGATTATATTTTCGATATGTATGGTGAAGACTCCCGCAAGCCCGGTACGTTCGCGGCTAACTGCGTGTTGGCTCGGAAGCTGATCGAAAAGGATGTGAAATTCGTGCAGCTGTATCACCAGGGCTGGGACCAGCACGGTAACCTTCCGAATGACATCAAGATCATGGCCAAAAGCGTAGACCAGGCTTCGGCCGCATTGATCAACGATTTGAAACAACGCGGCTTGCTGGATGAGACCCTGGTGGTCTGGGGCGGCGAATTTGGCCGCGGTGCTTATTCACAAGGCAAACTGACCCGCGACAACTACGGCCGCGATCACCACCCGCGCAGCTTTTCAATATGGATGGCCGGCGCAGGTGTGAAAAAAGGATTCGTGTACGGTGAAACCGACGATTTTGGTTATAACATTATCAAAGATCCCGTGCACGTGCATGATTTCCAGGCAACTGTCATGCATTTGATGGGCATCGATCACGAGCAGCTGATATTCAAGCATCAGGGGCGGCGGTACCGTCTTACCGACGTCCACGGCAAAGTGGTAAAGCCGCTTTTGGCTTAGTGAATGACATACAACAACAAGAAAGGACGTCCACGAAGGCGTCCTTTCTTGTTGTTGTATCAATTGAAAAGCCAGCGAAATATCGCTTTCACAGCCGAGCCGACGTACCAGATCGAAAACAGCCAGAACATAGCGCCCATTCCGGCAAATACATATACAAAAAGGTAATTGCCTTTTAAATGCACATTATCGGGGTCTTTCGGGTCGTAGTATAATGTCACTTCTTCTCCAATCTGGTATTCGGGCGGGTTGCGGGCTTCCGAGCTGTGAAAAACGTGCGGAGTGCCGTCCCTTTTGATGTATCGGATCGATGGTGCCAGGGGATATTCACGTGGTTTCAAACGGTGCAGGTCGATCACGGTGCCTTTGGCTTCAATGCCGTTCTCAATCAGGTTGCGGCTATTGCGGTAGATTGAAAACGATATCACGGCAAACACTGCACCGATCGTAAAGAAGAGCAGAACGAACAGTTCAAAGCCTGGTACCCCTTTGCTGGTAGTTTCCATGGTTCCGAAATGTTAGAGCCAGCGATAGATCTCCTGCAAACTGCCCTCGAATTCCCGTGGCGGCTTGTTCATCGAATTTGCAAACGAGTAGCTGCCTCGTACGGCCTTGCCGGTGCCGGCTTTGAGGTCGAGGACCAGATCACAATATTCGCGGCCCGGGTACAAGCGCGTTTTGAGTTCGACGGTGTTATCGTCGATCCACTTGGCTTCGTCGCAGCTCCAGGTAGAGGGCATATCGAATATCATCTGGTTGGTAGCAACCTTTATAATGGCAGGTTCGGTGATCCAATGGCTCATGCGCACTTCGTAGGCGCCGAAGCGGACAGTGTAGGTATTTTGCGGAGAAGGGACTTCGTCGACCATTTGCTTTAATATTAAGACCTGAATTTGATGTAAAGACTCACGCCGATCATGCCGAGGAAAAGGAAGATAACCCCGAAAATCACCAGCATCATCCATAATGTCCCTACGCCCGAGTTCCGGGAATCGTGGTAGTCGATGGCGGCGCAAAATGCGGTCGCGAGAGAGGTTATTCCCACCAAACCGGCGATGCCTATGCGCAGCATGGACCAGCCCAGTCCCATTGGCGACCAACGGAGCGGCAAAAACGAGAGAACAATCGCCGCGAAGAGTACGTACCAGGCGAGGCTTTCGAGCCGGATGTTACCTGCTTCGGTAGCGGGCCGGTTGGGCGCAACGAGCAATAACGTCAGTCCGTACATCACCAGCCAGGAAAGTTCGGGACCAAGGAGAAACGTAGTAATGCGGTTGGTGTTCATGTTCAGAACGGCTTGTAGTCCTTCACATTCGATTGCAAATCGGCGAGTAATGCTTTGAGTTTGGCATCGAGCTCCGTAGCGGCGGCTTTGTTTTCGTTTTTCTGGCTGAAAACTTCCAGAGGGACAGAACGTCCGGCGTTTCCGTCCAGATATTCAACATTGGCCAGCGAAGCGCGGTATTTGCGGTTGGCGCATTCAACGGAAAGTACATAGTTGAATCTGTAAACACCACCCGCACTGTTTTCCGACCGTGGAATCGTGATGGTAATGTGCCCCTGCGTCACCAGGTCGCCCGTTTCCTTGTCGTCGACCAGGGTCTTATTGTCCGGCGCCGACTGGCTCACCCACAGGCGGGCGCGTCTGAAAATATCAATCAGGGAAACGCTGCCGCAGTCGACGGTTTCAGTGTAGGCGATTTTACTGGTCATAGCTGGTACAATGGAATGTGCGTGCGCAGAACCTATCATGCAGGCGAGCACGATGATCAAAATGGATTTTGACATGACGATAAATTGGTTCGATTTTTAAATTGGCGGTGCAAAAGTGCGCATTTGGAAAAGAGCGAGCAAATAAAATGAGCTACCGGTAAATCATTGTTTTGTGTTGAAAAACAAATGATTAGCGCAATGCCGTTCGATAAAAAAAGCGGCTTGCGGGCCGCTCTTAATTATCCTTGCTGTATTTGTTCCGGTATTCAATAGGTGTCAGGCCCGTGACCTTTTTGAAAACGTCCCTGAATGCCTTCGTATCGGTATAACCCACATCGTACATCACCTCGGTCACGTTCTTACGCGATACCTCGAAGCTGCGCTTGGCCGCCTCCACGCGCACGCGGCGCACGTACTCGTTGATGGTATTGTTGGTGGCATTCTTGAAGCGCCGCTCGAAGCTGCGGCGGCTCACGCTGGCAATATCGGCGAGTTCTACGATCGTCAGTTTTTCGGTGTAGTTCTTTTCGATATAATCCTGCGCGGCGAGGATACCGTCGTCGTTGTGGTTTTTCTGGCCTTTGAAAATCGTGAAGGCGCGCTGGTTGTCGCGATCGATGTCGATGGCGAAGTATTTGGCCGCCAGGATGGCAATATCGCGGCTTGTGTATTTTTCGAGAATATAGATCAGCAGGTTCCAGATCGAATTGGCACCGCCGCTCGAATATACCTTCCCTTCGTCGGTGATGATGGTACCATCCACGACTTCGATTTGCGGGTATATTTCTTTAAATTCTTCATAATAAGCCCAGTGCGTGGAGCATTTTTTGCCGTCCAGCAGGCCGGTAGCGCCCAGCAGAAACGCCCCGAGGCATAGCGATGCGATTTCTGAACCTTTTTCACGCATTTCAAGCATCCACGGAATGGCAGGCCTGTCGAGCTCCACTGACTCGCGCAGGTTACCGCATAATGCGGGGATGATCACGAGGTCGGTTTTATCTACTTCGCTCAGCAGCTTGTTGATACGAATGGTATATTCGCCATCCTGGGCTTTGATATCGTGGTTCAATCCTACAAATTCCACATTGAATTTGGGCTCTTTCCCTGATGCCCTCAAAAAATCATTGGCCGTGTTGAAAAGCCGGTAAGCAGGAGAAACCGCTTCGATGTAGGAGCACTGGGGGACATATACCGAGATATGTTTCATGACGATTTTGGATTTAGAAGACGTAAATATAGAAAAATATTCAGTTGGCATTTTTACCCCTTTGGTTAGGCGCTTTTACACCCCTTTTATTTTCCTATAACCCGCGACATTTGTAATGTCAATCATCAGCAAACTAAAAACCGTTTTTATCCAAACCATTCACCTTCAACAATCCAAACAATGAGCGAATTGTCAACCACACAAGGCATTATCCCGTTTCTCTGGTACAATGGCCAGGCAGAGGAAGCGATGAACCTGTACACCAGCCTCTTCCCGAATTCACGGATCAAACAGCTGAAAAGATGGGGCGAAGGCAGCCACATGCCAGCCGACCAGGTCATGATGGGTGTCATCGAGATCAACGGTCTTACGTTACATCTGTTCGACGCCGGGCCGATGTTCAAGTTCACGGAGGCGGTTTCCTTTTTTGTCACTTGCAAGGACCAGCAAGAAATCGATCATTACTGGAACACACTCACCGCCGACGGCGGCCAGGAAAGCCAATGCGGCTGGCTCAAAGACAAATTCGGGCTATCGTGGCAGATCGTCCCCGCCATGCTGACCGAGCGGTTGACCAACGGTGATCCAAAACGCGCGGGACAAATGTTTCAGGCAGTAATGGGCATGCAGAAACTCGATATTGCTGAAATGGAACGCGCTTATAATCAATAAAATATAAAATGGCGATATACCCCTTCCTTACCTTCAACGGCAATTGCAAAGAGGCGATGCGTTTCTACCAATCGTGCTTCGGGGGGGAGCTGCACTTCACATACCTGGGCGATACGCCCGGCGGGAAGCAGTTTCCTCAGGAAATCAGGCAGCTGGTATTGCACGCGAGCCTGGTGTCGGAGCACGTCCGGCTTTTTGCATCCGACCTGGGCGGTGAGGAAGGGGTAGCTTCCGGTAACAGTATTTCGCTGTGGATCAGCATTACGGCTCCGGAGCAGTTGCAATCGGTGTTCAGGAAACTGGCGCGCAACGGCGAAGTGACCGCACCACTTTCCGCTGGTATCCTCCGGGGCCAATGGGCCACACTCACAGACCGTTATGCGGTGCAGTGGATTTTTTCGGCGGCCAATGCTTCCTGAATTTTGAATGAGTGAGTGACTGAATGATTGAATTTTGAATGAGTGAATGTGTAAATAATTTTAATGGGTGAATTTTGATAGAACTAATATTCCATAGAAATTCACCGACCGAAGATTGCTAATAGAACCATTTATTCAATCATTCGGTCATTCAATCATTCACTCATTACATTTCATCATCCAGACCGCAACATCATGAGTCATCAGGAGTACATCCGCATTCGCGGTGCCAGGGAGAACAATCTCAAAAATGTTTCACTCGACATTCCCAAACGCAAGATCACCATTTTTACCGGTGTTTCCGGTTCGGGAAAATCCTCCATTGTTTTTGACACCATCGGCGCCGAGGCGCAACGCCAGTTGAACGAAACATTCAGCATGTTTATCCGCAACCGGCTGCCGCGCATCAGCCAGCCGGAGGCCGACGCCATCGAAAACCTTTCCACCTCCATTGTCATCGACCAGAAACGGCTTGGCGGCAATTCGCGCTCGACCATGGGTACTATTACCGATATTTCGGCCGTTTTGCGCCTGCTATTCTCCCGATTGGGCCAGCCGCACGCCGGTTTTTCCAATGCATTCTCCTTCAACGACCCTGCCGGGATGTGCCCGGTATGTAATGGTTTGGGTAAAAAGGTGGAAATAGACCTTGAAAAATTTCTGGATCCTACGAAGTCGCTCAACGAAGGGGCGATTCTCTTTCCGGTTTTCGCGGTAGGTACCTGGTATTGGAAGGCCTACACTTTTTCGGGCATGCTGGATAATGACAAAAAGCTGGAAGATTATTCCGACGAGGAAATGCATACGCTGCTGTACGGAAAGGGGACCTACGAATCCAACTACAATGGTATGACTTTCGATACGAAGTACGAAGGGCTCGTAGACAAATTCAACCGTTTGTACATTCAGAAAGACAGCAGCGAGATTTCGGAGAAGACGGTCAAAAAAGTGGAACGGTTCCTGAAAATGGGTGATTGTCCCGCGTGCAAGGGCGCGCGCCTGAACGAGAAGGCGCTCGCGAGCCGGATTAATGGTTTGAACATTGCCGAAATGTCGGCGATGGAGGTTTCGGAGCTGGTCAAAATCATCCGCGAAATTCACGATCCGGTTTCCAAACCGATGATCGACACCCTGACCGAACGTTTGGAACATTTGGTCGACATCGGCTTGGGCTACCTGAGCCTCGACCGTGAAACCGGCACATTATCCGGCGGCGAATCGCAGCGCATTAAAATGGTGAAGCATCTGAACAGCAGCCTGATCGACATTACCTACATTTTCGACGAACCCAGCATCGGCCTGCACCCGCGCGACGTGCACAGGCTGAATGAGTTACTTCAAAAGCTTCGTGACAAGGGTAATACGATACTGGTGGTTGAGCACGATCCCGATGTAATCCGCGTCGCAGACTATATTGTAGATGTGGGGCCCAAAGCCGGCAGCGGTGGCGGCGAGATCGTCTACTCAGGCGACTATAAAGGCCTCCTTCAAGCGTCGACGCTTACTGGCAGATTTATTAATCGGGATTTAAAGGTCAAATCGACATTCCGGAAGCCAACCGGTGCGTTAAAAGTAAAGAATGCCCGACTGCATAACCTTAAAAATGTGTCGGTGGACATCCCCACGGGCGTTTTTACGGTCGTGACGGGCGTGGCGGGCTCGGGCAAGAGCTCGCTCATCAATGGGGTGTTCCTCTCGCAGCATCCGGAAGCGATCGTGATCGACCAGTCGGCAGTGGGTACTTCCATTCGTTCCAATCCTGCGACCTATACAGGTATTATGGATGACATTCGCAAGCTGTTTGGCAAAACCAACAAAGTAAGCGCGTCACTGTTCAGCTTTAATTCCGACGGAGCTTGTCCCGAATGCCAGGGGCTCGGCTTTATATTTACCGACCTGGCATTTCTGGAACCAGTGAAAACGGTTTGTGAAACCTGCGAAGGCAAGCGTTTCAAGCCGGAGGTACTGGAATATAAGGTCAATGGCAAGTCGATCACCGACGTGCTGGATATGCCGGTGGAGGAAGCACTGGCATTTTTTAAAACCAAAGAAGTGGTCCACAAACTGACGGCCATGAATCAGGTAGGGCTCAATTACCTCACGCTGGGGCAGCCGCTGAGCACATTATCGGGCGGTGAATGCCAGCGCATCAAACTGGCGGGCGAGCTGCATAAAAATGGCACGATTTATGTGATGGACGAGCCTACCACCGGCCTTCACATGTCGGACACCGGCCATTTGCTCGAAATTATCGACCATCTGGTCGATCAGGGTAATTCTGTGATTGTCATCGAGCACAATACGGAAGTCATGAAACACGCCGACTGGATCATCGACCTCGGTCCCGAGGGTGGTCACAAAGGCGGCCAGATACTATTCGAAGGTACCCCGGCCGATTTGCTCAAATCGAAGGAGTCGCTGACGGCGGCGTATTTGCGGGGCGGGAAATAGCCGCGCGAGGCATTCGTGGGGAACCATTTGTCCCGGTTAACCCCTCGAATGTCCCGTTTCCCCAATGCATGGCATCGCCGCCGCTACTAGATTTGCCGATCACCAACGCAACAGCAAACGCCATGGAAAAAATCGAGCACATCAACTATATCAAGGCACCCATTTCAAAGATATACGAGGTATTAACAACGCAGGAAGGCCTGGGCAACGTCTGGACCACCGACCTGACGGTTCAAACCGAAGTCGGTGCTATTTCCGACTTCGGTTTCGGCGACGACGACCGCGTTTTAATGCAGATTGTTGAACTCTCGGAAAACAGGCGCATCGAATGGCTCTGTACCCATTCCGACCCGGAATGGATCGGTACCGGGGTGTCGTTTGAACTCTTTGAAAGGAAAAACGGCATCACCGCAGTCGTGTTAAAGCATTTCAACTGGCGCGAACTGACCGAGTTTTACCAATGGTGCAATTACAACTGGGCTATGTTTTTGCTCAGTCTGAAAGATTATTGCGAGAAAGGGAAGGGACTGGCTTACCAGGAACGGGAGTTTTAATGATCATAATTACCAATCGGATAACAAAAATCTTCATAGGCTTTGATCAGTATTAGTGCGGCTTGAAGATGGGCTCCTGCATCAGTTTTAATGCAAGGCGGATCGTCGAATTGTCTATCGACCCATTTAAGCATTTTGTCGTATTGTCCTTCCGTTGTAATTGGTCGCACTTTCATTGGATCTGTCTGTTTATTCACTGAAATTGTCGTAATAGGTAAAATCCTGGGTGATTTTTCCCTTTTCGATCGTGAAAATGGTACAAATAGGCAGCGCAAATTTCGATTTATCGGGGGCGGTGCCAGTTGAAACGAATTCGACGATCATGTGTTTGTCCCCCGAGGGATAGATTGTGATAACACTATCGCGTACATCCGGGATCATCTGTTGCAACTCGCCGTATTTTTTGATGATCTGTTCGTGGGTCTGCGTAACGATGCCTTCGCCGAGGGATGGGTCTTTGAAGTCGGCAGTGTCGGAATACATCGCGGCCATTTGTTGCCAGTCGTGGTTGTTGAAATGCTCAAAGTATTGTTTGACGAGGCTTTCGTTGTTCGAGCTTGCGGTCGCCGGTGTTTCCTGCCGGGTTTCTTGGGGCTGACAGGCGGTAATGGCAAAGATGACAAGCGGTAAAAGTAATTGTCGGCTCATGTCAGAGATCGAGAAGATGTAAAGTTGAAATATACGAAAAATGCCTGTCGCGGCTAAGTAACGGCACGTCGTGAGATTGACAGACGGCAGCTATCCAAATGTCGTTTTCAGGAATCGGATGTCCGGTTTCCTTTAGTATTAATTTGATTGAAGCATATTCAGAAGCCACAGGCGTTTTAACGTCTAGGATTTCACATGCATTTATGAATGATATGTACCGATCGAGGTTGCTTCGGGCTTTCCGGGAGTTTTTTGCACCGTAAATCAACTCGCCGCACACGGTTACAGGCAAGGCAATAATATCGTATTGTGATAGCACTTGCAATGTATTTTCATTACCGTTTAATATTTCAATAGCGATGTTGGTGTCGATTGCAATCTGTTTTAATGCCATTCACCGTCTATTCTGTTGAACTCGTCGTGGATGATTCTCAGTACTTCCTTTGCTTCGTTATCGTCAATAGTTCCGGCGTGGGACAGTATTTTGTCTCTGTTGGGCTGTTGCGGTAAAGTAGCTTTTAGGAATTGCAGGAAATCGAACAGTTTCAACCTAAGAAGAGTATCTTGGGTTACTGTTTCTACATCCTGCACGATCTGTTCATGGATAGTCATAGCATAGCTGGTTGATAAGCGATACCAATTTAACAATTTTGTTCCTCTGGTGGTTTATCGGATTCTCAACCGGCAATCAACCAATGATCCTAGGGCAATTCCAAATGCAAAACAGGAAACGGCAATCCCAAGCTATCCAGTGGCGAGCGGCGTTTTACTTCGAAACCCAGGTGCTGATAGAATGCCAGTGCATCAGGGTTCTGCTCGTTCACATCCACTTTGCGGACCGACCGTTTCTGCACTGCGTATTCCATCAGTTTTTTGCCAATGCCTTTGCCGAAGTAATGGGGATGAACAAACAGCATCTCAACCATTTCTGGGGAAAGCCCCATGAAACCCATTATCCGGCCGGATTCGTCACGGACGCAGAAAAGATCGACGGCGTCGAAATACTGATTCAGAATAAGCGGTTTAAAATGCTGGATATGTTCATCTTTTAAAAAATCGTGGGTAGCGCGGACGGCCGCTTCCCAGATATTGATCAGGACCGGATAGTCGGCTGAGGTCGGTGTCGAAATGGTGTAGTCGATGAATTTCATGGCTGTTGTATCGGACATACCGCAAGATAACAGTCCGGTGCGACTTTGCGGGTTAATGTATAATAAAGCAGAAAACCGGCGTCTCTACCTGCCTAAAATCCCAACCGTAGACCGATACCGGCCTTTACGACTTCCCTGATTCCCAGCGAACCTGCATTGAGCACATAGCTGACGAGGTACAAGTCGTTCGTGTTGAATTCAAGGTAGGCGCTTAACATGCGGATCCCGGAATTGGAGCGCAATTTGTAGGTCAGGGAGGATTCTGTTGCCAAATGCAGGCGAAACGCGGGTTTCCACCAGTAGTAGTTAGGTGGGTAGCGGGAGGGGAGCTTGAAAAAGTAGTCGTTGCCGAATTGATAGCTGCCTTTAAATCCAAAGTCGAGCGGGTTGATCTGGAAACGGGAACCTGATCGGATGCGTACCGGCTGATAAAAGATAGCGCCGGAGAATAGATGCAGGGGACCGCCCTTGGCCGGGGGCACATATCCGTATTGCAGGTTGGTGCGCAAGTGCCGGTGGAAGAATTCATACCCGGCACCGAGGCCTATCCAGCCGTTGCTGCCGGCATATTGGATTTGTGCAAAATCCGGAACCAGTTTCTTCGCGAATTGGGCATACAAATTGCTGGCTGCTCCCGTTGCAAGGAGCGCCGCCCATGCGAGCATTCTTTTCATGTCAGTAGTCGATAACGGATTTCAGAACTTTACCTTTGGAGATTTGGAGCAGGACAAAAGCGCTTTGCCCAAAGGAAAAACTGGTCATGTAATGCACCTTATTCCCAAATGGATAGAAATCCTGGTGTTGATGAACATGGCCGTGCAGGGAGAGCAGTAAGTTGGGCGTGTTTTGTAACAGGTCGGTATAAGGTTTCACTGATTCGGTGCCGAATTCCACTGCATTGAACGGCGGCACGTGGGAAATGGTAATAAGATAATCGGCCCCCTCGGCATTTTGCAATTCGTGCGCGAGCCAGCCGATGTCGGGTATATTTTCGCCGGGTGCTTCCAGTCCGTTGGTATTGTGGGCAATGAATTTGATACCCCCGTACACGAAGGAGTAATTTAATGGCCCGAACATCTGCTGGAAGATTTGCCGGCCATTCGCTACCATATCGTGATTGCCGATAATGCCGAAGTACGGAGCCCGCAGCGCGGACAGCCGCTTCTGCACCCATTTGAATTCCTGTAATAATCCAAAATCAGAAATATCGCCGGCCAGTAGTACCAGGTCGACGCTTTCGAGACTGTTCACCTTCTTTACAAACCGTTCCTGTTCATCATACCATCGCTGGGTGTCGCCGGCAAAAACGATGGTAACGGTGTCATTTTCGGCGTTCCGGCGGAGGCGGGCCAGGTTTTGCGCATTCAGGTTGGAAGGGCTGGAATGATCGAAAGATTGGTTGGGGCTGAATTCAAACTGATCGCAGGAAGTGGTAAGTGTCGCGAGTGTCAGGATGGTCAGGATTGTCAGGTATTCTTTTACATTTTGCAATGTATTGGTGAAGTTTTCTTTGTTTTTCATGGCGGTAATGGCTAGTCGGTGTCATTGATTTGTTCAACTCGTTCGATTTCTTTGAATACGGTCGTCAATGGAGCAGTGTGGTCTATGAGTCGTTCCAGTTTAATAAGGCTATCAGACTGAAAAAGGCTTTTTTTGCCATTGATGATGTAGCAGAGCATGTCGCGATCGCTCCAGAGCTTTCTTATTTCAAGTGTGGTGTTTTGAGAGTGGTGCATTTGTTTTGTCCCCAATTCACGTCTGAGCCTCGTAAGCTGTTGTCCGATCTGGATCCGGGTGCCCTGATACTTTTCGTGCAGGTCACTTTGTGCCGGCACATCCGCGATTCTGTGCCGGATCAGGAGCGATAGGGCGATAACGACAGGCAAAGCGATGCCCACCCAGATTTTCGCAGTGCGTGTCATGGGATTGTTGTTTCGTGAAAATAATTGTCAAGGGGAGCGTCAAAAGGCCAGGCCTAAAGTGATATTCGTCCGGAATCCAAAATCTGTTTGAGTACTTTTTAGATAATCCTGAAAATTGTAGGAAGTATTGCAATCGAAATAGCCATGATTGAAGAGCCGGAGCTGAAATCCGATTAATGGACCGATATTGATTACGTTATCTTCGCTGTGAATGTTGTCACGATAGGGGTCTCCGTGGTCACCTTTGTAATAATAGTATTGGGTATTTAAGCCCGCATACAATCCGGACAATCCGTTGCGGCTTTTGCCCCTGAGTTGCTGAGCTTTTGTGAAAGCGTAGTATCTGGGTTGAACCGAGAATGAAACAATTTTCTCGCGGGAGTAAAGGTGCTGGTAGTCCCTTTCAACGCCGTAAAGGTTGTTTTTCCGCCTCAAAAAATTGAACCCGTTGTTCATCGCCGCGTCCAGCTGAAAATTGAGGCTTACGGGCCAACTGGATATCTTTTGTTCGAATGCAACGCCTGCTTTTAGTCTGTTGAGGTAATAACCCACAGTAATCTCAGGTAACCGTACTTTCCATTGGTTGTGAATTTGTTCGTCACAAAGAAGAATATCACAAAGCGGAGCTTTCTCGATTTTTTTCCAGTCACCGAAAGCAATGCCCAGAATTGCCTGTGTCGAACACTCAACTTTATCAACTTCCCGGTGAATTGAGAAGCTGAAATCCATAAATCCGCGGTGAAGAAATCGCCTTTGAATACCCAGCCTCAATCCAATTTTGGGGTCATAGTGATCGACGGTACCCGGGACATTGTAAAAGAAGCCAATATAGTTTCCGCTGAAATTATTGGCACTAAGCCCTTTCTTTATCCGCTTTCCCATTCCAACAAACCATCGGAGCTGAGCATCCATTACTGTGTATTGAACAAGTTCTCTCACAGGAAAATTTAGATCAAAAAAAGGCATGTGGCCTGCCAATGCGATTGAAAAGGCGGGTAGGAATTTGAATTCATATCCTAGTTGCAATGATGTGTTATTCAGTATTTTATCGTCCTGCAACGGGAAGGCTACTGCCTGGTAGTATTGAGATAATCCGATCTTGAACATATGCCGCGTCGGCACTTTGGTCATAAACACATTCTCGTACCGGTCCAGGAAACGCTGTTTTACCAGGGTGTCGGTTTCTTCGGAATAGGATACGCTCACGGTATCCTGCGCGCGTGCAGCAGAGCAAACCAGCAGGAGCAGGGCAAACAATACGCCTTTTTGCATCGAATAACAGTTGGATCAGGTTTAAAGTGGTAAATGTGTTATCGATAGGCGGTTGTTTGTCAGGGTATTAAATGGTTAAAGAGGAGGGTTATTTTACCTTCATGGCTAATAGTTAAAGCACCCGTTTTATTTAATCGTAACCCTTCCGAACTCGGCGTTGATATCGACGCTGGCGAGCTGGTTGCGGGAAAAAAATGCTTCTTTGAAATCGGCGGTATTGCGCTTCCATTTAAAGCCGTTAGGCAGTTTCATGGTGGCATAGGCCCCGTTAATGGTGTAGTCGAAATGCTGCCAGTTTTTCGCCAGGAGCGTCACTTCCGCCTTTTTGGAATGGATTCCCAGGCTGGTGAGGCCCGCCGTCGGGAAAATTTCAACGTTTCCGTACGCGGCATCGATCCGGATGGCCCCGGCGATCTGTTCGAGACGGACATTGGTGTGGTCGCTCGCAAAGGTGAATGTCCCTGCCAGTTCGTTGCCAGAAAGCTCACCGAATGTAGTTTGCAGGGCACCTTTGCCGCTCAATCCAGTCAGGTTTGTTGTACAGAAATCCGCTTTGAGGTTCAGTTGGTTGGTCAGTCCGCGCAGGATAATCGTGCCGAACGAATTTTTGAGGTCGACGGCGCATGATGCGGGCAAATGGATCGTATACCGCGCTTTCAGATTCGACACCGGCTTACTTTCCCCATCTTTTAGCACAATATAGTTGCGCAGGAAATAGTCCTTCCCATTACGATCAGCAATATACTGCAACTTGGAGAGGTCCTGTGTAGCGATAGCGCGGTCCGGATGACGGGCCGAAAGTTCCATGACCACGGTAATGTCGGAATTGTCCCAGGTCGCGATCTCGATGTCGGCCTTTTCCGCGCTGATATACAACGTACGCACAGTAGGCGCGCTCACTGTTTTTTCGATCCGCTTGGTGGCCACCTGCAACTTCCCCTGCGCGTACGCAGGCAGGCTCCCGAGCGCCCATGCAAGCAGCAGGGGCAATGTTTGTTTTCGAATATTTTTGAGGTACATTTTCATTATTCAGGTGCTTAAATCATTTTGGCCATTGCATTCAGAATGTCCGTTTTTTGTCTTTCAATTTCATTGTACTGCCTGAGAAGGGCCGGTTCGGTGTTGTAATCGCCGATGGCCTGGACGAGCTGCTCCGACGCCGAACTGAGCCGCTCATATTCCTGCTGCAACGACTTGTATTCGGTGCTTTGGCATACCAGCGTTTCCGTCTCACAATAGGTTTTCAGGCGGTGATACTGCTGATCGGTCTTTAAATCGGCATCCATTTGCAGCCGCTGGTCGACGGTTTCCTGCGAGTAGGCAATGTCCGCCGAATGCGCCGGCAGCATCAGCCAGGCAATTCCGGCGGCCATCAGGAGCATGGCGGCCGCATAACCCCATTTCCAGCGTTGCTGCTGCGCATTTTTGCGGTCGATGAGGTCCCATAGTTTGTCGTCCGGCTCATAGGAGGGCATTTCTGAAAGCGCCTCGCGAAGCGGTTGCGCCATCAGGTTCTCATTAATCGCATTCCATACTTCGTCCCCCGGTTCGTAGGCCGGGAAGCGACGGATCGCATTTTGGAGGTTTATATAGTTCTTTTCCATGAGAATCAAGGTCAATTCGCCGAAAGCATCGCACGGAGCTTTCTTTTAGCATGAAATAATTGTGATTTCGAGGTGCCTTCCGAAATGTTAAGCATCACCGCGATTTCCCGGTGCGTGTAGCCCTCCACTTCCGCAAGTACAAAAATGGTCCGGAAGCCGTCGGGGAGCGATAAAACCGCCGTTTCAAGATGTGCTGCATTGATATCCGATTCACCCCAGTCAACCCCTTCACCTGTATAATCATCCACATTTTGCCAGATCACCAGCCGCTTCTTCTTCGTCGATTTCCGGACGACGATCTGTTTAACCCACGCGCCGAGCGTCGACTCACCCCGGAACTGGTTCAAATGCTTGAATACTTCCAGAAATGAGTCCTGCAAGACGTCGTTGGCATCGTCGAAATCACCGGTAATGCGGTAGGCGAGGGTGTACATCGTTTTTTTGTAGCGGTCGTACAGCTGTCGCTGGGCAATACGGTCATTTAAAAGGCAACCAGTAATCAGATCGGCTTCCGAAGTCATGCGGGGATTTTTAGCGTATTCGTATCAAAGAGGCCGCAAGATCAGGAAATGGTTGTATGGAGGTGAAAAAATGTAGCTGAAAGTTTATTGTTGATCCAACCACCGATTGCAGTATAGTACCGTTGGGCGGTAGTGGCCGGGATTGTCAGAAGTAGTCACTTGTCGTTCTTTAGCCCCATCTCCGGCCGTTAATTATCTACCCAGACTGCGCTTCGCATTTTTGAGTCGATACACAAACCAGTACCGCGCTACCCGCCCGTTGCGCCGCTGCGTGATCGTTCCGGCTTTTTCGAACCGCTCGAATTGCCCGGCAAACAGCTCCGCCGGATCGTTGAAATTGTTGGACGGGCTGATATACCAGGCGTCGGAGCCGGCAGCGACCTGCCCGTAGAGCTGGTTCAGCCAGGCGAACTGGTGAAGATCTTCCAGTTTCCCCACGCCGGAGGTACGCATGCCGAGCGGGTATGCGACATGGTAATAGACGTGAGCACCCGGAAACCATTTGTGCACAACCATCGGCGCATCGCGCCGCATTCGGCCGCTGGCAATATCGTCGTTGCGGAGCTTTTCAAATGCCGGTAATAGTTGCTCCCAGCCGGTAATATCCAGAGTGGCATCGCCCGCTCCAGTGCGCGGAAACGGTTTGGGGCTCATCGTGCCCGGGTAGCATCGGATGAGGATCGGCCCGACTGTGAATACGAAAAAGATCAGCCCAACCGAACCTGCCAGCAGCTTTTTAGGAGAATTATTGAGCCCTGGGAAAGTAAACTTGTCGATCCAGGCTGCCCCTAACAGCATGAGTCCGAGGAACCCGGGTCCGCTCCAATGCGGCAAGGTGTCGCGAAAAAGCGAAACGAGCGTGGTACAGACAATGATGGGTAAACTGCACCAAAATAACAATGCCGCTGAGGTTGCGTCCACAGCTGTGGCGGAGATGACGAAACCCCTGCGTACCAGTGTTTTACCCATTAAGATAAATATGACTATCTGAAACGGATTAGCATACAAAACCTGGCCGATGGTTGTCCGTAAAAAGGATTTGATATGGATACCGCCACTGCCTATCACCACGCGTTCGCTATGGAACCGCCAGGTAATGAAGTCGTTGCTTATATTCCAAAATAGAATCGGCGAGGCCAGTAATGCAGTAATGACCACCGATACATATAGATAGGGGCTTTTAAGCAGGCCGCGGCGATCGAAAACGATAAAGCCGAGAAACCCGAACCAGAGGAACACGCCGTGTACCTTGCTCATCGTCGCTAAGCCGATCCACAGGCCGGTCAGCAGCAGGTGCCGGCGGATATCCGACGGACTTGTAGCCTTGATAGACCTCAGCATGGAATACAACGCAGCCAGCCAGAATGTAAGCTGCACTGAATCGGGAAGGATGAAAATGCCGGAAAGAATACTCGTATAAACGGAAGTATTATAGAGCACGGCGGCGATCAGGCCGACATTCCGGTTTTTGATCAGCGTCCCGCAACCGGCGATGAGCCAGGTATTAATAGCTGCGGCCACAATGCCGGGCATCCGCACAAATACTTCCGCGTTGCAATGGAGGTTGAAGGTGAAAATGCGGATAAAAATCCCGACCAGCGGCGGATGGTCGAAATGGTTCCAATCGGGCAGTACGGCGTAGGTGAAATAGTAAACTTCGTCGTTGCCGAGGTTGATAAGGTTGGCAATGAGGAGGCGGATCGTCGTAAAAACGATCGCCAATGTGGTTAGCGGGTGTTTTTGGAGCTGCTCTATCACCATGACAGTCTGCGTCGTCCGTAGCGTTGCGGCCGCTGGCCGGTCATCAGGCGTGCCACAAGGAGCAGCCATCCGCCCAGAATGCAGGTACCGATGCTCCGGAAAAACATGGTCTCATGGAAATTCTCATAAACCGGCATAGGCTCGTACCCGTTTTTAGGGGTGAAAAACACAGGGTTCAGCAAAATCTCCGTGCCGTTTGCATACTTGAACGTCACGCGTGCGTAGCGGTCGTCGGGCGTAATGCGGTAGCTGATGCGGTCGGTATGGCGGGCGAGTGCAAGTATCTTGCCGTTTTGGCCGGTGATGGTCACTTCGTTGGCTGCTTGCGTCATCAGGGCCTGGATCGTTTCGTGGCGCACCGTGAGGCTTTTCAGTTGCGGAATAGCATCGTGGCGCTGGTTATCACCGACGATCACCCCGTAGCTCTGCCCGGTTTTCAATGCATGTATCACCTCGCGTGCCGAATTGTTCCTGACATTCACAAAGGTACACCTCGTGCCGAGCCGTTTTTTTGAAATGACATCGTGGATATCATCGTCGCCTACTATAAATACGCGCTTACCGGCCGACAATGCCGCATCCCATTGTGCAGTAGACGTTACCGAAGGGTTCAATACCTCCATGCAATCGTAGTTCGCGAGTTGGGTGAGGTCTTCGGTGGTATATCCGTTTTTGAGTGCCGGATGGTTGAGGATCACCACGTTGTCGGGGCCGGACAGATGTTTCAATACATGCTGCTTGTTGTGGGCGGTCTGCTGAAAAAGATAATCCAGCCATTGTATTTCAGTGCTTCCCAGCACGAGCTGGTGTGTTTTCCGGATATTATACCCGTGCTCATACGCCGGAAGATAATTGACCTGATTACAATGCGTAGTGTCGATATGGTGATAGTTCGATACGCAATGTACGCCGTAATGCAGCGCTTTGTAGGCATTGTGGATGTCGGCTGCGGTCCCATGCCCATTGGTTACGCCCTCCCATGCGTGCGAATGCGCGTGGAAGTTGCATTTGACCCAGCTTGAGCCGCTGACCGAATCATAGGGATTGTAAAGGACGGAGCCTTCGAAAGGAATAGGGGTATTGAACTGATAACGAGGGCAGAATAAGAACTGGGACACGAGCAGCCAGAGTAGCCACGAACCAAAAACGAGCAGTATGACGCGGAATATTTTCATAAGTACCGCAAAGATGCTCCCCTGGTATTAAGCCATTGTTAGGGAAATGCGAAGTTTTAATTGTTCTTAAATACTTAACAATCGCGGGCAATGCAGCAACGGCTTTAAGGGTTTGCCGCCAGACGAGAAAGTGGCCTTGGAAAGTTAAATATTAATTAACATTAAGATAAATTTCCTCTACAAACTTAGAAGTATCTTTGTGCCGTTGGATGAAAATATAGAGTATTTGTAAATCTAAGGCGGTGTGTTCGAGCACAGAATGGTGTATTTTGAGATAAATATTGAAAAATGCTTTTGGTTTGTTTAATTATACTTTACTTTTAGGTCTCAGCCGCAGAATGTTTCGAAGTAGTGATTAATCAAAGACTGTTTAGTATTTGTTCACAATCCAGACTGTACATGAAATAACCGAAAACTTTGTTTTGGACGACCGCTGTTGGCCGGGATTAATGTGCCCGGCAATCGTACTTGGGCACCAGGCTGACAGGTGCTAGTGCAGCGCTTTGCTCGTGTTTACCGCGCGCTCATTTGCAAGAAGGCTTTTTGGCCTTCGATGGGACCCTTTTGACTTTGAAATACCAGCTAATTAACAATCACTTATGAAAAGAAAGATTACGTTTTTAGAGCGGAAGCGCCCTGGCGGGTGCTGGTCTGTTGCGCTCGCGCTGTGCCTGGGGATCTCGGCGATGCTTCCCTGTGAAGTGCACGCCTATGCTGCCAGGCCTACTGAGGGAAATGTTCCCGCCCGGGAGCATACGTATAAACTTGTACGTTCGACAATTAACACCGCGGAGAATGAACGGACTATTAGCGGCAGGGTAACGGAAGGAGCAGGCAAGGAAGGGCTAGTTGGGGTGAATATCCTCATCAAAGGGACGTCGCGCGGGACGGTGACCGATGCTACCGGGAGATACGTTTTGAGGGTTGATAGTGAGAAAGATACATTGGTGTTTTCCTTTCTTGGCTTCATTTCACAGGAGATGGCGGTTGGAAACAGAACGGTGATAGATATTGCTTTGACGGCCGATCAGCGGCAGCTGAATGAAGTGGTCGTCACGGCTTTGGGTATTAAAAAAGAGAAAAAGGCGGTCGGCTATTCGGTATCGGAAGTGAAGGGCGCAACCATGGTGAAAGCGCGGGAACCGAATGCGATCAGCTCACTGACGGGTAAAGTGGGAGGCCTTACCATCGCGCAAAGCCCGGATTTGCTATCCAGCCCGCAGGTGACCCTGCGCGGCCGCGACAGGGTATTATATGTCGTCGACGGCGTGCCGATGAACACCGATTCCTGGAACCTGAGCCCGGACGATATTGAGACCTATTCCGTTCTGAAAGGAGCAAGTGCGGCGGCATTGTACGGTAACCGCGGCCAGAATGGGGCGATCATTATCACCACCAAAAAAGGCAGCGGCGCGAAGAAAGGGTTCACGGTCGATTTCAATTCGAGTACCCAGCTGCAAACCGGATTTAACGCAATCCCCAAGTATCAGACGGAATACGGTCCAGGCAGCGATTACGAATACGCGTTCAAGGATGGTCGGGGCGGCGGGATCAACGACAACGACTATAATATCTGGGGTCCCCGTTTTGAAGGGCAGCTCATTACCCAATACAATAGCCCCAAAGACCCCAAGACAGGAGAGCTGGTGCCGATTCCCTGGCTCGCGAGAGGGAAGGATAACCTCACCAACTTCCTTCGCAATGGCTTGCTGAGCACCAATAACCTGGCTATTTCGAGCAAAAACGAGTTCGGTGACTTCCGCCTTTCGCTTTCCCAGACATTCCAGCGCGGCCAGATGCCGAATACCAAACTCGGTGGTACCAACGTGAACATTTCAGGAGGAATTAATGCAGGTAAAAAGTTGCGCTTCGATGCGAGTATCAACTACAACCGCCAGTATTCGCCCAATTATCCGACGCTCGACTACGGCCCCGCAAGCCCTATTTACATATTCACCGTGTGGGGTGGGGTGGACTACGATGTGAACGACCTCCGCAATTACTGGCAGCCCGGCAAGGAACACGCACAGCAATACAACCGGGAGTATACCATTTACGACAATCCCTGGATGACCGCCTATGAAGCATTGAAAACCTATTACAAGAACGATGTGTACGGTTTCGCGCAAATGAACTACAAAATCAGCGACAAGCTGACGTTCAATGCCCGTACCAATGTGAGTACCTGGAACCGCAACCGCAGTACCCGTGCCCCGATTTCGTCAAACCTTTACAATTTCGGTTTCCCGAATCAGGCCGGTGGCTATTCCGAAATCTATGATACATTCTGGGAGAACAACACTGAGACTTCTTTGAAATACGAGAGCCGTTTCGGGCAGGATTTCGGATTGAATGCCTCGCTGTACGGAAACCTCCGCTCGGTGAAAGTGACTTCGCTCACCGGCAAGACTACCAAAGGCCTGCTCGTACCGGGTGTGTATGATCTTTCGAACTCCGTACAGCCTTCAACGTCCACCAACGACTATGCCAAGCGCTGGGTAGGAAGTGTTTATGGTTTTGTGGATTTGGATTACAAGGACTTCCTCTTCCTGAGCCTTACCGGCCGGGCCGATCGTTCGAGTACGATGCCGAAGAAGAACAATACCTATTTCTACCCGTCGGCTTCGTTGAGCGCGGTGCTTTCGGAGGTGATAGATCTGCCGCAGGCTATTTCTTTTGCGAAGGTACGTGGAGCCTATGCCAACGTGGCGAGCGATTTTGTAGATGAGAATTTTCAATATGATATTTACAAACTGCTTCCGACCTACACGAGCTCGGCGCCATGGAATAACTCCTACACCGGCGTGAGCTACACTGGCACGCTTTACAGCGACAACCTGCAAGCGGCCCGTGTGAAAACCTTCGAACTCGGTCTGGAAATGCGTTTCCTGCATAACAGGCTCGGTTTCGACGCGGCGGTGTTCCGGAACGTGGAAGGCCCCGGTATCGTGAGCGTGCCTACGTCCGTGACCTCGGGGGTGTCGGGCGTACAGCGCAATGCGTTCACCTATGTACGAAAGGGGATCGAACTGGGCGTGGACGGAACGGCTGTGAAGAACGAAAATCTCACCTGGAATGTGTCGGCCAACTGGTCCCTGAACCACAAATGGCTCGACAAGATCGATGGTGTGCAGCAGCGTGACGGTAACATTCATGTTGGCGAGCGTCAGGATGCTTACTATATCAAAGATTTTCAGCGGGATGAAACCGGTAATATCATCGTCGGCTCGAACGGGATGCCTGCGTATAATCCGTACAATTCCAAAATCGGATATTACGACAACAAATTCACTGCGGGAATCAATAACACGTTCACGCACAAGTCGCTCACGCTGAGCTTTCAGGTCGACGGTCGCTTCGGGGGAAAGGTTAATAACTACATGTATACCAAACAATTCGGTAGCGGTACAGCGCCGGAATCAGCAAATGAATACCGCCTGAAAGATTGGCAAAACCGTGATAATGCGGACTATAAGGGTTCTGTTATGACCTCCGGCAAGCGTATCGTGAAAGGGCAGCTGAACACCGATCAGGACGGGAATGTGATCTCAGACACCCGTGAATTTGCGCCGAACGATGTGCCTGTGCTGTGGCAGGCCTGGGCGACGAATTACTATCAATCCAATTACATCGCGGCCAAGAACCGTACCTACGTGAAGTTGCGTGAAGTCGTGCTGACCTACAATTTCCCCGCGAAACTACTTTCCAAAACACGTTTCGCATCGGCGGCCAGCCTCTCGCTTGTGGGACGTAACCTGCTGTATTTTACAGGAAAATATACTAAAAACATCGACCTCGACCAGTTTACAGGCACGACTACCAGCTTCCAGACGCCGTCTGTGAAGAGCTTCGGGGCCAATTTGAATGTGACTTTCTAACCGGAATTACCAATGAAAAAGATCAAGTACATGATATTAACGCTGGCGCTTGGCCTGGGAAGTTGCCAGGATATCGATACGCTGCAAAAGGACCCGGGTGCGATTACCAATCCATCGGCGGACCTTATCCTCACGGGGATTCTGAACAATACCTGGGATTCGCCATGGAGTACCGATCACCGTCATAACCAGTTCATGACGCAGAATGAGGCCTATTACGATGGACAGGCCTATGGCTGGACGACCGGTTCCTATGATGTTTTCTATAACTCGCTCCGCAATGTAAGCCGCATGGAGATTGAAGCTGCCAAAACTGGCGACGTGGGCGCGCATTACCTCACGCTTGCGAAGTTTTTCAAGGCGTACTTTTATAGCCGCGCCACAGAGATGTTCGGTGACGTCCCAATGTCGGAAGCGATCAAAGGCGTGAGCGATGAGGTTTTTAAGCCTAAATATGACAGCCAGAAGGATATTTACATCCAGGTTTTGAAATGGCTGGACGAAGCCAATGCCGAAATGCCCGCGCTCATCGCGAAAAAGCCGGCTATTTCGGGCGATTACCTGTACGGAGGCGACCTCGCCAAATGGCAGAAGCTGATCAATTCCTACCGACTGCGGGTGCTGATAAGTCTGAGCAAGCGTGCCGACGATACCCCCGACTTGAATGTGAAGCAGCAGTTCGCAACGATCGTGAACGATCCGGCGAAATACCCGCTCATTAATACCAATGCGGACAACTTCCAGGTTGTTTACAATACCATCAATACTTACCCGCTGTGGCCGAGTAACGGGGTAGTGGTGAAGAACGACAAACGCAACACCCTGGGGGCCACGTTTGTGAATATCGCCAAAACTACCCGTGACCCACGCCTGCTCGTAGTAGCATTGCCTGCCGAAGCTCTGAAAAGCAACCCGGATGTGTACCTGCGCTATGGCGGCGGCAAGACCGGCGACCTGCAATCGACATTGCTCGAAGAAGCGGGAAAAGGGCTGCTCTCGATGATTAATTTTGATTACTGGGAAGCGTCGGCAGCCGGTGTACCTGCGATTCAGCTGGGTGCGCACGAAGTGAATTTCAGCATTGCCGAGGGTATCAATCGCGGCTGGCTCGCGGGTAATGCGGCGGATTATTACAACAAGGGCGTTACCGAATCGATGAAGTTTTACAACATCGCCCAGTCTGAGATCGATAAGTTCCTGGCAGCGAACCCTTACCCCGGTAACACGGAAAATGGGTTGCAGAAGATACTCGAACAGAAATACATGGCATTCTTTGAAAACTCGGGGCGCCAGGCGTTTTACAACTATCGCCGGACGGGTGTTCCTGCATTCGATATCGGACAATCCAATGCGAACAACAATCAGATTCCCGTCCGCTGGGCTTACCCGACCTCTGAATACACGACCAATGAGGTGAATGTGAAAGCCGCGCTCAAAACGCAGTTCAATGGAGCCGACACCCAGAATGGCTTGATGTGGCTTATTAAATAAATTTATCCTTCCTTCGGATCGTCTGTCCGGAGGAAGTTTTTACTTTTCCGGACTCTTAACCTTAACATCATGAAAACCCTTATACTCACCCCGATCCTGGCGGCCCTGTGTATAGTAGTTCTGAGTACTGCCGCTACCGCCCAAACCAAAACGAAAAATGTGGTCATGATCTCCGTCGACGGCTGTCGCTGGCAGGAGATCTTTCGCGGCGCCGATTCGGTTTTGTTTTATACCAAAAAATACCGCCAGCAGGATTCGGCCGCGATGAGCGCGAAATACTGGGGCAAAACCCTCGCCGAGCGCCGCAACAAGCTGATGCCTTTCTTTTGGAATACTATTTCAAAACACGGACAGCTCTATGGTAACCGCGATTTGGGAAACCTGATGAACGTGCGCAACAAATACTGGTTTTCTTATCCGGGCCGTAGCGAAACGCTTTGCGGGTATTACGACGAGAAAGTCAATAGCAACGACTACCCAAACAACCCGAACGAGAATGTGCTGGAATTCTTCAACAAACAGAAAGGTATGGAAGGAAAAGTGGTCACGTTCGCTTCCTGGAATGCCCTTTCCCGCATTCTCAACCGCGATCGCAATGGCATGCTGGTGAACATTCCCGGTGAGAAGGTAAAAGGAAACAACCTCACCGAAGCCCAGAAACTGGCCAACGAACTTCAAAACTACCTGCCTGAATATTTCGGCAAAACGGTACGTTTCGACGCGCATACTTATGCATTGACGCGCTCGTACATCGAGGCGAACCACCCGCGCGTGGTGCATATCGACTTCGCCGATATGGACGAGTTCGGTCACCATGGCCAGTACGACTCATACCTCGACGGCGCGCATTACGTCGATGCGATGGTAGCAAGCCTGTGGAACTACATGCAGGCCGATCCGTTCTACAAGGACAAAACCACCATGATCATCTACCCCGACCACGGCCGCGGTACCGGCGATCGCTGGACGAGCCACGGCACTTCGGCGCCGGGTTCCAACGAAACCTGGATGGCGATCATAGGCCCGGATACCCCGGCGAGCGGTGAAATGAAAAGCCGGTCGCAGGTTTACCAGGACCAATTCGCACAGACTGTTGCGCAACTGATGGGTTTGAAGTTTACGGCTAACCATCCGGTTGGAGGGGTGGTGAGGAGCGTTTTTAAATAATATCAGCAGCTTGGGGCCGGCGGGAATTAATACAAATTTTACGCCCCCAAGCTCTGTTTTTTTACTAGCTTGCCATCAGCAAATACCAAAAGGCTGATAAATGGCAGCCATCCGTAATGAAATCAGATTTTTCCAAGAAATTCTCCAAACCCGTTTTCAAAAGAGACGTTCCCGACGATACATTCAAGTACCAGCCTGCCCCGAAACCGTCCGGGAAATATCCCTATCATTTAGATCTTGAATCGGTTGACCCGGTTCCGGACCAGAACAAGCTGGCGTTCCATATGGTGGGCGATACCGGTAGTATCCGCACGCCGGATTTTCAGAAGCTGGTGGTCGGGGAGATGGTGAAGCAGTTTGTGGCGACCGAAAAAACGGGGTACGAGCCGCAGTTCCTGTTTCACCTAGGCGATGTGGTCTACAATTTCGGCGAGGCGAGCCAGTATCAGCGCCAGTTTTTCGAACCTTATCAGCAATATCCCGGCCCGATTTTCGCCATCCCGGGCAATCACGACAGCGATATTAACCCGGATAGCCGCGTCCGCTATCATAGCCTGGATGCATTTACGGCAGTTTTCTGCGATACCGAACGGCGGACTGTCCCTTTCAGCGGCAATGCACAACGCAAGAGCATGGTGCAGCCTAATGTGTACTGGACGCTTCTAACGCCATTGGCAAATATCATCGGGATGTACAGCAACGTTCCGAAGTTCGGAGTGGTGACCGACGAGCAACGCGACTGGCTAGTCCATGAACTCAAACGCGCGGACAGCGAACGCCCAGATAAAGCGGTGATCCTTTGCCTCCACCATTCGCCATATTCGGCAGATATCAACCACGGTTCCAGTATGCCGATGATCGAACTGCTGGAAGGCGTTTTCGAAGAGACCGGCATTTATCCGGACATCGTTTTCAGCGGGCACGTGCATAATTACCAGCGTTTCAGTCGGCATTACAAGGGTAGCGGTCGAGTGCTGCCCTTCATCGTGGCAGGCAGCGGCGGCTACGACGAGCTGCACCCGGTGGCGTATACCAGCGACTACCGCTTCCGCAGCGACCTGCCGGAATTTGACGGCGTCAACCTCGAATATAGCTGCGACACCAAGCACGGCTTCCTGAAAGTGCTTCTGGAAAGAACTGCCGGCGGCATCACGATTACCGTGGAGTTCTACACGCTCCCGCACGAGCGACGCACGGAGCCGGGCGTGAACGCGTCGCTCGAAGACCGGTTGGTACTAAAAGTCTGAGTGCCGCTACCGGTTGTAGATGTATTCCTGTTCGAGCAGCTTTTGGTTGTTGGCCAGAACCTGATACTTTTTAACCGGCCAGGGACCCTGATAATCATACGCATACCTGACTTCGGAGTTGACGGATTCTCCATTCCGGAAAAGCGTTTTGATGACGGTTACATTGCTTTGTGAGCGAAACATCGGAAGTCCATTCCTACCCGTCAAATTGTAGTAAGGGTTGGGACGTTCGTCGTATTCGAGTTGCACCTCTTCTATAACGCGGTCGGTAACAGAGTCGAGCGTTTTGCTTCTGACAACGTTGCTTTGTTGAAAATATAAGTAAGTGTGCTGCACCGCCTTCGTAAGCATGTTTTGTTCCGCAATCAGTACCATGTTCTTTTCGGGATAGGAATAAGTCCTCGTGAAATGCTGTGGCCTGGGACTTGTGGCAGCATCCTTGTACTCCGCAGCGACAAGGGTGTCACCTTTATATCGATAGGTAAATCCGGCTACTTTGGGGTTGGTGCCGATTTGCTGTTCTGTCAGTTGGTAGTTAGTGTATTTGTACCTATTCACGGAGAGCGTGTCTCCGTTTTCCTTGAACTGGATTTCCGCTTCAACCAAGCCGATTGCATTGCGGTGGTATTCGACTTTATAATGCGACTGGTCGGTGAAGTAAAAGCGCGCGGCGATAATTACTGGTTCAGCAGGCGGATCGATAATGATTTCCGGTTCAGTGGAGGATTCGGTACATGCCGCGCAGCATAGGGCCAGGAATAGTAGCAGTCGAGTTGGTTTCATTTCAATACTGGTTTTACTTCCTGATGCCGTGCGTTGCATAATGGTTGTAACCGACTGTTGTATATTTTGATATATCGCCGGGCCTATTTGGTTATTTACCCATCCATATCTTAAAGTCTCCCACTTTTTCCCGGCTTACAAGCACTTCCTTGTTATGTGCGGGCCGGAGCGTGAGGGCGAGGCGGTTGCCGAAATAGGGATCTATTTTGTCGACCGAGCGGTGGGTGACCATCATACCGCGGTTAATACGGAAAAAGCGGGAAGGGTCGAGCGATTCGGCGAGTTCATCGAGGGTGTAGTCGACGAGCATTTTCTGGTTGGAATCGGTCATGAAGAAGCTGTACCGGTCGTCGGTAAAGAAATAGGCGATTTCTCCGACCTCAATGGAGAGCATTTTCTGTCCTTGTTTCACGAGGAAGCGCTGCCGGTATTCCACGGACGACGCCTTTTTGAAATCTTCCAGCAGTTTCCGGATGCTTGCCAGCGAGTGATCGGCGACGGGCTGGCTTTTCATTTTTTCATATTTCTGCAAAGCCCGCTGCAAATCGTCGCGATGCACGGGTTTGAGGAGGTAGTCGATGCTGTTGTGTTTGAAGGCCTGCAATGCGTACTCATCGTAAGAGGTCGTGAAGATAATCGCACTCGTTACTTCGATCCGGTTGAAAATTTCGAAGCTCTGGCCGTCGGATAACTCGATGTCGAGAAAGATCAGGTCCGGATCGGATTTGCCGGCCGCGCGGTTTTCGTGTACCCATTCCACTGTTTGCTCGATGCTGTCGGTAACGCCCACCACATCCAGCGACGGCGCTACTTCCCCGATCATTTTTTTCAGCCGGCGGACCGACAAATCTTCATCTTCAACGATAAGCGCATTCATAACTTTCAGGAAATCAGTGGTAAGGTTACTGTAAAAAACTCGTGGTTGCTTTCGATCACAGGCTGGGGCAGGCCCTGCCGGTACTCGCTGAGCAGTTGATATTTGGTTATGATGTTGGTCAATCCAACGCGTGTAGACTCGATGTTTTCTGCGCCCGCCGTCAGGTTTTTCTTTTGTAAATTATTACGCACCATCAATTGTCCGTCTACGGTGCTTAATATGAAAATAGTCAGCGGCCTGCTGGCACGGATCACATTATGCTTCACGGCATTTTCGACCAGCAGCTGTAATGTCAGCGGCGGAATGCGGCAATCCATAAAGCACTCCTCCACGTGGATGTAGAGCTTCATACCGTCGCCGTAGCGCGTTTTGAGCAAATGTCCATACGATTCGATAAACGATAGTTCCTTTTTTAACGTCGTTAACTGCCCGAAATCTCCCTCGTCGACGGACGAATGGTTGGTTTGTAGCAAGTACCGGTAAACGCGTGCCATTTCGTCCACAAATTCCTCGGCTTTTTCCGCGTCCTCGCCAATTAATGCAGAAAGCGAGTTTAATGTGTTGAAAAGAAAATGCGGGCTGATCTGCGCTTTCAGGCTTTCGAGCTGTCCGTTTACATTCTCTTTCATCATCCGCTCGGTATTGATCTCGTGCTGGCGCCAGCGCGCGAGGGCATCGAACGTTTCCCACAAACCGGTGATCAGCACAATGGCGGCCAGGTTCACAATATAAATCATGACCAGCGAGTGAACGCTCAGTGTCGATCCGAACAGCCGCTTGTCGATGTAGAGCCAGGCAGTCAGCAGCACGAATACGCCTGAAATCACGGCGTAGGCCGAAATGGATAGTGCCACGCGAATGAGTGTTTTCTGCAAATCGCTGTAATGGGTCGTAATGTAGCGAGCCGCACGTAACTGCCCGGCGTAGACTGCCGCCAACAGCGCAACGTTCAGCGATGTTGCTTTCAGAAACAGACCAATATCGCCGAAAACATGCGCTCCGACGGTGATGAAGTTGAAAAACAGCAGGAATACCAGCGCAGCTGCGGCGTAAGCTGGTGCGTTTCCCGAAGGGATTTTATCCGGAAGTTTTTCAAACAATGCTCTTTTCTTCATGGTTAGGTAGCCGCGGCCTGTTACAGGCTTGCTGGGTTTCACCGAGGCAGTTCCACTGAGGCAGTTCCTCTGGGGCAGTCCCACTGGGGCAGTCCTAGTGCGGCAATTCCAAAAATAGTGTAATGCGTGGAACGGCAAGCACAGAAGTTACATCAACTGCATTTTTATTGGAATGAATTGTCATTACACCGGAACCCGTGCGGGAATTACGTCGGGCAGGAGCGGAATTGTTACGGAGAACGTTTCGCTATTTTCTTCGATCTCTAGTTTTCGGGGTGTGAAGGTCAGCAGTTTCGCCGAAAGCCCTCGCAAGCCGACGCCGGTGGCGCCAAGGGTGCGGTGACGCATCTGTACATTATTGGTAACCCTTACGGCCCGATCGCCGGTGAGGCTGATCGTCACCGTTAGCGGTCGACCAGGCGATAGTACATTGTATTGAACCGCGTTGTCGAGCAGGATTTGCAGCATCAGCGGCGGGATCATCAGATCGGCGGAGCAGCGTTCGGGGAGTTCGACGAGGAGCGCACCGTGGTAACGGACTTTCAGCAGCCGGACGTATACTTCCAGAAAACTGAGCTCGGATTGCAGCGGTACGAGCTCGGTACGGCCGCCTTGCAGCATATAGCGGTAAATGCGCGCAAGATCTTCTACAAAGTCCTCAGCCTGAGCGGGATCGGCACCGATGAGCGACGAAAGCGTATTCAGGCTGTTGAACAGAAAATGCGGGTTAACCTGACCTTTCAATGCATCAAACTCGACTTCCAGCGACTGTCGGGCTAGTTTTTCGTCGTCGGCCTGGTCGTTTTTCCATTGCTGCAATGCGTAGAACAAGCCGAGCAATGCGCAAATGAATGCATCGCAGAGCAAGCCGACGAGCGCCACCGGCCAGATTTTCGACCAGCTGAAAACGACGTCGAGGCCGGGTACCAGGCTATAAATCCAGATATCGAAAACCATCAGCAATACCGTCGCCGCTGCCAGCTTCCAGAGCATTTTCAGCATTTGTTCAAGGATCTGCCCCTCGGCTGCGCTGCCAGCCGTCCTCCGGATGACGATCGTCAGGATCACCACCGAGGACCAGTAGAGTATGAATGCCAGCGCAGAGGCCGTCAGGAAGGTAGGCAAATGCACAAAATAACGTTCCCCGAGCAGATAATAATTGCCTAGCGCGAAGCAGACGGGCATCATCGCGAGATGGTACCGCCATTCGTACTTCGAAAAAAAAGCAGGCTTCATATTGGGCGTCTGATAATTTGCTGAACAGCCCGCAAATTTAAACAAATCCCGAAGTACACCTGCCATCGTGATGTGCCCTGCTAGCTTCCGGTATCTATTTACTTCTCTATTTTTATTTTGAATGAAAATAATGAAGGTTGTTAAGACTAATAATTTGTAATTAAACTAAATAGGGTATTTCTTTGCTGCAAAAGCGTTCAAATACGTTTTTGAGTTATTTAAGCGCCTTTTCAAGGCCGCTATCAAATCCAAACTGCATTCATGTCTCAGAAAAAGACAGTCCTCGGCAAGTTTATCGGAACTTTACACCTCTGGTTGGGGCTGGCGTCCGGGATGGTAATAATCGTGATCGGCCTTACCGGTGCCATTTACGTTTTTACAGACGAAATCAAGCCGTTGGTTTACGGGGACCGTCTTTTCATTCAACCTGAAAACAAGCCGAAACTCTCGCTGAGCCAGTTGCTGGCCGTGGCGCAACAAGCCGTAGGAGAGAAGCGGCCCGTGACGCGCGTCGAAATATCCTCACAATCCGACAGAACGTATATTTTCCGGGCATTGAAGGTGGATAAAGAAGGTTTTTCGCATTGGGATTATTACAAATACTACCAACGCGCCTATGTGAATCCTTACAATGGCAAGGTTGTAAAACTGGAAGATTCAAAAAACGAGTTTTTTACCATCATACTCGGGCTGCACATGCGGATGCTGTTTGGTGAAAAGATCGGGCACGCGGTGGTAAGCTACTCGGTACTGGCATTTGTGCTTATCCTGATTTCCGGACTGGTGTTATGGTGGCCTGCCAAATGGAATAGGTCGGGCAGAAATAAGAGCTTCAAAATCAAATGGAATGCAAAATGGAAGCGCGTTAACTATGACCTGCATAATGTGCTCGGCTTTTACGCTTGTGTAATCCTGTTCGTATGTGCGGTTACAGGTCTGGTGTGGGCGTTCGACTGGTTCGAAAAAGGAGTGAAGACGGTCGCTGACGGCGGAAAATTGGTGGAGGTGCCCGCCGTTTTTTCAGATACAACTCGAAACAAGGATGTGCAAGCAGTCGACCGGGTATTTGCCGCATTGCAAGCCGACCAGCCCAATGCATACGGGTACCTGATCAACTTTCCTGCGAAGGGCAAACTGCCCATCAATACATCCACCTATCTGACTGCACGCAACCGCTACGACCGCATCCAGGGCCAGTATGACCAATTCACCGGTGCCAAACTGCGCTCACGCTCTTTCGGAGAACTGACCAACGGCGAGAAAGCCTACGCCATGAATTTTGACCTGCATGTGGGCGCCTGGGCCGGGTTACCGGGCAAGATCCTGACTTTTTTCGCAGGATTGATCTGTGCCAGTTTGCCGGTTACCGGCTTCATGATCTGGTGGGGACGTCGTAGGAAGGAGGGCAAGGGAGGAAAAGGAGGAAGGGGAGTAAAGGAAGGAAAGGGAGTGGTTGCGGGTAGTAAGTCGAGCGTACGGACGTTTCCAAAACCGGCTTACGTATCGATCTCATCCCGCCTGTCCGAGGAAGAAAAATAAGCCGATCACCGCGGAGGAGAATATCAGCCAGCCCCAAAACAGCCGGGCGGGAGGCATACTCCCATGCACCAGTACGCGTACGCCCAGGGGAACGAGCGCAATGCACAGGCACGACGTCGCGATCACCGACATCACTGTTCCGCCCTTCAATACCCCGATCATGAGCGCGGACATCATCGCTAGCGCCACTACACCTATCGGCCGCAATGTTCCCGACAGCCAGGCTCCAATGGCCAGCACCGCCCAGCCGAACAGGATCGCGCCGGAGAGCGTCGAAACAATATGAAACGCGCCGT
Source organism: Dyadobacter sp. SRI_021 (assembly GCF_057586235.1). Lineage (NCBI taxonomy): Bacteria > Pseudomonadati > Bacteroidota > Cytophagia > Cytophagales > Spirosomataceae > Dyadobacter > Dyadobacter sp. SRI_021. Next base: position 467,859 of record NZ_JBYCZM010000002.1, read on the forward strand.
AGGACTGCGCGACGGTTTCCGTTGCTTTCGGCAAACTCAGGATGTTGACCAGCTGAAATGCAAGGTGATTGATCCCGGAATGGAATGTTCGGGCAAAAAGCCCGAACAATACCAGGCTACCGCCCCAAACGGCCCATACCGGCTTGGTACGCCCTATCAGGTTAGCAAGGGTGACAATGGCTGGCCACAGCAGGATATTTCCCGCCAGATAGAGGCTGTAAGCCGTAAACATCAATGTAGGGTGGCTTTGGTAGGCCCTGAGCTGCTCCGGGAAGAAGTAATCGAACCGGAATTTCAACAGCTCGCCCGCGAGCAGCAATACGGGCGCGAGCACGAGCGAAATACCGCCCAGCCAGCGCCCGGGAAATGGCAGGTGACCGAAGTCTTCTTTAAAAGTTTTCATGGCTAATAGTTTTTACAAAGCTATGTAATGTTAGGTACTATGCATTGCATACTACATGATTGGTGTTATAGATGTTTGTGCGGCACGTAGAGGCGTCCTCCTACGAAACAAAATAACCGGATCGGGCCAGCCTCGCCAAATATTGTAGATCAACAGCGTAAATAGCAGATAAACTGCCTATTGCCGTCGCAGTCGAGCCATAAACCCGCCTCCCGGCGCCAGTTTAACTTTCAGCGAGCTTTTAGAATTGAGCACAACCCTGGAAATGCGGTAATCGGCGGGATAACGATCGGCATTGACGCCGTCCTCGCAGATCGTAGCCTCGAAATGGCCTTTGGGAAGGAAATCGAGCGGTATGGCAAGTTCCCGGGCTGTCGAATCGTTGAGTGCGCCGATGTACCAGTCGACGCCCTTTTTCCTTGCGGTGACCACGTAGTCGCCCAGGCGCGCATCGACAATGCGGGTGGTATCCCAAACGGTGGGAATGCTCCCGAGTAGTTCCATGAATGCGGGTTCGTTCAGGCCTTGTGATGGATTGCCGGCGAAAAACTGGATCGGGCTTTCGTACACAACGAACATCGCTAGTTGTTGCGTCCGGGTAGTGAGCGACATTACGTTTTCAGGCATTGCATGGAAACCTTTGGGCGTGGCATTGTTTAGCATCCCGGGCTCATAATCCAGCGGGCCGGCGAGCATACGGATGAATGCGAGCAGCACATTATGCTCCGGCGTGGCTTTGGCGCTCCACATATTGTACTCCGAGCCCAGTACCGCCTCTCGTGCGATCGCGTGCGGGAATGTGCGGTTGAAGCCAGCGGGTTTGAATGCGCCGTGAAACATCAGCATGATCTTGTGCCGGGCACATGCTTCCGCTATCTTGTAATAAAACTGTACGGCTTTCTGATCGTCGCGGTTGATGAAATCGGTCATAATAAAATCCACGCCCCATTTGCTGAACTGTTCCAGGGCTGGTTCCAGCTGTTTATCGAGTGTTAGCGCGAGCGTCCACATGCTTACGCCGATGCCTTTGCTTTTGGCATACGCCATAATCTCCTCCATATTAATGTCGGGATTGATCTTGAACAAATCATTATTATCGCTCCAACCCGCGTCCATCATAATGCGTTCGAACCCGAACCGTTTCGCGAAATCAATGTAATATTTGTAAGTGGCGGTATTGATGCCGCTTTTAAAAGGTACATTGAAAATATTGGAAGTGATAATCCATTCGTCGGTTGCCTTCCCAGGCTTTACCCACGATAAATCGGCAACACGCGAAGGGCTCGCCAGTCGGTACACCAGGTCGTTACCGGGTAAATCCTTGTCTTCTGGCGCGATGATCAGTACCCGCCATGGAAATACACGCGTTCCTTTGGTTTTAGCCAGGAAATCGGCCCGTTTGGAAACATAACGTGTAGAATAGAGCTCTTTGGTTTCCGTTTCTTCGGCGGGGTAGGGCGCAAAGTGGCCGAAGAGGGCCTTCTCTGCGTTGCCGCTGAGGAACATGCCCGGGTAATCTTCCAGGTCCGATTCAGTAATACCGATTTTGGGCGAGCCCTCCGGCGCAACGAGGACAGGCGAGAAAAGCAGGTTTCTGGAATGGATCTGTTCCAGCGGTTTGATCGTGTACGGCTCTTCGAAGCTCGTATGATAAATGTCCATACCCGAGGACGGTGCCACTTCCGGGAAATACACCGGATGATTGGCCGGAAACCGGAACGCGGCGGTTTCGGAACGGACGGCAATATTGCCGGCGAATGACGTGGCGATGCGGTAGGCGACACCATCGTCGTACACTCTGAAAATGACGGCGAAGGCATTTGAAAAAGCAATTTTTAGCTCCTTGTATCGGTCAGGAATGTGGGTCCGCTTTTCAGGTACCGGCGAAATAATGGTTTCGTTGACGCTTCTTTCCGTAAACTGTGGCCTGGAAAGGCCGTTCGAAAGCTTCTTGCCATCCAAAAGGACCATGTCGATTTCCGAGGGCGATATAATCAGTTGGTTTTTGAAATAGACGCTGTATCGTAACTGGTCGCCCGCCTGGGCGATCAGCCTGATCGTGCCGTTCGGAGACAGGACTTCCCGCACGGCTTGTGCATGTGAGCAGGAGAAAGTGAGCAACAGGAAATTCAGCAGAAGCAGTTTTCTCATAGCAGGTATGGTTGAGGATCCGGTAGCTGCAATGTACGGGATTAATATGCTACCAGGAAAGTTTAGTAAGGCTAAAAATCGCTGAAACAACATTTATGCCGTGTAATAATAATTGCTACAAGTAACTGTTCAAGTACTTATTGTAACCAGCATATCAAATTGAAGCGTGTGAAAATCCAATTTCAGCCATTGTCGCATTGAGCATTGATGGAGAGTTACTTTTCGGTTTTTTCGATAAATGTCGCACCGGATTTTTGCTTCCGACTTATTAATATAACGTAGTTCTTAGGTGAAAAAGCGGCGGCCAACTAGTTCTACGCATTGCAAATGCCAGCGCTGTTTTAGCGTAGGGGCGGCGACCAATTTCAAAACAATAAAACTCTGGCACATCGCATCGTTGTACTTCGGCCCGTCATTTATTGAATTACTAATTGCAGACAGAGTTTTGTAACCGTATGAGACAAGTTTGTTCGTAAACGGCGTTGCTAATACAAAGGACAGATCTCCGTTATACTGCCGGTATAAAACCCGTCCCGGCGAAGAGTCTAACGGATGCGAAGGTATCGTATATTGGAAACTGATGAAAATTGAGCCTGCTGGAATAATGATGGCAGTACTGGTTCTAATTAAAATCAATTTGGAAATCGAAAGCGAAAAACGCTTAATAAAAATGGTGCAGGGAGCATTTATGCAGTGATTTTTTTCGTCAATTTTGGCAGATTATTTATTATAAAAAAATTATTTTAATAAAATGTTAACTTCATTACTTTTGCGAAAGTAATAATCCACCAGCAACCCGTAATTTATTTATGAAAGCAAGAGCAATTAAATTTTTTTCTCCCGAGGATAATGTTTCAGTAGCGAAAAAGCCTCAGGAGAAACCAAAGCCAACCGGCTATGTTTCATCTTCGGGTAAGCTAGTTCTTCCTCCCAAAACTTTGGAAGAATTAGGTATCGAACCGGAAACAGCTCGCTTTAAAATCGGAGCACAGCAAGGTAAGAGAACCTTGAAGCATCTGTATCTGATTCCGAGCTCGGATGAAAACGGAACATTCGCCCTTACCAGAAGCGGCCGCGGATATTCTATCCCGCTGGAACTGATTCTCCGTAAAGGCGGTGTGGATTTTGAAAATACAAAGTACGTTTTTGACGTAACCCTTTTTAATTACGAAGAAGGCGTTGTCGGTTTTGAACTCACGTTGGGAACCGAAGAACCCAAACCGGCATACACCGGCAAACCCAGAGGCCGCAAACCGAAGAATGCAGTGGTTGCTTAATGATATGAACAAAGAAGGGTCCGGAAAACGGACCCTTCTTTGTTTAGTACTGATAAACAGGAACAATCGTTTTCAATTGTTCAATGTATTCCGGACAGGCTCCGGGATCCCAAACAGATTTTTGCGACTGTCGGTCGCAAATCGCCGCTCTGCAAACCCTGCGGTTACCAGCCAGTTAAGCGACTCATAAACAGTCGCGGGACTGATTTTAATCCCCCGGCTGCGCATATCGCGCCATAATGTATCACCATCGGTAAATTCGTCGGCGACCAGCAATTGATCGGCCACAATGACCCGCTTTTCGGCCAGTCTTATTTTGTGACGGATGCAATAGGCACTGATTTGTTCGTACAGGGACATGCGAATGAATAACGCTTTAAAAATCTATTCTCCAACTTCTACCAGCAAAGTGGCGCTGCGCCAAAATGCGTTGTATTCTTTTCCGTTCAGGTTGCCGGTTTCTTTCCAGCTTTTGGATGCCTCGATATAATAGGTGCCTGGCCAAAGCGGAACAAATTCGGCCAGCCCTTTTTCATCGGTGCTGATCTGTTTGCTCCATCCCGACGGCGAAGCCACGGTGATGTACAGCTTTTCATTTCCATTATTCTTGAAAAGTCCGCGCAGGTTGAGCAGGTTATTGACTTTGTTGGTTTTCGCCGGGTCTGCAAAAACATTCAACTCGTTCGCATTGGCGGCCGGAGTATTACCGCCATCGGCTCTCCCTACCGTTACTAATGCGCTGGCATTGAACTGATAAACCGTCGTTCCGCCGAGGTCTTTTGCCGTGTGACCTACCGATAGCGTGTATACGCCTTGCTGGTCGGGTGTGAACTCTGCCGTGAAATGGTCGTCAGCAGCAACGGTGGCCAATTTAGTACGCTTTTGATCGGGAGCGGTGAGCCAGAGCTCGAAATCCTTCACGTCGGAATACCATTCACCAAGTTTTTCAGGTTTATCTCCGGGCTCGGCGTAGATGATTTTAATCGCTTGTTTCTGGCCGGCTTTGCCCTTTGGGGCAGTCTGTATCCAGAGGGCGTGAGCAAAGAGTTGCGCCGAGCAGCAGAGCAGGAATGCGGTAGTAAGAAGTTGTTTTTTAAACATGATTTGAGAAAAATGAGTAGTAAAAAAGCGAGAGCTGAGCGCAGGGCACGCTTCGCATGTGGACTTACAAATATAATTTATTTATAATAAGTCCAAATAATATTTAATTCAGATTGCTGCGAAAGCAATACTGTGCGTTAAGTGCGATAACGCCGGATTGATTAATACACAACTCCTAAGCGCAGCGCCCGCAGGCCGCTGAGCCCTTGTAAATCTTCCAGTTCGAGCTCTTCGGTAGTGGGTTCGAGGGCGTTTGTCTCCTGCAAATAGTGGATGAAGGGCAGGTAATCTTCGACATCACGCTGGTGCAGGTAAATGAGCGCGATTTTATCGGGTTGGGTGAGCCGTTCCTGGGAATTTTTGATCCTTACTTTGTCGATCCGTTTCTTGATCATCTGGTAGCGGATATTATAGGCGCCTTCCACATCGAATTTCCGTTCGTCGCTCCGAAAGCTGATGTCGATCATGTGGTTATGCACAAAAATCAACTGTGTGGTATGCAGTTCTTTCGGCATTTGCCCGAGCAATGCACGGGTAATTTTCGCCACTTCGATCATCGACGAGAGTTGCCACAGCCGCAGGTTTTTGAGATGGAAATGGTTGAATGGCTTATTGGGGGCAATGGATTGGCCGATGTAAATGTCATATTCGATGCCGTCGGTCCTGAACTTCTCGAAATAGCAAGGATACGACTCCTGTAATAGCTCCTTCTGATCTTCGAAATACCGGTTCACGGCCGTATTGATCAGCTCCATGGAGTGGTCGAGCTCTTGCCGGTGGCGGTGTACCTCTCCCTGAGAGGGGTGGGTGATCCCGATGTATTCATCGATGAGCGGCGCGGTACGCGGATCCTGCTGCGACAGGTGAATGAGGTAGTTCCTTGCCTCTTCATTCAGAAACGTATTCAGGTTATTCTCCGACGTACTGTTCAGTTCGCCCTGGCTGACGGCCTTTTGCCATTTGGTACAATGAAAGCGCAGCTCCTGCATGAGCGACGACCGATCGAAGTTGGCAAGCGCGTTCAGCAGGTCATTCAGCAAATCGAGGTAATGACCCAGGTCGGCTCGGATGGAGACATTGCGTTCGTTGGTAGAATTGCGGATGTCGATCGCACCATACAGGGGGTAGACGTCGTAGAATGCAATGTTCTCATTCACTTCGGGGAGGCCCTTTTTTCTACGATGCAGGTAATGCCAGGCGGCATCGTTGAACTTCCATTGCACGGCGGGCTGTATCGAGGTGAATTTTTCCTTGATAATGCTTTCAAGTTCCAGATTGAACTCCTCAATATAAATATCGAGCAGCTGCGCTACGGGCGCGAACGCCATTTCGAGCGAAGCCAGTTTTTTCTCGTCGAAACGCTCGTCTTCCCAGGTATGCATGCAAAGGACACCCACGAGTTTCTGATCCACAAAAAGGGGTACCAATGCAAGTGAGCGTACATTCAGGTCGCGGAATGGTGCCAGCCAGCCGATCTGACGTTCGTCTTCACCCTGAATGTCGGGCGAAAAGAACGAATTCGGTTTGGCGGCGTAGCCCTCTGCCTGACGACGGAATTCTTCGGGCGTCAGGCGGTTTTCGCCCCAGATCTGAAAGAGTACGCCCGTACCAACCTGCCCGTACCCATACACGGCCTGGCCGTTCACGCGCACGAAAGGAAAAAGGTCGAATTCGATACGATTGTTCTGTACCAGCGTTTTCAGCGATTGGATAATGCGTTGGTAGCGGTTCGGACTGTCGCCCGGTACCCGGTTGAACTGGACCTTTTTGATATTTTCCACCGCCATTTTAGCCGTAACGTCCGATACGGTGATGACTGCAAAGCCCCGAAACCGGAACATATCGAGCGGCAGCACCTTTTGCAATTGCAGATGCCCGTCCTTTTCGCTGAAATGCGCGTAGATTTCCACGAAGTTAAGATCCGGTAAGTCCCGCGTAGCACTCACTTCGACAAATTCGGGGCTTACCAGCACTTCATAGTACCGGTACAACCCGGTTTGGGTGTCCGTCCAGGCGTGGTATTGCTGTATTTTCACCGGAACCTGGAAATTATAAAGCCTTTGGAGGATCAGTGTGTAGATCAAATGCAGGCGTTCGCGCTGGTAGTCTTCGGGGTTCTTTTGAAGCTCGTACTGCGAATCGGCCGGCTTCATATTCAGCATTTCGAAAAGCAGGTCGGTACCGTAAAAAATATGCGGGTACAGCGGCTGGCACATGCCCCAGGCCAGCTTATGCTCCGATGCCAGCGGCGCAGAGAGGCTGCTGTAAACGTATTCGAAGAAATCCCCGTACAGGTGCGCCTCGTTGAGCGGTACATCCCCCTGGGGGAGCTGATGTTCGTGGAAATAGGTCAGTATGTTTTTGTAAAAGGTAGATTTCAATGTCTTTTCTTCCGAAACCCGCTGTTCGAGGAAGCGGATATAGGGCATAAAAGAGATGGCGGAGTCGAGATCGAGCGGGAGTGCCCTCATTCCGGAGACGTCGAGTACTTCGTTTTTCATGGTGCTAAGGCTGGCAATGCGAGCCTAAATATACGACACGCTATCTGAAAAAAGTGCGTTCCGGCCCTTGCAGCCGAAACGCACCCCGCAGATTACATTTCCCGCTTTGGACCAAGGTTAACGATGGTCTTCGCGAAATAACCCCGGTTCCATTTGAATTTGAAGTCTTTCCAGCATTTCAGCGCGGTCGAATCCGGTTCTCAGGTTTTCGGCCTGCACCGCATCTCTGGCATTATTAATGGCTTCTTCGTTTACCCAGGTGGCGATGGTAATGTATTCGGTATCACCGGTTTCGGTGATGCGCTCGTAGGCATAGTCGCGCACGAAGCCGTCGAGCGAGTGGATAAAGGCCCGCGCAATGTGCTGTCGTTCAAGGAACGTTTGTTTCGAAGCAGCAGGGATGAGGTATTTGCTGATAAATGTGATTTGCTGGTTTTCTGATGGTGTTCCCATGTTTTTTGCGTTGAATAGCGGTTATACTTTGGTTTTACTGATACAAAATTCCAAAGCTGCTGCCGGCCATTCTTGTAAAAAATCATTGATTTACCAGAACACGGGAGATTTAAAAAACTCGGTGGGGGTGAGCCCGGTGAAGAGTTTGAAGTCCTTATTGAAATGCGGCTGATCGAAATAGCCCGCGTCGAGCGCTATCTGCGCTAATGTCTGTCCTGAGCGGCCCTTTTCTATCACCGTTTTCATTTTAACGATATAGGCGAACTGTTTCGCGGAAAGCCCGGCTACCCGTCTGAAACGCTTCTCGAATACATCCTGGCTCACGTGCAGCGACGCCGCCAGCTCCCTGATGCGCAGTTGGCCGCCCGCGCTACGGATCTTTTGAATGGCCACCAGTACCATATTATCCGGCGTCTTGTCGCTCAACCGACTGAGCAGGAAGCGCTCGATCAATGCGATGCGCGCAACGTGCGACGGCTGCTCCGCCAATTGCGCTTCCAGCAGGCCGGTATCCCGGAAACCATCGAGGCAATCCATCGCAATGCTCGTGTCGCTCAGCTCATGCAGCGGTTCGTGGATGAATGGAGCAATGCCGCCTTCCCGGAAAACGACCAGGATATTGGTCGTGCCGGAATGATACTGCATAGCCCTCCCGGATTTACGCAAGCCCGAAACGACGAACGGTTCGAGCACGCTGGTACCGCCGTGGTGATTAACAGAAACCTGCCCACTCAGCCTGAACACCATCACCGGGGATGTTTCGGGCAGGACATGGTTGACCACCTCCGCAGGCGTTTCGATCACCTTGTAGGATTGAATAAACGGGCTGAGCTCCGGCGTCGGGAAATAGGTCTCGATGGTCATTATTCCCGCAACGGGAATGCGACTTTAACGGTTCCCGTGGCCTGTTAAATCGTGTCGGCGGGGGCACGTAAAAGTGTATCACATTTCCGGATTTTTGTATAAGTCGCCGGCGGAAGCGACCCGGTAAATTTGTAGCATCAAAACACCAAAACAATTGTCAATCATGTCAAAAACAATTTTTATCACCGGCGCTTCCAAAGGATTCGGCCGTATATGGGCCGAGGCTTTTTTGAAAAGAGGGGACAAAGTAGCGGCTACCGCCCGCAATACCGAAACGCTGAAAGACCTCGCAGCGCAATATCCCGACACGCTTTTAACCATTCAGCTGGACGTAAACGACCGGGCGGCGAGTTTCGCCGCGATCGAGCAGGCTAATCAGCATTTCGGCAGCGTCGACGTGGTGATCAACAATGCAGGTTACGGCTTGTTCGGAGCCATTGAAGAAACCAGCGAAAAAGAAGCCCGCGACCAGATTGAAACCAACGTTTTTGGTTTGCTATGGGTGACGCAAGCAGCCATTCCCGTGATGCGGGCGCAGGGTGGCGGTCATATTATCCAGGTTTCCAGCGTGCTGGGCGTGGCTACGCTACCGGTGCTGGGCCTTTACAACGCTTCGAAATGGGCGGTGGAAGGACTGAGCGAAACCCTGGCCTCGGAAGTGAAAGACTTCGGGATTAAAGTGACGATCGTGGAACCCAACGGCTTCTCGACCGATTGGGGAGGTGCTTCCGCTTCCCACAGCGAGCCGATTGCATTATATGACGGCATCAAAGAAGCGCTTTATGCCGGATTGACGCCCGATACCATCGGCGATCCGCAGGCTACACCGGAGGCGATCCTGAAAATAGTCGACGAAGAAAATCCGCCATTGCGAATCTTCCTCGGTAAAGTTGGGTTTCCATGGTTGAACCAGGTATACGCCGAACGCCTTGCAACCTGGGAAGAATGGAAAGAGGTAGCTGACGCCGCGCACGGCGGCCAGGTAACCGCCTGATTTTAGTTAAATTTGATTAAACTCATCAAATCTGCACCTTATGCGGGTGCAGATTTAACCGTTTTAAAAACCATGGACCATTATAAGAGCATCAGCGAGCTCCATCGCGCCAGCAATATGCCTGCTCCGGAGCATCCCATGATCAGCATGTTTACCTGCGACGAGCTGAGAAGTTGTACGCTGGGCTGGCGGGAGTTTACGACGGACTTTTACATGATCGCATTCAAAAAGATCAAAGCCGGGCATATCCTCTACGGACGTACGAAATACGACCATGAAAACGGATCGATGCTTTTCTCGAAGCCGCGGCAGGTAATCGAAATGAATAATATCGAGCTGGAAGAAAAAGGCTTTATTCTTTATGTGCATGAAGATTTCCTCAACGGTCATCCGCTGCACTCGGAGATTCGTAAATATGGTTTTTTCGATTATGAAGCCAATGAAGCATTGCATTTGTCGGAGCGGGAGGAGCAGATCATCTGGGATCTTTTCAGCCGCATTCAAAGCGAGTATTTCAATAACACCGATGAGTACAGCCGCGACATTATGCTCACCCACCTGGATTCGATGCTGAAATATTCGCAGCGTTTTTATAAGCGCCAGTTTATCAACCGCACGCAGCTTTCGGGCACCACCGTTTCGCGTTTCAATGCAAGCCTGGCCGCCTATTTTGAAGATGGGAACTTCCAGGAGAAAGGATTGCCCTCCGTCAAACTGATGGCCGATATGCTCAATACTTCGCCACGCTACCTGAGCGATTTGCTGAAACAGGAGACCGGTAAAACCGCCATTGAACTGATCCATATTTTCCTCGTGTCCGAAGCGAAAAATATGCTGCTCAGCACCGACAAAACCGTGGCAGAAACCGCTTATCTTCTGGGTTTTGAGAACCCGCCTTATTTTTCGAGGTTATTCAAGAAGGAAACCGGTTTCAGCCCGAATGAATATAAAAAGCGGGTGGAATTTCCAGGACAGGCCGGGGTGGCGTAATATTAAATACCGCCCCAGCGACGTTCTAATAGCTGATTTGTAAACCAAATTCGTTTATTTGGTCGGTTTATTGGACGTTACTCTGGAAAATACATGATTCAATTCAAACCCGGGAAATACCGGCGTCGCATTCTTTTACTTTGGCGTGCCTTCGGCATCGGGCTGGCGCTGCTGATACTTTACATTGCCGCTGTCAACTACAATTTCTTCTGGCTTTTCGGCGGAATGCCGGATTTGAAGGCGTTGGAAAACCCTAAAAGCGAGATCGCCTCCGAGCTGATTTCGCAGGATGGAAAGTCGCTCGGTAAATACCTGATCGAGAACCGTTCACCGGTAGAGATATCCGAAATTTCTCCCAACCTGATCAACGCATTGCTGGCGACGGAGGACACCCGTTTCATCAGCCATTCGGGTATCGATCCGCGGAGTCTTTTACGGGTTGCGAAAGGCATCCTCACGGGTAATTCCAGCTCCGGTGGTGGCAGTACGCTTACGCAGCAAGTCGCGAAAAACCTGTTCAATACGCGTTCCGAAGAGTTTGAAGGGACATTAAGTAAAATCCCCGGTGTGCGGATCGTGATCGCCAAAACGAAGGAGTGGATACTTTCGATTGTCCTCGAACGCAAGTATACCAAGCAGGAGATTATGCAGATGTACCTGAACACGGTATCGTTCGGGAACAATGCATTTGGTATCAAAGTCGCTGCTAAAACCTATTTCAACAAGGACGTTTCCGAGCTCGATATTCCGGAATCGGCGCTGCTGGTGGGAATGCTTCAAAATCCTACCATCTATAATCCGGTTCGCTTCCCGCAGAATGCGCTCAACCGTCGTAATACCGTACTCGCGCAAATGCGGAAATACGACGATATTACGGACGACGATTTCAAGGTGCTCAGCGCGAAGCCGCTCGGGCTGGAATTCGCGATGGAAACGCACGCGAACGGTCCGGCTCCGTACTTCTGGGAGTCGATGCGCGGCTACCTGAAAGCATGGGTGAAAATGTACAACGAGGAAAACGGTACCGATCTGAACCTCTACACGAGCGGCCTGCGGATTTACACGACCATCGACTCGCGCATGCAGGGATACATGGAAGAAGCGCTCACGCACCACATGCAGGAGCAGCAAAAGATATTCAACGACCACTGGAAGGGCCGCAATCCATGGATTGATGAGAACGGAAAGGAAATCCCGGGTTTCATCAACACCGCCGTGCGCCGCCTGCCCTATTTCAATGTCTTAAAAAACAAGCTGGGCGAAGAAGAGGCGTGGAAGGTGATGAACAAGCCTTATAAAATGAAAGTATTCTCGTGGGATGGTGAAAAGGAAATGACCATGAGTCCTATCGACTCCATCAAATACTATAAACGCTTCCTGCGGGCAGGCATGATGGCTATGGATCCGCGCAACGGGCACGTGAAGGCGTGGGTAGGAGGGATTAATTTCAAATATTTTCAGTACGATCATGTGAAGCAGGGCAAACGCCAACCCGGATCGACATTCAAGCCGTTTGTGTATACGGCTGGTCTGGATAAAAACTTCATTACCCCTTGCGAAAAGATCATGGATTCGCCTGTTACATTCCAGGCGGGAATCGACGATGTGAACGAAGACTATACGCCGAAAAACTCGAACGGCGTGTATTCCGAGCAGCCGCTTTCGCTTCGTCAGGCGTTGGGGAAATCGGTAAACTCGGTGACGGCCAATATTATGAAAATGGTGAAAGCCAATACGGTAGTCGATTATGCGCACAAGCTGGGGATCACCAGCGAGCTGCCGGCCACCCCGGCCCTTTGCCTCGGAACCGGCGACGTGTCGGTGTACGAAATGGTGTCGGCCTATTCGTCGTTTGCGAACGGAGGCTATAAGGTGATGCCGATGACGATCCTGCGCATTGAGGACCGCCACGGCAAGCTCCTGGCTGAATTCCACGAGCAGCAAAGCCAGGAACTCAGTGAAAATATGGCCTATAATATGCTGTACCTCATGCGCGGCGCAGTGGAAGACCCGGGCGGTACGGCCGGTCGTTTGCGGCAATACGGCGTTACCGACGGCAATGAAATTGCGGCCAAAACCGGCACATCGCAGAATCATTCCGACGGCTGGTTTATGGGTATGACGCATAACCTCGTAGCCGGCGTCTGGGTTGGGGGCGAGGACCGCAGCATTCACTACCGCAGCCTTGCACTCGGGCAGGGGGGGCGCGTAGCGATGCCCGCGTGGGGCGCGTTCATGCAAAAGGTTTACAACGATCAGACGCTCATTCAGTACCGCAAAGGTCCTTTCCCGAGACCCGAAGGCTATACTAATGAATGCGCCACCGATTCTACCCAGGTTTCAGAGGATGTATTTACACCTCCCGCCAAATCGGATGATGAAGGGGTGTTATTCTAAAAAACAGGCAGGTCCGTAACGGCCTGCCTGTTTTTTTTACGCGGGTTTGATATTCTGGTTTACCCGAAACAGATTATCCGGGTCATATTTGGCTTTGACTTGCCTTAGCCTTTCATAGTTGCTTCCGTAAGTTGCCTGTACGCGATCGGAACCTTCATCCATCATAAAATTGACGTAGGCACCGCCGGCGCCGTGTGGGTGAAGCTCCTGCCAGTAGTCGCGCGCAAAGCTGGTAACCAGGTCTTTTTCGGAATGGTCGGGCGAAATGCCGACGATCACCATCGACCAGGTGGCATCGCGGTAATTCCAGGCGGTGGCATCGTTACTGACCCTGGCGGCAGCGCCGTTGATAGGGTACAGGTGCATTCCCGAGAAAAAATTAGGGATTTTGTGCGCATGTTTGATATGTACATCCATTACTTCGGGACTCAGGTGCTTCACAAAATCGCCTTTCCAGTACCAGTAGTATCCGGGTGCGAAAAGCTCGTCGAACATCGTTTGCAATGCCGGAACAGGCAGCGGCCCTACGGCGTCGATCAGCGGCTTGCGGAATTTGCGCACCATTTCGAAAACTTCCAATGCTTCCTCCTCGTCGATGCAGCACCACACGATACCGCACATCAGTTGCAGGTGATATTGCTCGGGAAATATAGGTGCAGGTGGTATTTTGTGAAAATTGAAGAATCCGCTAATACTATCGGGTGCTTTCTTGATAAAATCCTGGTACCATTCCATCATCGCCTTGGCGTCATTGATATCCCAGAACATCGGTCCGCCGTACACGGTATGCACCTCATGCGCCCGGAAAAGAAAGGACGTTACCACCCCGAAATTGCCTCCGCCGCCGCGGATAGCCCAAAATAGATCGGAGTTGTCGGTAGGCGATGCCTTTACTCTCGTCCCATTGGCCAACACCACTTCCGCTTCAAGCAGGTTGTCGATGGTCAGGCCGCCGAAGCGTGTCAAATGTCCCAAACCCCCTCCGAGCGTAAGCCCTCCGATGCCGGTAGTTGCATTGATTCCCGTAGGTACGGCCAATCCGTAAGGGTGACCGGCCTTATCCAGATCCCCGAGCAGGCAGCCGCCTTGTGCCCGTATCGTACGGGCTACGGGATCTACCGTCACATTGCGCATCGCCGACAGGTCGATAACTAACCCATGGTCACATACGCCGAGGCCGGCCCCATTATGGCCTCCGCCTCGCACGGCCACGAGCAGATCATTTTCGCGTGCAAACCGAACGGCTTGCACCACATCTGTTTCATCCGCGCAACGCACAATGAACTCGGGACATTTATCCACCATGCCATTATGGACTTTTCTGGCGGTATCGTAATCGGCGTCACCGGGGGTAATAACCCTGCCCCTGAAATGGGGGATTGTTTTAGAGGAACTGTTTGTTTCCATCTGAGAAGGGGTTTAAATAGAAAACAAGAAAACCTACTGGTCCGCACGGACCGAATTTCAGATGATTGTGGTGTAGCAAAGCGTAGGAATGCGTAAAGACCGGAGCTTCCGCGATCGAACTGCGAAGTGGCGGCGGTTATAAATATACTAATTTTTGTATTGAGGCTCAAAAAGTTATGATTTTGTGGCAGGCAAAATGTGAGAGAAAGTATTTGATAAATCGTTCCGGCCGGTTTAGTTTTATATTTGGGAATGCAAATCGCGGCCCGTACCCTAATCTGTCAGTAATAAGTTGAAAAATCCTTCACAATGGAAATGGTTCCGTCCACTCGTAATCCTCGTCTGGACAATGCTGCTGAACCTTTTTCTTGTACAGAAATTTATCGGAAGCCACTGGAAAAGTCTCACCATTACGCTGGCATGGCTTGGGTGTACGCTCATTACCTGGCAACTCATGGCGCAATGGAGCGAGAAGTGGCGCGCCCGATATCCTGACATTACCCAAACCCGGCAACGGATCCTCGGCACTTTTTCGGGCTATCTGGTGATCGAGGTACTAAGCCAGATATTCTTTTTTCTGCTTATGTATTTTGCCCACTGGGACTGGGAGGTTTTTACCATAAAGGAATACAGCATTTACATCACCCTTTGCGTGGTGACGCTCTTCGCGGTAGGCGCTATTTATGAGTTGATCTACTCTCTGAACCAATATGGCATAGCATTGCAGGAAGAAGAGGCTATCAAGAAAAAGGCACTCCAGAATCAGTTTGATAACCTTAAAAATCAGGTTAACCCGCATTTCTTGTTCAATAGCCTTAATTCCCTTTCTGCATTGGTTGAAGAAGACCGGGTGCAGGCGGGCGCGTTTCTGGACGAACTTTCGAGCGTATACCGGTATTTGCTCCACACGAGCGAGAACGGGCTGGCGTCGGTCAAAAGCGAGAGTGAGTTTATCCACTCCTACCTGTTCCTGACGAGCACCCGTTACGGCTCCGCTATTGAGGTGGAAATGGATATCGATGAAAGCTGCTCACATTACATGGTACCGATGCTTACATTGCAGACGCTCGTCGACAATGCGATCCGGAATAATGTAGTAATGAAGCAAAAACCGCTGAAACTAGCGATTACTACGCAGGGCAGGCAGCTTGAAGTCCGGAATTCGATCCAACCGAAGCACGTGAATGCAGCCCGGGAGGGGCTCGAAACGCTGATTTCCCGGTTCCGCGACCTGAACCTCGAAGAGCCGATGCTTTTCGACGATGGGGAGACATTTACCGTAAGAATACCCGTAGGAACAACCCGTAACCAATTCGAAACGACGTGAAGCTACTGGTCAGTTATACCAAACAGGATATATGGATCGCCCTGGCGCTGCTTCCTGCTTACATCGTACTGATGAATTACTTGCTGGTTGGGGGAATTTATTTTTCGGACGTTTCTGTATTTGCAAAGGCAACAATCTTCTCTACCGTCGTTTTCGGGCTTGCCTACCAATTGGTCCACGCCCGTATTGGATACTGGTTCCGCAGGCAATTTTCGCATTTCAAGCAGACGCCCAAAAGGATGTTGCTCATGATTCCGGCACACATCGTTTGTAACCTGGCCATCATCAGCGGGTTGTTCTTTCTCTATAAAGCGGCCGGCTTTGAGGGCTATGTTTACGACCTCACCAGCTTCGAATGGGCACTTGCATTGGGCGCGCTCATGAATATCGTGGTCACCTGCATACACGAGGGCGTGTATGCGTTCGAGCTGTGGCAACAAAAGCTGCTTGAAACCGA
Source organism: Dyadobacter sp. SRI_021 (assembly GCF_057586235.1). NCBI lineage: Bacteria > Pseudomonadati > Bacteroidota > Cytophagia > Cytophagales > Spirosomataceae > Dyadobacter > Dyadobacter sp. SRI_021. Next base: position 484,181 of record NZ_JBYCZM010000002.1, read on the forward strand.
GAAACTGCGCAAGGCAAATCTCCAAAGCCAGTTCGAGAGCTTGAAACAGCAGATCAATCCGCATTTCCTGTTTAATTGCCTCAACTCGCTGTCTTCGCTGATCGAAGAGGATGCAGAACTCGCCACCCAGTTTATCGATGAAATGAGTAACGTTTACCGGTATCTGCTGCGGAGTAATGAATCAGAACTCACTACTTTGGAATCCGAACTCAACTTTGCGGGCTCTTATTTTCACCTGCTCAGCACGCGCTACGGCAGTAATCTGCGGTTGGAGGAAGAAATCGACCCAGCCTACCGCAACTATATGCTGCCGCCGCTCACGTTACAACTGCTGATGGAAAACGTCGTGAAACACAATGTGATCATGCCGCAGCAACCGCTGTATATCCGGCTGAATACGACGATTGACGGCAGGCTTGTCGTCTCAAACAACCTTCAAAAGCGCTCGGTTACAATCCCATCCAGCCGGATCGGGCTGGCCAATATTGCTTCAAAATACAGTTTGTTGGGGCAGGGGGAGATCAATATCGATGAAGACCCGCAACGCTTTTCGGTGAGCCTCCCCCTGCTGGTGTCGGTATGACGGTCACATCTTTTTCAAAGTCATCACGCTCTTGATTGCTGCCGACGCTCCGTCTTCGGGAAGCAGGTTGAAGCGTACTTTCAAAGTTGTCTCGGTGAGTTCAAGAACTTCCCAATCGTCTTTTTCCAGGCCGCCGGGCACGCTTTTCATTTTGATGATCTTCGCTCTTTCATCATAGGTCCAGTCGGCGGAGTAGCTTTCCTGTTCCTCAGCTGCATTGCATCGTTTGTTGCCGGTATTGGCGATCAACTTGCCGTCTTTTTGAAATACAATGAAATCGTCAAGGTCGCATTCGATGAGCAACTGCGTGAGATCGGTTTCCTTGTCGCCGTCCTCGTCGAGGTCAAGCGGCTTGACCAGGTCCCAGGTTTCGGTCTTCCATTTTTTGTCGGTGAAAGTGATTTTGACAGGTTCCGGCGTAACGTCTTTTTTGTCGTCGTCTTTACAAGCGGAGGTCGTGATGGCGAGCAGGGAAAACAGGGTAATGTAAGTGTAGAGTTTCATTTTCATGGCTAACAGATTTGCATTTGATTGAGTCAAAATTAGAATGGCTTCATGGTCAATGCCGCGGGTATTATGCGTCAAACGGGACAAGCAGGGGATGAAGCGTACAAGGCGGCGTATGGAGTGCTTGATCGGTGTAAATGTCGGTTCAGACTGGTATTTTACTGGTGCCGGTCGGGGTAGTGACGTTTCATAGCCCTTAAATGCCGCTTCATAGAACGTTTATGTGTTTCCGTTTCCCGCAGGTTTCAGGAATTGGTTATCTTGACCTAACTTTTGACCCTAAAACATGAACTGCAAAACCAATTTATGAAGGTATTATTGATTGAAGACGAGGATCTGGCTGTGAGAAAACTCTCCAAACTACTGACTGAAATTGATAGTAATATAGAAATCGTCGGCAAGGCTGCCAGCGTGCAGGAATCAGTTGATTTCCTGAAAGAAAATGAAGCTCCCGATCTTATTTTGATGGATATCGAACTCGCCGATGGCCAAAGCTTCGAGATCTTCGACCAGGTGAAGGTTGAATCACCGGTGATATTCACCACTTCCTATGACGAATATGCGCTCAGGGCATTCAAAGTCAACAGTATCGATTACCTGCTCAAACCGATCAAACGGCAGGAGCTGGAAGCAAGTCTGGCGAAATACAATCGACTTACAAAGGGCGCTGAGAGCGATGTTTTCAAAAACTCAGCCAATGTAGACCGCGATGCGATCGATTCGCTTGTCAAGCAGCTGCGCCAGCAAATGCAGCCGTCGGAATACCGGAAGCGTTTTCTGGTAAAGCATTTACAGCAATGGGTGCCCGTGGAAGTAAGCGACATCGCCTATTTCTATTCAGAAGAGGGGACAAGTCTTTTCAAGTCAAAGAATAACCAGAAATACCCGGTCGATTACACACTCGACGAGCTTGAAAAAATGCTCGACCCGGACTGCTTTTTCCGCGCTAACCGCCAGTTTATCATTAGTGTGCATTGCGTGCAGCAAATCAACCCGTATTTCAACAATAAAATCAAGCTCGCCCTCACGCCTGCCCCTGAAAGTGAGGTGATTATCAGTCGAGAGAAAGCGATGGATTTCAAGAAGTGGCTTGGTAAATAGCATTGCCCAATTCATGCAACGATAATGACGCTTCAAAGGATTTAACAATGGGAATCGCTAGCCGGCGGGGCATTTTTGCAACGTCGGCCTTGCCGGCAGTTTTTCAAACTGTTATTTCCAAAAGCCATGTTAAAAAAAATCCTGAAATGGACCGGTCGCACGCTGCTGGTCATCGTGCTGCTTGCACTCGGTTACTACACCAAAGCCTACATCGCAATCAGTAACCGGAAAAACAAAGTTTACCCGATAAAGCCTGTCAAACTCGACATCCCGACTGATTCCACCACCATCGCCCAGGGACGGCGCCTTGTTACTACCAAAGGCTGTCATGACTGCCACGGCAAAGACCTGGGGGGCCGTGTCCTCTTCGAGCAAGATGGCGTAGGGCGGCTGGTCGCCCGGAACCTTACCAAGGGGAAAGGGGGCATATCCAAAGACTACGACACCGACGACTGGGTAAGGGCGATCCGTCACGGCGTGCAGCAAGACGGTACGCCGCTTATTTATATGCCATCGGCTGGCTTTAATAAGCTCAGTGAAACGGATCTGAAAGCGGTGATTGCTTATTGCGCACAGGTTCCGCCCGTCGACCGCGTGAACCCGCCCAGCGAAATCGGTGTCGGGGCGACGATCCTGGCCGATCTTGGAGAGCTGGAACTGTTCGAAGCGGAGAAAATCGATCACAATGCAGCACCTCCGCTGGTGATACGTGAAGGAGTTACCGCCGACTTCGGTAAATATGTGTCACAAATTTGTACCGGTTGCCATAAATCCGATATGAAAGGCACAGCGGGAGAAGGCGGTACTCCCGATATATCTTCAACCGGGAAAAGTGCCCGCTGGACTGACGAGCAGTTTATCCAGACGCTTCGCACGGGCAGACGGCCTGACGGCACGGAGCTGAAAGCCCCGATGCCCTGGCAGATGACCGCGGCGTTTTCGGATACCGAAATGCGGGCGCTGCGGATGTATTTGAAAAGCATCTGATCACACTAATTTGCAGCACCGCGGGGATGGCGTTGGAGTTTTCCCGAATTATTTGGAAATTGAGCGCCATCCTACTCAATTCGTTTCTTCTCATTAACCAGCCGGCTAATCTGTCGGACTCGCCTTTGGTAGCTTGTATGCCGCCCCTGTGGGTTAGTCTTTTGGAGTACAGTTATTTCACCGGATTTTTTTATGAGCAGAATCAAATGTTTGATCATCGACGAGCCGTATGCTTCGAGCGTTCTCGAATCCTACATCGGCGAGGTGGATTCCCTGGAACATGTGGGAACATTTTACCACGCGATCGACGGGCTGATGTATCTTCAGCAGAATAAGATCGACCTCCTTTTCCTGGACATTATGCTCCCCAAAGTGACGGGAGAAGCATTTTTGAAACTGTTGCCCTGCCGACCCAGGGTCATTTTCCTGTCTGAGAAAAAAAAGCGATGGCGGCGTAGCGACGACGACTATATACTCGATTGCCTGGTGAAGCCTATTACTTTCGAAAGTTTCCTGGCAAGCATTGACTGCTACTTCGCGGCAGTTCCACCGCCGGTTATGAAACGGAATTCATCCACCAGGCGTAAGCGGTCCGCGCCGGATCGGGGCCCGTTCATTTACCTCTTTTCGGGCAGGTCGGCAGTGAAGGTATATGTTAATGAAGTGCTTTACGTCGAAGGGGTGAAGAAGTACACGAAGATCAAAACGACTGAAAAAGAGATGATTGTTTATCAGGGGCTGACGGCGATCGAAGAACGGTTTGCCGGAAGGGGATTTATGAGGGTACATCGCTCACTGATCGTGGCGATTAACAAAATAACGGCGTTTACCGAACACACTGTCGAGGTTGCCACACACATCCTACCGGTGAGCGCGCCGTACCGCAGGCAGGTTGCGAGGGTGATCCGTGCCGGGCTGAGAGACGTATAGCGTATTTTACACAACGTATACTATTGAATTAACAAAAGATAATCGTACTTTGAAAGCCTAATCCAATCTTTTCAAATATGGGAAAATTCGTAATTACAAAAAGAGCTAACGGAGAATTTCAATTTAACCTGAAAGCCGGAAACGGTCAGGTGATCCTGGCAAGCGAGGGTTATACTACCAAAGCGGCTTGCGAGAACGGGATCGAATCGGTGAAAAAGAATTCGCAGGACGACGCACGTTTCGAACGTCTTACTTCGAAAAATGACAAATTCTATTTCCTTTTAAAAGCGACCAATGGTCAGGCAATCGGAAGCAGTGAAATGTACGAAAGCGTTGCAAGCCGTGACAACGGGATCGAATCCGTGAAAAAAAATGCGCCTGAGGCAGAGGTAGATGATCAATCGGCGGCGTAGGCCATTCAGATATACAGCAAAAGCGCAGGATAACGACTTGTCCTGCGCTTTTCTTTTGCCGATTCCGGCGATATTGGTATAATAATTGCATTACGTATATTGACCCAAATTGGCATTTCATGGTTTCTGATTTCAACAATCGCATTCGTCAAATATCCTTCCTGCTGATTGTCACCGCATTGGCGGTAATTATTTTTAAGCAGCTTTATATTTTCTTCCCTGGTTTTCTGGGGGCACTCACCATTTATATCCTTTGCCGGAGGTATTATTTTCATCTTACCGAACAGCGAAAGTGGAAGAAGGGCCTCACGGCGGTGCTGTTTATGGTGCTGTTTATGGCCTGCATTGTGGCACCCGTATATTTCGCGGGCCAGATGATATTTCAAAAGATTAATATGATTGCGGAGAATCCCGAACAGGTGAACCACGCGATTGACGCGATTTCTGCGCAGCTTCGTGAATGGACCGGACAAGATTTGCTTACGAAGGAAGCGACGGCGGATATCCGTAAAAGAGCAGCGGGTTTTATCCCTGGGATACTGAACAGTTCCGCAACCATGCTCGGTAATCTGCTGATGATCCTATTCCTGTCCTATTTTATGTTCAAAAATGGCCGGTTTATGGAAGAAACGCTGGAACATTTCATCCCGCTCAAGCATAAGAATATCCAATCCCTTGCCGACGAAACCTGCGGTATGGTGCGTGCCAATGCACTAGGTATTCCACTCATTTCGCTTATCCAGGGGTTGGTAGCACTATTGGGGTATTGGATCGTCGGGATCGAGGACTTTGTGTTGCTGGGGCTGATCACCGGCTTATTCGCATTCTTTCCGGTGATAGGGACCGCTATGATATGGCTGCCGTTGGTGATATTCCTCTTCTCTAAAGGCGAAACCGGAAAGGCGATCGGTCTGGCCATATACAGCGCGACCATCATTGGCAACATTGATTACGTAGCCCGCATTACTTTTTTACAAAAGGTAGGCGATGTGCATCCGGTTATCACGATTCTCGGCCTGATCGCCGGTTTGAAACTTTTCGGTTTCTGGGGGTTTATCTTTGGTCCTTTACTGATCAGCTATCTGCTATTGCTGATCAAAATTTACCGCAGCGAGTTTGGAGGAGCCGTCAAATCTCCGAATCCGCCTTCGACTTGATCTCGTAATTACGGTAGCCATCGGGTGCATCCGACCATTTGTATACAATTTTCTTAAACCGCAGGTCATTCACGACTCCATAAATATTCTTCATAAAATCCTCCTGTACTTGCTGCGGCTTGAACATTTGGCCTTCGAATGTGAGTATTTCCTGATTTTTCCCAGCCAGGCCAATCCCTACGTGCTGCTCTTCCAGCGCTTCCTTCTTCGATTCCACATATGCCGTGCGTAGCTCTGGGAAGTCGCGTTGCTGTACTTGCGCCATTTTCTTTTTCAGGATCTCGCGTTGCGCCGTAATCTTTTTGTCGGTGTTGGTTTTGGCTTCGTTGTATAAAGCCGTGTTCGACTTGTGCCATGAAAGCCGCGTCGCGAGGTCGGTATTGTTCCATTCGTCTTTGAGTTTCAGGTCAATGTCGCCGATCGCGTTTTGAAGGAAGAGCAACATGTTCTCATTCGCGGCCTTGTTCACCGGTTTCGGTGCATAGAAGTAAATGGCAATGCCCGCAGCCACTGCTGCCAGCAGGAAATATACGATATATCGGCCTCGCTGTAATTCTGTTTGTTGATGATGACGAATTTCCATGTCTGTTGGGTTTTCTCCTTAACTGATGGGAGCTTGGGGATCAAAAAACATGCCAACTGGCTTTGGAACGGATTTTTTCCCGGGGACGGCATTTTAGTCAATGCACTCTGATCATGAAAATTCAACAGTTTTATAACAAGGCTTACGCGTGGATATTGGAAACGGGGCCTTCTGTTCTCGTAGGCATAGCCGTGCTGATAGCCGGCTTCTGGCTCATCCGCTTATTGTCGCGCTGGCTCAACGCGCACATGTACAAGCGCAAAATCGATCCCTCCCTCACACCATTTCTTCTCAGCCTTGCCGTTACCACACTGCGGGTGCTGCTCATTATTTCGGTCATGCAGATCATAGGCATTCAAATGACCGTTTTTGCGGCTCTGATCGGCGCAATCGGTGTCGCTGCTGGTCTGGCGCTGTCAGGCACTTTGCAGAATTTTACGAGCGGCGTACTCATCCTGATTCTCAAACCTTTCGAGGTGGGCGACAACATTATAGCACAAGGGCAGGAGGGGACGGTGCAGGCTATCAAAATCTTTTATACGGTCGTGAAAACGTATGATAACCGCACGGTCGTGATTCCGAACAGCAAGCTCTCGAACGAGGTAATCATCAATATCAGCACTTCGGGAAACAGACGGTTGGATGTGGAAATGAAATTCACCAACGGCATTGACTTCCGGGAGGTCAGGAATATTGTCAACAATGTCCTCGATCATGCCCAAAGTGCCCTTAAAGTCCCCGAAAGGCGCATTGGAATATCGTCTATCGAGCCCGATGGTTACAAAGTAATGGTGAATGTGTGGCTCGACGCCCACGGTTTCGTAGATACAAAAATGGAAATCCAGGAGAAGCTGATGGAGGCATTGAAAGGCTCCGGTCTCAAATTACCCGGATTGAGTTAAGTTTTTTTCAGCTTCGTGCAGCGTTTTTTTTGAAGGGTGTGTCTTCCTGCATGCTTCGCCGGTAGGGCGGATAATCGGAAGGCTTTTTCAATCAGACTATTAGCCATGAAAAAGATAGTCGGGCCAGAGTTGGAAAAAACCGGATTTCCGGATAGCTTCACCGGCGATGTAAATAAAATGAATTTGAGATGATGAAGCATGGAAAAGCCGGTCGCGGACGGCGGATCAGGACATGCATAGTGAACAGCCTCCTGTTTGCGACGCTTTCACTGTTGTCCTGTGATACGGAGAGTGAAATAAAACCGGAGCCGAATCCGGGACTAACGAAGGCCGAGTTTCTGGGCAGGATGACCGTGCAGGAAAGGTATTGGCGTATCGAAGAAATATCCCGCCAGGAGGAGGACCAGATTGCCACGCTGAATGTGAGAGAGAAAACGACGTTGCTGAGCAACCATTACCTGAATGAAGTAATTCCGTTCGTGGCAGTGCAGTTTGGCCGGGGCTATTACGGAAAAGGGACAGTAACCGAATCACAAATGACCGGTGCATACGGCAAAGTCCCTTTTGGCGAATTTCAATGTGTTTTAATGCTGAGATCGACGAAAAAAAGCGGTGAATGGAGCTGGGACAATGAACGCAAAATGATGAAACTGCCCTTACCCGAAAGCATTCAGTCGCTTGCAGCAGCGATGTCCGGCACCGATTGGCAACCTGATAGCGGATATGTAGCCAGCGAACCTGCCCCATTGTTCAGAGGAGTGGAGGAAGCTCGCAGGGCAGCCAGCCCCGAGCGGATCAAGATCCTGGTGGAGGAGCAAACGGTACAGGGAAAAATCACTTACGCTTTTATTATGCGCGCTGCCTGGTTGACGGACGTCGAAACACGAGATGCGGAGCACAAATTTGGAGTATCCTTATATTAATTAAATAAACTGGCACCCCGGCGATCAAAATCATTTGATGCTATGAATGAAAGAATGTTTACTTACAGATTACTTCTTTTAATTGTTCCCATCCTCTTTCTGAACGGATGCAGCGATTACAGAGATCAGCAAGTGATTCCGCCTGAAATATTGCCGGAAGCGATTATCAAGGTGATGTCGAATGCATATCCGGATGCAACGGACGCTACATTCCAGGCAATTGAAAAAGACAAGCTGTATGAAGTCTATTATAAATTGAAGGGTGATCCTTTTTACGCCGCATTAAATACCAAAAAGGTATTAAGTGTTTACCGTATGCATGGTGCACTGCCTGATTCGATGAAGCGGGCGCTTCCTTCGAAGAACATGAACGGGGGAGTGGCTGAGGCTTATAAAGAGCCTGAAATTCAGTCTGGTAATAGTAGGGCATATAGTGCCAGATACACGTTGAATAACCAGGTCTATTTGTTGAGCTGGCTCCAATACGATCTTCATAATCCCCAAAAAATGTCAATTACATTGGAGCCTTATATCAAGTTTTCGTATACGATCGGCAAAGATGAATTGATTGTTTTACCCGGACCTGTGGTCAGTTTCCTGGAAAGGGAAAAGCTGAGATTTGCGGCTGCAACGATTAATATTAACGACAAGAATGAAAAAATATATGAGGTAAATGCCCGTACCGCATCGAGTACCAGCTATGACTTTACTTTCAATGCCGCGGGAAAGCTTACCAATACGATTTATAGGGCCGAAGCATTTTATTATAATATTGATGAATACCCTGAAAAAATACAGAACTTTGTAAAGAACTCGTGGGTATTTTCTTCCATGAAATTACTGGAAGGCTATAAATTTTCAGACCCGATTGGGACAGGTTATGGGATGATTATGCAGGGAACGGATGAAAATTGCCGGTTCACTTTCGATCAGGATGGCAACTTCGTAGATATGAAGTACCAGTCTGTGGTTGATCCGTGAACGAGAAAAAATTGTTTCAACGATACACTTCATAACCCTTCTGAATGACATTTTTCCGCAGCAAGAAATACGGTTCGCTGGCCGATCTGGTTCGGGCATGTCAAGCCGGCGACGCCAGGGCGCAGACGGCATTCTATGAACGGTACAAATCCAGATTGCTGGGACTCTGCCTGCGTTATGCGAAAACAAAGGCAGAGGCGGAGGACATATTTCAGGACGGATTTATCAAGGTTTTCAAGAGCATCAATGATTTGAGGAATGTGGAAGTGATTGATGCGTGGGTGAAATCGGTGGTTATCAGGACGGCGATTAATTACTATCACCGGACTACAAAAGAGCAGCAGCTGCACTCAAATCTCGAAGATTTTCAGCGGGAGATTGATTCGGGAGATTATGGAAAGATTATCACTCAGATTGACATGAATGTGCTGCTGAATGTGATCAACACATTACCGGATGGCTACCGGATGATCATCAACCTGCATTTGATAGACGGTTATACTCACAGCGAAATCGGAGAGATGCTGTCCATTTCCGACAGCACGTCCCGCTCGCAATTTTTAAGAGGAAGAAATTTGTTAATGAGGAAGTTACAGGAAAAAGGAATTACGCAATATGAAATCTTCTGACGAGCGTATCGACGAGGAGTTGCGTAAAGCTCTCCGTGAACGATTCGATAATTTTGAAAGACTGCCTGATCCGACTCTTCGGGAAAAGATTTTCCAGGGGCTTGGTGGCGGAACCAGCATGGTGCAAACGGGCCTCGTCGCGTCCTTGCTGTTACTCATTGCGCTCACGGCTACCGTGTACCTGGTATCCTATTCAGTGGAGAAAAAAAATGAAGTGGTAGCAGGCGCAAAGCAGGTAAAAAGGGAGTTTTCCAATGCCCTGACTGCGGTCTCCCCAAAGCCGGCACGGCAAGAAGAGCGGCCAGAGCTGAAACCTGATGCTATAAAACAGGAAGTTCGATCGGTCAGCGTCGATCTGGCAGAACCTCATCCAGAATTGTCTGTTGAATCCGGTGATGTGGGCAGAGCCGGAGAAGTTGTACAGGTTGGTACTTCACGCGCCACCCGCCCGGCCGCGCAGTCGTATAGATACAAACGGGAGGATGTTGTGAAACGGATCGAAGCGGTCCGGCGGAAAGGATCGCCGTTTGGTTCAGTTTGGGTAAGAAATAAGGACATTTCACCGGCCGATAGAGAGTTCCTGGAATCGGCAATGACGAAAGCAGATTTTGGAAATGTCTTGCCGGACAGTGCGGCAAGCATTGAAGACGATATTAAAGAACTGGAAGGGCCGTCGTTGGCCGATCAAGACATCGGGGTGCTGGATCACAGGCCATTGGCCCTTCCAAAATATAATTGGCAGCCCGACAGCCTCATAACGCCTGGAGAACCGCAAAAGCGCTATGAATTTCTGTTCAGAGAACACTGGAGTTTTATTGCGGGGTTTACGCCGTTGCGTACCTTCCAGATTCTGACGGTCCGGCCGGGGAATGGGGTTGTTTACCAGAATTTCGTTTTGCCTGCCAAAATCTCGGCGCAGACTGTCGGTTACAAATTTTCGGCCGGGGTAGAGCGGAAGGGATTTCAGTTGTTGCTCAATTATGGACAATTCAAGCAGTCGTACAGGTATGAGATCGCCACCAGCGAGTTTGCTGTGGGGCCGGATCTCACCGGAAACTATGAAGTGGTGCGAAAAGGCATTCCGCAGGAGGAGAACAGTACGGTCCGTCTGGTGGGAATGGCCGTTAAAAAACATACGATACGCCGCTCGCATTTCCTGCGTAACTATTTCGGGGATTTCGGTGCGGAATTCAGCCGGGATCTTACTTCCAGGAAGAACATGGTCTGGGTGAATGCGGGCTTTGGAAAGGAACTTTTTGCGGGAAATAATGTGATCATGACCGTCGGTCCGTATTTCGAATACAGCCTTTCAAAGCTACGCAATCCTGACAACCCCTTCAAAATACAGCCCTACCAGATAGGGCTTTCTGTCGGCTTACGGTATACCAAAAAATAAGCCGGTGCGCCTTGTGCCGGAATGCTCGCCGCGCAATCATGCACGGCAAATGCGTGTTATTTGATGGTTAGTATAGGACAACGCACGCGTTTTTTGTCCGAGCCCGGCCGGTTCTCGGCGCCCCAGTCGGTAAGGATATTGATTACCGGTTCGAGGCTTTTTCCCAGATCGGTGAGTTCGTATTCCACGCGCGGCGGGACTTCCGGATATACTTTGCGGCTGATGAGCCCATCGCTTTCCATTTCACGGAGTTGGAGGATGAGGATGCGTTCCGACACGGCCGGCAGGCTGCGGCGGAGATCGCTGTACCGCATAGCGCCATTCGCTAGTCGCCATAGGATTGATGGCTTCCAGCGACCACCGATCAGGTCCAGGGTATAGGCCATATCACAATTTCCATTGATCAACATTTCGTTTTCAAGGTTCGTGGAGCTCTGTTTTCGCATAACTTACATTTATGTTAGTACTTGATAATTATGTTAGTACCTGTAAAATTACGAGTAGGTAGGTAGTTTTGCAATGAAATCAAAACCAATTCATCATCATGCAAAACTTGAAAGACAAAGTCGCGTTCGTAACAGGCGGAAGCCGGGGTATTGGAGCAGCCATCGTGAAGAGGCTTGCGGCAGAAGGAGCGAAGGTGACTTTTACGTACGTCAACGGTAAAACCCAGGCAGAAGCCCTTGTGAAAGAACTATCAGAAAAAGGTCTTATTGCCGTAGCCCTGCAATCCGACAACGCCCGGGAAGGAGCCGTTTCTGCGGCTATCGACCAGGCTATTGAACATTATGGCAAGCTGGATATACTTGTAAACAGTGCCGGCGTGTACATAGGCAAGGCATTCGAGGAGCACACTACGGAGGATTATGATTATGTGATGAATGTCAATGTCAAATCCGTGTTTGAAGCATGTCTCACGGCTTCCCGTAAAATGGAGCAAGGCGGACGTATCGTAACGATCGGCAGTTGCATGGCAGACCGCGCGGCGGTACCGCAGGCGACCCTGTATGCGGCGAGCAAATCGGCATTGTCGGGCTTTACCCGCGGGCTTTCCCGCGACCTCGGTCCAAAAGGCATTACCGTTAACCTTATTCAGCCGGGTCCGGTGGATACGGATATGAACCCATCGACATCGGAATTCTCGGATTTTCAGCGCGGTATGATGGCGATTCCGAAATATGGCCGTCCCGAGCACATTGCGGATGCGGTAGCATTCCTCGCCAGTCCAACCAACAGCTACACCACCGGGTCGGTAATCACTATCGACGGCGGCACGTTAAGCTGATTTCAGGTCATGCCGGTAGGATCGGACGGATTAGTTTCCAATATTTGCTGCCGACATCAGGCTGTGAAAACCATTGGAAAAAGACCCGGCATTGCAAAAAAAGATCCTCGACCATGTTCTGCGCCGCATTGAGCTCACGGCGGGCGAGCAGGCACATTTCGTTTCCCTTCTGAAAGTTCGCAAGCTGCTTCCGCGGCAGTATCTTGTCCAGCAGGGTGACATATGCCGGTACGAAAGCTACGTTTGCAAGGGCTTTCTGCGTTCTTTTTACATGGATGAGAAGGGCAACGACCATACCCTGCATTTCGCGATGGAAGACTGGTGGATTTCTGATTCCACCAGTTTTCATTTACAAGTACCGGCCACCCGAAATATCGTCGCGCTAGAAGCATCGGTTTTATTACAAATAGAAAAGGACGACCTCGAACAGCTCTACAGAGATATTCCTGCATTCGAACGCTTCTGGCGGATTCTCGAACAAAAGGGCGCTATCGCACAAGACCAACGTATCCTGAATGCCATTTCCATGACCGGTGCCGAACGGTACGAAGCGCTCATTACCAAATATCCCACTCTCGAACAGCGCATGCCCCAGCGGTACATTGCTTCCTACCTGGGTATTACACCCGTGTTTCTGAGCCAGATACGCAAGCAGCTGGCGCAGCGGTCTTAAAAGAGTTTAAGCGCTTTTATTAAAATAGTTATATGTCCCGTCGCTGATCGGGCCGGTACTTTTGTAATCAAAAAAACAAAGTATGGAGACGATCAGCAAAACGATATTCGATAGTATTGAAATACGCGGCAGGAAACTGGCTAACCGCCTCGTGGTGGCGCCTATGACGCGTGTGAGCGCTACACCAGAGGGCGTACCTACGCAGGAAATGGCAGATTATTACGAAGCATTTGCCGCCGGTGGGTTCGGAATGATCATCACCGAAGGTACTTACACCGACGAGTTGTTCAGTAAAACCAACCGCAACCAGCCGGGGATTGCGAATGAGGCGCATGTGCATGGCTGGAAACGCGTGGTGACAGCCGTACACGAGTACAATGCGCTTATTATAAATCAATTGATGCACGGCGGAGCATTGTCGGAAATAACCGGGGAAACGATCGCACCTTCTGCGGTACAGCCGGTGGGGCTACGGGCTACCGATAATGCCGTATTCCCCAGCCCGTTTCCCATGCCACGTGCCATGCAGACGAAAGACCTGGATGCCGTGAAAGCAGGCTATGTCCGCGCTGCAATGCTGGCACATGAGGCGGGTTTTGACGGGGTAGAACTGCATGCGGCCAATGGTTACTTGTTCGACCAGTTTATCACGCCGCATACCAACCTCCGCACCGATGAATATGGTGGTAATGAGCGGAACCGGCTACGGTTTTTGATGGAAGTGTATCAGGCCGTGAAGGCGGCATTGCCCGCCGATTTCATGGTGGGCATCCGGGTTTCGGAGAGCAAAGTCAATGATCTCACTTACCGTTGGCCGGGCGGTTCGGAAACTGCGCGGCGAATCTTTGAAATACTTGCCGAAATAGACCCGGATTATCTGCACATCGCGGCGGAAGGCGGGCGCTGGGAGCGCGAATGCCGGTACCCTGATGGAACCTCTTCAAACAGCATTGCCAAAAGCCTGCTCAGATCACCTGTGATAGCGAACGGAGGAATGCACGATATCGCGCTGGCGGAGGCATTACTGAACAGTAACGCGGCCGATCTCGTATCGATCGGCCGCGCGGCCATTGCTTGTCCCGACTGGCCTAAACGGACGGCTGCGGGAGAGCCGGTGGTACCTTTCTTCAAAGAGCTGATCAAGCCCAGCCTCACGCTTGCGCACGCGCGACGTGTGCGGGAGCAATGCAACACATCGACATTGTGCTGATCAACACGAATTGCTATTTGGCAGCGAAATCCGGCCGTTCGAAAACTTCATTCACCGGCCGGGTTTCGATCCACCATATTTCTTTGAGTGATGAATCATAATATTTTGCCAGCGGACCCTTGAGCAGCATAATCCTTTTAATGTCCCGTTTTTCGGGTATCAGGTTACTGCTCGCACCGTAAACCTGCCGGAAGCCGTCGAGGAGATAGGGCTCATTTTTGAGTCTGCCTGGATCGAAGGATTGGGTATCTTTAACTTCGACATTTCCTTTTACCAATGCGGCCGGTGGCGCGTCACGGTAGAGTGGAAAGGTGAGGTAAGTTATTTCCGTGGAAAGATTACCGGGCCCGAAATTCCGCCTTTCCTGATCTCCGCTCAACATGTAGGGGTAGTTTTTGAAAGCCTCGTTGATTTCGCGTGGCGTCGCTTCCTTGCCGTCGAGGAAGAGTTTCATTTCACTTTCATAGCCTACAAGTTGCCTTTTACGGTCGAAATAGCCGCCTTTATAAAGAGTGATCACATCTTTAGACCAACGGTGAGTTTTGATATAGTCCACTCTCAGAGCCATTTCTTTTTTGTGAGGTGCTGCATTTTTCAAAAGGTAGGTTTTGAGTTGCACACGGGTGTTTAAAGGGTTGTATTTGTCGTAGAAGGGCTTAGTACCAATAGAATAGTGAAAATTTCTCAGGTCGGGCAGTGCGCGGTTGCGTATGAAATGGTATTCGAATCGTTCTCCGAAATTAAGCCCTCCGTAATACGTCTCGCCCGTTCTGAAACTCATGTAAAGATTGGGGTCATCGTATCCGATGGAATAGGTATGGGCGATTCCTTTTTCTGGTTTAACGGGCAGTTCTGCAAAGTAAAAGCCATCCATGTCTGTTGAAATGGTTTTGACATACGCTTCGTCGTGCGTGATATCCAGAGGCAAATTGGCAATAGGTTTGCCTGTTTCGGCATCCAGGATTATGCCTGCCAAATGCAGAAGGTTTTTGGGCTTTCTCATACTAACCTCGACTGGTGTACGATAGAAGTTAGTCACTTTTCTTCCCCTTGGCACGTCCGGTCTGAATGCTGCCAGTACAACCGCCAGCAGCGGCAGAATGAATAAAAAGCAGGCCAGCAATGCCCGCGGACTGGCATTTTTGTTCATCATCACGATCCTTTGTTTTAAAGAGTGATAACCAAACTGGTTGACCAAAGAGAACTCAGGACCAATGGCAGCTTTTAAGAGCAGATATTGATAGGCTTTCGTATCCGGGTGATTTTCCAGTACCTTCTGGTCGGCAATGTATTCCAGGTTCTGGCGGATGGCACTACGGATCAGCCAAGCGAAAGGATTGAACCAGTTGATAATGCACAGAATTTCGGACCAGATCACGTCCATTGAATGCCACTGCTGCACGTGAATGTATTCATGCAGGATCATGTCCTGCAACTCGTCGGGCTTGTGCAGTTGTGGGTTGTAGAAAATAGACTTTCCGAACGAGAATGGGCTCATGTCGAGGTCGAAATGGAAGATTTTTACGCCGTCGTCTGAAATGAGCCGGGATTGCGACCGGATCCGGAGATAGGAGCGGATGTGTGCCAGCAAGCGCAATGTCATGACCGTCGCACCAACAAGCCAGATGTAAAAAATCCAGTCGTTAGCAGTAAGGGGCGACGACCCGGTGAAAACCGATGGCTCGCCTGGAAGAACCGATGGGAAAGTTGCAGCTTCCGGCTCGGTGATGCGCGTGAGGGCAGGTACGCTTTGCACGAGGACACGCGCAGGAGTGGGCTCGGGAGAGACGAAATGGTTGATGTTAAAAAGCGGGATCAGAAAGCAAAATGCGGAATAGAACCGCAGAAAATGCCGGTTATGACTGTAAAATGTAAGCTTGCGCAGTACCAGGTGGTAAAAAAGGGCGATCACGCCGAGGCTGATCGAAAGTTTGAGCAGGTAATCCGGAAATGCCGACATAGCTGAAAAGGTTTGATAAATCACTTCTTTCCTTCGATCAGACCGATGATTTCCCTTAGTTCGTCGGCTGAAATCTTGTTCTTCTGTGCGAAAAAGCTCACGAGTTCCTTGTAGGAGTTCTCGAAGTAGTCTTTGACGACGTTTCCCATAAACTTTTGCTTGTAGGCTTCCTCGCTAATTACCGGTGCATACAAATAGGCATTGCCGATCAGCCGGCTATTGAGATAGCCCTTCTTTTCAAGGTTTTTGATGGTCGACGCAACCGTCGTATAGGGTGGGACGGGAGGTGTCATAGCCTCCATGAATGATTTTACGCTTCCTTCGCCGGTTTTCCATACCGCGAGCATGGCGTCCTGCTCCTGAGCCGTCAGTTTTTCCATGGTTACGATTTTTTCGTAATTCTACGAATGTTTCGTAGTTATGTCAAATATTCTAGCTAAAAAATTAATTGATAGTTGGTAATTGTCTAAATACCAGGATTTTGGCTTTTGTAGAACTGAACTTTTTTGAACATTTCGATCAGTGTCGAAACTTTCAGTTTTTCGAAGATACGCGCTTTGTAGGTACTGACCGAGCTTTCCGTAAGGTTGAGTTTGATCGCGATTTCTTTCGTCCAATAGCCTTCAATCAGCATGTCCATCACTTCCAGTTCACGTTGCGAGAGGTGTTCGAGCGGGTTCTCGCCATTGGGTTTGTTTTCGAGGGTGTTGCGCAGCAGTTGTTGCTGAACGGCAGTGCTAATGTAGTTACCGACTTCCAGCATGGACAATATCGCCTTTTTGATCTCCTCCTGTGAAGCATTTTTGGAGAGGAAGCCATTGGCACCTGCTTTGATATAATGCAAGGCATAGATCTCTTCTTCGAGGCTCGAAAAGATCATGATCAACACTTTGGGCTGGACTTCCCGGATCCTTGGGATCATATTGAAACCTTCGCCATCCGGAATATTGATATCGAGAATAACCAGGTCTACCTGATTATGAGTGAGTTGGGCGAGTGTCTCACTGAAAGAGCCAGCTTCATGAACGACCACGGGGTTCAGTAAATCGAGAATCAAGAACCGGGTAGCGAGCCTGACAATTGCATGGTCTTCAACCAGTAAGATTTTTTTCATTTTTTAAGGAGGACTTATATTCCGTTTTCGACCGTCTATAACCTTTTGTGACTCAGTGGTTATCAAATAAATACAGTAAATATTAAGTAAAACTCCTATTATTTAATGTAAAACTTATTCAGCGGTCTGTACAAGTTTACAGTTAATTAACCGGTTCGGCAAAAAAAAGTTTTACTATTCGAGACGAAATTTCCGGGTTGGGAAGCGTCCGGATGAGGTTTAAAGTGTATTTCAAGCTCAATTTGAGCCCTCGCTGCTCATTAAGCTTCCAGTCGCTGCAAGTTTTGAATCGAGTTTGTTTGAGTTATATTAGAGAAATTTCTACATTTATATGTAGCGACATGTGTGTAATATTTATTCTTAAATTTACATCTTTGAATTACGAACTAGTTCCAAGTCTGGAACTGGTGAAATTATGACAGTTGCAATAGCGGCTAAATGCCCGGTTTCTGTCAGCCAATCAGCCAATTTATGAATATACTCATTATCGAGGACGAGCCGCTAACCGTGCTGGGATTAAGACAGAAGATCGGTGAAATCAATCCGGTAACGAAGGTCGACAATGCTTCGTCCGTCGACGCAGCCTATGATCTTGCGGGCCGCAATATTTACGAACTGATCATTCTTGACGTCGATATTAAAGGGAAAGCCGGAGCCGGCGTGGTGGAACGGATGAAGACATTATATCCAGGCACGGCCATTCTGGTCATCACAGACCTCGATGAAAGCACGTATGGTCTGCCGTATATGAAGGCAGGTGCAGACGGTTTTTTGTCGAAACTAGCGTCATCGGCACAGTTCGACGAAGCGATCAGGGCAATGATGGTGATGGGAAAATATGCGAGTACTGCCTTACAGCAGCAAATTATTCAGGAAAGTCAGATCAACCGTTCGCTGCGATACGTGAATCCGCTGATGAGTATTTCCGACAGGGAGCGGCAGGTGATGAACCACCTCATTGCCGGGAAATCGACTGGGGAGATTGCAGCCATTCTGAACATCAATAAAACGACCGTCGGGACGCATAAGATGCGGATACTCAAAAAGATGCAGGTTAACAGCCTGATCAAGTTGATCGAGAAAGTTACTATGTTGAGTTGAGCAGATACGCGCGGGGCACATTCGCTGATAGCTAGATATATTTCTACAAATAGCGACAATCTGTCCCTGGTAATATCCCTGATATTGTACGAAATAACATAAACCCTGTCTATCTCGGTTAGCACTTCTATGAAATTCTTATGTATTGAAGATCACCCGCTGATTTTGCTGGGGCTTAAAATGGTATTTGCCGAGTTTTACCCGCAAGCCGTTGTGGGTCATGCGGAGACATTTCCGGCCGCGCTCGCGATCCTCGAACAGGAACGTTTCGATCTGGCTATTCTGAACATCGACATTCCCGGCGGCGAAAACGTCAGGATGATGAAAATGCTGCGCGAAAGGCAAGCCGGGCTTCCCATCCTGATCCACTCGGCATTCGATGAGAAAGTTTATGCTCTGCCATACCTGCAGGCGGGGGCCGACGGGTTTATATCCAAACAAGCACCGCAGGAGGAATTCGTGAATGCCGTGCAAGCCATCCTCGACCACGGCCGTTACGTGAGCTACGATGTGCAGCAAATTTTCCTTTCGAGTTTTGCCGACGTTACCGGCCGCATGACGGGCGGTAACCCGATCGTCACGCTCTCGCCCCGTGAGCGGCGCGTCATGCAGCTCATGACCGAAGGCAAATGGACCAAGGAGATCGCCGCGATCATGAACCTGAAAGAAAACACGATCAGCACCTATAAACGGCGCATTTACGATAAAATGGAGGTAAAGGACCCCATCGAATTGTCAAAAAAAATAGCGTTGTTCAGGTAACAACGCTATCGGGAGGGGAGTCGGCAAACCTACTTCGCCGGCTTCTTGAATATCGCCGGATCCACCGGTGTGTTCACGGTTATTTTGTTGGTAATGAAAGACATTGTTCCCATTTGCGGATTGCTGATTTCCATCGTATTCGCAAATTTCACCCCATCTACTTCTTTGTAGTCCGAGAGCGCAATTTCGCCGTCGTTGCCATTCATCGATACTTTCACTTTGGTTACGAGGTAGGTATTCGCATCCACAAATTCATCGATTACCTGGCCGTCGGTAGTGGTGAGTTTCAGGTGGAAAACGTCTTTCTTGTCGACGGATTCCTTGCCCACGAGCTCCACTTTATTGCCTTTCTCTTTATAATTCACCAGGCCGCCGAATGGATCGAGCGAACTCAGTTGTTGTTTCAATTGGTCAGCAGGCATGTCTTCCGGTTCTCCGGTACCGCCCATCATGGTCGGACGGATCATCCAGCCCTGGCCGTTATCCACCACCTGGATCATCGTATTGCCCATTACAGTAGACTCGTTGCGTACGGATTTGCCTACTACCAGGGTCGTTTTGTTGGGTATTTCCATGCCCTGTACAGCCAGCGAGCGATCGGTGATTACGGTATTTACAGCCTTGATCTTGTCGAGTCCACCCAGGGCGGCGACGTGTTTATCTACGATTTCATCCACAGTCTGCGCGTAAGAGGCGGTAGAGACGAGCGCCACGGCCATTGTCCAAATTAGTTTGTTTGTTTTCATACCGAAGTTTGTATTTGAGTTTAACAGGCTTGTGTAAGTTTCATTTAATATCGTTGTGCCGTAACCTGGCGGGGCGCGCCTAGCGGGGAGCATTTCCGCCGCCGCCCTGGCCGCCACCGCCGCCTTGTTGTCCGCCGCCGTCGCTTTTCACGTCGTCGTTGTTGACCGACTTGGCCTTTCTTTTCGGTTGCTCCATCGTCATTTTACCAATTTTATAGGTAAATGTCAGACGAAACCCACGGTTGTAAAGGTATACGTCATTGACCTGGTTGAATTGCAAGGAAGTCAATTCGGTATGCATTTTAAACCTTTTGCTCAGGAAGTTTTCAGCAGCGAGACCGAGGCTGGCCTTTTTGTTGGCAAATTCTTTCTTCACACCAATCGTATAGAAACCGAAGCCGCCCTGCTTGCCTTGCAGCTGAATCTGCTGGCCCTGCATGAATCCGAACGCCTGCGCGCCCCAGCCATTTCCGAAGGTAGCCTGCGAGAAGATACCACCGCTGATGTTTATACCGTCATTATCGATTTCCTGCGAAAGTCCGTTTTGTCCGATTGTCTGGCCGGTCAGTTTGGTATAGAATGCATTGGCGAATATCCCGAAGTTGATCTTCGATGTAGCTGCAATGTTGGCGAAAATGTTGGCGCCGTAAGCGTGCTGCTTACCGATGTTCTCGTACGTTGTCACGATCGCGCCATCGAGCGAATCCGAAGGCTGGCGCACCTGTGAAATCGCATTGTTGGTAAAGCGGCCGAAAAATGTCGCATTTACATACGTCTTCTTGATATTCTTGCTCAGACCGAGCTCGTAGTTGTTGGTTAATTCAGGACGGAGCTCCGGGTTACCGACGGTGATGTTCTGCGGGTTGGCTGAGTTGAAGTTCGGGTTCAATTGTTGGAGACCCGGGCGCTGGATGCGGCGGTTGTAGCCGAGTTTCACGGTTGTTCCCTTAAAAGTCTTCGAAGCATTCACGCTGGGTACCAGCACGCCATAGTTTCCTACACCCACAACACCCTCGTTGGTACTTGCGTCGATGAACGTGTGTTCGTACCGCAGGCCTCCTTTCAATGTGTAGCGCTTTTTAGTGGTATAAGTATAGGATGAATACGCTGCCGCGATGTTCTGATGGTAGGTCAGGTCTCCCGCAGGCTGATCGAGTTCGGGACGATAGTCACCTGTCGGTTCGGCGATCAGGAAGCTGTACTTGCTCTTTACTTCCCTGAAAATCCCTTTTCCGCCGAATTCGAGCATCTGATTTTTCTTGATAGGCGTCTGGTAATCCGATTGAAGCGTGAACTCCTGGTTGATGCTCTTGTTGAGGTTGCGTTGCCGGGAAGTCAGTTCTTTTTCGGTAAAAATATCTGCATCGAAGTCGTTGGTGAGATCGTTGCGGCTGTATAGGGTCGACACGCTCCATTCTTGCTGGGGCTTGAACGTATGCAGATAATCGACATTCACGTCCACGGTTCCCGAAAGGTTGTCTGCTGCGACATTGCGTGCCGAGGCCTCATCCGGGTTGCCGGTTTTCATGAGTCGGGTGACGAGGTCCTGCTGGTTCGAGAAGTTTCGCACACCGTATTTCACACCTGCCGTAAGGCTCTGGTTCTTGGCAATATCATAGTCGAAGCCCAGGTTATAGTTCCCGAAAAGCCCGTGGCTCGAACCGTCGCCGGTCTGGCGTGTGATAGTGGTAATGTCTTTTACGACGCTGGTTTGCTCCAACGACGTTTTGGTAACTGTATTATACATGCCACGTCCGAACCCGCCGATGGTGAAACCGGCCTTGCCTTTGCGGTAGCCGCCATTCAATGCGAGCATCGAGCCGCGGTTTCCTACCCCGGCGTCGATATTCAGGTTGAGGCCTTGCAACGAGTTCTTTTTAGTGATAATGTTGATGATCCCGCCTGATCCTTCGGCGTCATATTTCGCCGAAGGGCTTGTAATCACTTCCACCGATTTGATCTGATCGGCCGGGATTTGTTTCAATGCATCGGCTACGCTGTTGGCGATAATGGTACTGGGTTTGTTGTTGACCAGCACGCGGATATTCTGACTGCCACGCAGCGAAACGTTGCCGTCGAGGTCTACGGTAAGCAGCGGAACCTTGCGCAGAATGTCGGTAGCATCACCACCTTTTGCAGTAATATCTTTTTCCGCATTGTAAACCAACCTGTCCACCTTTTCCTCGATTAGTGCGGCCTGCCCGGTAACGGTTACTTCGTTGAGGGTTTTGGTGTTGGAACCCAGATTGATCGTGCCGAGGTCCATATCCTGGCCTTTGGAGAGCTTGATGTTGTCGATCGTTTTGTTGGCATAACCAATAAAGGAAATGAGCACCTTATAGTCGCCGGCAGCGAGTTTGTTCAGCGCAAATTTTCCCTTTTCGTCAGCCACGGTACCGTCCACTGCCTTATTGTTGGCTTTGTCGTACAGGGCAATGCTCACAAATTCAATTGGTTTTGATGAAGCTGAATCTACAACAGAGCCGGTTATCTTGGCCGACCCCTTTGGGCTTTGGTCGCCGGCTGTTCCCGGCAGGGCTTTGGGCTGGCTGCTTCCTGTGCCTGGGAATTGGGCAAATGCCGGGGATAGGAGTGAGCTGGCAAGGATGGAAAAAATGAGGAGAATTCTTCGCATTTTCATGGTTTTAGTAAATGACGCAACAAAAATGGTAGCGCACGCGCAAGCCTGAAAGGGAAATATGACAAACGCCGGATTATGAAGGATGGATGAATGGATCAGCGCGATAGATGAAAAGTGCAAAGACGGTCCCAGCTCTGGTCCATGCTGTTGACTTTTTAAGTTAACCCTATGTTTTAGGCAGGATTTATTTACTATTTCTAGTGCTTATGTAGAAATTATGTTAAAAATATTGACACTTTGTACCAATATTTACTACAAAAATGATTTCTTTGTATAACAATAATAAAGTACCCTTCGCGAACTAAGTTCACTGAAAAATCCCAAATCTAATCCGGTGGTGAATTATGATCTTTCAATGGATCTGTGTCATGGTTTTGACAGTGGTGTCCCTGCTGGCTTTTCTTCTGTGGGTGCGGGACCGTTACTTCCGCCTCGATCTTGCGAAAAGAGAATTGGAACAACAGGTGGAAGACCTGTCGCGAAGGCTTGAATACAGCAATGGACTGAAACAGAAAATCACGATGATGATCGCCCATGATCTTCAATCCCCGCTGCATTTTCTGAATGTTCTTTCTGATCATGTATCGCGTTTTGCAGCCAATAATCAGCTTCCCGAAGTGAAGGCGGGCACCGAGGAAATCAAGAAAGCGACCAGCAATATCCATGCCTTTGTGAAGGAAGTTAATTTATGGGCCCGCTCGCAGCACGAAAACTTCCACCCGGCCCGGCATTCGTTCTCATTTAATGAACTGGCGGGGGAATTGCAGCAGTTTTTTGAAGATATGGTACTGCTCAATAAG
Organism: Dyadobacter sp. SRI_021; assembly: GCF_057586235.1. Lineage (NCBI taxonomy): Bacteria > Pseudomonadati > Bacteroidota > Cytophagia > Cytophagales > Spirosomataceae > Dyadobacter > Dyadobacter sp. SRI_021. Next base: position 507,565 of record NZ_JBYCZM010000002.1, read on the forward strand.
AATGTGCTGCTGGTGGATTGCCCGGAAGATGTTTTCGTTTATACCAACCGTGATATTCTGAAAGCAATCCTGCGAAACCTGATCGACAATGCCAACAAACATACGCGCGGTGGAGAAGTGCGGCTAGTTTTAACCAATTCAGAAAATGGCCCCGTGCTTACCGTCAGGGACAACGGAAGCGGAATGCTTGCCAGCGAGTTGGAGAAAATTCAGCGCCGGCTCTCGAACCCGGTCGTCAATGCGCCGGTGGAACCGAATAGCCGGCTCGGTTATCAGTTGGTCGCGGATTTCGCGCATACGCTGGGCTTCACAATGTCCGTTAAAAGCAGCCAGGGTGCAGGCACGTCCGTGAGTATAGGCGGCCTGGTAATGCACAGCCCGTTTGGTTCCTGGCTGCATTCAGCCGAGGTTATAGGCGTCTGCCAGCCTGACTAATGCACTTCTATTCTCAATATTGAGCTTCTTGAATATCCTTCGCTTGAACGTATTGACCGATGTGTACTGAACTTGTAGAATCTCACTGATTTGCGTAACGGAATAATCCTTGGCGAGGTAAATCGCCACCTGAAATTCCCTGGTAGTAAGCTGATCGAAAGGATTGGCCGATTTGCCCGCCAGCGTGTCGTTTATCAGGATCGTAGCCAGGTTAGGACTCGCATAACGTTTTCCATTCAGGATGGTAGTTACCGCTTTCAGAAGTTCTTCTGGCGACGAATCCTTTTCCAGGTAACCATGTGCGCCCTGTTGCAACGAGCGTTTGCCGAAAATGCTTTCGTCATTCATGGAAACTACCAGTACCTTGGTATTTATGTGAAATTCCAGAACCCATTGCAGCAGGACAGTCGAATCCGTCTCCGGCATGTTAAGGTCCAGCAGCAGCAGGTCGTAAGCATGCAAGGCAAACTGCGCTTTAACCGACGCTCCGTCCCAGCTTTCGTCAATCTGGCTGTCTTTGAAAAGGTTGTGAAGTGCTAATTTAAGCCCGTAACGCACCAGCGAATGGTCGTCGGCTATTAGTATTTTCATCATTTATCGGACGTTGAGAATATAATGGCCGGCAATATCGCAACATTTCCAGCGGTTCTGCAAATAAACCTCAGCGCGAAAATAACCGCATTCCGCCCACCAAGCCTGATTTTTTTGACTACCGGTATATCGCAGACAACCTCATTGCTATCCGGCCGGATTCATGAATATCCGTAAATAAACAGCACTGGTTGTTTGGGCATATGTTTAAGATATTGAATTTCAATTATTTAAAATGAACAGTCGGCTTTGGCTCGACATTTGTGCGATAAAATGTAGCAAATGGATGCGCGCCCATATTACGAGAAGGACGTATTTAGGAGAATTTGATTTAGTCCTAAAACAACGTTCCCGAGTAGCTCGAAAACTTCGCGGGCAGGTCGGTTTCGTCAAGCATTTCTTTCAGATCTATTTCAATGTTTCGGATGATGGTGCTGATGGGCGTGTCGTTCAGCAGGCCCTCGAAAGGGTTTTCGCTGATATCACCCACGTATTCCATAAACATGAAAACCCAGGAGACGATCATATTGAACGGAATCAGCAAAAACATATACTTCTCGCCCAAATCCACAAACTGAGGCAGCAGACCGAACGGTAGTAAAGTCATGAAAATGAATATAAAAAGCATTGACGTGGTTGCATATTGGCGCGGGAATGGCGTGTTTTTGATCCTTTCGCTTTTGCCTTGTTCGTCGTAGAGTTTCGAAATAAGATCTTGTAAAGCCACATGCTGGTAGGCATCGAGCGAGCCGGCGCGGCGAAGGTCGCGGATGTGTTGTGATTGCAGGTCGAGGATCTGCGTCGCCTGGTTCTTTTTATCCTTGATGGACGCCAGTTCTGGCTCGCACAGGTGTTTCGCGATTTCCACGTCACAAGGTACTTGCGAACGCCTGAATGCCTTGCGCTGGCGTTCGCTCGCGCGGTCGGTGTGCTCCCAGTTGGTTCTTTGGACCATGGTGTTTTTCAATGCGTACAGCCACGCGATGTGCCGGTATATGATGATGCGATTCTCCCGGGCGGCGGTAATGTTGTCCGAGTCGGGCGAACAGGTCGTAAAGGAGCGGACGGCGGCGCTGAACGACCGGCTATGGTTCGTAATGGCGCCCCACACTTTACGGGCCTCCCAGCTGCGGTCGTACGACTGGTTGTTTTTAAAGCCCACAAAAAATGCCGTAGCCGTACCGACGAGCGACACCGGGAGCCAGGGGATCGCCACCCATTTCCAATCGAGATAGTCGTACACAAAAATGGCGATGGAGCCCGTAGCGATCGAAAACAGGACCATCCGCCAGGAATAGTAGTAGACGATAACAGGTGAGAGGTAGCGATTGATGTACATAAGGAGCTATTGAGTGATGGGAGTGAGTAGTTTTTCAGCTCCTAAAATGCAAACAAATCGCTTCCGAGGCAATCGTTACGACGTTTCGGCTACTTCTTTGAGCAAATGCAGCGCAGTTTTCCAGTAAAACTCCATGTGTTTAAATATCTCGAAGGTGAGCAAGTTACTGATGGAGAGGGTTAGAATCGTCTGATTGCTGGTTTCTTGGAGCCCGAAGCGAATAATGGAATAGTTTTCCGGAATGTCGGTGACCATCGAAAGTGAACTCCAATGGGTATATTCCAGTGCATTTGGCGCGTCGAATCGGAGGATTTTTCCCCTGTTTTCAAATACGAGCCCATGCAAATCGCCGCGTTCGAGGCGTGTTCCGCCTTCGCGCCATTCCGTAAGGATTTCAACCGGTGTATCGAGCATCCATTTGGCGATCAGCTCGGGTTGGGTAAGTGCGGCCCAGACGTTTGGTATGGGGGCAGCGACTGATATTTCAAGACCGATGGGTTTGTTTTCGTGCACGGCTATTACGCTTTCGGCCTCCCAAAATACAACAAATACCCATCCGCATCTTTCACCTCAAACCCCCGCAATCCATCATCATTGTTGCAGATAGGCAGAAAGAACTCCACATTCCGCGACGCAAACTCGGCAGCAAGCGCGTCGGGATCGGGCACATACATATAGGCGTCCCAGCGCATAATGCCTTGTTTGACGTCACGTGTATGGTTCGGCACTGGTTCCACACCGATAGCTTTCATCATGATCATCGCGGCGCCGCGTTCAACGATCCCGAAGAAGATATCGTTTTCGTGCGGACCCTGGTAGGTGATTTCGAAACCCAGAAAATCGCGGTAAAATGCTAATGCCACCGGGACATCTCTGACGATGAAGCAAGGGGCGATACAATGAATTGCCGGGTTGGTCATGAGACGAGTGGAGGCTATTGAAGGAATTTTTGCAGCAAGGATCAAGCGTTGAATGCAATGGGCACTTTAAATTGGCCAATTAACTAAAGATTAACAGGCCTCAATATATAACCTTTACTTTTGAGTAATTGAATCAAGCCTGTTTTATATTGCAGATGTTTGAATCCTACCGCGATAAAGCAATTTCCTTCTGACATTTTTTCTTCAATTTTAGGAACCCAATGAGCATTTCGGTCAACGGTTAGCTTTCCGAGACTTACATCGACTTCTTCATCAAGTTTTAGCGGCTGGCTTAACGTTTTGGAATATAATGAGAGGCTCTTTATTTCTTCCGGAGCTTGCTTTTGAAAGGCTGTTTTATCATTAATTACATCCACCAGCATTTTTGCGATATTCCGGTAACCCAGACCATTTATTGCATCGTCTACTTCTTTCGGATTATCTAACTGAAAAACGGGTTTGTTCAATCCATTCAATCGGTTCATGAGAACGCCATCAAATGGCTCATCCTGCTTATTTTTATCTTTCAGTTGCATTGTGAGGGCTATTTGAAACATTGACCAAAGATCAGCATCATTGGTGTGTGGTCGGATACTGCCGTATGGCGACGCGGTGAAGAAGCTATCCACGGTTGCATATTCTGCCGGCGTAAAGAGCGAATCGAGTGGAGGCTGGGTCGTTTGAATCGGAGGAGGAGCGACACCGATATGTGAGCCGCCGGTTTCAAAAAGTGCGAAATCGCAGCTGGTAGCTATGCGCATCACCTGTGGAAAGCTATCAAGCAGAGAAATGGAGGCTACATGGTGAGTTCCAAATAGAAACGATGAACCTTTCAGCCCGTTACCGCTGATCTCCCACAATACCGACTGGTTGTCCTGCCCGAACACTGCGCAGGCACAGTTCAGGATCGCAAATAGGGTAAGGAGCAACGCTTTTTTCATGATGTTTGCTGGTTTTGACTTGAAATGAAGTGTTTTAAACCACTATAATAGTTTCGATTTTGTCTTGCCTCATCACCGTTTATGGCGCTGCCATTTTATATGATTTTTCAAAATCGTGGCTGGGTACCTTCACTTTTTTGATCCCTTTTTCAGTGAAGGAAGTTAATTTGAATAAACTGCTTTCACAAATAGCAGCAATGGGCGCCAGCTTTTTAAGCAATTACATTCTGCATAAGCAATTTACCTTCCGGGATACCGGCTTCTATGACCGGCTCAAAAGATTGCTGCGTATCTGAGTCGCATTTGAACAGTGCGTGACGGTAAATGTCGGCGGATTTCCCCTTTTAACACCAACAGATAGCGCCGAGCGGGGCAGCTTCCTTGCAGGAATGCCCGTGCAACGCCTATATTTATCCCTTCGAACGAAACCTTTGAATGGAAAAAGAGAATGAATTGTTCGGCGTGAAGGAAATCGCCAGGCGCGCCAATGTCTCCACCGCTACGGTCGATCGGGTACTGCATAACCGGACGGGTGTTTCGGAGAAGACCAAGGCGAAGATCAATGCGATCATCAAGGAGATGGACTACCAGCCCAATATCCTTGCCAGCCGGCTGGCTTCCAAAAAGATCATTAACCTCGCCGCATTGATACCCGACGTGTCGGAAGAAACGGATTTCTGGTCGGCACCGCTGAACGGAATACGCCGCGCAGAGGCAGAAATGAAGCAGTATGGGGTGCAGGTGCAGGTGTTTTTGTTCGATCTGAATGATAAGGATTCGTTCGCGGACCAGATCCGGCGTGTGCTGGATGCAGGTTTTCACGGAATCCTGATTTCCCCTTCGTTCATTGAGGAAACCCGGAAGTTTGCGGCAGAATGCATGCGACGGAAAATCCCGTACGTTTTCATCGATTCCGATATTCCCGACCTGCACAGCCTCTCGTACATAGGCCCGCATCTGCGCAAGAGCGGGTACGTAGGCGCGAAGCTCCTGACTTATCGGCTGGAACCGGAGAAGAAGGTGCTGATCATCAATATTTCCAAGGAGATTGACAACTACAATTACCTCGAAATCGAGGATGGTTTCAGGGCGTATTTCAATGACAATAACCAGCCAAACGAGATCGTGCGGATCGATATCCGCGAAACGGACTACCAGTCGGTGGCACGGCACCTTACCTACGTGTTCCATTTAAATAAGGATATCGGCGCCGCTTTCGTCACTAATTCGCGTGTCCATACGGTCGCATCTTTCCTGAAAAACAGCCACCGAACGCACGTATCGCTGATCGGCTATGATTTTGTGACGGAAAACGTAGACTACCTGGAAGATAATGTAATCGACTTTCTGATCTGCCACCGTCCCGATGACCAGGGGTACCGCGGCATAATGGCGCTTTACCAGACGCTCGTCGTCAATGCACCCGTTACGAAGCAGAATTATATGCCTATCGATATCGTAACAAAGGAGAATTACGAGTTTTATCAGAATTAATTCCCGGAAAATGCGGCCCGCATTTCCGAAAACGGGTTGAACGTGCTTTGACGGGCATTTGGGAATAAAATTGAAATATTGGATCAGGGTAGCTGCCTGATATCGAGTCTGGTTATTAGAAACACATTCCCAAACCCATGATTTCCGGAAAACCTGAACACTTCTCCCGACGCGAATTTGCCCGCCGAGCGGGTATACTGGCTGCCGCCGGTATGCTTGCGCCTGAAAACCAATTCCCGAACCCATTTTCGAAACCTGCCGTGAAGAAAATCACCATTAAGAATGTTAGCTCCAACTTTGAGCGGGAGCCATTAAACCCTTACCGTTTCAAAGGCAGTGCCATTACCGACAGCTGGCAGGCTGTTGCCATGCTGGAATCCGACTCGGGTATCCGCAAAGTAGGCCTGGGTACACAAGGCGTATTATGGTCGGATTCGAAAGTCTTCGCTGCCCATTCCGAAAGTGCCGGTAATGCATTGATGTACGCCATGAGCGAGCATGCTTTGCAAATGATCAAAGGGACGTCGTTCAACGATCCGGTGCAGTTGCTCGATGATATCCTGCCCGAAGTGCTTGCTTATGGCAAGAAAATCACCGGTAATCCGAACCTGCGGAAGACCTTTGCATTGAATGCCCTCGTATGCGTGGATAATGCCGCCTGGCTGCTTTACGCGCAGGAGAACGGCATGAAGCAGTTTGATGAAATGGTGCCTGCCGCCTACCGGCCCGGACTTTCCTACCGGCATGAGAAGGTGGCGAGTATCCCTTCATTTGCGGTCGGTACTACGCCGGAGCGCATCAAGCAGGCGGCCGATGAAGGTTATTTTATATTAAAACTCAAAACCGGCGCCGCGGGAACGCAGCAGGAGATGATCGAGAAGGATATCGCCTTCCTGACGGCGGTACACAAGGCGATCGGTCACTACGAAACGCCTTATACCCAAAATGGGAAGATTCCTTACTATTTCGATGCGAATGGCCGTTACGAGAAGAAAGAAACACTGCTCCGCTTTCTCGATCATGCCCAAAAAATCGGTGCATTCGAGCAGATTGCGGTGATTGAGGAGCCGTTTGAGGAAAGCAACGAGGCCTTTGTGGGAGACCTGGGTGTGCGGGTGGCTGCGGATGAAAGCGCGCACACGGTAGAGGACGCCGCACACCGCATTGAGCTCGGGTATTCGGCGATTGCGGTGAAAGCGATTGCCAAGACGCTGAGTATGACCATGAAAATCACCCAGCTCGCCTATGAAAAAAAGGTACCCTGCTTCTGCGCCGACCTTACGGTGAATCCTATCCTGGTCGACTGGAACAAAAATGTGGCCGCCCGTTTACAGCCTTTCCCCGGAATGTCGGTAGGCTTGCAGGAAACGAACGGCCATCAATATTATAAGAACTGGGAAAAGCTCACCACTTTCCATCCGATGGCGAATGGAAGCTGGACAAAAACGCAGAAAGGCGTGTACCTTACGGATAAGTCGTTTTACGCCGAAAGCGGTGGAATTTTAGCGCCTTCGGCGCATTATGAAGCGATGTTTGCCAACTGAAACGGCTCTCAGATCTGCTTCAATGCTTTGAAAATTTCGGCGTGCGGCTGTTCGCCTTCGAATGTCCTCACCAGGTTTCCTTTTTTGTCGTAAATGGCAATGTAAGGGAACGAGCGGATCTGGTAATAGCGCTGCACAAGGTAGGAGGTCCCTTCTGTACCCACTTTGAAATTCGGGTAAGTACCGAGGCTGTATTGGCTCACAAATGGTTTCAGCATGTCCATGGCCTGAAATGTGACCATAACCACCTGTTTGTTGGCAACCACGCTGGAATTTTTCAGCAGATCTTTGGTGAAGCTCTGGCAGTGTTCGCAATCCGGTGAAAAATAGATGAGTACCACCGGCCCGGCCGCGAGCTGCGACGACGTGTATTGCTGGCCATTAACAAGCCGGATTTGAAAAGGGGCTATTTTTTTACTGGTGGCAGCAACCTGGGCATGGCTGTTAGACATGCCGACCATCAACAATAACAAAAATGATAACTTACGGAACATAGTACCTGGATCGTAAAAATGAGTCCGCAAGTTATCAATCTTTGAGGTATCAGAGGTTGGATGCCCCACTAACTTTTTCCGAAATATTGCGCAGCTGGCGGGTATGCCTTTTCGAATGGCACAATACAAATTGCATCCATTCCCAGCGGGTAAGGTTGGCGATTTGGGGGAATTCGAAATCCGTACACGTAAGCGTGAGGTCTTCGTTGGCTGCAATCTCGCGGATCGCCGCGCGTTCTGCCTTGAATGCTTCGAGCAATTGCTGCTGATCGTGCGGGCCTGCCGACGGGATGATGAATTCAGGCGCTTGATACCTGGCCGTGAAATCGAGGAATATCGATTCGATCACGGGTACATATTGCGCCACCGGGCGGTCGGTTTCCTCGGTTGAGCCGAGTACCGTCTCAGGAATGCCGGATTCGGCCATCAGGATATGTTCAACGACCTGTCCGGCTGTCCAGCTGCCTTCGAACGGGACGATATTGACCTGCCCGGGACTCAATGCGGCAAGGATTGAGTAAAAGTCCTGCTCGGTTTGATCGAGGTCGTGCAATAGCTGTTTCCGGTCCACTGCTTCGTTAGTTTTCGCTTCCGCGGGTGATGAAATGATTGACATAGTTTTTGAATGGATTAGTTGTTGATGGGTCAATTCCGTGTCCCTATTTTTCTAAAATGCCTTTCAATGTCTGAAGGCTCTGTTCCAGATCGGCACCAAGCATGCTGTCCATGACGGTGTTCATCAGGTTCATGGGATAGGCACTTCGCCCGCTCATTCCCCACGACACTTTGGTTTGCGTCGGCGAAATGGCTTCGGTGGTCATCTCGGTCGTGGCAAGTCCTTCGAAGGGTCTGATGAACCGTACTTCAAGGTTGATTTTTTTACCCTCGTCGAGCAACTTAATTTCTTCTTCTCCTTTTCCCACGTCGTCTTTCTGGCTATCCCAGGCGTATACAAAGCCGACTGTACCGTCAGTCCCCCGGTAGTCCTTTTTCATATTCGGGTCCATCATCACCCATTTATTATAATGCTCCTGGTTTTTAATGAATTTGACATAGTCAAATACCTCCTGGCTGGGTTTGTTGATGGTGATCTCCCGTTTGACGCTGTATTCCTTGCTCACAAAAAGCGCGGCCACCAGCGCCAGTACAATGATTCCTGCAACGACAAACAGGATTTTCTTAATGATCTTCATTTTTGAGATGTTTTAGGTTAGAAGATTGGTAATAAGTTGGTTATGGAATTGGCATAAAGACGGGGCCTCGAGCCCGGGCGTCACTAAGCAGTGGCAAAAGTTTGCCGTTGCAATTTGTGATAATAGATATAGGATACCGCGATAAGGGCAAATCCGATGATAAAACCTGCCCACATATCGGGGCCGTCACCGAATGCAATGTGCGAATAAAACGCGCCGAACAAATCATAAAAAATACCCGCATAGGCCCATTCCTTAATCCTGGGATAACCAGGAACGAGGATCGCAATGACGCCGAGAATTTTGGCAACGCCCAGGAAGGGTACTATATAAGCCGGATAGCCGATACGTGTTACGTGCGCGACCGCCTCGGGTGCGGAAATGGCGTCATACACCGCACCAATGCCGATCATGATGGCCAGCAAGCCGGTAACAACCCAGTAGATGATCCGTGTCTTTTTCATAGTTGATGTAGTTTATATGGTTGTAGAATGGGTAGGACTCGCAAAGCTGCCGGGGCGCCCGGTTTCGGAATAAACATCATCCAGAACGGCTGCTTCATAACCGAAGCTTTCCAGTAGCCCTATGACGCTGGTATTGCATATCGCTGCGCCTTCACAACTGATCCGCAATACTTTATCGCAATCTTCAAGATCGAAGGTGGCCCGGTAGCCTGTAAATGCAAGGCAAATCAGATCGATGAGTAACTTCGCCTGGCTCTGCTTCTCTACGGTTGTTTTGAATACCTCTACCATTTGTTCCGATCAGTTTTGGAGCTGTTTTGATCCGCGCTGTTTAGCATTATTCCGATGTTACAAACTAAGTGGGTTCTACGAAGAAAAACAGATGTGATTTGCGACATTGTCAGGGGGTGATTGTGACAAAGGGAATTAGCCCCTTGTTGCACCGATTGCTAATCCATATCTCTCACATGCTCAATGACGTGGGCTTGGTGCCGTTACTTCTGATACCTTGGCGTTCTCTCGGCTATTTGGGGTATTCATAAAAGGAAACTACGAGTCATGACAGACGACAGCGTATTGATCGCGCAGGTGTTGCAAGCCAACGATTACCAGGTGTTGGCCGCAAGTACAGCAATGACTTATCGGGACATGTTGAAGGCCGTCCATCCGGACAAATGCAGCCATCCCTCGGCGCAGGAAGCTACGAACCGCTTGATCGAACTGTTCCGGCATTTTGGCAGCGGCTCTCCTTTTGCTGACGATTCAGGCAAGTTTCTGACCAATAACCACTGGGTGCTCTTTCAGGGCGACAGGCAGGCCGTGGCGCAAGCCAAACGAAACCAGCAGGAAATTGCTGCCGGCGCGCCGGAACATTTCAGGCGTTACATGCCATACAGCTGGGATTCCGATAACAGTTTCTTGCTTTCCCAAAGAGCGATACCGCTGGTGGACCTGACGTTATCGCAAGAGCACGTCAATTGGGTCGTTTCGCGGTTGCTGGAATTTTGTATGCTGCTGCACAGGCACACGGCCCATGCGCACCTGGGCCTCACGCCCGCACAGGTAATGCTCGTGCCCGAAACGCACGGGATTGCTGTGGCCGGTTTTTACCACCTGTCGCCGCTAAATGGCAGGGTGCAGACGATATCGGGCGCTTACCGGCATTGGTATCCCATACAATTGCTGAGAGACAAAAAAGCGACGGAAAATGCCGATGTGGAAATGGTGAAACGCATGGGCGCTTATCTTCTCGGCGACCGTTCGGGGCTTGGTACTTCGCTGCGGAAAACGCACCAGGGGGAGTTTGTAGATTTTCTCCTGAGCTCCGATGACGATTCACTGGCGTGCTACGAAAAGTACCGCGAAATGCTCGACCGAAATTTTCCATCACAATTCATACACTTAAATATTTGAAACAATGGGCTATTCCTCATGGAGTGATGACGCTTACGACAGCGTAAGCCGGGTACGCAGGACGCAATCGATCGACGACAATTTTACACAAAACAAGCTGGGTGTGATCCATCCCGATCTTTCTCCGGAAGGTGTCAACGTCCGCGAGTCGCGGGATTCGCAGTTGCATCCCGATTCGGTGCCGATCATCGTGGCGCTCGACGTAACCGGTTCGATGGGGTCCATCCCCGAAAACCTGATCAAAAACAAACTCGGGGCATTGATGAATACACTGATAAGTAATGGTATACTGGATCCGCAAATCATGTTTATGGCGGTTGGCGACCATATTTCCGACGATTACCCCTTGCAGGTAGGTCAGTTCGAGTCGGGTACGATGGAGCTGGATGCCTGCCTTTCAAAGATTTTCATCGAACGGGGCGGAGGCGGACAGAATCGCGAAAGTTACCCATTGGCATGGTACTTCGCTGCCAGGCATACTTCCATTGATTCGTTTGAAAAAAGGCAGGAGAAAGGCTTCCTTTTTACAATCGGCGACGAAGGTTTCCACGATGTAATGGCGGCCGATTTGTTGCAAGCGAAATGCGGGTACCGTGGAAAGGAAAACCTCAGCGCGGCCTCGTTGTTGAACGAAGCTTGCCGGTCCTATTTCATTTTTCACATTCATGCCAATGAAGCCAGCTATCACAATGACCATTTCGTGTTTTCACAATGGAAGGCATTGCTCGGAGAGCGTTTCCTGGTGTTGGAAGACCAGAATAACATTGCCGAGCTCATCGCCACGACCGTAGCGCTGGTAAAAGGGGTTAGTGCGGACGCAGCAATGAGTGGTTTCGACAGCAAAACACGACAATCTGTTTCCAATGCGCTGGTGGCCGTTAAAGATTCACTCGTTCGCCGCGATCATGGCGCTTCCGGCATTATCGCATTGTAATGGCGCATACTCACATTGTTTTGGGGATGGGTTATGGTGATGAGGGAAAGGGCGTTTTTACCGACTACCTTTCCTCTAAACTGGCCCACCCGGTCGTGATCAGGTTCAATGGAGGGCATCAATGCGGGCATACCGTTATGCATGCGGATAGTCAGTTGCATGTGTTTTCGAACTTTGGTTCAGGCTCTTTCCGGCAGATACCCGTGTTCTTCTCCCGGTTCTGCACGATCGATCCGACGGGTATTGTACGGGAACTCAGGGCATTGCAGCAATGCGGCATCAGCCCCGTATTGTTTGTGGACCCGCTGGCCATGGTTACAACCCCTTTTGACAAATTCTATAATATCAACGACCGCGCCAACCTCGCTCACGGCACCGTGGGCGTGGGCTTTGGCGCGACCGTCGAGCGGAACCAGGGGCCGTTCAAGCTTTATGCCCAGGACCTGTTTTTTCCTTCGGTTTTGGAGCGTAAACTCGAAGCCGTCCGCGACTATTATCGGACCAGGTTCAAAGCCCGTGGGCTGGAAAGCTGCCTGGAAGCCCTGGAACTGGAAATCCTACGGCTGGACCATTTCCTGCGCGATGTGGATAGCGCCCGTGGTACCATCCGCTTGTTGACGGAAAGCCGGCTGTTCGAAATGGGTTTTGAAAATTATATTTTTGAAGGTGGTCAGGGAATCCTGCTGGATATGGATTTTGGCATCTTCCCGAATGTCACCCGGTCGAATACGACCAGCCGAAATGCATTTGAAATACTGCGCCGCAACGGTCAGCAAACTACTCCGACGGTTTACTACCTGACCAGGGCCTATCAAACCCGCCACGGAAACGGCTGGATGTCGGCAGAAAACTGCCCAGTTGCACTCATCCATAACCTGCACGAAACGAACCGCCCGAGTGGGCACCAGGGGGCATTTCGGACGGGAATTCTCGATACCGATATGCTCAGGTATGCGCTGCAATGCGACGCCAACTTTGCAGGCGGCGCAGAAAAGCAAATGGTTATTTCCTGCATGGACCAGCTGACGGGCTATCAATACCTTTCGGACGGAAATGTGCTGACTGCACCAACGAGGGATTCGTTCCTGAAACAGATTGCGCTTTGCGAAAAGGTCTGGACTAACGACGGACCGGGATCGGACACGATAAGGCAATGGCGCTGAATGGATTGTAAGCTCATTTTCCTGTATTGATTGCCAGAAGGGTCCCTGAGGTTCTGGCTGAGGAAAAATGTTGCATACTTATAATATGTTTTATACTTTTAATAATATTGAATGGTTGATGCGAATAGTACTTTGAGCTATCCCAAGGCTATTCTGCATTCCTGCTGAGTTAGGGAAGGCCAAAAAATAGAGGGTAAGCGCTTGATGTCCCACGTGGCTAAATTCCCCAGGCCGTAATCATGAGGTTTCTCGGCCCGCCGTAGTCGCGGTGCTCGCAGAGATAAATGCCCTGCCACGTACCGAGTGCGAGCCGGCCGTTCCGCACCGGGATCATCACCGAGCTCCCCAGCAATGATGCTTTCAAATGCGCCGGCATATCGTCCGAACCTTCATAGTCGTGCCGGTAATCGGGATCGTTTTCAGGGACGGATTTATTGAAATACATTTCAAAATCGATGCGCACAGTAGGGTCCGCATTTTCGTTGATCGTCAGCGAAGCCGAGGTGTGCTGGATAAATACCTGGCACATCCCGGCTTTGATTTCGGTGATCGACGGTAGTGCGTGAAGGATTTCCCCCGTAATGAGGTGAAAACCGCGGCTTCTTGCTTTGAGCTGAATGCCTTGCTGGAACATTTTCATAAATGTCTGATCGCTGTTTAGCCCGCAAGAAAGCACAATTCCGCCTATTTCTACATGTAACGCATGCCCGGATATCCGAGTAATCTCCGCCAGAGGGCGATTTGCCCGATGATATTCGCTTCGCGGTAGATCGAGAAGGTGATCAGCTCATACAGCGATAATGAAAACTCCGGCCCCATATCGATGCGCCGTTCCAGTTCTTCATCGCTCACATTGCTCAGCAATTCTTTTAGGATAGGTGTGATTTTATTCCAATCCTCCTGATACGAGGCGATCGACGGATACTCCACACCATCCTGAATTCCCTTGAAGTCTTTAAAAAGCTCGTTGGCCTGCTGCTGGCCCTTATAGCCGAACTGGCGTGCCAGATCGAAACGCTGCTCTACGAGCGCGCCTGCGAGCCAACCAATGTGGTTGGCTTTGGTATCCAGCCGCTTTTGCGTGTCTTCGTGGGATATGTTTTCTGTTACAAAGGCAAAAAAGGGAGTTTGCAAGTCGTAGAGGCTCACAATGCCCTGCATGCGGGTGCTCTTCACATTTTCCATGTTCTCAGTTGAAGGTTAAGGATGATTATTTTTCAGTTTCAATGACCGACAGGATATTGCCGGCCGGATCGGTGAACCAGGCAATGGTCGGGCCGTTGCCCCGCATGATATCGTCCGGGTCCGTCTTGAATCCTGGCCAGTCGTAGCTTTCGAATTTCACTCCTTTGGATTTGAGTGCTTTAACGACCTCTTCAATGTTCCTGACCGGGAAATTGAGTACGGTGAAAGTCGCTGGCTCGTGATTCGGTTTTTCGTACAGGATCACTTCGTAGCCTCCGTGAATGTGCAAATGGAGGACCGGCATTTCCTGCTCCTGCGATACTTCTATTCCAAGTACTTCGCCGTAAAACTGTCGTGCTTTCCGCAGGTCATCTACCGAGTATCCGCTGAAAGCTTTCGTTTGTCCAAACATAGCTGTGTAGGTTAGTTGTTGATTGAAAATAAAAGACTATGAGGCCTGCTCGCTGACAGGCAGGTCGTCGGTATCGTATTCAGGCGCGGGTTTCTGATAGACGAGCGACAATTTCCGGTAAGCAGCTGATTGCATGGCGATCAGTGTTACAATGAGACCCACAATGCCCGTTACAATAAACAAAAGTGCCAGGCCACGTGCCGTTCCTGTCCCGAACCAGGAGCCGATCAGTCGTACGCCGGCGCCGGTTGTCATGAAAGGAATGAAAATAAATTTGGCAATAGGCCCGATCATGAATGCGGTGATCGGAGAGGCGGCCTGCTCAATGCTTTGCGCGAACCCGAATACGCGGCCCTGACGTTCGTGCGGGATGACCTTTTGAAGGATCGTCTGCTCGGTCGCTTCCACAACGGGGATCAGGCAGAGGTAAACGAACATACCAATGCCCAGTAGCACAATGGACGACTGAATGGGGAAAATCATGCATATCAGCCACATCACGATGTTCGAGGTAAATAATGTTTTCAAAGGCATTTTTCCCAAACCGCGCTTTGCTACCACCAATCCGCCCACGATGAAACCAAGGCTCAGCACGCCCCACAGGATTCCCCAAGCCTGCACCGATACGAGCGAGAGGCCGTACGCGTCCATGAGCGACATGAATACCCCGCCCAGGAAGTTGTTGAATGTATTGAAGAAAATTAATCCGAACAGGCCCGGAACCATGCCCACTGCCGCAACGGTACCCCGGATATCGATATGCTGCGCGTGCGATTCGGTGTGGACGACTTCTTTTTCAGGAATGGAGATCGTGAGTAAATGCAGGATTACCAGGACGCTCAGGCCTACGGCCAGCACCATCATCCATAATACACCCAGATAACCGATCACCAACCCGCTGAAAATCGACGCGATCAAAAACGACACGCCATTCGCCGTACCGACCATGCCGTTGGCCTTGTCCCGGTTGTCTTCCTCGATCAGGATCGTCACCACGGTGGACAATGCAATGGAGCGGATGTTTCCGGTAATGGCCCCGAAGAGGCAAAGCGTGATAAAGAGCCAGAGATTAACGCTCGAATCGTCTTTGAAAACGGCTTCGGGCGTGGAAATGTAAATGATCAGGGCGATGATGTAGAGTACCAACGTGAGCGTAGCCGAGAGCATCATCGAAGTCTTTTTCCGGTACCTGTCGACGATCGAGCCCAGAAAGAAGCCGGAAACGGCCACTGTTGCAAGGTAAACCCCGGCCATGACCGAGGTGGCGAGTACCGATCGGGTTTCGAGATAGACCCAGAACGTGACGGCAAACCAGACAAACGTATTCGTAAGCGCAGCTGCCAGCGAATTGGCTAAAACCGCATAAAACGTTTTCATAACGATATCGATTAATTACCGGATTGTCACCGGCTTGCGAAGTGTTGTTACAAAAATACGGCCAGCCCGGCATTTTTCCGGGGTGAGTATAAGACAAATTACGGGTGTGATTGTGCCAAAGAAGTTCTTGGCGAGTGGAATGAAATGCCGGAGAAATGAAAAACCCCGGAGAAAACCGGGGTTTGGGCTATTTCGGATCCACGCGTTGGTGCGCGGCTTTCGGAGCGTTGTATTGGGTTGGCTGCGGAGCCGTCGATTGTGTATTACCCTGGCCCTGCTGTGGCACCGTTTGACCGGTCGTGGGCTGTGTAGCGCCTTGCACAGGCGACGTTTGCGTCGCGGGAGCATAGGTTCCTGGGACGGGTGTTCCGGTCGAAGGCGCCTGCTGCATTTGAACCTGCTGGACCTGGCCGGATGCAGCGGCGGATTGCTGCTGGATCAGCTGCGGTTGATAGCGTTCGGTCATGGTTCGCGGGTCTTGCGAGGTAGTTACTTTCGGTACCGTTCCCTGCTGGGTAACGGGCCGTGAGTTCACTTCAAACCCCAGATCCTGCACCTCGGATACTTTCTGACCGGGTACAACGGCCGGTGCGGGTTGGACGATGGTACCGAGTTGTCCTGGTGCCTCAGGTGCAATCTGGCCCGTAGGTTTTGGTTTGAAAGTAGTGGCGGGGGCCGATTGTGCGCCGGAATAGGCTCTCGGGACTTGTCCCGTTGGCGCGGGCTGTCGTACCTGCGCATTGGTGTTTAAGGAAAATAGCAGGCCCACAGCGGCGGCTACTGTCCATACTTTGGATTTCATGTGCGGCATAGTTCTCAATTTCAAGAGTTTCAATGGCGCTAAGGTAGGCACTAAAACCATTCCATGAAAATCAAAGCCCCATTTCTCCTTCCGACCGGGAGCATTGGCTGGTCAGCGCAGCTTACGGAGGAAAGTGAAATGGGGCGGAATTTATCGGCTGTTAGGCGCGATCCCAGAAGAATGGCGGTTCCACGCCCAGCGCACGCAGGTACACGTAGCCTTGTGCACGGTGGTGAACCTCATTGTCGATCAGGTAAAGGATCGTGTTGTAGATCGTGTTTTCGTACATTCCAAAGGCTGCTTCCACCTCGTTGAAGCGCTGCGCAGGAATTTGCGGCCACAGCGTGTTAATGTAGTCGGTTACCAGGTCCCAAAGGTTGAGCACTTCCGCTTTGGTGGCTGGTGCGGGAGTCGAGTGATTGAGCACAGGCTCACTGAATGTCCAGTCGCCGAATGCGATACCGCGTATACCGGGAGCTGCCAGGCCGATCATCTCCATGGTGAGCTGGGCGTAAGTACGCATGCCGCCGATCGAAAAAGTATAAAACTGATCCTCAGGAAATGCTTCGATAACCTTACGGCTGACGCGACGGTGGCCTTGCCAATGTTCCAGAAGTGCCTCAGCGGTAATAACGGTTGCGGGAGCGGCCAGTTCTTGTGCGGTGTTAGTAGTTTCCATGTCAAAGGTTTTTAAAGTTTATTGTTTGATTACATTACAAACTAAACATCGCCGAGTGACAGCAGTATGTCAGCAGCATTTTCGGGCCGCTGAAAAAAAACAATTTTATTTTAAAACCTTCAAATCCGGCCCGAAACGGTAGGTTTTGCCCTTCGTCGTATTCACCGATACCGTCTTGTTGCCATAGCGCAGCCTGCATGGGTTGCCGGCTTTCGAGCGGACCGTTAGGGTTTCGAGTTGTCCGTTTTTCCAGGTCATATCCATTTCAAACCCGCCACGGGCGCAAAGTCCGGTAACACGGCCGGTTGGGAGAGCGCCCGGTAGTGCGGGCAACAGACTGATTTCGTTCAGATGGCTCTGCACCAATGTTTCGAGGATACCGGCGGCACCGCCGAAGTTGCCGTCGATCTGAAAAGGCGGGTGGGCGTCGAACAGGTTGGGGTAGGAGCCGCCGCCGCTCATTTTCTGACCGGCGTCATACACCGGATTGAAAAGCTTGCGGATCATGGTATAGGCGTGTTCGCCGTCCAGGAACCTTGCCCAATAGTTGATTTTCCAAGCCAAACTCCACCCCGTGCCGTCGTCGCCGCGGTAATGGAGCGATTTCATCGCCGCTTTGAGCAGCTCGGGCGTGCCGGTTGGCGTGATCTCTTCGCCCGGGTACACGCCCCACAAATGCGAAACATGGCGGTGATGGCTCGTAGTATCGTCGATGTCGGTCATCCATTCCTGCAATTGTCCGTAACGGCCAATCCGGTTCGGTGCGATTTGCCGGCTGGTTTCAGCCAGTTTTTGAGCAAATGCGGCATCTGTTTTTAAAATGTCGGCCGTTTCAATGCAGGCCTTGAACAACGCACGGATGATCTGATGGTCCATCGTCGGACCGGCCACCAACCCGCCATTTTCCGGAGAATTGGAGGGCGAGCTGATCAGGAGGCCTGTTTTCGGATCTTTAACCAAAAAATCGAGGAAAAACTCCGCTGCGCCTTTCATTAGTGGATAAGCTGTGTTTTGCAGGAATGCCTTATCCTGGGTGAACCGATAGTGTTCCCACAAATGCAGGCTGAGCCAGGCGCCCCCCGTTACCCAAATGCCGTGATTGGAGGCATTGATGGGCGCCGCCCCGCGCCACACATCCGTATTATGGTGTAACACCCAGCCCTTTGCATTGTAGTGTTCCTTCGCTACTTCCGTTCCGGTTAGGGAAACTTCCTTTACCATTTGAAACAGCGGTTCGTGGCACTCGCTGAGGTTGGTCATTTCGGCAGGCCAGTAGTTCATTTCGGTGTTGATGTTCACGGTGTACTTGCTATCCCACGACGGATTAAGCTTGTGGTTCCATTTACCTTGCAAATTGGCGGGATGCGTTCCCGGCCGGCTGCTGGCAATGAGCAGGTATCGCGCAAACTGGACATACAATGCGAGCAATGCCGGGTCGTCGGGCTTGCTCTTGAACTGGCTCAGGCGCTCGTCGGTAGGTAATGCGGACGCATTGCTGGCCGGTAGCGTCAGCGCGAACCGGTTGTAAAGCTTTCGATAATCCGTCGAATGCGCGGCCAATGCTTTTTCAAAATTGGGTGCATTCCGGAGGATTTCGGACGTTTTTGCAGCGGGGTCGCCATTTACGTTTTTGTAA
This sequence comes from Dyadobacter sp. SRI_021, assembly GCF_057586235.1. Classification (NCBI taxonomy): domain Bacteria; kingdom Pseudomonadati; phylum Bacteroidota; class Cytophagia; order Cytophagales; family Spirosomataceae; genus Dyadobacter; species Dyadobacter sp. SRI_021. Next base: position 526,581 of record NZ_JBYCZM010000002.1, read on the forward strand.
TCGACGTAGTTGGTGGAGGCCGCAAGTATGAGCGTCGCATTCGTGGCATTTGAAATCAACAGTTTCCCATCGGCTTGTTTTACCGCGCCATCAGTGACGACTTTGAGTTTGGCGATACCGAATAGCGCACCTTTATTGACGTAAACTTCCAGTTCAATCTGTTTTTCGCCCATATTCACTTCTTTTTTTGCGTGAATAGCGTCCATCCGTACGGTAAAATCCAGTTTGCCTTTCTGTGAGCTGGTGATTTGGTAATAGATCGCTTTCGCAGGATAACTGGCGAATGCCTCGCGCGTATAGCGGATGCCGCCCGATTCATAACTGCTTTTTACAGTGGCGCCCCGGAGGTCGAGTTCGCGTACATATGCACTGTGCTGCGTGTGGCCCGGAAAGTCTACATACACATCACCAAAAGCCTGATAGGCCATTTGCCGCATGGGCTGGCTCATGAACTGCTCATTGGCCAGCTTTTCAGCTTCCTTTTGCTGGCCTTCATTGAGGAGTCGGCGAATCTCGCCCAGGTGTGCGGAGGCGCCCTTATGTGCGTAACTTCTTGGTTCGCCTGTCCATAGCGTCTCCTCGTTAAACTGGATCTGGTCGGTTTCCACGCCGCCGAAGATCATGGCGGCCAGTGCACCATTGCCAATGGGTAATGCTTCTTCCCATTGTTTTGCGGGTTGTTTATACCAAAGCTTCGAGGCGGCGTCACCCTGCGCGTGGCATTGGAAGATAATAAGTGTAAAAAAGGTAACGGTCTGAATTAGAGGCTTCATGCCGGTCTGGGATATAGTGAATAGAAATGTCGGTTTAACAAAAAGCACCGCCGCTGCCTTGCTGACGTGTTTTTAGCCGCCATGCCCGTACAAAAAAAGGCCGGTGAAGCACCGTATTTCCTGCAATGCAGCTAGTTTTTTTCATACCATTATACTATCTTATTACCCGCTTACCCCTACACTTTGCGCGCCACACTATGCGAGTTAGTATTTCTAAAATCGGGCTGGATGGGATCAGGGACCTTCGCACGATGTTCCTGCACGAAAACAACTTCCAGTTTGTCTGTAACAAGTGCCACGACTATGGCTGGGCCGATACCTGGCTGTTTCGGATCGACAATGTCCGCATAGGTTATGGTTCCGTTTGGGGCACCGATCGCCGACAGGACCGCGACACGATCTTCGAATTTTATCTGCTGCCGCCTTACCGAAAACATGCCAGCATTGTATTTGAGGAATTTCAATCGCATTGCAAAGCGATATGGATCGAAAGCCAGAGCAACGACATTTTCCTGACCACAATGCTCTATCGTTTCTGCGAAAATTCTTTTGCGGAAGCCATTCTTTTTGAAGACGGTTTCCAGACTTCCTTCGAAATGCCGGGAGCCATTTTCCGCAAACGCTCCGAGCATGACCCGATGAATGGCGACGATAGTGAATACGTGGTCGAGGCGAACGGCGAGATCGTCGCCAGTGGCGGCCTGATGCTCAATTATAACATTCCTTATGCCGACATCTATATGCAGACGCGCGAAACGCACCGCGAAAAAGGCTATGCGACCTATATTGTGCAGGAACTGAAACGCATCGCATACCGGATGGGCCGCGTGCCCGCCGCGCGCTGCAATATCGGTAATCGCATTTCCCAGGCTACTTTGGAGAAGGCCGGTATGCGGGTGTGTGGTTTCCGGCTGAAAGGGGCAATACGGGTTTTGGAAGATTGAGAAGTTTCAGCCTGCGACGCACGGCACGCTTTTTGAAGCTAATGGGTTTCAAATCAAACAACTGAAACCATGGCTACTACAACAAAGGGCAATACCAAAGAAGCCTCTTCTAAAATGAAACAAGGCGCTTCGGAAAAAAGCGCTTCTTCGAAAAGTACGGCCACCAGGGCTACGACTAAAAGCACCGCGAAATCGACGTCTTCGAAGGCATCCGCTACTAAAAAAACAGCCGCGGAGACCACAGCCGCTGCACGGGCTGCCGGTAAAAAGGCGTCAACCGGAGCGAAATCCGAACCTAAATCGGGCGGTACCAAATCAGATAGTACGAAGTCAGCGAATGCAAAATCTGCAAACTCTAAATCGGCGGGATCGAAGTCAGCCGGCGCCAAGACGCCGGATAGCAAATCTACCGGTTCGAAAAAATCGTCAGGCAGTTCCGGATCCAATACTTCGACCCGCGACCACGATACGATCCGGGCCTGGGTGGAGAAGCGTGGCGGTGTGCCTTCGGTAGTGAAGGCCACCGGCAAGAAAAAAGATGGCGACGGCATCCTGCGCATCGATTTTCCAGGATACAGCGGTGAGGATTCGTTGGAGGAAATCAGCTGGGAAGATTTTTTCCAGAAATTCGACGAAAGCAAACTGGAATTTTTGTACCAGGAAAAAACGGCTGATGGTAAAGAGAGCCGCTTCAACAAGTTTGTATCGAGCAACTGAGGCAATGTGCTCGTAGTGTGAGAGTTCAATAATTAATCAGATTGCTGTCAGCCTGAGCGAAGCCGAAGGCCGGTACAGGGCCGGCCTTCGATTTCGCTCAGGATGACAATTAATAATACAACATCATTTCACAACGTCCAGAGGCTATCCGTAAAATAGGCCTTGCAGTCCTGAAAATGCTCTACAACCCGGAAGCCGTTGGCCGCGGCTACTTCTTCAATTTCAGATAATGTATACTTCTTGGAAAGTTCGGTCCAGATCAGTTCGTTCCGGTCGAAATCGTAGCACTTGTCGGTATGCCGGATATGTACTTTTTGCGGCACCAGGCTTACCAGATAGCTTCGTACTTCGCCGTTAACCGGATTGTAATGCGAGTAGAAATCAAACTGGTTGGTTTTGAAATTTCCGCCCAGTTCCCGGTTGATACGGTGTAATAAATTGATATTGAATGCTTTGGTGATGCCACGCGGATCGTCATAGGCGCAACGCACGGTGGCCGGGTTCTTTTGCAGATCGAAGCCCGTGAGCAGGTAATCGCCCGGGCTCATACATTTGCGGAAATCGGCGAGCAGGCTTTTGACCTCGTGTGCTTCGTAATTGCCGATATTTCCGCCCAGGAAAAGTAAAAGGCTCGGTACGCCCGATGCAGCCAGTTCCTCCATCATAGAGAAGTAGTTGCCGATCATCGGGCTGATCTTCAAACCGGGCAAGTGGGCATGCATATTTGCCGTTAGCTCTTCAATGGCTTTGGAAGAAATGTCGATCGGAACATAGGTAAAGTCGACCTGCTGTTCGACCAGCTTTTTCAGCAACTGACGTGTTTTGATACCATCGCCCGCGCCGAATTCTACGATTTGGAACGGGCCGGTGAATGTCAGCTTTTTGATAATATTTTCCCCTTGCAGCGACAAAATCTCGAACTCGCACGGTGTAGGGTAATACTCTGGCATTTTCATAATGTCCTGGAAAATCCCGCTGCCTATATCGTCGTAAAAATACTTGCTTGAAATGTGTTTCTGTGGTGCGGACAATCCCTTGTGAACGTCTCTCGCAAAAGTTTGTAAGTCTGTCATATCGATTGATTTATCGCGCGAGCCGGATGCCTGTGTACTGCCAGCGCTCGTGTGTGTGAAAGAAGTTACGATAGGTCTTGCGGGCGTGTCCGGGCGAAGTGGCTACTGACGCGCCGCGGAGTACCATCTGGTTCACCATGAACTTGCCATTATACTCTCCGACGGCCCCCGGCGCTTTCGAAAAGCCCGGGTAGGGCAGGTAGGCGCTGTTGGTCCATTCCCAGCGCTGGCCCCAGTCGAGGTTGGCGGAGGCAATCTCCCATTCGAACTCGGTAGGCAGGCGCATCCCTTTCCATTGGGCAAATGCGGCGGCTTCGAAAAAACTGATATGGCTTAGAATAGCTTCACGATCCACTTTTTGCAAGCCATTCAATGTAAAATAATGCCATTCGGCTTCGATCCGGTGCCAGTACATCGGGGCAGAAACCTGATTTTGATTTACCCAGGACCAGCCTTCATCCAACCAAAGGTTGAAGTCCTGATAACCGCCGGCTTCCATGAATTCGATGTACTCACCGTTGGTAACGAGTCCTTTTGCAATTTCAAACCCATGTAAATATACTTTGTGCCTACCCAATTCATTGTCGAAACAAAACCCTTCACCCTGGTGCCCGATGTCGTAAATGCCTTCGGGAATGGCCAGAAAGCCGGTTTCGGTGTTGCGACCGCCGACCATGTTCTGTCCTTCGCGGTAAACCGGAAAGAGCGGGTTATGACCGAGGATGTATTTGATATCGGTGATCAGAAGCTCCTGGTGCTGCTGCTCGTGGTGCAGGCCGAGCTCTACCAAAGCCAGGATTTCCGGATCGGAGAGATTTTCGAGCAACGCGTCCATTTGCTCGTCGACATACCGGCGATAGGCGTACACGGCTTTGGTAGTGGGGCGCGTCACATTCCCACGATCAGTGCGGAGCGTGCGTTCGCCTACGTTGTTGTAATAGCTGTTGAACAGATAATTGAAATCGGGGTCGTAAACGCGATACGCCGCTACATTGGGTTTGAGGACGAAAGTCTCAAAAAACCAGGTTGAATGTGCCAGGTGCCACTTGGGCGGGCTTACGAATGCAACGGGCTGCGGCACGTAATCTTCCGTTTCCAGTGGCTCGCAAATGTATTCCGAGAGTTTCCTGACATTGTGAAATGCTTCCCTAATGCCGGTGGCTTCCATTAGTTGCATAGTTTTTCAGATCTGTGATGGTTTGGATATTCAAGGATTGTGCCTGCGCGCGACGCATCATCAGCGCATAAGCATTATTAAAGCCGATGGGACGGAGCCATTGGAGCTTGTATTGTTTTAAAAATTCATTTTTGACGTAGGCATAGACCTTTTCGCGATCGCCTCCGAGTTCTTCCAGCTGTTGGCGACCGGGTTTCAGGATCGCAAGCAAGCCAGTGCCCGTGTACTCGGGGTACATATCGATTTCGGCGTTGGTCAATGCGTCGAAACAGATTTTGGTGCCGCCCAGCCCGGTTTTGGTAATAACTTTCAGGTCGGTATGTCCTTCGATCAGTTCCTTGTACATTTGAATGAGAATGTACTGCTCGGCGAAAATCTTCGAACCGAGGCGCAGCGTGCCCTTATGACCGCTGCGAGGCGACTGGTAGAGATTTTTGGAAACGAGAAATTCATGGGCAACACGGTCAGGAGCTTGTTTGAGATAATCGACACGGTAGTTCAGTTCGGTCATGACGGAATCACCGATATACCCCGACAATTGCTCTAATACCGACTGTAATTCAGGGTATTGCCTGAGTGCCTCGCTCCGCACCACGGGCGCGGCATAGTAGGGCGGGAAAATGTGCTGGTCGTCGTCCAGCGTTACGAGGTCGAATGCTTTCAGCCGACCGTCCGTGCTGTACCCGCTGATCACGTCGAGCTTTTCTTCAAATGCAGCCTTATACATCACGGCGTCGCTGATCACCACGGTAGGAATATCCAACCCGTACTTCGATTTCAGGCCTAAATAGCCATCTTCCCGTCCCATGAATTCGGGCGTAAAACCAGCCAGCAGCTTGCCTTTGGCATAAGGGATCAGGTAAAAGGAAGAGAGCAAAAGCAGCAAAACGGGCAATACAACCTGGATTTTACGCATGCTTCTCAAACCAGTCTTTTGGAGCAACGATAGCAGGAAGTCGAACAATACGGCCAGCAATGCAGCCGGAATGGCCCCGGCGAGGATCATTTGTGTATTATTCAATGCAATGCCCCCGAAAATAAACTCGCCCAAACCTCCCGCTGCTATGTAAGCGGCGAGCGTAGCGACGCCTACATTGATGACCGTGGCGGTACGGATTCCGGCGAGAATCACGGGCATTGCTAGCGGCAACTCCACACTTGTCAAAATCTGCCACGGGTTCATACCCATGCCCCTCGCAGATTCGGTGATGGCCGGATCGACGCCCGTGATACCCGTGTATGTGTTGCGGATAATAGGTAACAATGCGTATAGAAACAGCGCGGTAATCGCAGGCAAGGCACCAATGCCCAGCAGCGGTATCATAAAACCAAGCAACGCAATGCTGGGAATAGTTTGCAGCACTCCTGCGATTCCAAGCACCAGCCACGCAGCTTTTTTCCGCCGCGCGATCCAGACTCCCAGCGGTAGTCCTACGGCAATGGCGATGAGCAACGAGATGCAGGTGAGACCGATATGGGCCACAGTCTGGTCCCACAGCTTACCCGACTGCTGCGCTATAAAACCCCAAAGTGACTGTTGCTCTTCCATTACCCTTGTGCTCTGATGCGTTCGTAAATGCGGGAAATATCGTCGAGTTGCTGGCCCAGGAACGAGTGTACGAACTCGTTCACGGGCCTGAGTAGCAGATCGCCGGGCTTGCCTTGTTGTACAATGCTGCCCTTGTCCATCAGGCAAATATGATCGCCCATTTGAAGCGCTTCCTGCACATCGTGGGTGACGAGCACGACGGTCTTCCGTTTCAGTGCGGGCAGCTCCGCGAAGTCATTTCGCACGCTTGTACGCGTTACAGGGTCGAGTGCGCCAAAGGGCTCGTCGAGGAGCAGAATGGGCGGATCCGCTATCAATGCACGGGCAATGGTGATCCGCTGCTGTTGTCCGCCGCTCAGCTCGCCCGGGTATTTATTTTTGAAATGCGGAGGTAGTTTCAGCTGTTCGAGCCAGCGCACGGTATGTTCCTGAATTTCGTTCGGCTGCCAACTCAACAGTTTCGGCACAACCGCGATATTCTCGGCCACGGTATAATGCGGGAAAAGCCCATTGTTTTGAGAAACATAGCCGATCGACCGGCGCAGCATTTCCGGGTTTTCCCCGGAGATATCTTTGCCCGAAATCTCGATCCGGCCGGAAGTGGGTTCTATCAGCCGGTTGAGCATTTTCAGCGTGGTGGTTTTTCCGCAGCCGCTCGTACCCAGCAGTACCATGGTTTCGCCTTCGCCTACCCGGAAGGAAACATCCCTAACGGCCTCAATACCATTAAAATGCTTGCTGATGTGGTCGGCAATGATCATGATGTATGCTAACAGGTACGTGGTTCAGGTCTGCAAAATGAATTTGCCTATTCTTTTTGTACGTAAATCGGCCGGAAAACGATCCATTTTTACCGAAAAAAGGCAAAAATGCTGGCCACTAATCGAGCGTCATGAAAAGGTTGTTCAGCGATTCCGCATACGTGGGATGTGCAAATACGCCGTTCCGTATCTGCTGGTAAGTGATGCCGCCGATCATCGCCATTTGAAGAATCGTCACGATCTCACCGCCTTGTTCCGCCAGGACGGCCGCACCGAGGATTTTGCCGGTTTGGGCATCTACGATGGCTTTCATCATGCCCCGTTCATCCCCGGTTTCGATCGATCGTGCGACGTTGTCGTTTTGCAATACAGCTACTTTTATATCAAGCCCTTTTTCCCGCGCTTCCTGTTCCGTAATGCCCACACGACCGAGCTGCGGGTCGATAAACATGCAATATGGGACGAGCCGCTCCGCAATACTGATTTGTTTTTTCTCAACAACATGCTGGATGATCAACCGGTAATCATCGTAGGAAACGTGCGTAAAAGCAGGGCCGCCCTTCACATCCCCCAATGCAAAAATGCCTTCTGCTGTGGTTTCGAGTTTCGCATTTACCTGGATGTATCCTTTTTCATCGAGGTCAATGCCAGCCATTTCGAGTCCGAATTCGCCTAGATGCGGCCTGCGTCCGGTAGCCACGAGCACATGCGTACACGAGCGCCGACTTCTGCGCCCCTCTGTTTCAAGTGTGACCGCAATGATATTCCCGCTTTGAGTGAATTGAACCGCCTGCGTATTGGTGAGTATTTCAATGTCCTCCCGGGCAAGTATCTTCACGATTTCTCCGGCGATATCTGCGTCTTCTTTTTTCAAAATCCTTTTCGAGCGCTCGATGATCGTCACCTTACTACCGAACCGCGCGAACATTTGCCCGAATTCCAGAGCGATATAGCCGCTGCCGAGAATGAGTAGATGCTCCGGGATCTCAGATAGCTCCATAATGGTGGTGGAAGTCAGGTAAGGGATGCTCCGAATGCCCTCGATATCAGGTATGACGGGTTGGAGGCCGGTATTGAGAAAGAATCTGTCTGCAGTGAACGTTTCGCTGCCGCCATCCTTTAATGAAACCGTAATCTCCTTTCGACCGGAGAAACGGGCCGTACCGTAAATGAGGTCGAGGCCGGCGGTGTTGAGGATACGCTCTTCGGAGTTACCGCGCATAGTGTGTACAATGCTGTTTTTGCGATCGAGGATTTCGTCGAAATCGATCGTGATGCCTCCAACGCTCACGCCGAGGGTTTCATTATGGCGCGCCGACCATGCCGCTTTCGCCGAGGCGACCATCGCTTTAGTGGGGGAACAGCCGTCGTTCACACAAGTACCACCGACCCATCTTTTTTCAATTAGTGCTGTTTTCAGACCTGATTCGGCCAGCTTGCGGCAAAGCGGCGTACCTGCCTGACCAGCGCCGATTACAATCGCGTCGTAATGTTTCATAAAAGGAATGATTGATTGCCGGAACCAATTAAAGAAAGCAGGTTTGACCCCGGTTTTACGTATAGGCACAATAAAAGCGTGCCGGGTAGGGCACGCTTTACGCAAAAGCAAACTGTATGAGTAGGTAAAAGAGTTCGGATCGGTTAGCCGAAATAGGCGAGGGTGTTCTCCTTGTCTATCCCGATCTGTTTAACGAGCATATCCAGCCCGTTGAACTTCTGTTCCGGACGAAGGTAGTGAAGCAATTCCAATTTAAGGTCTTCGCCGTAAATTTCTTTGTCAAAGTCGAACAGGTTCGCTTCAATAGTCCGGATTGTGCCGTCCACCGTAGGGCGCACGCCTATATTAAGCATGCCTTTGAATACCTGATCCTGGTAAATCGCATGGATCACGTACACCCCGTTCATCGGAATCAGTTTATAGGGCTCGTGCACGTAGAGGTTTGCCGTCGGGAAGCCGATCGTGCGGCCGAGCTGTTTCCCTTTTACCACAGTTCCTGAAAGCGAATAGGGGCGCCCAAGTAGTTCGTTTGCTTCGTGTATATGGCCCGTAATCAGCGCTTTGCGAATGCGCGACGAGCTGATGGCCGTGTGTTCGATGTCCTCCCTGGGAATTTCTTCCACTTCGAAACCGTATTCCGAGCAGTTTTTCTGCAAGAATTCAAAACTGCCTTCCCGGTTACGGCCAAAACGGTGGTCGTAGCCGATTACCAGCTTTTTGGTACCGATTTTCTCCACCAGGATCTGTTTGATAAACTCGTCGGAAGTGAGCTCGGAAAAAGAACGAGTGAAAGGTATGATTGCCAGGTGCTGGATGCCCAGTTTGGCAAAAAGCTCTATTTTCTCCTCGATCGTGGAGAGCAGTTGCAGGTCCTGGCTATCCTCCGACACTACCGTACGTGGGTGTGGCCAGAATGTGAGCACCACCGATTCTCCGCCCGATTGTTGCGTAATTTCTTTCAGACGGGCCAGTATTTTCTGATGTCCCAGATGCACCCCGTCAAATGTGCCGCTGGTTACGACGCCATATTCCAGTTTTTGAAAGGAATCCAGGCTATGATAAATGTTCATTCGTCAACTTCCAAATTCAACGCTACTCGTTTCTGATGGATAAAAGTCGTCAGCTCCCATGCATCTTTCAGTTCGAACTCCCCGATCCTGGTCCTGCACAGCTTGCTCATGTAAGCGCCGCTGCCCGCCAGCTCGCCGAAATCGCGAACCATACTGCGAATATAAGTACCTTTTGAACAAATGATCCTAAAATCGATGGAAGGAAAGTGGGTAGCGTCAATTTCGAACAGCTTGATCTCCACCGGGCGCTTCTTGATCTCGGCCTCCTCGCCGCGCCGCGCGAGCTTATACGCACGCACCCCGTCGATTTTGATGGCAGAGAACAGCGGGGGAATCTGCTCGATATGACCGGTAAGCTGCCGGCGCGCATTTTCGAGTACTTCCGGGGTAATGTGGTCGGTAGGGTACTCGGCGTCGAAGTCGCTTTCCATATCTATGGACGGCGTCGTTTTGCCTAGCACCAGGGTCCCGGTATACTCTTTTTCCTGCGCCTGAAAATTGTCGATCTGCTTGGTTTTTTTACCGGTACAGAGGATCAGCAGACCGGTAGCAAGCGGGTCAAGAGTGCCGGCATGGCCTATCTTTTTGAATTTGCAAGCCCTTTTGAGCTTGTTGGCCACGTCAAATGAGGTCCACGTCAAGGGCTTGTCGATCAGAATGACCTCGCCTTCGTCGGGTATGTTTTCTTCTTGTTTCAAAACTAAGGAAATTAATGGCGATCGGCCGACCATCATGCATGGCCGGCCGATCACTTATGGTGAAGCCGAAGGCTTTTAAACAACATCCAGCTGGTAACCCGATGCCAGCAAACCGAGCAGGATCAGGCCGAGGATAATGCGGTAATAACCAAAAACTTTAAAACCGTATTTGGTCAGGAAGCTGATGAAGAACTTGATCGCCAACATCGCTACCACGAATGCAACGGCATTGCCGATCAGTAACGTCTGGATATCTTCCTTCTGAATGGTATCGTAAGTTTTCAGCAGCTTGTAACCTCCTGCGGCAGCCATGGTAGGCACGGCCAGGAAGAACGAAAACTCAGCCGCCTGCTTTCTTGACAAGCCATTGAGCATCCCGCCAATGATCGTCGAAGCCGAACGCGAAACGCCCGGGATCATCGCAATACACTGGAAAAACCCGATTTTCAATGCGGTAGGAAAGGTAATCACCTTTTCACGCGTATCATTCGCGATGCGGTCGATGAAAATCAGTACAAAACCTCCGAGGAGCAGCGAGATCGACACTACCCACACGTTTTCGAGCAATGCATCGATGAAATCGTTCAGCAGAAAGCCGATGACAGCTGCCGGCAGAAATGCCACGAAAAGTTTGAAATAGAAATCGGTAGTCTGAAAAAAACGCTTCCAGTAAAGTACGAGTACGGAAAGTATAGCCCCGAATTGAATATTGACCGTGAACATCTTGGTGAATTCCAGATGGCTGATCCCCATGAACGAGGAGGCTATGATCATATGCCCGGTGGAAGAGATGGGCAAGAACTCGGTAATTCCTTCAACAATTGCCAGAATGATCGCCTGCCAGATACTCATGAATTAGCAGGTTTACGGAGGATCGCCCAGAACTCGATGATGAAACCCGCAATGGTAATGATGGGGCCGAGGGTCAGGCCTAAAAAGCCGAAACCAAACTCTTCGCTATCGAAAGTCATAATCAGGAAGCCTGCGAGGATTACCGCAATGCCGACCAGCATCGTCACATAGTTGGATGATGAAAATGGGAGTTCATTTTTTGAAGTACTCATAACGTTTATTTATCGGTTACTGTTCTTGAATGTCTGAATAGAGGAATGGGACCGCCCGCCCGGATACGACGGCCTGTCAATAAAGATCGTCGAGCGCCATGCGCAGATAGCGTGCGAGTGACTGGTAGGTGCTCGCTATACCGATGGCGACGCCGAGGCCAAGCACTGAGGCTATGAGGATTACGATCTTGTCGTATTCCTGTAACAGCGCAAGTCCTTCTACGTTACGGATCGCCAGTTGTTGCAGGCCGATCAGCAGAATGGCAGCGATAACGCCACCGATCAGCCCCTGAATCGCGCCGCGCATTACGTAAGGCTTCTGAATAAATCCATTGGTAGCACCCACGAGCTGCATGCTGCGGATCAGGAAGCGCTGCGAATAAATGGCCAGTTTGATGGTATTGTTAACCAGCAATACAATAATAACCAGCATGATCAGCGCGAAACTTGCCAATACGATGTAGATTTTCGTCACGTTGCGGTTGATATTGTCGGCCAGATCTTCCTGGTACACCACCTCGTACACGCCTTTCACCTGATCCAGATCTTTCTTGATCTGTTGCAGCTTGGCTTCTTCAAAATAGTCCTCCTGGATTTTCACCCGGTAGCTGTCGCGCAAGGGGTTTTCTCCCAGGAAAGTAGCAAAATCTTCCTTGGTACCTTCGATGAATTCTTTGGCGGCTTCTTCTTTTGAAACGAATGTAATGGCCTTTGTTTCAGTGGATTTTAGCACAAAAGGCTTTGCCTGAATAATGTTGAGGATCGAGTCCTGCCCGGCTTTGGAAACTTGCTTATCGATGAATACCCGCACCTCGATGTTCTGGCGGATAATGGAAACCAGCTTTTTGGATTGGATCACCAGGAGTCCGCAAAAACCGATCAGAAACAATGCAGCCGTAAGGCTCATGACGATCATTGCGTTGGGATAACTCCCGATCTTCTTTTTTTTAGGCATAACAGCGTAGGATTTCGCTCGTCGTTGGTTCTGTTTTCTGGAATACGACCCGGGCAAAAATAAGGATTAAAATTTCAAAACAGCCCTTTTGGGGACAATCCTTAACTATTTTTAACTATAAAGGCGGTTTTAGTTCCGTCTTCCCATTTCGTCGCGGATCTTGGCGGCCTTCTCGTAGTCTTCTTTCGAAAGAGCATCGTCGAGCATGCGTTGCAGCTCGTCGTAGGTAAGGTCGCGGAGCGAATCCTTTGAGCCGGAAGGGCGGATGGTTTCACGAACGGCGTCCTCATCCTCGTCTTCCTCCTCGGTCACGGAGCTGGAAACAATGCCTGCCTCGGACAGAATGGTCTCGTAGGTATAAATAGGAATGTCGAAACGAAGGCCGATCGCAATTGCGTCCGACGGGCGGGCGTCGATTTCTACTTCACGAAGGTTATCGGTACAAACGATTTTGGCGTAGAAAATGCCCTCTTTGAGGTCAGAAATGACGATTTCCTTCAATGTATAATTCATGCCGTCGGCGAACGATTTGAAGAGATCGTGCGTCATCGGGCGGTTAGGTACTATGTTTTCAATCTGGACGGCAATGGCCTGTGCTTCGAATACGCCAATGATGATGGGCAGCCTGCGGTTGCCGAGTTCTTCTCCAAGTACCAATGCAAACGAACCGGCTTGGGATTGGCTTGGTGAAAGCCCCAGAATTTCTAACTTAATTTTTTTCACGTTTAAATTAAATGCGCAAATGGTTAACAGTCGTGGTGAATGGTCTTTGGGCTGATTCTTGATTTTCAAGGAATTAACAAGTAAACCCTGCAAAGTGTTCCTGTTTGAAAAGCGCCATTGGCTGGATCAAAGGTGCAAAAATAAATAACCCTTACTGCATAAAAAAATGCTGTAAGGGTTAAGATTCGGTGCCTGTGGGCAGGGTGAAAACCAAAACGGGTTAATCAATTGATTTTAAGCCGCTTTTCGGTGCATTGTTATTTCAATGAATTTGAAAAAAAGAGCCTTGGAGCCACTATTTGAGGCTTTTTGCCGCTTCCGTCAGCTTAGGCAGTACTTCAAAAACATCTCCGACGATGCCGTAGTCGGCCGCTTTGAAGAATGGTGCTTCCGGATCCTTGTTGATCACCACAATGCATTTCGAGCCGTTCACACCTGCCAGGTGCTGGATTGCGCCGGATATGCCGCAGGCGATGTAGAGGTTCGGTGCCACTTTAATGCCGGTCTGCCCGATGTGCTCATGATGTGGGCGCCAGTCGAGGTCGGAAACGGGCTTGGAACAGCCGGTTGCCGCACCCAACGCCTTCGCCAGGTCGATCAACGGCTGCCAGTGCTCGGGGCCTTTCATCCCGCGCCCGCCGGAGACGATAATTTCCGCCTCGGTCAGAGACAGTTCCGAGTCCGCCTTTTCGACGCTCACGACGCTGGCCGTGAAATCGCTGTCCCGCAATGCGGGCTGGAATGCTTCCACAGTCGCGTTACCGCCGGTCAAATCAGTCTCGTTGATTTCGACCGCATTCTTGCGAACGACCAAAATCTTGATATCTGACTTGATTTCCGTCGTGGCGAATGCTTTACCGGTGAAAATACTCCGCGTCACTTTGAAGCCACCATTGGTTTCAGGCAATGCGGTCACGCCGGACACGATGCCCGCTTTCAACTTCGCGGCGGCACGGGCCGCCACGGCATCGCCGAGGCCGGATTTAGAAAGGATAATAATTTTACTGCCTTCCTGCGCAGCTGCCTGTACGAGTGCGTCCGCGTAGGCGAGACTGTTTTCGTGTTCTAGTTTCGTATCGGCGGCATGAAGCACTTTGGCGGCTCCATATTGCCCGGCTTTTTCAAGTTCTGCGTTATCGGCTTTGCCCAATGCAAGTACCACGGCCTGGCCGCCGGTTTGGGAAGCCACTTTCGCGCCATAAGCCACGGCTTCCAGGGAGGTTTTCTTGATGGAACCGTTATCGAGTTCTACATATATAAGGACTGACATGATCGTTTTCGTTTCAATGTGAAAAATAAGCCGCGCGTTACAGCACTTTTGCCTCGGTTTGCAACAGTTTGATGAGCGTTTCTGCTTCGCTGGCAGGTATCATTTTGCAAGCACCTTTCGGAGCGGGCAGCTGATAAGTTTGCGGTACCGTCATATCGTCGACGGAAACGGGTTCCACCACATTCAATGGTTTGGTACGGGCCGTCATAATGCCCCGCATATTCGGGATTTTCCACTCGGCAATCGGTTCCTGGCAGCCCAAAACCAGCGGAAGCGGCGCTTTAAGTACTTCCTTGCCCCCGTCAATCTCGCGGGTAATGGTGGCATTGTTGCCTTCCAGGTCGAGTTTCATGACCGGCGAATAGGAGAGGATGCCCAGCATTTCACCCACCAGCCCGTGCACTACACCGCTGTTGTAGTCGATCGACTCGCGGCCCATCAGAATAAGGTCGTAGCTGTTTTGACTGGCAATGTGCGCGATTTGCGCTGCTACGAAATAGGAATCCTGCGGATCGGCATTCACGCGGATAGCATCGTCGGCGCCGATGGCGAGCGCCTTGCGGATCTGCGGTTCCGCGTCGGCTTCACCCACGTGCAGGACGGTAAGGTTGCCGCCGGATTGCTCTTTCAGCTCCACGCCGCGTGCGAGCGCGTAGTCGTCGTAAGGACCGATGATGAACTGTACACCGTTCTTGTTCAGTTTGGTACCGTTGTCGGTGAAGCTTATCTTGGCTGTTGTATCGGGGACATTAGTTATACAAACGAGTATTTTCATGATGGTATGGTTACTTATCTTTACGTTTGATGAGAATAACTTTGTCCGGGCAAATTAAAGGAAAAGTAAATAGTATGCAAGCATAATAATATCGATGAATAACTCCCTACTCGCCAACTTACTCGCTTTTTACGAAGAAGACCCCACTGATCCGTTCAACGCCTACGCGCTCGCGATCGAGTATTCCAAGTCTGATCCGACGGAAGCGGAACGGTTTTTTGACCTCCTTCTCGAAAAACATCCTGATTACCTGCCTACCTATTACCATGCTGGCGCATTTTTTGCTGCATTGGGAAAAGTGGAAAAAGCTGAGGGAATTTATGAGAAGGGGGTAGAATTGGCGCTGGTTCACAAGAATGCCAAAACGCACCGCGAATTGCTCTCGGCCTACAATAATTTCAGGGATGAACTGGATGACTGATCCTGCGTGAAGCTTGCGGTTTTACGGAAAATTGGCTATCTTTCTTCAAGATCCTGCTCCACCGGGAATATCGCTCCTGTCATATCCCCCTGCTCAGTCAAGATTTTGTATTGTTGAAACTGCTGGTATTAGAGCAGAAAATTATTCATGTTCATTATGGAAAAAGAAGCATTCATCCCACTTGTGGTAAAGTGGGCAAAATCGCACGGGTTCAAGGAAATCCAGGCTAATATGGAAGGGTATGAAACGCCCAAATCCTACGAAAGGGCGGCGGATAACATCCGCTTTACGCCCGATGTGACAGGCGTGAACATGTTCAACAGGCATTACCTGGAAGTCTGCATTAAAACCGACCAGATGCGTGGTCATATCTCCAAATGGAAGCTGCTCAGCGAATTGGCGGGTATGAAAGGTGCGAAATTGTACCTGATGGCCCCACGCGGGCACGTCCGCTTCGCGCGTGAGGCGGTGGATCAGTATAACATCCCCGCCGAAGTCGTCAAAATTGATTGATGATTGTTTGGGGAGCGATTTGGTTAAGCGTAGTCATTTGTGGTCAAGGTTAGTCAGGTGTAGTCAAGAATGGTCAGGTGTGGTCAAGAATGGTCGGAGATTTATTCGAATGACATCACCCGACATTCCTGACAATAAATAACAATCCCTGACAATAAATGACCACACCTGATCACACTTGACAACACCTGACCATAAATGACCACACCTGACAACGTTTACGCTTGCGGATATTTCCACTCGCCACGGTAATTCCGGCTCAGCAACTTGTTCGCCTCATCGTCTCCGGGAATGATTTCTTTTTCACCATCCCATACAATGCTCCTTCCCAGTTTGTAGGAAAGCATCCCCAATAATGCCACATTCGTGGAGCGTTGTCCCACCTCGATTTCGCAAACAGGCGGTTTGTTGCTTTTAATGGATTCCAGGAAATTGGCCCAAAGCTGCTGAATATTCTGATCGTCGGGTTTGTTGAGCTGGGCATCCTGGTGTATCACCGGTTTGTTCGGATTGGTAGGGTAGAACGTCCAGCCATCGAGCCAGCCCATGTGGAATGTGCCCTCGGTTCCATAGAAATACACGCCTACGGCCTGGTTTGGATGTGTTTTTTCGGCGTTGTTGGCCGCGAAGTTGCGGTGTTCCCATTCCAAAGTGAAACCGTCGAAATCGTAAACGGCCACCTGGTGATCCGGTGCGTCGGTATTGTCCTGGCGGATTGCACGGCCTCCGGTAGAGTAAACTTTCTTCGGATATTTCTGTTCCGACCACCATAGTACCTGATCCAACCAGTGAATACCCCAGTCGCCGAGCGTACCGTTGGCGAAATTGAGGTAATTCCGGAAGCCTTTCGGGTGGATAGTCTTATTATAAGGTACCAATGGCGCGGGACCGCAATAGAAATCCCAGTCGAGACCTTGCGGTGGTTCCGCGTCGGGCGTCATTTGGCCCGGGCCGCCGCCATAATGCACAAACGCCCGCGCCATCCCGATCTTGCCGGCCTTCCCCGATTTCAGGAATTCCATACCGGATACGTTATGTGGGGACACGCGCCTGTGTGTGCCTACCTGTACGATGCGCCCGTGCTTGCGTGTGGCATTCACCATCGCGCGACCTTCCTTAATGGTATGTGAAATCGGTTTTTCTACATAAACATGCGCACCGGACTCGATCGCCGCAATGCAACACAATGCATGCCAGTGATCGGGCGTAGCCACGATCACAATCTCAGGCTTTTCCTTCGCCAGCATTTCACGGAAATCTTTGTAGAGTTTCGGCTTATCCGGGGTAAGTTTGGAAAAAACTTCGGAGCAGATTTTTAGCTGGTTCTGATCTACGTCGCACAATGCCACCAGTTTCGATTCGCCTGCCTGGATGGCGCAGCGGAGGATGTTTGTGCCCCACCAGCCCGCACCGATGAGCGCTGTCCGGTACGGCGAGGCCCGTTTCAATGCCGTCAGCAGCGGGAGGGAGGAGAATGCTGCGCCGGCCAGCGCCGACTTTTCAATAAATGTTCTGCGATCCATAAAGGTATGTTCCGGTTTTTGTTGTAATTACTTGCCTTTGAGTTTGTCGACCAGCCAGTTGTTCATTGCGTCGCGCTCATCGGAGTAGGTCCAGTGGCCGGTGTCGAGGTACAATTTCAGTTCTTTTGGAGCGGTAGTCACATTATATGCTGCGTACATGGAGGTCGGCGGGCAGGTTTCGTCGTTGAAGCCCCACATATAAAGTCCCGGTGCTTTCACGCGTCGCGCGAAATTGACCACATCGTAATAGGAAACGGTGTTCAGTTTTTCCTTCGTGTTATTGGTTTTGGCCCCGTTTTTATCAAAATAATGCGGCCATCCGCCTGCGCGGCCATGCAGGTAGCCTGTCACGTCGCTCAACGCAGGGTAGAATGCGCCGAGCCATTTTACACGCGGGTCGAGGCCTGCGGTGACGATCGACAATGCGCCACCCTGACTCCCGCCGGTTACCGCCAGGTTCTTGCCGTCATATTGCGGCAGGCTGGTCAGGAAATCGTTCGCGCGCACGCAGCCGAGGTATACCCGTTTGTAATAAAATTTATCCTTATCATCCAGGTTATAAGCAGGGTAGCCATTCAGTACGCCCTGGCTCATATCCAGGTAAACGGATGGGTCCATAGTCACGGGGATGCCGTGAATACCGATTTCAAGTGTAATGATGTCTTTATCCGCAGTAACCACATCACCATAATACGCACGTACACCGGCACCGGGCACGCGCAGGAGCGCAGGGTATTTTCCTTCTTTTTTGGGTATACTCAAAATCCCGTACAGGCGTACGCCCGGACGGTTATTTTGCAAACTCAGGTGATAAACATTCGTTTTTTCGGTGCAGCGGTCTGGGAGTAAAGTCATTTTCGCATCCATCGGTACAGCCGCCAGTTCTTTCTTTGCATTATCCCAGTATGTATCGAAATCTTCAGGATTCGCTACGGTAGGCTGTATTTTCGATGGGTCAAAGCCGGCAGTTGCCAGGCCGCGGAACTCCACGCCATCTACGGTTGCCCATGCGATGCAGCGTAGAAAGCCGGGTGTTTTGAGTGTGCCGCCGTCGATTTTTAATGTCCCGTCGACAGCAGTTTTGGTTTCTTTAATGGTGGGGTCGAGTTTTTCTAAACCGATCTCATAACGCACTTGCGCATTTTTCACCGGGTTGCCGTTGCGCAGTACGCTGATCATAAATTGTACTTTATCCCCGGGCTTGTAGGTCCAGTCATCACGGTCGGCGGTGACGATCACTTCCACGGGCCTCCGCGCGGGTTGCGCGTAAAGGGCAAGAATGGTTATCCAAAAGAAGAGTTGTGTTAATAAAAGGCGATTTTTCATAGACCGGCAATTTGTTCTATTTTGTGATCTGATATAATAAGTATTGAAGAGGTAAAGGGCAAGAACGCCCGAATCTTTATATGTAACCGCATTTTTTTTGCGATTTGAATTAATTTGCCACTTGATACGCCGGTTACGGCTTGGGAAAAAGCATAGAAAGCATTGGAGTCAGTCAGGATCAACAAGTTTATCAGTGAAACCGGGTTTTGTTCGCGGCGAGAGGCCGACAAACTCGTGGAACAAGGCCGCGTGACGCTTAATGGCCGGAAGGCTGTATTGGGCGACAAAGCAACCGAGGGCGATGACGTACGCGTCGACGGCAAGCCCCTCAAAGCGAAAAAAGCAGGCGTTTACATCGCATTTAACAAGCCGGTAGGTATCACCTGCACCACCGAACGGCACATTAAGGGCAATATTATCGATTACATCCGCCATAAGGAGCGCATTTTCCCCATCGGCCGGCTCGATAAGCCTTCGGAAGGGCTGATATTCCTGACCAGCGACGGTGATATCGTGAACAAAATCCTCCGCGCGGGGAATAACCACGAAAAAGAGTATGTCGTAACGGTGAACAAACCCATTACCACCGATTTTATCCAAAAAATGTCGTCGGGCGTGCCTATTCTGGGGGTTGTGACCAAAAAGTGCTTCGTGCGGAAAGAGAGCAGTTTTGTATTTACTATTATTTTAACACAAGGGCTCAACCGTCAGATCCGCCGGATGTGCGAGCATCTGGGTTATAACGTGACAAAGCTCAAACGAGTGCGGATCATGAACGTGGCGTTGAATGACTTACCGGTTGGTAAATGGCGAAATCTCACTGCCGCGGAAATGAAGGAAATTAATGAGGCGGTGGAGCATTCGACCAAGACGGAAGAAGGTTCTTATGTGGATGATTGGGATGAATGAAGAATGGACAAAGGGGCGGATGAAGGAACGAGAGGATGTAATTTTTAGATAGTTATGTGGATGGTTAGGCTATTGCTCTTGATGCTTTTGGTGAGTCACGCTGTTTTGGGTCAGAAACCGGATACGGTTTTGCTTGAAAAACTGATGCGGAGCCGGCCGGAGCTGTTTGGCAAAATCCTGAATCACCCACAAAAGAACCAGGTTCAGATACTTTATACGCAGATTGATCGGGATGCGAACAATGTTCCGCATTTCAAAAGTTACAGCTACAACCTCGACGACCTGCATTACTTTTTCCCCGCAAGCACGGTGAAGCTGCCGACGGTCATTTTCGCGCTGGAAAAACTCAACGAGCTGAAAATTAAGGGACTGAGTCGTGCTAGCACCATGATTACCGGAGCCGATTTTACAAAGCAAACGCGCGTCGACAAAGACAGCAGTGCCGCCAACGGGATGCCTTCCCTGGAACATTATATCAAGAAAATATTGCTCGTAAGCGACAACGATGCCTATAATCGGCTCTATGAATGGATCGGGCGGGCGGAAATTAATGAGAGGCTGCGCAGGCATGGCCTAAATACGAGCCGCATTCTCAACCGGTATGCAGTAAAGGATACCGAGGAGACTTCCAGGCACACTAATCCGGTTAGTTTTTATGAGGGTAATAAACTGATTTACAGCCAGCCGGGGCAATTTGATCCCCAAAACTACCCTTTGAACCTCACCAACACTTCTATGGGCCGCGCTTACATGGATAGCTCCGACCGGCTGGTAGAAAAGCCGTTCAATATGGCGAATAAGAATGCATTCAGCCTCACCGACCAGCAGGTGGTGATGAAGAAGTTGCTTTTTCCGGAGGTTTTTCCTGAAAGCGAGCGCTTTCATCTCACTAAGGACGATTATAGACTGATTTACACCTATATGAGTAAATTGCCCAACGAGAGCGATTTCCCGCGTTATAATCCCTCGGATTACTGGCCGCTTTACGCTAAATTCCTTTTTTACGGGGCCAATAAGGAAGCCGTCCCGCAAAAGGGAATGAGGATTTTCAACAAGTATGGCGATTCGTACGGCTTTATTATTGATAATGCCTATATCGTTGATTTTGAGAATAATGTAGAGTTTATGCTGAGTGCCGTCGTGCAATCTAACGAGGATGGTGTTTACAATGACGACCGCTACGAATACAAGGAAGTTTGCTATCCGTTCATGAAGAACCTGGGGCGGTTGATTTATGAACACGAGTTGAAAAGAAAGAAACAGCACAAGCCTGATCTTTCTAAATTTCGTATGAATTATTAATGCATCATGGCATTTTGTGCAACGCAAAATGAAGAATCATGCCGTCAGAAGGCGAAAAACGATTATATTAGGTCTTCCTAAATCCAAACCTTCTGATCATGCCCCCTTCTTTCCCCTCGTTCCGCCTGGATTCGATTGACGTATTCAGGGCGGTTACCATGTTTTTGATGATTTTTGTGAATGATCTCTGGTCACTGGGAGATATTCCCGACTGGCTGAAACACAGCAAAGCGGCCGAGGATGCCATGGGCCTTTCAGATGTGGTGTTTCCGGGATTCTTGTTCATTGTCGGGCTTTCGATTCCCTTCGCCATTGCCAATCGCAAGAAAAAAG
Organism: Dyadobacter sp. SRI_021; assembly: GCF_057586235.1. NCBI lineage: Bacteria > Pseudomonadati > Bacteroidota > Cytophagia > Cytophagales > Spirosomataceae > Dyadobacter > Dyadobacter sp. SRI_021. The sequence continues at coordinate 547,955 of NZ_JBYCZM010000002.1, forward strand.
ACGACTCTGATGCGTTGATTATCAGGCATATTGCCGAGCGTACATTTGCGCTGTTGCTCATGGGGATATTTATCGTAAACTACGAGAATATCGCTGGCGAGGCGATGGTTATCAGCAAACACGTCTGGGAAATCGGGATGGTGATTGCCTTTTTCCTGATCTGGAATGTGTATCCTTCGAACCCCGGAAAGAAGGGATTTTATACTGCATTGAAAGTGGCCGGTTACCTGTTGCTTGCCGGGCTCGCATTGATTTACAAAGGCGGTGACCCTGCCAACCCGTCGTGGATGGAGACGCATTGGTATGGTATCCTGGGCCTCATTGGCTGGTCATACCTGCTGGGCGCGCTCGCGTACCTCCCCTCGCGCGACCGTCTCACATGGGCGGTAGGTGGATGGTTGTTTTTCGTTCTGTTCAATCTGGCCGACTTTGCCGGGGTGCTCGATTTGCTTAACCCGGTCAAAGAATATGTCTGGATCGTCGGCAGCGGTTCGATGCCTGCTTTTGTAATGGGAGGTGTAGTGGCTTCGGTGATTTACCGGAACCGTATCAGCCGGAATTCGGCCGGGACTACTTATCTGATCATTTTGGTCGTGCTGGGACTCATCGCATTAACCTACGGTTTTGGTACGCGACCTTTTTGGGGTATTTCAAAAATCAGGGCTACACCAGCATGGGTAGGCATTTGCTCGGGGATCAGCTTTTTGGCCTTCGCATTCTTGTTTTGGCTCGTTGATTTGAAAAATATCAAAAACTGGGCGAATATTATCCGGCCTGCCGGAACCGCTACATTAACCTGCTATCTTATTCCATATATATGGTATGCCGTCATTACGCTGGCAGGAATCAGCCTGCCGATGTACCTGCGCACGGGGATGATCGGGCTCGTCAAGTCTGCCTGCTTTTCAGTACTGGTCATTTTGCTTACCGGAGCGATCAACAAGGTTGGTATAAAACTTAAGATTTGAGCCGATAGGTGGTAAATCTGCGACTCTTCGTCTTTTACGTATACAGCAATTAATTTTAATTTAAATAGAATGAATTCGAGAAGAACATTTGTCAAGAAAGGCATCGCCGGACTGATGGCCGGCAGTATCGCTTCGCTTCCGGGGAAAAGCAATGCGGCTCCGGCTAAAAAAGAGGATACTTTCAAGTTGGGTATGGCCGGTTACAGTTTCGTGCATTTCAAACTCGACGAGGCGCTGGAAATGATGAAGAAGACAGATGTTCACTATTTGTGTATCAAGGATTTTCATTTGCCTTACAACAGCACCGCCGAGCAGATTACCGCATTTCACCAGAAGCTGAAAGACGCCGGTGTCACCGGTTATGCGGTAGGCCCGATTTACACCAAAACCCACCAGGACATTGATAATGCATTCGATTATGCGAAAAGAGTAGGCGTGGATCTGATCGTCGGTATTCCCAACCATGAGGACCTGAAATATGTAGAGCAAAAAGTGAAGGAAACCAATATTCGTTACGCCATCCACAACCATGGTCCGGAAGATAAATTGTATCCTAACGCGACCTCGGTATACAACTATGTGAAGGACCTCGACCCTCGCGTGGGGCTTTGTTTTGATATGGGGCATAACCGCCGGGATAACCAGGATTCGGTGGCCGACCTGGGTAAGTACAGCAAGCGCATTTTCGACATTCACCTCAAAAATGTGACGGAAGCGACGAAGGATGGTAAAACCTGTGAACTGGGAAGAGGAATTATTGATATTCCCGCATTTGTGAAAATGCTGCGCAAAGTGAAATACACCGGCTCGTGCAGCCTTGAATATGAGAAAGATATGAAAGAGCCGCTGGCCGGGATCGCCGAGTCGGTGGGGTATTTCAGGGGAGTTTGCCAGGCGAGTTAATGAGGAAAAAGCGCATTAAGTGCCGTAAAACCCTATTTTTGCATGACCAAGGTTTGATTTTTTACCATAACGCCAAAACTAATGCTATCAAACGTCCCCTTTGATCAGTTGGCGGCTTATAAAAAGCTGAAAACGCATCACAAAACCATTTCGCAAAAGCATTTAAAAACACTTTTTGAGGAAGACACCGACCGCCATAAGAAGTTCTCCATTCGTTTCGGGGACATATTGCTGGATTATTCCAAAAACCGCATTACTTCGCGTACACGCTCATACCTGGTTCAATTGGCAGAAGAAGCTGGTTTGGCTGAGGCGATCGAGGCAATGTTCACAGGCGCCAAAATCAATGTGACGGAAGGACGTGCCGTTTTGCACACTGCATTACGCAACCGCTCCAATGAGCCCGTGCTTGTGGATGGCAAGGACGTAATGCCGGACGTCAACGAGGTGCTTGCGAAAATGAAGGATTTTTCGACACGGGTTCGTTCGGGAGCGTGGAAGGGTTATACCGGAAAAGAGATCACAGACATCGTGAATATTGGTATCGGCGGTAGCGACCTGGGCCCGGTAATGGTGACCGAAGCGCTGAAAGCTTATGCGAAAAACGGGCTGAATGTGCATTTCGTGTCCAACGTGGATGGCACGCACATCGCTGAAACCGTAAAGTCCCTGAATCCGGAGACGACCTTGTTTATGATCGCGTCCAAAACTTTTACCACACAGGAAACGATGGCGAATGCACACAGCGCGCGCAGCTGGTTCCTGGAAAAGGCTTCGGATGAAGAGCACGTGAAAAAGCATTTCGTTGCGATTTCAACCAACCGCTCGGAAGTAGAGAAATTTGGTATCGATCCGGAAAACATGTTCGGATTCTGGGATTGGGTAGGAGGCCGCTACTCGTTGTGGTCGGCTATCGGTTTGTCGATTGCTTGTTACGTGGGCTTCCAGAATTTCGAGCAGCTGCTCGCGGGTGCTCACGAGATGGACAAGCATTTCCGTACGACTAAGCTGGAACGTAATATCCCGGTGATCCTCGCATTGATCGGCATCTGGTACAATGATTTCTTCGATGCGCAAACACAGGCGATCCTTCCATACGATCAGTACATGCACCGTTTCGCCGCCTACTTCCAGCAGGGAGATATGGAAAGTAACGGCAAGAGCACCGGTCGCGATGGCAAGCCGGTTGGGTACCAGACTGGTCCGGTAATCTGGGGCGAGCCAGGCACCAATGGTCAGCACGCATTTTACCAGCTGATCCACCAGGGTACTAAGCTGATCCCTTGCGACTTTATCGCGCCGGCCATTAGCCACAACCCGCTTGGTGAGCACCACAAAATGTTGCTGTCCAACTTCTTCGCGCAAACCGAAGCATTAATGAATGGCAAGACCGACGAGGAAGTGCGCGCAGAACTGAGAGCTGCCGGAAAGAGTGACGCGGAGATCGAGCAGATCGCGCCGTTCAAAGTTTTCTCGGGTAACCGCCCGACCAACTCGATTCTCGTGAAAAAAATCACCCCGAAAGTATTGGGGAGTCTGATCGCCATGTACGAGCACAAGATTTTCGTGCAAGGTATCATCTGGAATATTTACAGCTTCGACCAATGGGGCGTTGAGCTGGGCAAACAATTGGCCAACAAGATTTACCCCGAGTTACAAAATGACTGGCCGGTTACGAACCACGATAGTTCGACAAACGGTTTGATCAATCAGTACAAACGCTGGCGCTAGTTTTTCAGCACCAGTTTTGTGAAAAGATAACCGATTAACACACCAGCAGCGTCCGCCACGGCGTCCCACCAGTCAAAAGTGCGGTCGAATGGCAGAAGCTGCTGGTAAAATTCCAGTCCCAACCCATAAGCCATTCCCAATCCCACAACCAGGCGGCTTTTTTCAGGGTAAATAATCAGCGCGAGAATCGCCCATACAATAAAGAGGCCCGAGTGGACAATTTTATCGAAACCTACGGTCGGTGCTGCGGGCAAATCTTTGCCCGGCCAAGTGCACGCAACCAAGATTAGAAAACTCCAAAACCAGATAATCCATTGACGTTGAGCTATAAATTGAATGGCCGATTGTGAAAATTTTGAGATCATAAATATAAAATTGTACGTCGAAAGTTACGTTTCATTTTTTGAATTTTGTTAATATAACGACCAAAAGAGGGTTATTTGAGCCAATTTTGACTGTGTTGTTGCAGCGAATACCAAGTTTGGTCAGGTGATTGTCAAGTGTGGTAATGTGTGGTCAAGTATAGTCATGTGTGGTCAACCATAGTCGCGTGTAGTTACGTGCAGTCAGGTGTAGCCAGGTATAGTCAGCAACAGTCGAGTCTTGGAAATCATTACTGGTGATCCATGGCTGCTCGCAAAAAACGTCAGGCATAAACGGCCTGACGTTTTTTTATTCATTTAATGACAAGATTTGCTACACTTGATAACTCCTGACAATATCCGACTACACTTGACAACATGTGACTAGGCTTGACAACTCCTGACTACACTTGACAAGGCCATTAGCCATTGTCGGCAAACTCGGGGTACAGTGTCATCCCTCCATCAATATACAACGTTTCGCCATTCACATAATCCGAATCATCCGATGCGAGCCAGGCAACTGCTTTGGCCACATCCTGTGCGGTACCGATTCTTTTGTAAGGAATCAGTTGAAGCAGGCTTTGGTATTTATCGGGATCCGACCAGACCTCTTTGTTGATAGGCGTTTTGATTGCGCCAGGGCTTACCGAGTTCACGCGGATCTTGTATGGCGCAAGCTCCTGCGATATCGATTTCATGAACATCATCACGCCGCCCTTTGAAGCAGCGTAGTTGACATGTCCTGCCCAGGGGATCACGTCATGCACGGAGCTCATCAATACGATTTTTCCGATCGCGAGTTCACTATGGCTTGGTTCTGTAACTGCCTGTTGCTGAGTGATAAATTGCTTAGCGGCTTCGCGACAGGTAAGGAATTGGCCCGTCAGGTTGACGTCAATTACCTTTTGCCACTGTTCTAAAGTCATTTCCAGGAATGAGGCATCTTTTTGCAAACCTGCGTTGCTGACGAGCACATCGACGCGGCCAAACTGGTTAACGGTTTCTGCAAACAGGGCTTTCACTTCATCCTCCTTACTCACATCGGCCTTTACCAGAATTGCACTTCCTCCATTGGCCTGGATTTCGTCGACTACTTCTTGGCCAGCGGCTGCATTAGAACTGTAATTCACAACCACATGAGCGCCGTTGTTCCCGAAGTGTAATGCACAAGCCTTCCCGATCCCGGAACTGGACCCCGTGACGATGACGACCTGACCTTTGAATTTCAGTTCGATCATATCATTTCTTTTTCGACGGCTTTTAATTTTTTCCAAACGCGGCGGTTCACATTTTTAACCGCCCAGTTTTTCGCAATCAGAATTGCTTTTGAAACAGCCTCGCGTGGGGAGATGTTGGTAGATCGTAATAGTTCCTGGGCGACGGCCACCGCTTTTTCGCGGGTAGTGGGAGAAAGGTACATCAATTCTGGTAATGCGATTCTTGCGTCCATAGGAGTCTGAATTTTTTTAGTGGTTTGATTAGATTGATGAAGTTTATATTTGATAGAAAAAATCAGTGCCACTGGCTTGGAGCTGGTTTTCTATTATTTATATACGCTTTGTTACCCCAAAATGTAACACTGCGTGTAAAAAAAATCCCCATCTGTTTGACGGACGGGGATTTTTTCTAATCTTATTCTTATTTCACTTCTTCGAAGTTCACGTCCGTCACGTCGTCTGTTGCACCATTGTTACCTGCGCCCGCACCAGGGTTTCCGGTAGGGCCGCCTGCTCCCGGTTGACCTTCACCGCCTTGTGCATACATTTCCTGAGCGGAAGCCTGCCATGCAGCATTCAGTTTTTCAGATGCAGCGTCGATAGCTGCAAGGTCCTGAGACTGGTGGGCGGTTTTCAATTCTGCCAGCGCAGCTTCAATGCTCGACTTATTGCTATCGGAAAGTTTGTCGCCATACTCTTTCAACTGTTTCTCAGTTGAGAAGATCAGGCTGTCAGCTCCATTGATTTTTTCAATTTTCTCGCGTTCCGCCTTGTCAGCAGCTTCGTTCGCCTTCGCTTCTTCACGCATTCTGTTGATTTCCGCGTCGGTCAAACCGCTGGAAGCTTCGATACGGATTTTTTGTTCTTTGCCGGTACCTTTATCTTTTGCGGAAACGTGCAGGATACCGTTCGCATCCACGTCGAAAGTTACTTCGATCTGAGGTACACCGCGCTGTGCTGGTGGGATGTCAGACAAGTGGAAACGGCCGAGTGTACGGTTGTTCGCAGCTTGCGGACGTTCGCCTTGCAGTACGTGGATTTCCACAGATGGCTGATTATCAGCGGCAGTCGAGAATGTTTCAGTTTTCTTCGAAGGAATAGTCGTGTTCGCTTCGATCAGCTTGGTGAACACGCCACCCAATGTTTCGATACCGAGTGACAAAGGAATAACGTCCAAAAGCAATACGTCTTTCACTTCACCCGTCAGTACACCACCCTGGATCGCAGCACCAACGGCCACAGCTTCGTCAGGGTTAACGTTTTTCGAAGGTTTTTTACCAAAGAATTTCTCTACTTCTTCTTGTACGCGAGGGATACGTGTCGAACCACCTACGAGGATTACTTCGTCGATGTCGCTGTTTGAATACCCTGCGTTTTTCATTGCTCTTTTGCAAGGTTCCATCATGCGTTGGAACAGAGAATCAGCGAGTTGTTCGAATTTTGAACGGGTCAAAGTGCGAACCAGGTGCTTTGGAATACCGTCAACCGGGAAGATATATGGCAGGTTGATTTCGGTCTGAGCTGAGCTCGACAATTCAACTTTTGCTTTTTCAGCAGCCTCTTTCAAACGCTGCAAAGCCATTGGATCTTTGCGGAGGTCAACGTTCTCGTCCTTTTGGAATTCGTCGGCCAACCAGTTGATGATCACCTGGTCGAAGTCGTCACCACCCAGGTGAGTATCACCGTCGGTAGATTTTACTTCGAACACACCGTCGCCCAATTCAAGGATGGATACGTCGAAAGTACCACCACCCAAGTCGAACACGGCAATTTTCATATCCTTATGCTGTTTATCAAGGCCATAAGCCAAGGCAGCAGCAGTAGGTTCGTTAATAATACGTTTAACATCCAGGCCGGCGATCTGACCAGCTTCTTTGGTAGCCTGGCGTTCCGCATCGTTAAAGTACGCAGGAACCGTGATCACCGCTTCGGTAACTTCCTGACCCAGATAGTCTTCCGCAGTTTGTCTCATTTTTTGAAGAATGAATGCAGAAACTTCCTGTGGTGTATACAGGCGGTCGCCGATAGGAATGCGTGGCGTATTGTTAGGGCCTTTTTCTACGCTGTACGCAACGGTTTTCATTTCGCCGGTTGTGTCATCGTATTTTTTACCCATGAATCTCTTGATAGAGCTAATAGTATGCTTGGGATTGGTAATCGCCTGACGTTTGGCCGGTGCTCCGATTTTGCGTTCACCATTATCCATGAAAGCAACTACGGAAGGGGTAGTGCGGGCACCTTCGCTGTTGGCTATTACAACCGGCTCGTTACCCTCCATGACAGCCACGCAGGAGTTCGTTGTTCCTAAGTCTATGCCAATAATTTTTCCCATTGTTCTATTTTATAAGTTAAGTATGATTTGATTCTGGACTTCAGACCTGCCGGGAGCGCTCGGGCGCCTTTCAGCCGGTCACTGGGAGTTTTATTAAAAACCCCGTACCAGCAACTGTCCTATAAAACGGAAATGACAAAGTGTCAGGCCAAAAGATGGCCTGACGGTGGGATAGGTATCAGCTCAGCATTTGGCCCATATAAGGGTCGCTCTGACTTGCAGCACCGGTTTCAACATGCCCCGCAAACCGCGAGAACGCATTTTCCGCACCTTCGACGGCGATGGTGAAATCGTACCAGTTGAAACTTTTTGCCAGGTTCAGCACGATAGTCTTGCGTGATTTTGTACCTGCCGGTGCTTTTTCGAGCGTAATGGTTTGGACAGCAGTTCCATAAGCGTTGTCGGTAACCTTCAATACAGCCTTCTGGCCTGGATGCAGGTTGCTGATCCTCAATTCGATATGGCCGGTCGGTTTTTTGCTACGGTCGAGCTGATAGGCGCATTCTATCTTCAAAAAACTGTTTTCTTTATTGCCGCTGTATTCCCGGAAGAAGCCGTTCGGACCGTATACCTTCAAATGATAATGCTGGTTTTCAAAATCGGCAGGATTCCAGGAGCCGGTGAGGGCGTCGCCGGCTTTCACCGCATAGTTCCAGACTTTGACATGCTCATTTTTGTATTTTCCCGGGGCATACACGATAAATGGCGAACCGGCGGATTTGTCGCGAAATATGCCATTTCTGGCTTCCAGCTTAATTTCAAATGCATTTTTGGCAGAGTTGAAGGCTCCGTCGGCATATAATTCATACGGGATGGCACACGCTGGCCGCGTTCCTTTTTCCTGATTTGGCAAAATAGGAGAGGTAAGCGGGTCGGCATTCACCTCGTCGATCTCGCTTTTAGACAATGCTTTGTAGCCGTTCGGAAGTTTCTTGAATTTGGCATTGAAAATGCTTTCCATGAACTCCGTCCTTTCTACGAATGTCGGCAGCTTGATTTCCTGGCCGTCGTAAGGAGTGAAAGTGGAAGTAAGGTCGCCACAAATAGTACGTCGCCACTCGGTAATGTTCGTTTCTTTCACCTGCTTACCCGATTTCAGGCTCACAAATTTTTCGAGGAATTGCAAAATGGAAGTATGGTCGAATACTTCGGAGCATACATTCCCACCGCGGTTCCAGGGCGAAGCGACGATCAGCGGTACCCGATAGCCGAGGCCGATGGGGCTTTCGCGGCACTCTTCTTTCTTTTTCTTCTGCATGTCCTGCTCCAAAGTCACGAATTCCGTCTTGCAGTCGATGCCCGCCGAAACAGCGCCGGTGTCTTCCTTATATGGATTAGGTACTACATACGGCGGGACGTGGTCGAAATAGCCGTCGTTTTCGTCGTAGCAGAGAATGAAAATTGTCTTTTTCCAAACCTCGGGATCGGCGGTCAGGATATCGATCACTTCCGAAACATACCATGCACCATACCACGGTGCCCCGGGGTGATCGGAGAAATTTTCGGGAGCTACCAGCCAGGAGACCGTCGGCAATGCACCGGTTTTTACATCGGAGCGGAACTGGTGGAGTACGTCGCCCATCGGGGCCTTGGCCTCATGTTCGATGTCGCCATCCTGGTATTTTACCGTGGTGATCTTCCGGTAGTCAGGGTCATTCTTATTGATGGTAAATGCCTTATTATGGATATTTTTCTGGCGCTGTGAGAGCTTTTCGAACTTTTCGGGGCTCCAACGGATCAATTCCTCATTGGCAAGTTTCAGCAGCGCGCGTTTTTCTTTTAAAACTTTTTCAAGATCCGCAGCCTCTTTACCCGAAAGCGATTTCAGTTTCGTTTGCGCTTCTTCGATTTCGCCGGGCAGCATTTGCTGGCGTTCCTTGAGATAGCGCTGGTAACCTGTGTGGTAACGAATATTGTACTGGCTGAACCACTCGATCGGGTTGTCGGTGAAATTGGCAAGCCATGCTTGTTCTTCACCCGTGAAGCCGGTATTGATGCTCAACTCATTCTGGTAAATCCGCCACGAAATTCCGTTGTCTTCCAACCTCTCGGGAAATGTTGTCCACGAAGCTTCGTGATCGTCCGTCACATTTTCGTTGCGAATGTTCGCATAATGCTTGTTAGGGTCGGTATTCTCACGGACAGTACCCGACCAGAGGTAGAGACGGTTGGGGGTCGTACCGGTCAGCGACGAGCAGAAGTTCTGATCACAAACCGTAAATGCGTCGGCCATCGCATAGTAGAAAGGAATATCCTCCCGATTATAAAAGCCTTGGGTCAAAGGCATTTTGGCATAATCCTTATTGCCGGGCTGCTTGGCAATGAGCCATTTGTCATACTTGCCGTCGTTGCGCGCGTCCACTTGGTTCGGCCATGAATGCGGGAGGGAGCCCATCCAGGTGGCTTTGGATTCCTTAATATTCAGGCGGAAGGGTACATATGTCTCTCCGGATGCATTGGTTTGCAGCCACACGAGATTTTTGTTCGGAAGGGTAATGGCTCGTGGGTCATTAAAGCCGCGCACACCGCGGAGTGTTCCGTAGGAATGGTCGAAAGAGCGGTTTTCCTGCATTAGGATCACCACGTGCTCGGCGTCCTTCCAGGTTGTGCCCTTAGGCGGGTTAATAGCCAATGCTTTCTGAATCGAAGCGGGTAGGGTGCTGAACAATCCGGCTGCTCCTGTGAGCATGGTGGCTTTCCGGATAAATTCTCTTCTTGAGTCCATGGTTAGGTGAGTTAGGAAAAAGAAAAAGGGCCTTTACGATAGTACATTGTTTTGTGCAAATGTACTATCGTTTTAAAGCCCTTGTTTTATCAGATAATGAATCTTTGCAATTACTTTCCTCCGAAGAGCCCGCCCAACATGCCGCCGAGGTCGATACCGCCGGGAGCCGATTTGCCCTGTTGGTCATTGCCGCCGCCGAAAAGGCCGCCACCCATCTGAATGAGCGAGCCGAGATCGAAGCCGTTACCAGCCCCGGCGCTACCGGCACCGCCCTGTCCATTGAATTGGCCAATCACGGCACCCAACACACCCGGCAATACCGAGTTGACGATGTTACCTGCAACCTGGCTGTTCAATCCGAATTTTTGAACGATGGCGCCGACGGCGTTCGTGGCGATGGATGCTACGATCGGATTGTTGAGAAGTGAAGCTGCCGAAGTGCCGCTTTCGCCGCCGAAGAGGCCGAGCAATCCGCTGATGTTGCCGCTTTGCACTTGTTCCTGCAAACCTCCGGTAATGGAACTGGTGAGGGTATTAATCACTTCCTGATTGTGTTCGTTGGGAACGTCAGGGTTGTTTATCACCGATTGTTGGGAATTTTGTTGTACGAGGTCGAAGAGTTGTTCCAGCATTTCTATTTGGTTTTGAGGTACGAGAGTTGATTACCACCTGCAATATCCAAATTTTATGCAAAAAAAATCCCGCCGGAGAGGCGGGATGCTGTTTTATTTTACTTGATCAACGATCGCTTTGAATGCGTCAGGATGGTTCATCGCGAGATCCGCCAGAACTTTCCTGTTCAGCTCGATGCCTTTTGCATTAAGTTTGCCGATGAAAGCAGAATAAGACAATCCGTGCTGACGGGTTCCTGCGTTGATACGCTGGATCCACAACGCGCGGAAGTTGCGTTTTTTCTGTTTACGGCCTTCGTATGCGTAAGCCAAACCGCGCTCAACGGCGTTCTTGGCAACGGTCCATACATTTTTGCGACGGCCGAAATAGCCTTTCGCAAGTTTTAAAACTTTTTTACGTCTTGCACGTGACGCTACGTGATTTACTGAACGTGGCATAATTTAACTGTTTTTGATAATCGGCGCTCTGCTGAGACTTAAATGCCTTTTATCGGGTTGAACAAAAAACCAGAATTTAATTTCTGAATTGGCTTTTACGGATTATTTCCGAAGCATTGCCAATACTTGCTTCTCGTTAGACTCATCGATCAGACCAGTCTTCACCAAACCACGCTTGCGCTTGTTTGATTTTTTGGTCAGGATGTGGCTGTGGAAAGCGTGCTTACGTTTGATTTTCCCGGTGCCAGTCAGCGCGAAACGCTTTTTAGCCCCAGAGTTGGTTTTCATTTTAGGCATGATTCAAAAAAACTAATAGTTGATAAAATATAAAACAGCGCGCAAAATTAGTGAAATTTTACATAAAAATAAAATCGTGTCCCCAGCGCGAAGCCGAAAACACGATTTTCTATGTAATATGCTTGATGAATCAGCTTATTATTTGCCTTTTGCAGGCGCAGGGGCAAGGATGATCGTCATCCGTTTTCCTTCCAGTTTAGGTTCCATTTCCAGCTTGCCGTAATCTGCCAATGCTTCGGAAAATTTCTTCAAAAGATTCACACCACGCTCTTTGAAAACGATTGTACGTCCCACGAAATGCACGTATGCTTTTACTTTCGAACCTTCTTTAAGGAAGTTAGTCGCATGCTTTAATTTGAAATCGAAGTCGTGATCATCCGTGTTCGGGCCGAAACGGATTTCCTTGATAACCACCTTCTGCGCTTTCGCCTTGATCTCCTTTTGTTTCTTTTTCTGCTCGTATTTGAACTTGGAGTAGTCAACTACTTTGCAGACCGGCGGAACTGCCGTTGGCGCAATCTCCACGAGATCAAGCCCTTGTGCCTTTGCTATCGCGCGGGCTGTATTGATATCCACGATGCCCGGCTCAATGTTTTCGCCGACCAATCGCACTTCTTTTGCTGTAATTCTTTCGTTAATTTTATAAGGTTCTTCGGGAACTCTTAACCGTCCACTAGGGGGTCTTAATGCCATATAATTTGTATTGGTGTTTTTTTGTTTTTGGTGGAAATCGAAAAAATTAACACTAGCTCCACAAAAATAGTGCCTTATTGCTGGAATAATACTAAAATCTTACAAAAACATCAAGCAATGGCGGCTTCCTTTTTGAAAAACGCGATGAATTCATCGATCGTCATACTTCCCAAATCACCTTCACCTTTGCGGCGTACGGAAAGCTTTCCTTCGGCTGCTTCCTTCTCGCCTACGATGAGCATGAAAGGCACTTTGGTAACTTCCGCATCGCGGATCTTGCGTCCGATCTTCTCATCACGGTGATCCACAAAGCCGCGAATGTCGTGATCCTGCAACTGGAAGAATACATCTTCTGCATAATCAGCGAATTTCTCGGAGATCGGCAATATCGCAATCTGGTCGGGCGAAAGCCACAACGGGAACTGGCCCGCGGTGTTTTCGATCAGGATCGCGGTGAAGCGTTCCATCGAACCGAATGGCGCACGGTGGATCATTACCGGACGGTGCTTCTGGTTATCGGAGCCGGTGTATTCCAATTGGAAACGCTGAGGAAGCTGGTAATCCACCTGGATGGTACCCAACTGCCATTTACGTCCCAATGCGTCACGCACCATGAAGTCGAGCTTAGGACCGTAGAATGCGGCTTCGCCCAATTCGGTTACAGTGCTCAGGCCGCGTTCGGCAGCCGCTTCGATAATCGCACTTTCCGCTTTTTCCCAATCTTCGTCCTTACCGATATATTTCTCCTTGTTGTTCGGATCACGCAAAGAGATCTGCGCGCTGTAATCGTCGAATCCAAGTGATTTGAACACATACAATACCAGGTCGATCACACGGATGAATTCTTCCTTTACCTGGTCGGGACGGCAGAAAATGTGCGCATCGTCCTGCGTGAACCCACGCACGCGTGTGAGCCCATGCAACTCGCCGCTTTGCTCATAACGGTAAACGGTACCGAACTCCGAGAACCGCAATGGCAGGTCTTTGTAGGAGCGGGGGGAAGTCTTGTAAATCTCGCAGTGGTGCGGACAGTTCATCGGTTTGAGCATGTACTCTTCGCCGAGGTTAGGGGTTTTGATGGGTTGGAACGAGTCCTTGCCATATTTATCCCAGTGGCCCGAGGTCACGTACAAGTCCTTGCTCCCAATGTGCGGGGTGATCACCGGCGTGTAACCCGCGCGCGACTGTGCCTTGCTCAGGAACGCCTGCAAGCGCTCACGAAGCATCGCACCTTTCGGCAACCACAATGGCAAACCTTGTCCTACTTTTTCAGAGAATGCAAAAAGTTCCAACTCCTTACCCAAACGACGGTGGTCACGCTTTTTCGCTTCTTCCATCAGGGTCACATATTCTTCCAACTCTTTTTGTTTTGGAAAAGTAATGCCGTAAATGCGGGTCAACATTTTGTTTTCCTGCTTGTTACGCCAGTATGCGCCTGCTATGTTGGTCAGTTTGGCGGCTTTGATGAAACCGGTATTCGGGATATGCGGCCCTCGGCAAAGGTCGGTGAAACCGCCTTGCTCGTACAATGTAATGGAGCCGTCTTCCAGTCCGTCGATCAGTTCCAGCTTATATTCATCGCCCTTTTTGGTAAAATAGTCGATGGCTTCGGCCTTGCTGATCGGCTTGCGGATATATTCATTTTTCTGGCGCGCGAGTTCCAGCATTTTCGCTTCGATTTTCGGAAAGTCCTCCTGTGAAATGCTCTGCCCGCCCAAGTCCACGTCATAGTAAAAGCCCTTTTCGATCGAAGGCCCCGTACCGAATTTAATGCCCGGATACAGCGCTTCCAATGCCTCGGCCAGCAAGTGGGCCGAAGAGTGCCAGAATGTAGCTTTACCATCCTCGTCGTTCCACGTCAGCAGTTTTACCAGGGAGTCCTCCGTGATCTGGCGCGTAGGGTCCCAGACTTCATTGTTGACTTTGGCGGCTATCACATTCCGTGCAAGCCCTTCACTGATACTGAGCGCGATTTCGAGAGCGGTTACCCCTTTTGGGTAAAAACGTTCGCTACCATCGGGCAGGGTAATTTTTACTTGAGACTCGTCTTTCATTCAAAAAATAATTCTGTGACTATGGTTCAATGGCAATGCGGCAAGCCGCAAAACACAAAGCTATTCAATTTTAGCTTTGCGCGATGAGTCCACGCGGATATTTGTAGTACCACGGGGTTGGATAATATTAATTTTAACCCGCGCCGTATCGAGTAATTTGTATCCCGAGTTGGTATTTTCCTCAGGATAGTAGGAGGGGTAAAGTCCTTCCGACTCGATTTTCCGGATGCGGTACATGCCGTAGCGCGCGTCCTGGTCGCCCGGGGCGATGGTCAATGCAGTTTCGTAGTAGGTCTTCGCAACATCGAGCTCACCGCTTTTTTCATAGGCGTAACCCAGCATATTGTTGATCTCCTTCGACTTCGGTTTCTTTCTTAAAAGCGTTTTCAACGCCGGGATGGCCTGCGGGTAGGCGCGGAGCTGCATGGCTACCGTGGCCAGCTGGTTGAGCGCCTCGTCATAATCGGGCTGGATCGCCACCGCTTTTTGGTAGAAGATCAAAGCGGTATCCGGCTGCGCCAATGCATTCAGGATTTCGCCCCTTTCGAAAAACAGGCTTGCACGCTCGGGGAAGCGTTTCAGCGCTCTTTCGTTGATAGCGAGTGCTTCGGCCGTGTTTTTCAATTTGAGGTTGATCATCGTGCCTTGCTCGTAAGCGCGCAACAGTCGCGGATTGACGTTCATCGCGTAATTCAGGCTCGACAAGCTCGCAAGCGAGTCGCCTTGCTTGGCTTGCAACATGCCTTTTACATAGTAAGCAGAACCATCATAGGGGGCCATCCGCAATGCCTGGTTCAGATAGCCGGCTGCCTCACCGAAACGGTTCTTGGCTTGTAAAATGTCTGCCAGCAAAACATACAGCTCGGGGCTGCTTTGCTGCAATGCCTCGGCACGTTGCGCGTCTTCCAGTGCATTGTCAATCTTGCCCAACTCGCGGTTGATTTTACCCCGCAGGAGAAAGTACTCACTTACATTATCCTGCTCGTAAATCGACTCATTGATGTCATCGAGCGCCTCCGAATACTGTTCGCGTTCGAAGTAAATGCGTGCCCTTTTGAAATAATTCACGTCGGAATCGATGCCGCGGTTGATCAGGTCGGTCAGCGACAGCAGCGCATCGTTTTGCCATTGTGCTTTGCCTTTTTTGATCACGGGCGGTATGCGCGTGGATGTGCGCGCGTCGCTCTGGCACGACTGTTCGAGTCCGCCCAGCGCGATGAGGAATGCAAATGGTAAATATTTCAGATTGTCAGACTTCATTCGCCCCTAAACATTCTGATCTGAAAAACGTGAAAACACACCCAACGGCAGCTTCTTGCCAAACGAATCGGGAATGAACAGTTCGCCGAACTCGTGTTTGATCTCCGTCCCGAAATGCGTCTTGATCAGGTTCTCCACGATTAACGCGGAGAAACCCAGCGAGTACAGGTTAATGATAAAAAAGAAGTTCTTTTCCTTTAATAACTGAGCGCATAGTCGGAGTAGTTCATTCAAACTCTCTTCCAGCAACCATTTTTCGCCATCCGGGCCGCGTCCGTATGCAGGAGGGTCGAGGATCAGGCCATTATATTTATTGCCACGGCGTACCTCACGCTGCACGAACTTCAATGCGTCTTCCACCACCCAGCGGATATTGCTCAACCCGCTCAGCTCCATATTCTCGCGTGACCAGCTGATTACCTGCTTCACCGAATCCACGTGCGTCACGTCCGCGCCCGCAGCCTTTGCGGCCAGCGATGCAATGCCGGTATAGGCAAAGAGGTTCAATACCGAAGGTTTTTCCTCTGGCATCTGTTTCAAAGTTCGGGCGATGAAATCCCAGTTGGTAGCCTGCTCCGGAAACACGCCCACATGCTTGAATGAAGACAATGCGAGCTTGGTACGCAAATGGAGCTCTTTCGTGCGGTATTGGAACACCCATTTATCCGGCATATCGCCTTTGGTGATCCATTGACCCTTTTCTTGTGAGTTTTTATCCTTTTTGAAAATCGCATTCGAGCGCTTGTCCCATTCGGCTTCGGAAAGAGATTTGTCCCAAATGGCCTGCGGTTCAGGACGTGAAAGGACATACGGCCCGAATTTTTCGAGTTTTTCAAATCCGCCGCTGTCGATCAGTTGGTAATCGGTATGTTGGTCTGGTGAAAGTAGTATCAAGGTGTACTTCGGCTTTCGGCTTTCGGCCGTCGGCCTTTTTTTAGTTATAAATTATTAAAGTGAGCCGGAGGAAAGCCGACGGGCGATAGCCGACAGCCGAAGTCCTAATAAGCAATTTTGTTCAAATAAAACACATTCCGTCTTCCCCTCGTGTTCGGGTCGCCGGCAGCATTCACAATACGTTGTTCGCCCCAGGCGAGATAGAAATTGTCGTACCAGTAGTCGATATCATCGGTGCTGGTTTTACGGACTTTATCGCCTTCCACGTAGGTTTCATTCGGAATTACGCGGTCGCTGTCGATCACCTGGTTGCCTTTGATGATCTTGCTGCGAATGGCGCCGTTGTGGCTGTAAATCAGCTTGGAATTGCCGTTGGTGAAGGTTTGGACCTTAATCTTTTCCTTCAACTCCATGCTTTTTACATTGTCGAAACTAATACTGTTGTCCCAAAGCAGGTTCCCGTTCTGGTCGACATCCGCAACGACCGCGTGCGTGTATGTGAACCCATCGAACACCTGCGAGTTGTAACCGCGGCCGCCGTACATCGGGTTCCAGAGATAAGGATTGTAAAGCCCCATACCGAACGGATAGCCGTAGCCGCCGTATCCGTAATTGAAACCGCCCATCATACTCGGGTTCTGGTAGCGGTATTCGGGATAGAACACTTCGGCCACCAGGAGGAAGTTGCTGGTTTTAGGTATAATATCATGCACGAGAAGCCGGTAGTTCAGTTTCAGATCGTCGCCGCTTTCCTTTTTCTTGCGTATACGCTTTTCCATCTTCTCCTGCTGGCGTTCGCTCAGGAAGTTGAAGAAGTTTTTGAAATCGGTAAAACTGTGGTATTTGGTGAAAACCGTTTGGTCGCCGACAATCTTGCTGATATACAGTCCCTGCGAGGCTGCGACGGTACTGCTCTGCATATTACGATATCCGTAAGTGCCGATCACAATGCGAACGGAGTCGTTCAAAACCTGCAAACGGCCGCTTAGTAATGAGAAATCATCTTCCGGCTCTACACTTACTTGCGTGTAAAGTTCTCCGGTTTCTTCATAGGAACGCGCTACGATTTTGGTCTGGCGCCCCTTTTTAACCGCAAAACAAACATTCACCAAATGCTGTGCAGTATCCACTTCGACGGTCTGAATGGCGTTGGAACCTTTGATGGCCGAAGGTAGTACCCTGGTTTGCTGGGTAGTAAGCTGGGTGTAGATCAAAACCGGCTCGTTACGCACCATACCGGCCATAAAAACGGAATAGCCCAGCGTTTTGAAATCCGTGATCTCAAACCGATCGACGGTATTAATTGTAAAAGTCTCCACGAAGCCGGGGCCAACATTTACCTTCACAATTTGATATAAAGAGCTCCGGTATTTGCTGAAAAGCAGGAAAACGGCCTGCCCGTCGTAGGAGGAAGCGATGTAATCGAGGTTCGATTCGATCGGCCCGTCGATGGACCATACCCGTTCGAGGTTCGTATCGAATTTCTGGACATTGAACGTGCCTTTGTCGGGCTTGGAAATGAGCAGTACGCCCTGTTTACCCAACGGAACAGCCTGGTAGGCGGTGTTACCGGGCAAAGGAAGTTCAATCCGCTTCACTCCCTGGGCGAAAACCGGCGCACCGAGAACGCCCAGGAAGAGTAACGGTAAGACCAGCCGAAAAACGGATCGCTTATTTTTTGTCATGTGCCAGGGCAACGATATGGTCGAATTCTTCGCGTTTCACCGGTACTACCGACAGCCGCGACAAACGGACCAGGTCCATTTGCTTCAGGAGTTCGTCCTTCTTGATCTGTGCAAGCGTAACGGTGTTCGGGAACTTCTCAACGGGAACGAGGTTCACCACAACCCATCCCGGTTCTTCGGTAGTAGGATCGGGGTAATGTTCCTTCGAAACCTTGGCCAGTCCGACGACCTCCTTGCCCTCATTGCTGTGGTAGAACAGCACGGGATCGCCCACTTTCATCGCCATCAGGTTGTTGCGTGCGGCGTAGTTGCGGACGCCGTCCCACATGCCTTCACCCTCGGCAACGAGGTGGTCCCAGGAGTATTTAAACGGTTCTGATTTTACGAGCCAATGGTTCATTCAATGAGTTTTTGTATTGATGTGAGTTAAAATGTTAATCTTTCCCGACTAAATCAAGGGAATTTCGGGAATTTGCTGAAATCAGGTTTCCTTTTTTCCAAAAACGAGCGCTGGCCTTCTTTGGCTTCCTCGCTGAGATAGTAAAGCAATGTCGCATTACCGGCGAGCTCCTGGATACCGGCCTGCCCGTCGAGCTCCGCATTGAATGCGCTTTTGAGCATACGGATAGACAGCGGGCTTTTTTCCTGGATTTTCTTCGCCCATTCCAAAGTCACCGTCTCCAGTTGCTCTAAAGGAACGACTTTGTTCACCAGGCCCATTTGCAACGCTTCGTCGGCGTCGTACTGGTCGCAGAGGAACCATATTTCACGTGCTTTTTTCTGGCCAACCACGCGGGCGAGGTAAGAGGCGCCGAAGCCGCCGTCAAAGCTACCGACTTTCGGGCCGGTTTGTCCGAAACGAGCGTTGTCGGCTGCGATTGAAATATCGCAGATTACATGCAACACGTGACCGCCGCCTATCGCCCAGCCCGCTACCATCGCAATAACGGCCTTTGGAATGGAACGGATCATTTTTTGAAGGTCGAGCACGTTCAAACGCGGTACATGGTCGTCGCCGATGTAGCCGCCGTGGCCGCGTACCGACTGGTCGCCGCCCGAACAGAATGCTTTGCCGCCCTCACCGGTCAAGATAATGACGTCGATCCGCGGATCTTCGCGGCAAATGTGCATCGCGTCGATCATTTCGGTTACTGTGAGCGGCGTGAACGCATTGTGCTTGTGCGGACGGTTGATGCTGATTTTGGCAATTCCTTCGTGAAGTGTAAAGAGAATTTCTTCGTATTCTTTAATGGTTTCCCATTGAACTGTACTGGACATAAATCAGATTGGTAAAATTGAAATAAATGCAATGCGCGGCATGCAATGCGTGGCACGCGACGCCAGCGTGAAATGTAACCATTGCGCACTGCCTGAATGCGCGAAATTACTCATTGTTTGGGTTACGTTCAAAAACAAATGAATAACTTTCCATCGGATTAAAAACGGCTATTCACAGCCAGGAACAATGAATTCGCAGAAATCACAGGTATGATCTGGACAACCGGCAAAACGCATTGGCAAACGCAGAAAAGGCCGCGAAATCCCTATTTCGCACAGGCTTACGACTTTATGGGAAAATGGCTCGCAGGAGACCGGGAATTTGTGCTTCATACTTCCGGCTCCACGGGCATGCCCAAGCCTATTACCGTCACACGCAGGCAGCTGGAAGCGAGTGCGGCCATGACGGGCAAGGCGCTCGCACTCGGGAGTGGTACGCGCGCCCTCGTATGCCTGAACGTAGGCTATATTGCCGGACTGATGATGCTCGTCCGAGGATTGGAACTGGGCTGGGAATTGACCGTTACAGAGCCTACCTCTAACCCGCTGAACGGCCTGGATACTGTGGATTTCGACTTTGTGGCAATGGTACCCATGCAATTGCAGGCGATCCTGGAAAATCCGGCAACGGCTGACCAGGTGAGTAAGCTTGGCAAAATACTCCTCGGAGGTGCGCCGATGAACCTGGCGTTGGCAGGCCGGATCAGCGGTTTGGATGTCCCCGTTTTCCAAAGCTATGGTATGACAGAAACCGTTTCCCACGTTGCATTGAAGGCGTTGAATGGGGCGGAGGCGAGCAATTCATACGTGTTTCTGCCCGGAATTTCCTTTGGTACCGACGAGCGTGGCTGCCTGTTTGTTTCCGGGGCTGTTACCGACGGACAAAAGGTGCAGACTAATGATCTTGTAGAGATAAGCGGTAATGCATTTCAATGGATAGGGCGGATGGATAACGTGATCAATTCCGGTGGTGTGAAAATTGTGTTGGATCAAACAGACCAGCGGATTGCGCGGGTTTTTCATGACTTGGGTATTCCAAATGCATTTTTCTGCTGGTGGGAGCCGGACGAAAAACTGGGGCAGAAGCTTGTGTTGGTGGTTGAAGACAGGCTGCGCGAGGAGCACGTAGCGAAGCTTCCGGCAGAAATTAGAAGCCGCGTTTCGACCTATGAGAACCCGAAACATATTTACTTTGCAAAAGCGTTTGCTAAAACAGCCACCGACAAGATCGACAAACGCGGCACATTTCAACAGTTTTTAAAATCTTCGAATGGATAAGAATCTTCAAATACCAGGTCAGTACATTATTCGCTTTCAGACTGCTCCCGTTGTCCCGGCACCGTTTGCCCATTTTTACACTTTGAAAATGGACATTCAATCGGCCCAGGACTTGCGCGTGGATTTTGATATTGTTTACAATGACCGCGAAGAGCTGACGGAGGACGAAATCTTTGACGAAGGTTTTTCGACAGATGATGATTACAAATGGAAAGGCAGTTTGCCGGCGGTCTGGATCAATGAGTTTCAGGACATTTTAGCATCCTCTAAAATTATTCGCAAACGTGAAGAGAGCGAGTTCGAGGATTTCATTGAAATCGAACTCGACGAAAACGATAAACGCGTAACGATTTACCCGGTCGATAAGGAGCGCTGGTCGTACTTTTTGCAGGAAATGATGCAGGCCATTTTCGAAACCGGCGGCCGCGAGAAGCCGTTCGAATTGACTTATATCGACATCGATAATGACGGCAAAACGACCATCGACCTGAAAGCTTCTTTTGGCAAAAAGGAGTTTACATTAAGCAAGAATGCAGGTGCGGCCCGTAAACTGGATTGGAACCAGTTGCAAAAAATAATGGACACGATTTACAAAGCTGAATTCGTACCCGATAATGCATCGGAGAGCAAGCCTTCCAAGAAAGGGAAATACATTACTGCCGGTGACGGTCTGTGGTACCAGATAGGAGTGGCCGTGCTTGAAACTACCTCCAAAAGCAGAGACCTTGCCAAGATCGAGGCATTGTTCAACACCCTTTCAAAGTAATTACTGACGATACTGGTTCAGCTCCATCTGCAATTCGTCGACGAGCTGGGCCACTCTTTCGAGTGAAGGCTGAGGTACAGGCATTTGCACGCTTACGAATGCCTTCACTTCCCATACTTCCAGCACATCCTGTAAAGGGATTTCCAGTTCCGCAATCTCCGCATTGTCCGAAGTAAGCAGCAAAACCCCCGCTGTTTTCACCTGATTGAATACATTTCTGTAAATCAATCCATGGTTCCGTAGCAGGAAAATATACTGCATGCCGTCTTTGATATCATACCAATTGCGAATGAATGTACCCACCAGAATGGAACCAGGGTAGGTGAAGTCCTCGCCGCTTTCAAAGGCACGATAGTAGCCGGACGGCAGATTCGGCAACTGGAAAAGCGGCAGCGAGTTCAGATAGCCCGGATTTTGGAAGTTGGCGATGTATTCGGCCTGCTTGTTGCGTGCTACCCATTGGATGGTTGGAAAGTGCTGCGCGGGCTGCTCCACCGCCGCATTGAATTGCGGGGTCTGATACTGGTTATTAAAAGTCGGTAAACCCGTATTGGGCTGCGGTATTGCTTGTGGCTGAAAAACCTCTTGCTGAGCTGACCGTGGTCCATTCGGTTGGGGCTGACTATACGGTACCGCCTGTGGGTTGGCAGCATTAAATTGCTGAACAGGTTGGGCCGCAGTTGGCTGAGGCGCTGTCTGCATTTCGCCGCTAACCGGCTTCAAATTGATCTGCCGCGAAACCTGCCTCAAAGGCTGCTCGGGTTGCTGATACGTTTCAATGATCTTGGATAATGGCTGCGGCTCTGTGTACCCGGGCGTGCGCGTAGGCGTGGGCTGCGGCATGCCCGAATGCGAAACCGTCATTTGGCGCGAGGTTGTGAGCGGGAGCGACATTTCCGGGGTTTCCCTTAGCTTACGCAGATCATTTTTTAGCAAATTGTCAACGCTAACCCCGAAGGCAGCGGCCATGTTTTTGAGATTAGTAAGATTAGGATTGGCCCTTGCTTCCTCGTAAGCTCCCAGTAACGATCTCTTGATCGCTATCTTACGGGCAAACTGTTCCTGCGTCAGGCCGTTCAGCCTTCTAAGATACTTGATGTTGTTGCTGACGATGCTCATAGTACAACCGATCCGTTCAAACTGCCTACTAATTGACAAATCTTTTAGTAAAAAACGAATTGAGCAACTTTTTTTTGAAATATTTAATGTGAAAATGCCGGAACGTCAGGATTTAAGCAAATCCTGACGTTCCGGCATTTTTTACTTCGGCCATCGGCTACCGGCAGTCGGCTTTTGCAAAACTGCATTTTGGCAACGCTGACTGCTAATGTCTAGTTATTAAAACCTTAAACAAAAGCCGACAGCCGATGGCCGACAGCTGACAGCCTATTTATAAATTTCCTTCTTAGCTGCTTTAAACGTGTTGGTCAGCAAACCGCAGATGGTCATTAGTCCCACACCACCGGGAACGGGCGTAATGTAGCTTGATTTCGGTGCCACATCGTTGAAATCGACATCGCCTTTGATCGAGAAGCCGCTCTTTTTGGTAGCGTCCGCGACGCGGGTAATGCCTACGTCCACTACAACCGCACCTTCTTTGATGTAGTCAGCCTTCACGAATTCCGGACGGCCCAACGCCACGATCAGGATGTCGGCCGACTGGCAGATCTCTTTCAGGTTTTGTGTTTTGCTGTGCGTGATCGTTACGGTGCAGTTACCCGGGTAGGTATTGCGCTGCATGAGAATGCTCATCGGCAGACCTACGATCTGGCTACGGCCGATTACCACACAATGTTTGCCGCTCGTTTCGATTCCTGCGCGGATCAGCATTTCGAGGATGCCAAAGGGCGTCGCGGAAATGTAAGCAGGCAATCCCTTGCACATTCTGCCGACGTTAATCGGGTGGAAACCGTCCACGTCTTTCGCAGGGTTTACGGCTTCCATCACTGTGTTTTCAGAAATGTGTTTTGGTAGCGGCAGCTGTACGATAAAACCGTCTACATCGGGATCGTTGTTCAGTGATTCTACGGCTTCGAGAAGCTGGGCTTCGGTAATGTCGGCTTCGAAACGCAGCAGGGTGGAGGTGAACCCGATTTCTTCGCAGCTGCGGATTTTGGAGGCTACGTAAGTTTCGCTTGCACCATCCTGGCCCACGAGTATCGCTGCCAAATGCGGTTTTTTGCCACCGCCGGCGACCCATTGTTCAACCTCGGCCTTTATTTCAGATTTTATTTGGGAAGAAATAGCTTTCCCGTCGAGTAGTTGCATTGATTATTCAGGTAGTAAATATTTCTTGATCAAAGTTTGCATTCCCGTCGTGGCTTTTTCCTGGATGAAAACCATATTGGATTTTAAAGTAATGTCCGGCTTATTCGGATCCACAATGTAAATACGTTTGCCGATGGGGACATAATGAACGAGCCCGGCAGCAGGGTAAACGGCAAGGGATGTGCCGATCACCAGGAACATATCCGCCTGCTCGGTCACATCCACGGCTACTTCCATCATGGGAACCTCTTCGCCAAACCACACGATATGCGGCCGTAATTGGCTACCTAACTCGCACAGATCGCCCGTTTTCAGCTCCCAGCCGGTCATTTCATAAACCAGTTTCGGATCTTTCGTGCTCCGCGATTTGAAAAGTTCCCCATGCAAATGGATCACTTTCGTCGAGCCGGCGATTTCATGCAGGTTATCGACGTTCTGCGTCACGATCGTCACGTCGAAATGCTTTTCCAGTTCCGCCAATGCGTAATGTGCCGCATTAGGCTTCACATCCGCCGCTTGTTTCCGGCGCTGGTTATAGAAATCCAGTACCAACTCCTGGTTACGAATCCAGGCTTCGGGCGTAGCGACGTCCTCAATGCGGTAATTATCCCAAAGCCCATTATTATCTCTAAAAGTACTGATCCCGCTCTCAGCGCTGATCCCTGCTCCGGAAAGTACAACCAGTTTTTTCATGGGCTTCTTCGTTTTATGTGTGTTAACCTTTTTTTGTTACTTTTTTAGCAGCTGGCTTCTTGGCGGCAGGCGCCTTTGCGGGAGCAGCTTTTTTGGCTCCGCGTCCGGCCGGTTTGTCCGGTGTTTCGGCGGCCAGTTTCAGCACCTGGTCGTAAGTCAGCGATGCCGGCTCGGTACCTTTCGGAATTTTCACATTCTTCTTTCCAAAAGCAATGTAAGGCCCGTACCGTCCATTCAGGACTTTTGCCTCAGGATCTTCCGCAAATTCCTTGATCGTGCGGTTGGAATCCTGTAAGCGCTTTTCTTCAATAATTTCAATCAAACGTTCCTCGGTGACGGCCATGGGATCATCCGTTTTGGCCAGCGAGTAATATTTGCCGTCGTGCTTCACGTAGGGACCGAATTTACCGACGTTCACGACCATTTCCTTGTCTTCGAAGAACCCAACCTGGCGAGGCAGTTTGAATAGTTCAAATGCCTCTTCCAAAGTGATGGTCTCCATCAGCTGGCCTTTCTGCAAGCTGGCGAAACGCGGTTTTTCTTCATCTTCCACGTCGCCTATCTGCACGTACGGACCGTATTTCCCGATTCTTACCGATACTTTTTTGCCGGTGGCCGGATCTTCGCCCAGGTCGCGGGAAGTAAGGCTCTTGTCGATCGCTTCTTCGCGCGCTTCGGCGACTTTCTTCTGAAACGGCGTATAGAAATTTTTGATCATCTGTTGCCAGCCCAGTTGGCCTTCGGCAATATGGTCAAAATCCTTTTCTACGCTCGCTGTAAACGAATAATCGACAATGTCCTGAAAATGGCTCACCAGGAAGTCGTTGACGACCATTCCGGTGCTGGTAGGGAAGAGTTTAGCCTTCTCCGAACCATATATTTCTTTATTTACCTTGCTCTTGATCTGATCGTTGGCAAGGGTCAGTTCCTTAAATTCCCTTTCAACGCCCGGACGGTCCTCTTTGACAATGTATTCCCGTTTCAGGATCGTCGAGATCGTCGGTGCGTAAGTAGACGGGCGGCCGATCCCCATTTCTTCGAGTTTTTTCACCAGACTCGCCTCGGTATAGCGTGGCGGGTTGCGGGTAAACCGCTCTGTCGCTTTCATATCAGCCAGTTTCAATACCTGACCGATGTTCAGCGGCGGAAGCATTCCTTTTTGTTCTTCATCACCTTCGTCATCGCTGGATTCGAGGTACACTTTCAGGAACCCTTCGAATTTGATCACTTCACCTTGTGCTACCAGCTCTTCCGAGGTGGTTGAAATGCCGATAGTGGCAGTGGTACGCTCCAATTGGGCGTCCGACATCTGCGATGCGATGGCGCGCTTCCAGATCAGCTCGTACAGGCGCTGCTCGTTGCGGTCGCTGCTGCCTACCAGCGTTGAGAAATCGGTAGGACGGATCGCTTCGTGTGCCTCTTGCGCCGATTCGGACTTGGTTTTGAATATACGGCGATTATAATATTCGTCCCCGTATTCTTTCGTGATCTGCTGCTTTGACTTATCAAGCGCTTCTTCCGAAAGGTTGGTAGAGTCGGTACGCATGTAGGAAATCTTACCGGCTTCGTACAGGCGCTGTGCGACGGTCATCGTCTGTGCGACCGAAAAACTCAGCTTGCGGGATGCTTCCTGTTGTAGTGTAGAAGTTGTAAATGGCGGTGCAGGCGTTTTTTTAGCAGGTTTTACTTCAAGATTACGGATCGAGAATTCAGCCCCGATACATTTTTCCAGAAACTGATACGCTTCCTGTTCGGTAGGAAAGTTCTTGGCCAGTTCCGCATTCAATACTTTTCCGTTGCCGAGATCGAAATGCGCAGTGACCTTAAAGCTGCTTTTGCTTTTGAAAGCATCGATTTCCCTTTCCCGCTCTACTATTATACGTACGGCCACCGATTGTACCCGGCCGGCCGAAAGGTTCGATTTTCCAATGCGGATTTTTTTCCAAAGCACCGGTGAAAGTTCATAACCCACCAGGCGGTCGAGGATTCGGCGTGCCTGTTGGGCGTCTACCAGGGCTGTGTCGATGGTCCGCGGCTTTTCGATGGCATTCCGCAGAGCGGTTTTGGTAATCTCACGAAATACGATCCGCTTGGTATCGTCTGGAAGCCCAAGAGCTTCTTTCAAATGCCAGGAGATAGCTTCTCCCTCGCGGTCATCATCGGTCGCGAGCCATACTTCTGCATCTTTTGCCAGTTTTTTGAGCTCTGAAATGACTTTGACTTTATCGGAGGAGATTTCGTAAGAGGGTTGGAAACCATGTTCAACATCAACACCCATATCGTGTTCCGGGAGGTCACGGACATGTCCGAAACTGGACTTGACAGTGAAATCCTGCCCAAGGTAACTTTCAATGGTTTTGGCCTTCGCCGGTGACTCTACGATCACCAGATTTTTTGACATAACTTTCGATTTAAGGGACCTGGTAGCACTTTGAATGTCCAAATATAGGGCACAATCCGAGAAAAAATCAAAGCGCAAATAAAAGCTGATTGAAAAACAGAACGCGTTACTACACCTCCCGAAGGGGGTATTTCAAATTATTTCTTCAATATACAGGTTGTCAGAACAAAAAAAATTGGACGGGGGTTATCTAAATGTACGATTAGAATATACTGGTTTTAAATAGTAGGGAAAATCGGACGGAATGCCTCCGTATATTCTGTAATTTCGTACTTTCGCCCGTTTTATTGACAACAGATATTGCCTTTAACATTGAAAAGATTTCATCATGAATATCTATCAGGACTACATTAACGAGATTGAAGAAAGAAAGACCCAGGGGCTTCATCCGAAGCCGATTGATGGTGCCGAATTGCTGGGAGAAATCATCGCACAGATCAAGGATACAGCAAACGTGCATCGGGAAGACTCTCTTAAATTTTTCATTTACAACACCTTACCAGGAACTACAAGTGCAGCTGGCGTGAAAGCCAGGTTTTTGAAGGAAATCATCCTGGGAGAATCCGTAGTAGCAGAAATAGCACCTGCCTTTGCATTTGAGCTGTTGTCGCATATGAAAGGCGGCCCTTCCATTGAAGTATTGCTTGACCTCGCCCTGGGCGACGACCTTTCTATCGCAAAGTCGGCGGCAGAGGTGCTTAAAACACAGGTTTTCCTTTATGATGCCGACACCGACCGTCTGAAAGAGGCATTCAAAAGCGGCAACGAAATCGCCAAAGACATTCTGGAAAGCTACGCCAAAGCTGAATTCTTCACGAAGCTTCCCGAGCTTCCGGAGGAGATCCAGGTCGTTACTTATATTGCGGGCGAAGGTGATATTTCCACCGATTTGCTTTCTCCCGGTAACCAGGCCCATTCACGCTCCGACCGCGAATTGCACGGCCAATGCATGATCACTCCGAAAGCACAGCAGGAAATCAGGGCTTTGCAGGCAGAGCACCCTGGCAAGAGTGTCATGCTCATCGCCGAGAAGGGTACCATGGGTGTTGGTTCATCCAGGATGTCGGGAGTGAACAACGTGGCACTCTGGACTGGCAGGCAGGCAAGCCCATATGTTCCGTTCGTGAATATTGCCCCGATCGTGGGTGGTACGAATGGTATTTCTCCGATCTTCCTTACGACGGTAGACGTTACCGGCGGTATCGGTATCGACCTTAAAAACTGGGTCAAAAAGGTGGACGCGGACGGTAATGTGGTCCGTAACGAAAACGGTGACCCTGTTTTGGAGGAAGTTTACTCCGTAGCGACGGGCACTGTTTTGACCATCAATACCCAAACAAAGAAACTTTACAATGGCGAAAAGGAGCTGATCGATATTTCGAAAGCCCTGACGCCTCAGAAGAAAGAATTTATCAGAGCCGGTGGATCATACGCTATCGTGTTTGGTAAAAAAATCCAGACAGTCGCAGCGAAAATCCTGGGCATTGAACCAACGCCTGTGTTTGCTCCTTCCAAAGAGATTTCCAATGAAGGACAAGGTTTGACTGCGGTAGAGAAAATCTTCAATAAAAATGCGGTAGGTGTAACGCCGGGCAAAGTGCTGCATGCCGGTTCGGATGTTCGTGTAGAAGTCAATATCGTCGGTTCGCAGGATACGACGGGTTTGATGACGGCACAGGAACTCGAATCGATGGCGGCTACCGTGATTTCGCCGATCGTGGATGGCGCATACCAGTCGGGCTGCCATACGGCATCGGTTTGGGATAAAAAAGCGCAAGCCAACATCCCGAAACTGATGAAGTTCATGAACGACTTCGGTCTCATCACCGCTCGCGACCCGAAAGGAGAATACCACTCAATGACCGACGTAATTCATAAGGTATTGAACGACATTACCGTCGACGAATGGGCCATCATCATCGGCGGCGACTCCCACACAAGGATGTCCAAAGGCGTTGCGTTCGGTGCCGACTCCGGAACCGTTGCATTAGCGCTGGCTACCGGTGAAGCATCCATGCCAATCCCCGAATCCGTGAAAGTGACTTTCAAGGGTAGCATGAAAGAGCACATGGACTTCCGCGATGTGGTTCATGCCACCCAGGCACAGATGTTGCAGCAATTTGGCGGAGAGAACGTATTCCAGGGACGTATCATCGAGGTTCATATCGGAACACTGCCTGCTGACCAGGCGTTTACTTTCACCGATTGGACTGCTGAAATGAAGGCTAAGGCTTCTATCTGTATTTCGGAAGACGACACGCTGATCGAATCTCTGGAAATCGCGAAAAACAGGATCCAGATCATGATCGATAAAGGCATGGATAACCACAAGCAGGTTCTACAGGGCTTGATCAACAAGGCGGACAAGCGCATTGCGGAGATTAAATCAGGTGAAAAACCTGCTCTTGCGCCGGATGCGAATGCAAAATATTACGCAGAAGTGGTGATTGACCTCGACGCGATCGTTGAGCCTATGATCGCCGACCCGGACGTTAACAACAAAGACGTTTCCAAACGATATACCCACGACACAATCCGTCCTATTTCCTATTACGGCGACGATAAAAAGGTAGATCTTGGCTTTGTAGGTTCATGTATGGTTCACAAAGGCGATTTGAAGATTGTTTCTCAAATGCTTAAAAACCTGGAAGAACAACAGGGGAAGGTTGAGTTCCATGCACCGCTGGTGGTAGCTGCCCCTACCTATAATATTATTGAAGAGCTCAAAACCGAAGGAGACTGGGATGTGTTGCAGAAATACTCCGGCTTCGAATTCGACGACAATGCACCGAAAGTTGCTGCACGTACGGAATACGAAAATATGATGTACCTCGAACGTCCGGGCTGTAACCTTTGCATGGGTAACCAGGAAAAAGCCGCGAAAGGGGATACCGTAATGGCTACTTCGACGCGTCTGTTCCAGGGAAGGGTCGTGGAAGATTCGGAACGTAAAAAGGGAGAGTCGTTGCTGGCATCGACACCGGTTGTGGTACTGTCGGCTATTTTGGGCCGCATTCCTAGTATGGATGAGTATAAGGCCGCTGTGGTGGGTATCGACCTGACCAAGTTTGCACCTCCTGTTAAGGCACTAAGCAGATAGTAATTTAGTGTTTCAATGTATGAAACCGTGAATGTGTAATCATTAATTTAAGAGCTATGGCGTTTGACTTAGATATGATTAAGGGCGTTTACGCCCGCATGGAAGAAAGAGTGAATGCTGCCCGCAAAGTAGTAGGGCGGCCTTTGACATTGTCAGAGAAAATTTTATACTCCCACCTGTGGGAAGGAACGGCCACACAAAGCTACGAACGTGGCAAGTCGTATGTGGATTTCGCTCCGGACCGCGTGGCGATGCAGGATGCAACGGCACAAATGGCGCTGCTGCAATTCATGCAGGCGGGCCGCCCGAAAGTAGCGGTTCCTTCTACCGTCCACTGCGACCACCTGATTCAGGCGGAAGTGGGTGCTGCGCAGGATCTGAAGAATGCCGTAGACAAGAATAAAGAAGTATACGATTTCCTTTCCTCCGTTTCCAACAAATACGGAATCGGTTTCTGGCGCGCAGGTGCAGGTATCATTCACCAGGTGGTACTGGAAAACTACGCATTCCCCGGCGGAATGATGATCGGTACCGATTCGCACACGCCCAATGCGGGTGGTTTGGGTATGATCGCGATCGGAGTGGGGGGCGCGGATGCGAGCGATGTGATGTCCGGTCTTGCCTGGGAATTGAAAATGCCCAAGCTGATCGGTGTCAAACTGACTGGAAAACTAAGCGGATGGACGGCTGCGAAAGACGTGATTCTCTGGGTGGCAGGCCAGCTCACTGTAAAAGGGGGAACCGGCTACGTGGTAGAGTATTTCGGCGAAGGAGCCGAAAGCCTTTCCGCGACTGGTAAGGGTACCATCTGTAATATGGGTGCGGAAATTGGTGCTACCACTTCGATCTTCGCTTACGATGAGAAAAGTGCTGCTTACCTGAGGGCAACGGAACGTGCAGATGTGGCTGACGCTGCGGATAAGATCAAAGAGTACCTCCGTTCCGACGATGAAGTGTATGCAGATCCTGCATCTTACTACGATCAGCTCCTCGAACTGGACCTTTCCACTCTGGAGCCCCATATCAACGGACCATTCACGCCGGATCTGGCATGGCCGCTTTCCAAATTTGCTACGGCGGTAAGAGAAAACGGATGGCCGGAAGTACTTTCGGTAGGCCTGATCGGTTCCTGCACCAACTCGTCCTATGAAGACGTAAGCCGCGCCGCTTCTCTTGCCCGCCAGGCGGTTGACAAGAAATTGCAGGTTACGTCCGAATATACCATTACGCCCGGTTCAGAGCAGGTACGGTACACGGTAGAGCGCGACGGTTTTCTGGATACCTTCGAGAAAATCGGTGGGGTAGTGCTGGCGAATGCCTGCGGGCCTTGTATTGGCCAATGGGCGCGTCATGGGGCGGAGAAGGGAGAGAAAAACTCCATTATCACCTCATTCAACCGCAACTTCTCGAAACGTGCCGATGGTAACCCCAATACGCACTCTTTCGTAGCTTCGCCTGAAATCGTAACCGCCATGGCCATTGCCGGGCGTCTTACTTTCGATCCGCGTGTGGACAAATTAGTCAATACCGACGGCGAGGAAGTATTGCTCGACGAGCCGACCGGTCTGGAATTGCCTACGAAAGGTTTTGCAGTGGAAGACGCCGGCTACCAGGCTCCTGCGGAGGATGGCAGCAAAGTAGAGGTTTTGGTGAGCCCAACTTCGGACCGCCTGCAATTGCTCGAACCATTCCCTGCCTGGGAAGGAACAGACCTTACAGGCCTGAAACTCCTGATCAAGGCGAAAGGCAAGTGTACCACAGACCATATTTCAATGGCCGGTCCATGGTTGAAATACCGCGGACACCTGGATAATATCTCGAACAACATGCTGATTGGTGCGGTTAACTACTACAACGAGAAAACCAACTCCATCAAAAACCAGCTTACCAACCAGTATTCCGAAGTACCGGCCGTGCAGCGTGACTACAAAGCACATGGCATCGGTACGATCGTGGTGGGTGACGAAAACTACGGGGAGGGTTCATCACGCGAGCACGCGGCGATGGAGCCGCGCTTCCTGGGCGTACGCGCGATTTTGACCAAATCTTTTGCACGTATCCACGAAACCAACCTGAAAAAGCAAGGTATGCTGGCGCTGACGTTCGTAAATACCGCAGATTACGACAAGATTCAGGAGGACGATACAATCGATATCCTCGGCCTGGAAACATTTGCGGAAGGGCAACCTCTGACGGTCGTCTTGCACCACAACGACGGTACGACCGAGGAGTTCCCTGTAAACCATACCTACAATGCCCAGCAGATCGAGTGGTTCAAAGCAGGTTCTGCATTGAATATCATTCGCAAATCGGTTGGCGCTGCGTAAGCGATATTGTTATTCCAAAATGTAAAAATGGCTCCTGATCGTCGGGAGCCATTTTTGTTTTAGTTTGAAACGCAATAGCCCAGATTGGAAATATCAGATCGAAATGCCCCGGAGGGGCAACCTGTTTGTAGCAATACAGAATTCCGCAGTTTAAAGGCTCCGGAGGAGCCTCCTGTCATCGGATTTTCATAAGTCCAACGGTCTTACAACCCGGCGGGCCTTCTTTTGCGTGACCGTTACATGCCTGGCGGCATTTAAATCCGTGATGAATGCGGCGGGCAATAATTGTAACAAATGAATGGTTAACCGCAATAAAAAAATGCCGTCAGGCATGCGACAACAATAATGGCGTCATACGCCAATGTTCATGAATAGCGTCGTCGTATTCTCCTGATGTGCCCTCAAATCCCGGGAAACCTCGACTTTTGTCTGCTATATGACTGGTAGAGAAAGATAAACATCCCCGTCATGATCGAAACGTCGGCCATGTTGAATATGCCGGTTTGAAATAACCCGAAATTGATATGCATGAAATCGGTGACCGAGCCGTGCACGAGGCGGTCGTAAATGTTACCGATCCCTCCGCCGATGGCAAAACTCAATGCAAGCGCACTCAGCCAGGTGAGGTTCTTTTTCGTCAACAGGTAAATAATGCCGAATAGGAGTGCGATCAGCGGGATGACGGACAATACAAATATCTTGATCGAATCGGGTAGTGAACTTCCTATGCTCAGGAATGCGCCCGTATTTTCAACGTAGGTGATAGTTACGTAGTCCTTGATCACGTGGATGGTCTGATAAAAGCCCACATTCTCCCTTACCACGCTTTTCGAGATCTGATCGCAGCCGATATTGGCGATCAGGACTACAAGAATGGAGACATTCCTGACCAGACGGTTTGATTTAAGTTTCATTATCTGGAAAGCGCTTTAATCGGCGTCAGTTTAATATCCTTGAACTCAACTTCGGAGCCCTCCGACTGCAATGCGATCTGGCCTTTTGAAGCCGTCGCGTCATAGCCATAGTTGACCAGCACGCCGTTGAGCCACACTTTAATTGAATTCTTAACACATTCTATCACCATCGAATTCCATTCGCCCAAAGGCTTTTCCGTGCCGTCGGTGAGGTTGGGAATGCGGCGGAGTTTGTCGCCGTTCACGCCCCATTTCTCCTTGGGCCCGCGGCGTTTTTCCATGTCGGGAACCGTAATATCTTCCTGAATGCACCAGAAATCACCGGCATTCTGGTGCATCATTTGTATTTCGATGGATTTGGGAAACATGTCATACAAATCGCGTGGTTTGGAAACGAATACCAGCGCGCCGCAATTGCCTGGCTTGCCTGCAAAGCGGTACTGATAGGTAAACCGGAAGTTCTCGTATTGCGCGTCTGTGATCAGGTGCCCGCCGGGCGTTCCCAGGCTCACGAGCAGGCCATTGCGCACGAGGAACGGGTTCACAGCCTTAGGGTCTTTGTCCATTTCGGGCACATCAATGTGCCAGCCTTTCAGGTCTTTGCCGTTGAAAAGCGCTTTCGTTTGACTGTATGCGTATTGTGAAGTGATAGCGAGGGGCAGGGCGAGCGAAAGGAACAGTTTCTTCATGAAAGGTCGATACTATTTAAAGGTTTAATGGGATTTGAACCGGAAAAATTAAGCAATAATCGGGTTAGTAGCGGTATGATCGCTTCAAATGTTCGGTTATTGGGTTAAATTGGTGCATTATCATTTCAAATCATCTAATCAGTCCATGAAAAAACTGGCCGCATTGCTTGCCACGCCCATGTTATGCTCGTACGCGTTCGCGCAATCGATCCGCTACGATGTATCCTTTCCCAACATCGTCCACCACGAGGCCCGTATCGTCCTGACGGTATCGGATGCGCCTCAAAAAGAGCTCCTTTTCAGGATGTCGCGCTCGTCCCCGGGCAGGTATGCGACGCACGAGTACGGGAAGAATGTGTATGATGTGGCGGCATTTGATAAATCGGGCAAGCCGGTGCCAGTGCAGCGAGTGGATGGTGATGTATACAAAATTGCCGCTCTCAACGGTTTTGCGAAAGTAGAATACACATTATATGCCAACCACGCTGACGGTACTTATGCCGGAATCGACGCCAGCAGCGTGCATTTGAATATGCCGGCTACATTCATGTGGGTGAAAGAGCTGGAAAAGGCACCAATAACGGTGGCGTTCAATTTGCCGAAACCGAATTCATGGACGATCGCCACCCAGCTCAAAACAACCGACGATGTGAACGTTTTCACCGCTCCCAATTTGCAGTACTTCATGGATTCGCCCACCAAAATCGGCCAGCTCACGATCAAGGAATGGACGGTGCCCAATACTGATAACAAGCCATCGCAGTTCAGGCTTGCATTGGAAGCGAAGGGCAGCGACTCGCTCACTACCGCATTTGCCGGAAAAATAAAACGCATTACCGAGGAGGCGCGGATGGTTTTCGGGGAATTTCCGGTGTTTGACAACGGCAGCTACACCTTTCTCGCCAGCATTAATCCGTATGTGAAAGGCGATGGTATGGAACACCGCAACAGCACGATGATCACTCTGCCCGTCGCATTCGACGGCTCCGACAACCTGCTGGGCGTGTTCTCGCACGAGTTTTTCCACACCTGGAACGTCGAGCGCATTCGTCCGAAAACACTGGAACCTTTCAACTTTGAAAAGAGCAATATGAGTTTCGAGCTCTGGTTTGCCGAAGGATTTACCCAATATTACGGTGATTTGATTCTCGAAAGGGCCGGTTTCGATTCATTGGAGGAATATTGCAGGACGCTGACATCCCTCGTTAATACCAAGGAAAATACAGCCGGAGCAAAGCGCATTTCGCCTGTGCAGGCCAGCAGCAATGCTGTGTTCGTGGATGCAGGCGTAGCGATCGACAAGACGAATTATCCGAATATTTATACTTCTTACTATCCTTACGGAGCCTCGGTGGCGCTGGCATTGGATCTTCAATTAAGAGGCAGGGGGCTGAATCTCGATGATTTTATGAAAGCTGTTTGGACAAAACATGGGAAACCGGAGATTGCCTACAATGTGTCGGATCTGGAAGCGGTTTTGGCCGCCTATACCAAAGACAAAGCGTTTGCGCAGCAGTTTTTTACAAAATATATCAACGGACACGAATCGCTGGACTACACACCGCTGCTCGCCAGGGCGGGATTGCTGTTGAAAAAACAGTTTGAAGGACAAGCGTGGATCGGCGATATGCGCTACAAAGAGGGTGTCGGGCTCACGATTATTGCAAATACCATCATCGGAAGCCCTCTTTATAAGGCCGGACTGGATATTGATGATGAAATCCTGAAAGTAGATGGAAAACTGGTATCGAAAAGCGATGAATTGGCTTCCATATTGAAAATGCATAAACCCGGCGACCAGATTGCTGTGGAATATAAACACCGCGACGAGCAGAAGACGGTAATGCTTGAACTCGCTGAAAATCCGCGTTTGCAGGTAGTTACGTTCGAGGAGGCGGGGCAAACGGTTTCGGCCGATATGCAGGCATTCCGAAAGGCCTGGCTGGGAAGTAAATGGAAGTAACCAAAAAGCGGTTGCCTAAAATCAGGCAACCGCTTTTTGCATTTAGCGTGTGAGTAAAATCTTTTTCGTTTCTACCGAATCCGGCTTTTTAACTTGCAGCAGGTAAATGCCTGCCGGAGCATGGTCGAGCTTAATGCGTTCTTCATGCGAACCCTTTCCGCTAACATTGCGGGTATGCCAAACCTTGCCCTGCACGTCGGTCACACGAATAGTTGCCGCTTCGCCCATTTTCAAATGGAAGCTGGCTTTGAACTCGCCGGGGGCGGGGTTGGGGTAGGCTTGGAGCAATGTTAGGTCGGTCGGTGTTGAAATAAACTCCGGTGCGGCCATTCTCGCGTTGCTTTGCACATTTCCGACACAAATCTTGTCCTGACGTACGGCTGGCCCTGATAATCCCTGAATGCGGATTGTATTTTGTCCAGGTACCAGCGTCACCCAGAACGTCTCCTCCCGCGAAACGATGTTCCAACTGTTGGTAGGAGGTAGTTGCACTTCCGGGAGGATAACGCCGCCATTTACCGATACGCTCACTTTGGCTGTCGCCTCTGCGTAATAGCGAAGCGTTACGGGATATGTCCCTGCGGCAAAATTGTCGAGCTGGTAATCCACATAGTAGTTGTAATCGTTTTGAGAACCCCGGGTCTGGCCGTTCGAGGCGTTAGGATCGCTGCTCGTCGCACCGTTGCTCATCGCGTTTTCGGCTTCCACACAGGCGTAGGTCGAACCACCGGACGTAGGGCAGCTGTTGACCATGATGTCGACGGGAATATTCTTGCTCACACATCCCTCTCTTCCGGCTACAAGCGTATAGGTGTAGATTCCATTGGCAGAAGGCGCCTGAACGTCTATGTTTTGGGTATATCGGCCAAAACCATCGGGTCCATGCCAATTGTAGAAAATAGATCCGCAATCCGGGCCGGTACAGTCACCGCTCAACGTAAACCAGGAGCCGCACTGAGGACTGGTCGTGGAAGCGTTTGCAGTCACATTAAAATCGCAGGAAACGCCTGTTCCAGGCAGTTGTTCGATGCACATCCTGTCGTGTCGCACAGGGCTGTAACCGGGCAATCCTTTCAAAATGATGATATTCAAACCTTTCCGCAGACCAAAAACGAGTGTATGCTCTTTCCAGACTATATTCCAGGAATTCGAAGCCGGAAGCTCTATTTTGTATGGATAGGGTTCGCTATTTAATTGTACTTCAATGGCGGTATTGGCTTCCGCATAATACCGGAATGTAATGGCGTGAGGGCCGTCTACCTGCACATCGTAAACCAGGTAATATACTGAATAATCCTGCCGGTCCTGGCCGCCCCGTGTCTTGCCGCCCGATGCATTCGGATCCGTTGTAACGGGCCCGGTTCCACCCGCATCCTCGGCTTCAAGGCATACTTTGAACGGCCCGTCGCCACAATCGGTGATGATGAGCTTAAATTCGGTGACATTGTCCGGACAGCCCGGCTTTGAGGTAGTTCGGGTGTAAGTGTATGTGCCGTTCTGGGAGGGCGCATAAAAATTTACGGACGATTCTCCGGGGCCTGAAATATCAAGGCCTGGTCCCGACCATTTGTAATCCAGGCCTACGCAGCCGAACCCGTTGCAATCTGCTATCGCCCACATACCTTGCCCGCAGCTGGGCGTATAATCGCTCACCACCGTCCCCACGATGTAATCGCATTCGACAGGCGTGTTTTGTACACGTATTTGCATGGTCGCCGTTGTATCGGGACAGCCGGGTTTCGAAGCAGTTACCGAGTAGAAGTAGTCTCCCACGGCCATTGGGGCGGCTGTTGAAATAGTCTCGCCATTGAGCGCAATGCCATTGCCGCTCCACGCGAACGTGGTTGCGCCGCAATCACCGCCGGTGCATTTGGCGCTGAGGTTCATCGTTTGTCCCGGTGTATAAATAGGATGGATCTCTACCGAAAAAGGGCGTATTTTATAGTCGCAGGACACAGGCTGACCCGTGTCGCCGGTTCTTACCAGGCAGATTCTATCCTGGCGGGCAGGGCTGTGAGAGGGTAAGCCACCTATGCGGATTTTGCTGTAACCTTCGGTTAAAGTAACATCGATTGTGCGTTCTCCCCAAACGATATTCCAGGAATTGGTAGCCGGCAAACCCACGACCGGTGCCGTCTCCGCACCGTTAATGGAAAGCCAGGTCCAGGCATCGCCTTCCGCATAGTAGCGGATCGTGAGCGCGTACCTTCCGGCGGGCGCCCCAAACACTTCATAGTCAACATAATGGTCCCAATTGTCCTGCGCTCCTCGCGTTTTGCCATTAGAAGCATTGGGGTCTTCGGTGATCGGCCCGGTGCCGTTGGAATTTTCGGCCTCGATACACACACTGAACGGTTCGGTATTCACCGTCGGCTGCTTGTCGGGAGTACGGATTTCGGAAGGAGCATTGCCGTAGCCGCCAGCAGGCGTTACGGCATAGGAGGCAATCGCTGAGAGCAGAATGCAAATGACGAATGTAAAGGTTTTCATAGCATGCAAGGATATGTGGTTGAATGGACATCCCAACGGAATCGTTGGAAAAGACAATCTGAACTTGAATTGTCTATATTTCCCGAGACACGATCCGCTATGTTAACCGTGGCGACATGCAGAAAAAATATTGATTATCAGCGGAAACTAGCCCTGCTTTTCGGAAAGATATTTCCAATAGCGACGGGGCATGTGTCGCACGTGCAGCTGCGTGTTTTTGCGCGCCTGGATGTTGGTGCTTTTGAAATAATCCTGCCAAAGTAATGTGTAGAGCTGTTCTTTCGGGTCGAGCAGGTCGGACGGGAGCGCATTGGCGACCGACATTTGCGGTGTGAGCACGATTTCCTGGGTTTTTTCGAGGTCGTAGTATAGGCCGTATTTTCTCTTCAAGTCATAAATAATCCAGCGCTGGTCGGCATAGCGGTTCTGGAAATGCCCGGTAAGAAGTGGGAGTACATCAAAATCAGGTTCAATATGGGCGTAGTAAATGCCGTCGCCCGTTTTTTGGAATCGTATAAATGCCTCCATCCGGTGTTTTTCGCGGTGGACTTTTTGTGCGGTCTGGGAAATGGCCAGTACGTCGGGCTGTGCGAAGTTTTCGCAAGCACCGGGCGGCTGGTCGATCACATACCTGGCAAAATTGAGCAAATGCTGATAAGCATCTGGCTGTTCTGAAAGAAAAGCCTTGTAGAACCGGAGCTGCCATTCGTGTTCTAGCTTTTTGCAAAGTCCTTTCCAAACCCGCTTGCCTTTTTCGTGGTCGGAAATCACGCGGTAGCCGGGGTCGAAAACATCGGGGACATGAAATGCTTCGCTGACGAGCCTTACCGTCTGCGATTTCCGCTGATAGCATTCAAAAACGGCCGTTAATAATCCTTCCAGCGAGCCGTCGAAAATATAAAGCTCCATCAGAAAAGTGATAATTGATTAAGCGGGTTCTTCTGGTATTTGCTTTTGCTTTCCGAAAGGATCAGCCGTTTGATATGCCCTGCTTCATATTCTTTAAGTTGGACAGGGCTGTCGGCATACCGGATAAAGTGCCGGGCCTTGCCGAATGCAATGCCGAGCTTTCGCAAGTGGCTTTCGTATAGCCGGTTAAACTTGCGCGCCTGGACGATTTTCAACGCTGAACTTACACCGATGCCCGGCACTCGCAGGATCATGCAATAATCAGCCGTATTAATATCGACAGGAAAATGTTCGAGGTTGCGCAATGCCCAGCTTAATTTCGGATCTACGTCCGCTTCGAGGTTCGGATGAACGTCGTTAAGGATTTCCTGAACTTTAAAACCGTAGAAACGCATCAGCCAATCGGCCTGATACAGCCTGTTTTCGCGGATCAGGGGCGGTTGCGAGCTGATCGCCGGCAGCCGCGCATCGTGGCTGATTGGAATATAGCCCGAGTAGTAAACCCGTTTCAGGGAAAAATTCTGATAGAACGCATTAGCCGTGTACAAAATCTCTTTGTCCGACTCAGGCGTGGCTCCCACAACAATCTGCGTGCTCTGTCCGGCCGGCACGAATTTCGGCACACTTTTAATCAGCGCTTTCTCGCTTTCAAATTGGGTGATGTTGTTTTGAATGTATTTTAAAGGCTTTTTTACCTCGGCGTGCGACTTTTCAGGCGCAAGCAGTTTCAGGCCTGTTTCGGTAGGCATTTCGAGATTAATGCTCATGCGGTCGGCATACATGCCCGCCTCGTGCAACAGTTCATCACTCGCGCCGGGGATCGTTTTCAAATGGACATAACCATTGAAACGCTCTTCCAGTCGCAGCTTTTTTACAATGCGGACGAGCCTTTCCATGGTATAATCGGCATCTTTGAAAATACCCGAACTAAGGAACAGCCCTTCGATGTAGTTGCGCCGGTAGAAATTCATCGTCAGTTCCACCACTTCTTCGACGGTAAATGCTGCCCGTTTGATATCATTGCTGCGCCGCGAAACACAGAATGCGCAGTCGTAAATACAGTGGTTGGTGAGCAGTATTTTCAAAAGTGACACACATCGGCCATCTTCGGTGTAGGTGTGGCAGATTCCCGTTCCTTCTGCGTCCCCAATTCCCTTGTTCTCATTCTTCCGATTGCTGCCGCTCGATGAACACGAGACGTCGTATTTCGCAGCATCAGCCAGAATCCCCAACTTCTCCCGGATCCGCTCGTACATACCAAAAATTTGCAATTAGTTAAATCGGCCTAAAATATCGAATGGCAATTACCAGTTATTAGGAGGTCGTGCCAGGTGATTATTTGTGCATGAAAATATCAATTATTTGATACTTATACAATCTTTTGTGGCGGAATGTTTTTGAGTCGTTTACCTAAATTTTCTATCTGTTTGCTGGCAATGGTCGGATTTGCCAGAT
Organism: Dyadobacter sp. SRI_021; assembly: GCF_057586235.1. Taxonomy (NCBI): domain Bacteria; kingdom Pseudomonadati; phylum Bacteroidota; class Cytophagia; order Cytophagales; family Spirosomataceae; genus Dyadobacter; species Dyadobacter sp. SRI_021. Next base: position 588,680 of record NZ_JBYCZM010000002.1, read on the forward strand.
TTTCAGCATTTTGTCAGTCCGACGAACCCAAGGTAACACGCTATAACGGCAAGGTAAGTCAGCAGTTTGTCATAAACCGCGATTCGCCTATCATTGATCACGCCACTGGTAAGCGGATCAGTTACGAGACTTACGATAATATGCTCAAACGTAGTCCGGGACAATACAAAACCCAGCCGATATTCGATAAATACGGAAAAGCGTCATCCTTTGAAATCATCAAAAAGAGTCAGTTGTACGTGCAGCAGGATGGCTCGGTAATGAACAATCCCGACCTTATGCCGGAAGTAGGTGAGCCGATCGCCCCCTTCGTAATGCGCGGACTCGATGGGCGAGAATATGATTCGGAAAAACTGCGGGGGAAGTACATTCTGCTCGGTTTTTGGGTACGCTACGAAAAGCCGCTCTACACGCTCGCCAGCACGAAGGTGATTTCCAACTTTGTGGATGAGAATAAAAGGAAAGGTATCGAGATCGTCTCTCTTGGTACGACCCTCAATACCGAGGAGGAATGCCTGGAAGCGATCCCGAAACGGAACTGCGGTTTCATTCCGGTTCCGGAATCGTATGGTTTCAATCACCGTTATAAGATCAGCGAGACGCCCTATTTTATATTGGTGGATCGCAAAGGGATCGTCAGGGCCATGGCGCCGCACACCGAATTTTCGAAAATCAGCGAGCTTGTCCTGCGCTGATCAGCCCAATGCGCCGCTAATGCGGTTGTAAAGATGCTCAGGATGCCACACCCTCTTTGGGCCAAGGATCATCCGTCGGGAGGTCTTACGAATATGGAAATCATGTTCTTGCAGGAATTTCAATCCGGCGGTATTATCCATCGGCAGGATCGCAAACGGCCTGGACGCAGCGCGCAATTGCATAAGGGCAAAACCGGCGGCATTGTTCGTAGCCACAATTGGCCCGTCGCTCCATGAGGGAAGATAGACGCCCTGCAATGCCTCATTGGAATCCACATATATAAAGGAGTCGGCCAAAAACTCAGCCATGATCCCACGCCTGTCTTCACCGGAAACCATCCGGTCGATCGCATAAGCCGCTTCACGAAAATCTTCGGTAAACGGTCGGATCTGCGGAGAGGGGGGCAATTCGGGGGCATTGTCTTCGCGCCGCAAATGCGCATACTGGCATTCCACTTCGAAACCCTGTTTCAAATACACCGGATAGCCAAATTCGGTGGCATCCAGGTTAATGGTAGGGTAACGGTTCCGGTCGACGTTTCCGATCAAATGGCGGGTAATGGCGCTTCCGAGGCCCCTGTTCCGGTAATCCGCGTGTGTGATGATACACGCGAGCCAGACCGTATCGCTGTGAAAAATGGAGGTGCCCACCGCAACGGGCCGGCCGTCTTCGACGATTTTGATGGGCTTGCAATATTCCGATCTTAAAAAAAACTCAAATCGGGGGCGGATGTCGCCCCAGCCCTCAGGTTCGAGTGCAGGGAGGAACGCAATGTCGTCTGCTGTAAATTCCTGGCAAATCATGGCGTGAATGATGGTTAACCTGCTAAAATGTCAAAAATCTGCTTCCAACTGCCTGAAATGCGTGATTTTTCTTTGCCAGGTAATCCACGAATAGTAGAATAGCAGTAAGAAAGTGACGATTAATGCGCTCAAAATGATGTATTTGCGCTGCGTGAAAGCCGTTTGATAAGTCAGGAAGAGCATTAATGCGGCCGCGTACACAACCGACGACACCTGCGAAAGCACTGCCAGCCTTTTCAATGAACGCGCCTGGTTTGCCAGCGCCTCCCGAATGTTCCCGCTTACCAGCGGATTCTGGATATGAAAATAGCTTAATGCGTTATTTGCGATGTAAATAATAACGCTGATAACCAGTAGGACGTTAGCTATCAAAGGCTTTTGAGCCCCATCGAAGCCATCATAAAAGAGAAACAGAAACGCGGTAAGGGCTACTATTTCCGTCATGAATTTGATCCGCAATTTACGTAGGGTGGGGTGGTTGCGAACGCGAGTCATCATCGCCAGTTCCTTTTCAGAAAGCGATGCCTGGCAGGCGCTTTGCCAGTCTGATTTCAGATCATCGATATTCATCATTTTTGTGAGTTTGAGAGTGTTTTGAGTTTTTCTTTGATGCGGTTGAGCTTCACGCCCACATAGTTTTCAGAAATGCCTGTTACCGAGGCGATTTCGGCGTACGAGTAATCTTCCAGGTAAAGGGAAATGAGCGCCCGTTCCGATTCGCTCAGCGTGCGCAATGCGCGAAAGAGCCATTCTTCCCGCTCGGAAATGGTATCGGATGCATCGGCGAGGTCGGGCGGATGCTCGGAAAGGGAAATGGGGGGGCGCTGCTTTCGGTACGACGCCATGGCGGTATTCAGCGCGATGCGGTAAATCCAGGTGGTAATCTTCGATTCATTCCGGAATCCCGGGAAAGCACGCCAGAGCTGGTACACGATTTCCTGGAAAAGGTCCTGCTGATCCTCCGGCGTGTTTCTGTACATCCGGCTTACCTTAAAAATGATCCGCTGGTGTGCCCCAATCGTTTCAAGAAAAATTTTCTCCATAAAAAATCAAATCTTTCCCAATAGGTTGCTGAGATTGGGAAAAACTTACGCTCGTCAGGATTCTTTTATGGATTAATGCGGAGCCATGATGGCCGGCAACTTACGCACATGCGCGATCTCGCCGCGGCCAATCGGACGAATCTGGGAAGGAAGGAGGGTTTCGACAGCAACAGTTTCGCCATCGAGTGTGCAGAACTCAACTTCGAAGGCGGCATCTTGTGAATGTGTCATTACAATGGTGCCGATATCGCCCGTTTGCAATTCCAGTTCGGGCAAATCTTGGGTTAGGACAACGATATCCAGTTCTTTCATTTTGATCTTGCGGGAATTACAGTGACTAATCTTGGAATGTTCTTGGGATCATCCTTATCAAAAAACCATCCAGCGCGTACTTGTGGGTTTCTGGCATCAGGCGTGCGCAGTGAGCCTTCTGTTGTAATCCTGGTTCCAAATGGAGGCCGTTCTTCAATTTGTATGATCAAACTTTCACAAGCCATGTCCCGGAGCGACTCGTAGAACTCGTTACTATTGGCAAGCGAATAACCAAATTTACTAAAAAACATCGCTTTTGATTTGCCTTCACAATGGCTGGCGTTCAGCAAATAGTTCTCAATTTTACTTCTTGAAATAAATGCCTGCGAACAATTGGGCAATTTGTTCATGGTTACAGCGTGCGAAACGGTTCAACTTGACTATTTAGACGCTGGTTTTCGAGAAAAGTAACGTTATTTACCAAAGTTTTTTTAATCGACCGGACATGAATATCATTACCACAGACCAGCTCAAAACCATTCTGGAAAATGAAGATCCCATCGTGATCGATGCACGGGGAGGGACCGATGCTCTGGAAAGGTACAACCAGGCGCACCTCGAAAATGCGCAGTTTGTAGACCTCGAAACCGACTTGTCGGAGAAGACGGGAGACCCGTCGAACGGCGGCCGGCACCCGTTGCCTGAGCCCAATGACTTTGGACGTTTTCTGGGGATTTTGGGGATCAGCCCTTCATCGACGGTTGTTGTATATGATGATAAAAAGGGTGCTAATGCAGCGGCACGCTTCTGGTGGATGCTCAAAGCGGCCGGGCACGAAAAGGTGTTCGTAGTAAGCGGCGGACTCGATGCGATCTCAGAAGCTGGCATCGATCTTACACAAAAAACTGCCTCGCTGCATGCATTGGAAGAATATCCGATCAAAGGGTGGCAAATGCCGCTGGTGGATGCCGACGACGTGGCGCTCGCAGCGGCGGATCCCGAGTCGATGGTGATCGACGTCCGTGAGCATTATCGTTATGTGGGCGAAAGTGAACCGATCGACCTGGTGGCCGGCCATATTCCGGGGGCGGTCAATATACCTTATACTTCCAATCTGGATGGAAAAGGTGAATTTATGTCACCTGCGGACCTCGCCGCGAAGTACAAGGAGGCATTGGCAGACAAGGATCCCCGCAAGGTGATCGTACATTGCGGCTCAGGCGTGACCGCTTGCCACACGTTGCTGGCGCTCGCGGAGGCGGGCCTGCACGGTGCGAGCCTGTACGTGGGCTCGTGGAGCGAGTGGTCGCGGACGGAAAGGCCCATCGCAACAGGAGAAGAATAATATCAGCACCGGGCCGGACCTCGAAAAGTCCGGCCCGGTTGTTTATTGGATAGATTGCAGGAAATCGTAGAGCGACGAGAGTTCGCTGCGCGTGTACTGCGCAGTCATTTTCCACGGCATATCTTCGTTTTTGAGCACATGGCCTTCGGGCGTTTTCCCGGAGGTAAGCGTCGCGATAAACTGTGCTTTTGTCCATTTACCAACATGGCCTGCCCGCGTAATGTCGGGTACGGGCGGAAAGCCGGGCGCGAGCGGTTCGCCTCCTTTAAAATTCTCGCGGTGGCAACCTGAACACGATACGGCCAGGTATTTCCCTTGTGCTACTCCCTCCGTGGAATCTGCCCGGGCAACCATCGGTTTATTATGATCGATTTTCTCAACGGACAAGAGCGGCATTTTGTCGAGGTAGCTCATGACGACAGCCACCGGGCCGAGGTCATTCGCGGGAAGGCTATTGTCTACTTTCGGTATCTGCCGACAGTAGGCAATGAGCGCGGCCAAGTCCTGCTGCGAGAGCAATGTCGTTTCATGCGAAGGCATAAAAAGGAGCGGTTTGCCATCCTGGTGAACGCCGTGCCTCAGTGCGGAAAGCCAGTCAGAGACGTCATAGTTGCCCGGTAAACCGCCTTTTCCATAGGTGAGATTTCCCGCGACCAGCCGACCAATAGCGCCATCGTCGTTCATCACTTTGCCTTCGAGATTATTTCCATGGCAATCCTGGCATCCTTTAATCGCCACCAAATGCTTCCCGCGTGCGATAGCAGCACTGTCAGTGGGAATTTCAATGATTTCCTTTTCAAATACATAGCCTTTATTCATGCGGTTTTTCATAGCAACCGACATGTAAGTGTAGATAGAAATCGCTGCCAGCACGATTCCAGTCAGGAAAATGCCTGTCCATTTTAAGATTTTTCTGATCATGGCTTTTGAAGTTTTTTTGGCAAAAATGCGGACGGCAATGCCGCCAGGGCCTACGCAAAACGGATTAAAATCTACGACGAACGGATTTCGTCGATTAGTTGGGCCGTTCACTCATTAAGAAGCAGGGATGAGACAGCCACGGCCGTATTTTCGTACGGTGTTCAAACCATTCTGCTCTATGGCTACGCTCATTCATTCCGCTGACATCCTTGATTTTAACCCGATACCTAATCCGCAGTCGGTTATTCCGGGTGCGCACATAGACAATCCGGGCGCGATTCTGACCCGCTATCACCCGAAGGTCGGCGAGATGAAGTTCAGGAGCCTGCTTTTTCCGCATATGCACGTAATGAACCTCCATTGGACATCAAGGGAAGATGTGACCCTTTATGATAGTACGCCTGTGGACACGATCAATATCAATTTCCACATGGCTGGAAGACTCGATACCACCTTCGAGGGACTGTCCCATGAATTGAACATGAGACCCGGCAAGCATAACCTGGTTTTTTCACCCGAGGGCGGAGATACCAACCGGGTAGCGGCAAACGATTCCCTGGAAATGTTCCACATCAGCATTGATAAGGCGTTCTTCGGGGAGGTTATCGGGTGTGACGACCATTGGAGCGAGCGTGTTCAGAAGAATTTGCTTTACAACCGGCCATTTTCAGGTATTACCGGCACCGCCGATACCACGCCGCTCATGCAAGGCCTGATCCAAGAAGTGAAACAATGCAGGCAAACCGGAGCTATTCGCAACCTGATGATTCAGTCCAAAGTGTTGGAATTACTGGCATTGCAGATCGAACAGTTCCGCGGGCCGCTGCAAGCCGAAAGTATGTCAGCAGCGGATAAGGACAAGTTACATCAACTGAAATATTTCCTGGATAGTCATTTTCTGGAAGACTTTTCACTTGCGGAACTGTCGCGGATTTGTTTGTTGAATGAGTTTAAAGTCAAGAAAGGATTCAGGGAATTGTTTGGTACCACCGTCTTTGGTTACCTGCGTAAATTACGAATGGACTATGCTGAGCAGCTGTTGCTGGATGCTTCGCGGTCTGTGGAGGAAGTCTCGGACCTGCTGGGGTATGAGCACGCGCATCATTTTTCAGTGGCATTCAAAAAGTACCGCGGAGTGAATCCGTCCATGATCAAAAACAAGCGCATACTAGCCTGATAATTTGAAAATTGACAATGAGAAAATATTTAACATCAGTCAGCTTGTTGATAATGAGTGGATATGCATTCGCCATGGCCGCGGGTTGGCGAATTATGGAAGGTTACCAAATCAGATTTGAGGGGAAATATGCACACGGATCCTTCCGGAAAATGGAGGGAAATATCCGATTTGATCCGGGCAATCCGGATGATTCTCATTTCGAAGTGTCTGTGGATGTCGCCTCGATCGACACGGGGATTGAACTGAAAAACAAGCACGCCAGAAGCGAGAAGTGGTTTGACGCGGATAAATATCCACGCATCTACTTTTTATCAAAAGCGGTAAGTCGAACGGATACCGGTTTCATCGTCTGTGGAGAGCTCGAATTGAGAGGAATAAAAAAGGACATAGCGATCCCTTTCACATTCTCCGGCGCTGGTGGTCAGTACCAGTTTTATGGAAAGTTTAAAGTCAACCGAGGCGATTTCGGCATTGGGAAGGTGAATGGCAAAGAAACAGATTCCACAACCGTAGAAGTGTCCGTACCTGTTCTTCCGCTGGAATGAGCGCTTACTTATCTTTTAATACTTCCAACTGACGCAACAGTTCTTCCAGCTCCCGTTCGGCAGCTCTCAGTGACTTCATTTCTGTGCTATCGGCTGCATTTTGTGCAGGATCGTCGAAATTCTTTGTTTCTTCCATAATATCGGGGTTCTCGCGGTTTTCCGCCGAGAACGCGATGGTTTCTTCAAGGGCAGTGCGTTCAAAATCGATTTGCTGCCGCTTTGCCAGAATTTTGTCCTCAAGTTGTTGTCGTTCGTCCGTGATCATAGCCAGTTATTGTTTCCAAATTTACCTAACAATAACCAGGCCAGGCACTTCACACATTTAATAAGGGATGATTTTCTTTCGTGAATTACTTTGTCAGTCTTGATACGAACTTGGTAGTTACACACGATAGTTATGGATTATGTAAATGCTTCATCCGATTATCTGAAGGCTAACCCCAGCTGGCATATTGAAGATTCCCCCTGGAAGGCCACTCAGATCATCAAAATGCTGAAAAAGAATGACCTGCATCCCAAATCGATTGTAGAGATCGGGTGTGGAGCAGGCGAAATCCTCAATCAGATCCATGAACGCTGGGAGGAAAAGAATGTGAAACTTTACGGTTATGACATTTCTCCGGATGCGTACGAGTTTTGCAAGTCGCGGGAAAAAGACCGTTTGAAGTTCTTTAATGACGACCTGTTGCAGACAAACGAAAAGTTCGATGTCCTGCTGATGATCGACGTGTTTGAACACGTTGAAGACTATTTCGATTTTATCAGAAAGAGCGCTCGTCATGCAGAATACAAGATTTTCCATATCCCGCTCGATTTTTCAGCCCTCGCCGCATTTACAGGCCATTTGATGAAATTGAGACATTCGGTGGGCCATATTCATCATTTTACCCGGGAGATGGCCACTAACACCCTGAAAGATTGCGGCCTGGAAGTAATCGATTGGTTTTACACGCTATCGGAATTAGAATTGAATTACGGCAAGCACAACTTCAATGGAAAGGTGGTCAACTCTTTTAGAAAAGTACTTTACACGATTAATCCTGAACTCGCCGTGAAAACGGTCGGCGGGTTTTCATTATTGGTTCTGACCAAATAAGAAAATATGCATCTGATTTTTATACACGCGCAGCTCGCTTGTTCGGGCTGCGCTTTTTTTGCTCCGTTTGGTCATTGCTTACCCGCCGTTTGAACAACGTATTTGACAGGAGCGGGTGGTATTTTCAAATTGCAGGAGATTATTGATCAGCACAGGTTCAAATGTGCTCGACACCCACTTGCATCCCAAACATGAAAAAAGCAGAAGATTTGAAGCGAGAGGTCACTATTTCACCTAATCCGGCTACGGACGAAGTCCGGATTTCGGGTATGTCCAGAATGGAGGTAGCAACGATCGTAGCCTGGACGCGGTCCGGACAAGCGATCTCATTGAAGGAAAAACAGAACGGCACGGTCGACGTGTCGCATTTGAAACGCGGGCTTTATTCCCTGGTGATCACGTGCTGGGACGGTTCCATGGTTTCTAAGCGGATTTCAATTCGCAGATAATGCAGCATGAAATAGTAACATGGTAACCGATTTGGGGCCAGCGGTCTATTTCATATTAAGTGCCCGCTTCAAGAAACCTCCCAGAAAGCTGGCGGCGAACGTTAGAATCATTGAGCCGTAGAGGCTAAAATTTTCCAGCTCCTGCCTGGCCCGATCGTCGGGGCGGGAAGTAAGCAGAAAATAGCCGGCAACCAGGAGAATACACTGCATAACAGCCAGCAGCCAGCCTCTGTAAGGCTCGACAAAGCCGATGGAAATCGCGGCAAAAACGGCAACGAGATAGGGCAAGTGAATGCTTTCCGCATTTTTGATGACATATACGAGTAATACACTCGTCATAACGATCATCACCATGTTGATAGCGAGCCTCTTATCGAAGAACGGGGCTTTGGAGGTAGTGGAGGTTTGGGGATTGGTTGACAAAACGGCTTTCAATTCGACTTCATATGCAGCGTCGTGCATCGCCTCTTTTTCACGGCCAAGTTGCTTTAACGCTTTTGCACGCCAGTGATAAGCATCAGTACTGGTTTCTTCGGATAACGCGACAGCCCTGTTTAATGCTACCAGTGCCTTATCGGGTTGATTTTGTTCCAAATACAGTTTTCCGAGTTCGAGGTGAAGCGGAAAAACCTGGTCGTCGTAGCTTAGGCCCGCTTGCATATCGGCTATTGCTGCATTGGGATTTTGAAGCTCTTTTTGGCACAAAGCACGGTACAGGTACGCAATGCAGGATTTAGGCTTTTGCCTGATCTTCGAATCGAAATATGCAAAGGCATCGCCGGTTCGCCCGTTTTCATAAAGCTTTATTCCTTCGGAAAGCGCTGTGGCTTCCTTTTCACTCGGTGTGCGGAGGTCGGCGTAGTTGCGCAGGTAGTAGATATAGCCGAAAAAGGCAATAACGACGAGAAATTCCATATAATTTGCAGACTCAATCAGGCATTCGTTAACGCCAAAATTCGGCACGAATGGCGGCAAATCAAAAGGAATCGGATGTTTTAAGGAGGGAATTTTTTTGAATCGCCAACTTTCAGACCAGGATCACCATATTAGGCTCGCCGCCGCTTTCCGTTTGCAATGCTGAATAAGCAAGCGCAATGCGTTTACCAGTGTTTTCTGCCAATTCAAGTAGTTGGAAAACCCTTTCTTCCCCTTCAATACGCAGTGCCTGGTACAGTATGTTCCCATAATTGAATTCATGAGAACCCAGCCCGTTCTTTAAAGCCGCCAGTTGATACCGGTCGAATATTTCCTTTCCTGACATGAAGTGCAACATTTGGGTGTGATATTGCAGGTGAATTTGCCCGAAAGATGCTCGAACCGGTATCAAAGTTGCATGCGGTCAACTTAAATGTTGAGGAAGTGGAATATTTTGACTCGATGCATCGGCTACCGGCTTGCCCCGTAAAGTTTGCAGCGGAATGAGGCCTGACCAAATAGGCAGTGCCAGGTCTTCCGGCTCGTCGTTCGGCATGCCGTCACGCATTTTGGCCGAGGCTTCTTCGAAGGAGAATGCCAGCGCGGTCGTTTTTCTTACCTCGCTGTCGGTCATCGGACGGAGGTAATCCCAGCTGTCCGGTACTATTTTATTGGTAAGCCATTCAAATGCCGCCCGTTTCGTTTCGATATCTTCGATTTTCTCCGCTTTGGAAAAAATAATCACCGATCGGTAGTTGACCGAATGGCTGAATGCCGATTTCGCGACAACGAGCGAATCAGTCAGCATGACGGAAATGCATACCGGTATGCCCGTTTCGATCGTCCTGATGAAATGACTGCCCACGGAGCCGTGAATGTAGATTTTGTCTTCATAGCGGACAAAAGCCGTCGGAATGGAAAACGGCTTGTTGTCCATAGCATAGCTAATAGTGCAAAACAGTGCCTCGTCGAGGATAGCGCAGATTGTTTCGTGCCCGTAGTGCGTGCGCTTGGCCGCCCGGCTAGGTACAAGATAGGGTGGTGGTGTGCTCATTGGCTTTGTTTTTTTCAAAATTATGATTTAATTGGCCTACCTCTTTAATCCAATATTTTAAATTGTGGTAGTCCAATTATGATGAATGTGCTATCTACGCTGATCACACCTGACAAAGGAGGAAAACAGCCGGTATATCTTCAAATCGCTAACCAGCTGATGTCTTTGATTAAGAACGGTACTTTGCAATCGGGTTGCCGGTTGTTGAGTACAAGGCAGTTGGCTTCTGTTTTGAAGGTGCACCGGAGGACAGTCGTGCAGGCGTATGACGAATTGCTGGCGCAAGGCTGGCTGGAAAGTCAGACCGGAAATGGCACATTCGTGGCCCGGAACCTTCCCGACTTGCGGCCGCTACCACTGCCGATGGAGATAGCGACAGGCAGGGATCCGCTTAAAAAAGCAGGTTTTCAGTTTGAAAAGCCAAACCATCTTAACCGCGCCGTACTGAAAGCCGGCTCGCGACTCCATCTCGACGATGGGTTTCCAGACCCGAGGCTTGCGCCGTTGGAAGATTTGTCGCGCGCATACAGGAGCCAGTTGTTGCATGGTAACGCTTACGCGCGGCTCGGTTATGGGGAGACCGGTGGTACAAACTGGCTGAGGCAGGAGCTATCAAGTCATTTGAACGAAACGCGCGGTCTGAAAACTTCACCAGCTAATATATTGATCGTAAGAGGGATGATCATGGGCATGTACCTGGCTGTGACGAGCCTCGTGAAGCCTGGCGATTGCGTTGTCACCGATTCTCCCGGCTGGTTCGGAGCGTCGATGAACTTTATTCAGGCAGGCGCCAATATTTGCCATGTGCCTGTGGACGAGCACGGAATGGACACTGATGCCCTGGAAGAAATATGTTTGAAGCAGCCGGTGCGAATGGTGTATGTCACTTCCCATCATCAATATCCTACCACCGTGGCATTGCGCCCCGATCGCCGGATCAAACTTTTGAAATTGTCTGAAAAGTATGGTTTCGTGATTTTTGAAGATGATTACGACTATGATTTCCATTATTTGAGCAAACCGTTACTGCCGCTTTTCGGGGCCGATCAGGCCGGAATGGTACTTTATTGTGGGTCGTTTACGAAAACGATTTCGCCGGCATTCCGCGTCGGCTACCTCGTCGGACCGGAAGATGTGATTGCACATCTGGCCTCTCTGCGGCGTATTATCGACAGGCAAGGGGACACCATGCTCGAAAATGCCATCGCCGAACTCCTTCAAACCGGCGTTATCCAGCGGCATTTGCGAAAGTCTGTACGGGTTTACAAACAACGCCGGGATTTGTTTTGTGAGCTTTTAATGAACGAATTGTCCGACCACATTAGCTTCGAAATCCCCGATGGCGGGATGGCTGTATGGACGCGGTTTGATCCGAAAATCGATATTGCGAAGCTGGCAGAAAAGGCGGCGCAAAGGGATTTATATTTTTCCAATGGAAAAGTTGCCGGATATCCCGCACAATTCAGGAACTATATACGCCTTGGATTCGCTTCTTCTGATTCGGGAGAACTCGAAGAAAGCGTGAAGATTATCAAGGATTTGCTATGATCAGGAAAGTTATTGATGCTTACAGGGTATCATTCACCGGGCTCAGCAGGGAAACCTGGTTGTTGAGCCTGGTCATTTTGGTGAACCGTTGCGGCTATATGGCTGTGCCCTTTATGAGTATGTATATTACCCAGAGCCTGCATCGGAGTATCGAGGACGCCGGGCTTATCATTACACTTTTCGGCGTTGGCTCGGTCCTGGGCGCAATGGCGGGCGGTTACCTGACGGATAAGCTGGGCTTTCAGCCCGTGCAGATCGGTAGCCTGATATTGAGTGGTGTGTTCTTTACCCTTTTCAGCTTCGTAACCGATTTCGGACTGCTTTGTGTGTTGATAGTCGTTCTCAGTTTCTTTGTGGAGGCATTCAAACCGGCGAACCAAACGGCCATCGCCGCCTATTCGGCACCGGAAAACCTCATACGCTCGTATGCGCTCAACCGCCTTGCTACCAATATCGGCTTCGGCTTCGGTACCGGAGTGGGAGGGTTGCTTGCTGCTATTAACTATCACCTGTTGTTCTGGGTTGACGGTATAGTATATGTGCTCGCAGGTTTGCTCATCGTGATACTCCTGCCTAAAAGAAAGCATGCTACGAAAAGTGAGCTTCCCACCGAGGCCAATATAAGTACGGCTTCTCCCTGGAAAGATGCGTTTTTTGTACGTTTTCTTGTGATGGTTACGCTCTATATGCTGTGCTTTGTAGTGTTGTTCAGGCTTGTACCGGTTTACTGGAAGGAAGAAATGGGCATTGGAGAATCTACCATCGGGATTATCCTGGGCATGAACGGGCTGATCATCGCGCTGTTTGAAATGGTCCTGGTGCAAAACCTGGCCAACCGGAAACCTGATTATTTCTACATGGTTTCGGGCCCGCTTTTCAGTGCGATGGCATTCCTGGCGCTGATTGTCCCGCATGTTTTACCGGTAATCCTGGCCGTCGCGACGGTCGTGCTGTTCACGACGGGCGAAATGCTGGCTTTCCCTTATCTGAGTACTTTCGTCATGAACCGCGCCAGCGATCTGAACAGGGGCAAATATTCGGCCGCCTATTCCGTCTCTCAGGCGGTTGCGCAGATTATCGGCCCGGTTATCGGAGCGTATGTGGCCGGGCATTGGGGATACAGCGCTTTGTGGATCTTGCTGATCGTCACCAGCTGTGCCTGTGCATTGGGTTTCCGGTCGTTGTTTCAGCGGGACCTGGCATTATGATGCAGGTTCCTCGCCGGGCTCCTCGCCTTTCTGCGCTTGTTCCAATTGTTCTTTCAGGGCGTTGATCCGGTCGGCTTCGAGTTCAAGCGCCTTGCGTTGAAGGTCGATCAGGTCGTCCTTCTTGATCATGATATACTGTTCGCGGGGTTCTTCGAACATCGGCACCTCGCCGACGAGTTGGGCAACTGTCGTGTCGAAGAGTTCGGCCATCATCCGGAGCTCGGCCAGCGACGGATCGTTCCTGCCGTTTTCCCAGTTTGATATCACTGCTTTGCCTGATTTTTTCAAAGCCTTGGCCAGCTTATGCTGGTTCCAACCCGCCAATTCGCGGCATTTTCTTATTCTTTCGCCAACAATTGACATTAGTTATAAGTTTAATATAAAATTACTTGACGTTTGTATAATAATTCTGTACTTTTGAATTAGATATGCTTTACACCATCTGTAAAGCGCAAATTACAATTTTTCTACACACCCTATACGATCTCATGACAGAGCTTCAAGCCCGAGTCTCCGAGTATGGTGGTTTATCCATTAAGGAGCGCCTGCTAGTCAGGTTCATCAAGTCCAGAAACATTGTCGGCAAAAGCTGGCGGGGAGTGCTCGCGGAAGCGGACCCTTTCTTCAACACCAAGCTGGGTGGGGATTACTTAACCTCAGTAGCACAGGCAGTTTCGGACAGTAGTCGCGGTAACGTAGACCGCATCGAAAGGGTCACCATCGCCCTTGAAAAGGTGGCAGGCATTACTCCCGTTCCAGTCGTTTGAAGAATTATTTTTCGGTAAGTATCACTGATTTATCGGAGGCTTTGAGTCGCCTTTAAAATCGTGTGCTATCGGAAAAACCGGATTGGTTTTTCACATTCGAGTATTCGTCTGTGCGAGGAAGCCTGTGTTGAGACACGCAGCAGGTTCAGTACTGTTGTACTTGCTGCGTGTTTATTTGCCTGCATCCGTTGCGTTGGAGGCAAAGATACCTGTGTCGAAACCATCGATGCTGGCCATGTTTTTCTTTGCCCAATAATTGTGAATGCCGTCCGGCCCTTGTTTCCTGGCCCACGCGTTTAGCTCGTCCCGTTCGCGGTTATAATCCATGAACGGCACAGCCATGCCGCAGGAGGTCTGGACGAGGTCTACTTGTATGTCTATCAACTGCCGCGCACCTTCGAGTGGAGGAAAAAGCGGGTAGTATTCGTGCCATTCGGCGTCGGCAGGATGGTAAGCTTTGCCATGCCCGTACAGGCGAAGGATTAGCGGTTTACCCTCGAATGCACAAAACATAACGGTAATGCGGTCATTCAGTAGTAAATGCGCCGCAGTTTCGTTGCCGCTTCCGGTGACGTTCAGCCACATGACCCGGTTGGGGCCGAGAATGCGGAACGAGTCCATTCCCTTAGGAGACAGGTTTACGGTGCCTGTTTCCGCCGCTGTCGCAACAAAGTAGATCTTTTGCTTATTGATGAACGATTCCAATTCCGGAGTGATCCGGTCCAGTTGCTTTCCCATGATTTGAATAATGCAGGCTAACTATATTTTCTTTCCCTGAATGCGATAGGCATTGAGAATGGCCAGCAGCGCTACGCCGACGTCTGCGAATACGGCTTCCCAGAGAGTGGCAACGCCGCCCGCACCGAGTACCATCACTGCAATTTTAACTCCCATTGCGAGTGAAATGTTCTGGTAAACAACGGATTTTGTGATTTTACCGATTTTCACAGCCGCAGCAATACGCGATGGCTGGTCGTTCTGGATCACTATATCAGCGGTTTCGATGGTAGCATCGGAGCCGAGCGCGCCCATGGCTATGCCCGCGTCCGCGAGTGCAATCACGGGTGCGTCGTTCACGCCATCGCCTGCGAATGCAATGCGTTTGCCCTGATCTTTAAGCTCTTGCACGATTCTTACCTTGTCTTCCGGCAGCAAGCCGCCGTAACTTCGGGCTATACCCAGTTCTTGTGCAACCTTGCCAACGACGGCTTCCTTATCACCCGACAACATAATAGTCGAAATACCGAGCGTCTTCAATTCGGCAACAGCTGCGGCTGCGTCGTTCTTAATTTCGTCGGCAATAAGCAAATAACCCGCGTAGCTGTTGTCGATCGCAACGATCACGAGTGTTTCTATGAGATTAGCGAGCTCCGCCGGATACTTAACCAAATGCCTGTCGAGGAGTTTAGTGTTTCCCGCGAGTACAACCCTGCCATCAACTGTACCTTTCAGGCCGTGCCCTGCGATCTCTTCCACATCAACCGGCCTTGTCAATAGGGTTGTCCCTGCCGCAGCTACGACTGCTTTCGCCACGGGGTGCGTAGAGTAGCTTTCCAAAGATGCTGCGATTTGTATGAAATCGTTTTTATTAATGTTCGTCTCCACTTTCTGGACTTTAAAAACCCCTTTGGTCAGCGTGCCGGTCTTATCGGAAACTACCGTATCGATTTTGGTAATCACATCCAAAAAATTAGCGCCTTTTACCAAAATGCCATTGCGGGAGGCTAGCCCGATGCCACCAAAGTAGCCCAATGGAATGGAGATCGTCAATGCACACGGGCAGGCGATCACGAGGAAAACCATGCCGCGGTAGAGCCACTGGTCAAAATTGTAATCGGCTGTAAAGAGCGCGGGGACTACGATAATGAGCAATGCGAGTAAAAAGACCACCGGGGTATAGACGCGTGCGAGGCGACTTATCAGCAGTTGGGTAGGGGCCTTGCGGGCGCTCGCCTCCTGCACCATTTCCAGTATGCGGGAAAGTTTGGAGTCCTTGAAAAGCGCTTTTACCTCGACTTCGACCGATTTCTCGATCGCGATCATACCGGCGAGTGCTTTCTGGCCTTTTTCGATAATCTGCGGCTTTGGCTCACCAGTTAGGGCCGCAGTATTGAATATGCCTGATTCAGAAATCATTTCGCCGTCCAGTGCCACTTTTTCGCCGGCTTTGACCAATATTTTTTCGCCGATCTGAACTTCGTCGGGTGTAACTTGCAATGGTTTGTCGCCGCGTAACACAGTCACGGTGTCGGGGCGGATGTCGAGTAGTGCCTTAATGGAGCGTTTGGAGCGGCTGACGGCGATGTCCTGAAAGAGCTCGCCGATTTCGTAAAAAATCATCACAGCAACCCCCTCACTAAACTCCCCGATATAAAAAGCACCGAAGGTAGCGATGGTCATCAGGGTGAATTCATTGAAAAAATCGCCCCGGCTTGCTTTTCGGAATGCCAGCGCGACTGTTTTATTTCCCGCCAGCACATAGGCGACTAACATCATCGAGATTTCGACTATGCGCGGGAGCTCAATTTTCGAAATGTAGGTCAAAATGAGAAAAACCGCCAGTATCGCCAGGCTGAGCCAGAGCATCCACCGACTTTTGAGAATGCCGGCGTCGCCGTCGGTCCCATGGCTATGGTCTCCGTGGTCGTGGTCATGATCGTCGTCGTGACTGTGGTCGTGCGAGTGGTTATGTCCATTATGTTTGCCATGCTGCTCCGTTTTCGTCGAGCAGCAATCATCATGCGTGTGGGTGGAGGTATTTTCGTCGAGTTTCATAATGCAATCATTCAAATATAAAGACCTGCCTTATGCGGCTGCCCGCCGCAGGATCATTGCAAAGGTAGGCCGCAAACCCGTGCAACAGGGTTACAAGTGCTGAAAATCAAGTAATTGCAATATTGTTGCGATTGTTTTTGAACTATTGATCAGCCACTTGTACATTGGAACGGTCTAGGATTTTGATGTGTTATAACAAATTATAACTTTGTACTATGCTGACCAAAATTCGACGGATCGGAAATTCCCAGGGAATTTTGCTTTCCAAAACCATGCTTGACCAAGTCGATATTGAAGAGTATGTCAATGTCGAGATCAAAGGGAATGCTATCATGATTTTTCCTGCTACTACCAATCCGCGTGAAGGGTGGGCGGAGCAGTTCCGGCTGGCTGCTGAGGACGCTACGGTGAGTGACGACGAAAATCTAATGGACGATGGTCCAAATGCATTTGACGATTCCGAATGGACATGGTAATCCAAAGATTCGAGGTCTATTTCGCGTCACTGGATCCTACGCTGGGCAGTGAAATCAAAAAAAGCAGGCCCTGTCTTGTCGTCTCCCCTGATGAAATGAACGGCCACCTCAAAACAGTTATCATCGCTCCGTTGACGTCTACTATCCGCAAGTATCCGACGCGCATTGACTGTCATGTGGATGGACGAGACGGACAAATTGCATTAGATCAGCTAAGAGCTATCGATAAAGTTAGATTAACGAAGAAAATAGGGCAACTCGATTCTGCCACCTCACAGCAGGTTTTAAGTTTGCTGAGAAAAATGTTCGCCTGGTAAGGATTCAAACACTTTGTGCCCTGATCATTTCCCCCAATCTCCTTAAACTGGCATCGATGGCCGCGTTATAAGGTGCACCGAAGCTGATGCGGATATAATTGCTGAACCGGGCATCAGTACTGAAAATCTGGCCGGGAGCGAAGCTGATGCTTTCCTGAATGGCGCTTTCGAAGAGTTCAAATGCATTTACCTGCTTGTTGAGCTCGATCCACAAAACGTAACCTCCCTGCGGTCTGACAACCCGGGTATCCGGAGGAAAGTATTCACTAATTGCCTGCACGTAACGCAGGCATTGCGTGTGAAGAGCTTTGCGTAAATGCCTCATATGCAAATCGTAACGGCCTGTTTCGAAGAAATTGGCTACGGCTGCCTGGGTCGGTGCGGCGGATGAAACGGTATGCGTGATTTTGCTGCTCAATACCTTGTCCTTGAACTTCCCCGGAAGGCACCAGCCCACGCGGTAACCCGGTGCCAGCGTCTTGGAAACCGATCCGCAGAGCATCACCAGCCCATTTTTATCGTAGCTTTTACAGGTACGCGGCCTGGTTTTACCAAAATACATTTCACCATAAATGTCGTCCTCGATCAGCGGGATTTGCCGTGCCGCTAGCATTTCAACCAGCTTCTTCTTGCGGTAGTCGGGCATCAGCGCGCCGGTAGGATTGGAAAAATTGGGCACGAAAAGCACGGCCCTGATGGGAATGGTTTCCAAAGCCTTTTCCAGGTATTCCAGGTCCGCGCCTTCATCGGGATGGCAGGGGATTTCGAGGATTTTCAGGCCGAGGCTCTTCATAATATTGAATATGCCAAAATAGATCGGGTTTTCGATCGCGACGGTGTCGCCCGGCTCGGTGACGGCTTTCAGACAAAAAATCAGCGCTTCCATACAGCCCTGGGTCGTAACGACTTCGTCCTCACTTACATTTCCCTTCCAGTTGAATGCGTATTTGGCAATTTGTTTCCGCAATGCGGGATTTCCCTGTACATCGTCGTATTGCGTACAGCTGTGCGGACTTTTCCTGAGCGCTTCAATCATCGCCTTGTTCAGCTTTGCCTCGGGGATCAATTCGGCGGCAGGCGCGGCCACCGACAAACGGACGATCCGCTCGTACGTCATGGTTTTGTACACGGTCCGGATCATTTCGTCGACATTCGCCTTTTCGATAAGCGGCCGGGGAGGATTACTATGAAGCCTTTCAGGGGCATTAAGTGGTGAAAAACGCACAAAATAGCCCGATTTGGGCCGTGCTTCGATAATACCCTTGTTTTCCAGCTCCACATAAGCCTTAAACGCCGTGCTAAGGCTGATGCCCTGCTCTTTACTCAGCGCCCGTAGCGAAATCAGCTTGTCGCCGGCTTTCAGGATACCTTTTTCGATCTGCGCGGCAAGGCGGTCGGCGATTTGTGAGTAGAGAAAATCTTCCCGGACAGGTTCCTCAATCATAGGTAATGTTATTTTGTTCTGTTATGCTTCAAAATAACAAAAGTGAATCTGTTTTCTTAAATTTCAGAGCGGGAATTTTGTGGCGTTCAATGTAAAACGGCTATGAAAAGTAATCTGACAGCATATTTCGCATTAGTACTGGTGTGTTTCTTTTGGGGTACCACGTACTTGGCCGCGCGTATCGGCGTGGCGGGGTTTCCTGCCCTTTTCTTTATGGGTTTCAGGAACTTGGTGGCAGGTGCGTTGCTGTTGGGGTTTCTGGTGCTGAGGAGGAGGTCGTTCCCCTGGGCCTGGTTTGATATCCGCTTACAGCTCGTTCCGGGCTTGTGTATGCTCACTTTCGGTACCGGGCTGGTGGGCTGGTGCGTACAGTTTATTCCCAGCGGTTTGGCGGCGCTACTTTATGCGACGGTTCCGATTTTTACGATCTTAATCAATATGATGGCACGAAGAGATGAGCGCATCAATGCCCATGTAGCAGCGGGTATGATGCTGGGCCTGACAGGCGTGATGCTGGTTTTCAGGGATAACCTCGAATACCTTGCCAACCGGAGCTCGTTCCTGGGGATATGCGTCACGCTGGCGTCGTGCGTATCGTGGTGTTTGGGAGGGTTGTATACCAAAAGTTTTCCGGCTAAAACGGATTCATTTTTCAATGCTGCGATCCAAATGATGGTTGGCGGCGTTGGGTTACTGACGCTGAGTGCGCTCAACGACGACTGGACCAGTCTGCCGGAGATGCAGCCGCAATCCATCATGGCATTGCTATACCTGATTTTCTTCGGCTCCATTCTCGCTTATGCTTCGTATCTGTTTGCCATGTCCAGGTTGCCCGCAGGATTGGTGTCGATTTATGCGTACATTAATCCGCTGGTAGCTTTGGTGTTAGGCTTTTTAATACTGGATGAGAAGATTACCTGGCTTACTGCCCTGGCATTTACTGTCACGTTGAGCGGGGTTTTTCTGGTCAACAGGGGCTATCAACTTCAAAAACGGAAAAGTACATTAACCTTGATAAACAGTCATGAATAGCGACATATTCACCACCTTATTCAGCCGTGATCTGAAAAAGCTTCGGAAAGAAATTGAACAGTACCCTTCGGAAGCCGCATTGTGGGTGAAGCTGCCTGGGACCATCAATCCGGGTGGGAACCTCTGCCAGCACCTGATCGGGAACTTGCGCACCTACGTGGGTCTTACGCTGGGTGGGTATGCATACGTGCGCGATCGCGACGCCGAATTCAATCAAAAGACATTTGCCCAAAAGGAAATGCTCGCGGAGCTCGACCAGCTTCATGAGATCGTCGTCGGCACGCTGGGTATGCTGGACGAGCAAATGATGGAAGAGGAATATCCTCATGACGTGGTGAATCTCTTTTCGGAACAGTCGGTAGGCCTCATTCTTACGCATTTGCTCGCGCACCTTTCCTGGCATTTAGGACATATTAACTACCACCGTCGCTGGATTACGCAAGTACAGGCGGCACAGCAATAAACCATATGCATTTGACAGAACAAATAGCTCAATCCTTTGCAGCGGAATGGATTGATGCCTGGAACCGCCATGACCTTACCGCGATTATGGAGCTCTATTCCAATGACATCCGGTTTTATTCGCCCTATATTATCAAGTTGGGAATGAATGAACAGGGAGTGATTACCAGGAAGGATGAGCTGGAAAAGTACTTCGGGAAAGCCCTGGGCATTTATACCGACCTGTATTTTGAACTCCGAGAGGTACTTACGGGTGCGGATTCAGTGATTTTATATTACAAAAGCGTCAGCAACAGGATGGCCGCCGAAATGATGGAACTGGATGAGTCCGGTAAAATCAGTTTGGTGAAGGCGCATTATCATGGATAGTTTATGTTTGAATTATTTGAAAATGAATTGAATAACCTGAAACCGATACTAGATCAGGTTACAAGTACCAGCCTGGATTTTCTGGAAAATATCGCCGAAAAACCCACCTACATAGCCGACCAGACGGTAATTCCTACCCGCCTTTCAAATGCAGGCATTGGCACTGCGGGCAGTCTGGAAGTTTTTAGAAAACACTACGAAAAACTGATGGTAGCCAGCCCGGGGCCACGATACTGGGGATTTGTAACGGGCGGTGCAACACCTGCAGCTGTTGCGGGTGACTGGCTTACAGCTATTTATGACCAAAATACCCAAGGTACGCAGGGTGCGGGAGACGTTTCGGCGATTCTTGAAAGAGACACTATCAGGCTCCTATGCCAGCTGTTGCATTTGCCGGAGGATTTCGACGGTGGTTTTGTGACCGGCGCTACCATGTCCAATTTCACGGGCCTGGCGGTGGCCAGGCAATGGGGCGGTGAGCGGTCGGGGCGGGATGTTTCGCGCGAGGGTGTATCCGGTGATCTCTTGGTAATGGCGGCTACACCGCATTCTTCGGTGATCAAATCGGTGGGCATGCTGGGGATTGGAAGTAACAATGTGGTGCGCATTCAGGTGTTGGAAGGCCGTGAGGCGATGGATCTGGCGGATTTCGAGCAAAAGCTCATTAAGCATCAGCATCGGCCTATTGTCGTCAATTGCAGCGCGGGAACTGTTAATACCGTGGATTTTGATGACATTAAGGCCATTGTAGCACTGAAACAAAAGTATCCTTTCTGGCTGCATATTGACGCCGCATTCGGAGGGTTTGCCGCTTGCCTACCGTCGCAACGGCATTTATTGGCGGGATGGGAACAGGCCGACAGCATTACCATCGACTGCCATAAATGGATGAATGTACCTTACGACAGCGCCGTTTCACTGGTGAGAAAAGAACATAGCCGCCTGCAAGTGAGTACTTTTCAGAACTCGAATGCCCCGTATCTGGGCGATCCGTCGGAGAACTTCTCTTACCTCAACTTTTTGCCCGAGAATTCGCGGCGGTTCCGCGCCCTGCCGGCGTGGTTCAGCCTCACCGCTTATGGCCAAGATGGTTTTGCATGGATTGTGCAGAACAGCATTGACCGCGCACAGGAGTTTGGCGCTTACATTCAATCCAGCGAATATTTTGAATTATTGGCGCCTGTCCGGTTGAATGTGGTTTGTTTTCGCTTGAAATCCGGCTGCGAAAGGATGGCTGTTTTCCTGGACAGATTGAACCGCCGCGGAAAAGTTTTCATGACACCGACTTTGTTATCGGGCGAACCGGCAATACGAGCTGCGTTTGTGAATTACCGAACGGAGAAAGAAGACATTTTGATAGCCATTCGTGAGATGGAAGAAGTAATGCGGATGCTGTGAAATTCGTTGATAAAGCTGTACATTGATTCTCGTACAGCTTTATTCCAATTGCACATGCCACGTTTATTCTCCATGGCCGCCGTTGCGCTCGTAGGCTTGCTGATGTTCGGTTGCAAGTCGGGGCGATCTGTGCTGGCAGTGAGGGACCTCCCTAATTACGATAACCGGTCGCCCGACCATCTTTTATTTCTGAATTTTCGTATTTCCGGCAAGCCCGGAGGGAATGAGCACGTTGAACTCGCGAGTGCCAGTGTGGCCAACGGGCGCATGAAAAACCTTGCATATTCCGTCCATTTTCCGGTTCAAATCAAGGCTATCCCCAGGTACTCTACCAGTGCATTGGAGCGGGAAATGGTGTTTGAGCATCCGCTGCACAGATCGGTGGAAGTGAGTGATCCGTCGGGTCACATGCGACGCGAAGAAATGCGGGCCAATGAAGGTACGCTCATGATCCGCATGCCGCTGCATTCCGGCCTCAACCGTTTGGAGCTTTTCAGTATCACACCCGAAAAGGGTTCTGTGAAAATCTATACGCTCAGTTTCGATTAGCCATGAAAAGAATTTTTACCACATTATATGCTATTTGCATTGCCGTCGCCAGTTTCGGTCAGGTATACCAGGTAGACACGCTCTACAATACCGGGCCGTTGGATAACCGGATCAACGTCGTGATCCTTGGGGACGGTTTTACGCAGCAAGAGCTTCCCAAATTCGCAACCGAAGCCAAAAACTTTGCAGACTTTTTCCTGGGCTACGATCCTTACCTGCATTATCGCAACTATTTCAACTTTTTCGCCATTCGTACGCCATCCTTGGAAAGTGGTGTAACCAACCCGGGCACCGCTCCGGATGCTTATAAAGACCAGCCGGTTGGTGTAAAAAACACGTTTTTTGGCTCGACTTTCGGTAGTTCTATCCACCGGCTGGTGACAATCTCGAAGTATGACGTGTTGTACGCGCTTCTTGCGAACCAGTTTCCGATGTATGATTTGGTGGTAGTGCTCGTCAATACACCATTTTATGGCGGATCGGGGGGGAGTATATCTGTGCATACGCTTCACACGCAGGCGAATACGATCGGTGTTCATGAAATCGGGCATACTTTTTCGCATCTGAACGACGAATATTGGGCAGGTCCGGGTTACGGATGGGAGGCGCCTAATATGACGAAGGAAAGCAACCCCGTACTCGTAAAATGGAAAAACTGGCTGAATCAATCCGGGATAAGCATTTACAAGCATGGCGAAACCGGCGACGCGGCGCTTTGGCACAAACCTGCAAATGGAACTTGCCTCATGGAGTATTTAAACCAGGAATTCTGCGCTGTGTGCAGGGAAGCGACAGTAGAGACCTTGCTGAAACAGGTTAACCCCGTCGAAAACGCGGAGCCCATGCCCGGGAGTATAGTGACAGTCAATAGCCCTCAAACCTTTAAAGTCGGCTTGCTGGCGCCGAGCCCCAATACTTTACAAGTACGATGGACTGTGAATGGCGAACTGCTCGCTACAACAGGCGCACAGCTCACGCTTACACCCGAGCAGGCGCCCGACGGCGCCGTTCTGGCAGCCTCGGTTTTCGACACCACAGCCATTAGCCGGTATGACGGCGCCAGGGCCGATCGTACGCGAAAATTAGAATGGACGCTTCAATCCAATACTCCGAATGTGTTCCACGCAATTGCATCAAAGGATACGATCTGCATTGGTGAGGAAGTTACGCTCACAGCCTACGGTTGCCGGGGCGCATTAAGCTGGGCAGGTGGAATGACAGGAGCATCCATAAAAGTAAAGCCCGAAAAAACGACCACCTATTCCGCTTTTTGCAAGGTAGAAGGAGCACCCCCTCAGACGGTCGAAGTGCCAATTCACGTAATGCCGCTGCCGAATGCGACGGCGACAAATGGCGGCCCCTATGTGGTGGGCGCTACCATAGAGCTCACAGCGACCGGAGGCGTTAGTTACCTCTGGAGCGGACCAAGATCGTTTGCGTCTACATTGCCGCATGTTTTTCTGCACGATGCAATACTGGATCATGCGGGTATTTATGAAGTGATGGTTACAGATGTAAACGGATGTTCGAAAGCAGCTCAAACCGAAGTGAAGGTAGATCCGATTCTTTCCATTCCGGCAATTCCCGAGGCAGTCGTCACGGTTTCGCCGAACCCTGCAAGGGATTTCCTTTCAGTTGAAACCAGATTCGGTGGGAAATCGGCTATTAAATTATACGATCAGGCGGGGCGGGAAATCTTCTCAAAATCTTTCGAGAAGAAAACGGATGTTAAGCTGAATGTGGCGGCAGGAGTATATCTGTACCGGTTTACAAATGGAGGCAGGGAGGTTTCAGGGAAGGTGGCGGTGCAGTAAAGGCTTGATACTTTCGATTGATTATTAAAAACACACTATAGGATACATTTTATGAAAAGATTATTTCTAGTGCTTGGGCTGATATGCCCCGTCTACGCCTTTTCCCAGCATTACCAGGTTGACACACTTTATAAAACAGGACCACAGCATAACCGAATTAATGTAGTCATCCTGGGTGATGGATTCACAAAAGACGAAATCCCCAAATTTGCTGGGGAAGCTAGAAAGTTTGCCGATTTTCTTCGCGAGTGTGAGCCGTTTGTCCGTTATCGCGGCTATTTCAACTTTTTTGCCATCGAAACCCCGTCCTTGGAAAGCGGGATCACAAACCCTGGCACTGCGGTGGATACAGATCCCGGGCAGCCTGTTGAAACAAAAAATACCTTTTTCGGTGTGTCATTTGGCTCATACGTACAGCGGCTGATGACAATCACAAATGTGGATGTCTATCATGCATTGCTAGAAAGCCATCTTCCCGAGCAGAAACTGGTGATAATGCTGGCAAACAGTCCCTACCTCGGCGGGTCCGGAGGAAGTACCGCGATATTTACATTGCACGGAATGCCCAATCAGACCGGCAGGCATGAGGTAGGGCATACCTTTGCAAATCTGGCCGATGAAAGTTGGAACAATGCTGTTTTTGGCAGGGAGGCACCCAATATGACTTCGCAGGAAATGCCGGGGCCAGTTAAATGGCACAACTGGCTCAATTATCCCCCGATTTCCATTTATCAATATGGCAGTGGTGAAGCTTCGCATTGGTGCCGACCCACGTCCGGCGAATGCTCTATGGCCTACCTCGATAAGCCATTTTGCGCCGTCTGCACAGAAGCCATCGTCGAGCGAATTTTGGGTCTGGTAAATCCCATTGACCGGTTCACACCAGGCAATGCAAGTGCGATAAACCTCGATGCCGATGTCACCTTCCAACTCGATCTGGTCAGGCCGGTGCCTAACAGCCTCCAAATCGAATGGCGGCTTAACGGAGCGTTGATTGCAGACAATACCGATCACGTGGTTTTGAAGCCGGACGAGGTTACGGACTGGTCGACGCTTACGGCCACTGTTTTTGATTCGACCTGGCTGAGTCGGAGAGACGATGCTCGTCAGTTGAGGACAAAAACGATCAGTTGGTCGCTGCGGTCGTCTCTTCCGGCGGTGTTGAAAGTCTCGGCATCGAAAGCAGTAACCTGTGCCGGCGATACCGTTGTAGTAACTGCCTACGGCTGTCGGGGTAAGGTAAGCTGGGTGAATGGCGCGACGGGGAATTCACTAACCGTGGCTCCCGGTCAGACAAATACTTATTCAGCGTCTTGCGAGTTTGCGGGAAGTCCGACCATGCGAGCGGAAACAACAGTAAAGGTGCAGCCGCTACCCAACGCGATGGCGAATAATGGCGGTCCTTACACGGTCGGAGCAACAGTTGAACTTCATGCTGCCGGAGGAGTGAAATACGAATGGACGGGGCCAATGCTCTTTCATGCCGATACACCGGACGCCACGTTTCGAAACGCGACGCTGAATCGTGCTGGTACGTACGAGGTAAAAGTCACCGACAATAAAGGGTGCTCGAAAATTTCGTATACAGAGGTTCAGGTCGACCCGATTCTGTCTGTGCCGGCCGACCCGAAACAATGGGTCAAGGTCTCACCCAATCCGGCGAAAGAGCGTGTAGTAGTGGAGACCATACTGCCTGGGGAATCTCTTTTTACAATATTCGATCAATCGGGCAGGAAATTGACCAGCCGTTTGTTTAAAGAGAAAATGGAGATTCGGCTGGAAGGTGCCTCGCGACTTTACATTTATAAGTTTACCAATGGTAAGCGACAAGTGAGCGGGAAGATTGTAAAGCAGTAATGGAATGCAACAAAAAAGTCTCCTGAGAAGGAGACTTTTCTTCATACCAATGCCGATTTCGGCTTGCGGCCTACTTTCGTCCGGTTGCGTATCTTATCGGGGCGGGGACGGATTTCTTTGTCTTGAAAATACAGCTTCAAGGATTCGATGATGATGTCCTTCTGCGTGAGACCTTCCCAGTAGCCGTAATCCTTCATATTCTCCATCAGCACGAAATCACAATCGAAGGTGACCTTTGTGGGGGCGCCGTCAATGACTTCGGCAGTGGATGCCGGGGTGATTGCTACGGCGGGCTCTTCCTGTACTTCGGGTAGCGGTAGTGGCGCAAAATCAAACTTCCTTTCCTTTGCCATACGTGTCAGTTATTTATTCGTTCCAGTATTTCTTTGGTTAACTTATAATAGTCTTCGGCTCCGTTGCTGGTGGGTGCGTAATCAAAGATCGTCGTTCCGTTGGCCTGCGCTTCCGACAATGCAATGTTATCGCGGATGTACGCTTCCATGAAAACTTCGCCCAGCTGCTCCCGCGTAGCCATGATCAGTTCGTGGCTGATCTTCTTCCGGATTTTCGGGTTATAGCGCGTCGCGAATACGCCGCCGAGATTGGTGCTCGGGCTGATCTTCTTGATCTCCGCCGAGTACACCAGGAAGTTGCGCAAACCCTCGTAGCTCAAAAACTCTGCCTGCAACGGTACATAATACTGGTGGCATGAAACCAACGCCAACCTCGTATTTCCGTAGAGGGCAGGAGGGCAGTCGATGATCACGAAGTCGTAACGGTCCTTCACTTTTTCCAATGCAATTTTCAGATTGAAAGGAAAAACCGGCGCCGACTTGATCGTGTCCTCCCGGTGGATCATCTCGGCTGATCCGGGCAAAACATCAATGTCTCCAACTCGCTTGACGATCTCATCAAATTCGTATTCGCCGGTGATGAACGAGCCGCTGTCTTTTTTAAGACCGGCATGATGAATGCCGAAACTTTTGGTAAGACTGGCTTGCGCATCCAGGTCAATTACCAGCACTCTTGCATTGGCAAATTTGCTGAGACCGGCAGCAATACTCTGGGCAGATGTAGTCTTTCCCACACCACCTTTGTTGTTGACAATACTGATGATTTTCATTTAAAAGTATTATAAGTATAAAAAGTTAATAGTTTATTTCACGTCCGATACGTAAATAAACGTAAAATATTTTTATCCCTATTCCTTATAAATAAAAAGTCGTAAAAGTTTTTGTCGTGGTAAATGTATCAATCATTTTAAATGAATAAAAAGTATTAAAAGAATTTTTTTATAATTTTTTTGTAATGATTTGATAATAAGAACGCTATAAAATGCTGTCACCCTGAGCGCAGTCTAAGGGCAAATGCGAAAACGTTGTCGCATCGCCCTTAGGACTGCGCTCAGGGTGACAAATTAGTTGACCAAAAACTTTTATACCGCCGGATTAGGCGCATTCGAGGGCGCTACCGCCGCCAACTTCGCAGCCACATATTTATGAATGCGGTACATAAGCAATGCCGTCACGATTACCGCGAACACCACCACGTCCCCCAGTAGCGGGTAGTTTTCGATGAAACCGGTACTCGTTTCGGACACGATGAACCCGGCAAGAAGTGAAGCAAGCCCGCCGGCGATCTGCTGGATCGACGAGTTGATACCCATATATGCACCGCGGTCCTGGGGGTCGGGAACTGCCGTCATGAGCGCCGACGCGGAGATCATCCGGCCGGTAATTCCGACGAAGAGTAGGACGTTCAAACCGATGATAATCCAAAGCGGGGTCACGCTGAGGTTGCAATAAATGAGGGTCATGATACAGGTGACCGTCGAGCCCATCAGGAACACTTTATACTTCCCGGCTTTGTCGCTCAGCTTCCCGATCATCGGACTAAACACAAGCATCGAAATGCCGGTCACCATGTATAAGGTCGGCAGCGATCCTTCGGCGATGCCCAGGTTGTGCACGCCGAACGCGGTACCGAATGGCATGAGCATAAATCCACCGGTGGCAAGCAGCGCGGTGGCCGCGAAGCCTTGGAGGTAGTCGGGCCGCGCGAGGGTTTTGGCCAGGTGCTGAAAGGCATTACCCTTCGGAGGATTTTTCAAGTGCGCGTCGATCGGCTTCATTTGGGTAACGATCAATATGCCGACGATCAGGCCCAGGCCCACGATCATCAGGAACGGCGCATGCCAGCTGAACTGGTTGGCCAGATAGAGCCCGATAGGGATACCCAGAACCTGGCTGCTTGCGAAAGCCATTTGTACAAACCCCATTACGCGTCCACGTACATTGATGGGGAAAAGATCGGTGATAATGGCAAAGCTGATGGAGCCGATTACCCCTCCGAAAATACCCGTGAACACACGGGCTGCTAGCAATAAATGGTAGGTAGGGGCGATCCCACAAAAGAATGTTCCTAGCAGGAAGCCGACGTAAAAGAAGAGCAGCAGTTTTTTACGATCGAATTTGTCGGCAAAACCGGCGGTAAGCAAGCCGGAAGCGCCCGCACTGAATGCGTAAGCGGAGACGACCAGCCCGAATTGGCTGGTCGTGATGGATAGTTTGTCGAGCAGGATGTAACCCAATGGCGATAATACCATGAAATCGAGCACAACTGTAAACTGCAATGTGGCTAAAAGGGCTATGATGAACTTTTCATAGCCCGTAAATGTGGGTTTGGTTTCGGACATAGAGTTTGATTTTGTAAATTTTTAGTCTGTTAATTCTTCGCACGCATATCCTGCGCGGGTGACGAGCTCGATCACGGGCTCACACTGCGCGTGTGTGGCTTCAATGCGCAACACTTTGTCGATATCAGCCAAATCAACGTTCCATTTCAGGATGTCGGGGCAGTTATCGAGTGTGCCGGCAATCGATTTGACTTGTCTTGGATTATTGATGTTGGTCTTAAAAACCAGCACAAACGCTTCGGTAACACTGTGATCGTTCATGGCAAACAAAATAGGATGCGGACCGGTTTCAGCTTTTCGTTAAGGTTTTAAGGCTTTTAATACCAGTCCGAGTGTGAGGTTGATTTTCTCTTCATCGAATACAAAAGGAGGGCGGCCGGGCATACTCTTGCCCGCGATATGAAACTTCACAAGCTGGTAGAGCGGGGCAAAGGCTATCGACCAGTATATTTCTACCGGCAACGGCATAATTTCCTTCCGGTCGATCGCATTATGGACAAATCGCTGCATTGCCTGCAAAAATCGCGTATCCACCGTCGAGCGCTCTACCAGCGGCGAATGCTTCACCTGCTCCATAAACGTCATGCTGTACGGGTTTTCGAGGCAATAGGTCATACGGTTGATCCATTGCCGTTTCAAACCTTCGTCAAAATGTGCATCCGGATCGAAGTTTATCAGTGTCGCTTCCGTCATTTTGCGTGATTCATCGGTGTAAACTTGCTGGATCAGATCCTCCCGGTCCTTGAAATAAATGTAAATCGTGGCGACCGATACCCCGGCGGCCTTCGCCAGTTTATGCATACTCAATCCGTCGAAACCGTGGTTTACAATCAGCTCGATAGCCTTCTCGCGGATTAATGCCTCCTTGTTAGCGTCCCTGATCCTCAATGGTCTTATTAATTTTTCATGGTGCAAATATAAATGAACGTTCGTTTATTTATAAATCTTTTAGGTTGAATATTTAGCTAGTTTATTGATTAATAAGTTACCATTTGACGCAAGTGATGCTCCATATGGTCGACGTAATCGTCAAAATACCATTTGAGGGTATGCTTTTGACCATCTCGTCCGACACCGTTGCGGGAGAGGTTTTGAGTTGGGATAGCTTTGGCAATGGCAGCCAAATGCAGGTTATACTGCTTCCAGGTCGCAACCAGCTGTTCCGTGGCGATTTCATTGTACTTGCTAAACCCAACCCAGTCGTTTTGGTTGTAGAAGATTACCGGTTCGTTTTCGGACTGGATTCGGATAAATCGCTGATGGTTGTTGGCCGCGCTATCGATCAAATGTCCCAGGATTTCCTTTTTGCTCCATTTCTCAGGCGTAGGCTTGCTTTCAAATTCAGCGGCGGGAATGGCCTGGATAAGCGCCGGAATATGATCACAGAGCCAATTTAAACGGTCGATAGCAGCATTTATTTCCATAGTTTCAGGAGTGACTGGTGATAATAAAATTTTCGATTACCTTTTTGTTATAGCCTTTGTACCCACCTTGGAAATCCCGACCTGCAATGGCGACAAAATCGGCCATTCGCTGGGAATTAAGCTGTTCCAGCAAGGTTTGGTAGTCTCCATCATATTTAATAAAATAGCCTGAATAAACCGTCACATCCGGATTTTCATACAAAATGAAATTCGGCTCGCGGTTCATCGGCGAGAAAATGATCTTCTTGCCGAATGCATTATCCAGCCCCTGCGCTCGCCCGAACGCGTACCATGCCACTGCATTGGGCTTTCCATTATCACGACGATCCAGTTCGGATTTTACTTTAAGCAAGTAGGAATATGTTTGAGGGAATTCGGTTTTAAGCGTTTCCTCCGGGATAATGCGCTGTTTTTCAGATGCATCTTTTTGGTAGGGAAACAAAATATACTCCGTCACTGCATCGTCGGCACCTTTTAGTTTGGAGCCTTTGATAATCGGTTTAAGCAAATCCTTTTCAAGGTGTGCGAAGAAACCGTTCTTGTTTTTGGCATAAACTAAACCATTCTTTTCGCTGATGATATTGAAAAGGTAGCAACCATCAGCCAGCGTTGTAAGTCCCACCGAGATTTTACAAATGTCGCCCAGTCGCTGCCCTTGCTGTTCTGCTTGTGCCTGGACTGAAAGCTGCCAGGGAATATCTATCCGTAATTCGGAATGAGGAATATCCCGACCTTTATATTCAAAACGATTGTTTACGCAATGCTCGAACCGGAAGTGGTCGGTAGGTTCGCCTCCGAAAATTGTAATAGCAGGGTAGGTGGAAGCCGCTCCAAAAACCGGAATCGTGCGGTAGTTGGTAATGTGTCGTAGGTTCCTTTTCTTATGAAAATACCTGCGTAACGGTCCGCCGGACTCTGAAACCAGGTAAGAATTGGGCGTGATCATCGCGCATATACCATTGTCAGCCAGCAGCTTGGACGCTAGTTGAAAGAAGGCGATGAATGCGTCGGTCGATCCGGTGCTGCAAAATGAATAATGCTTTTGAATATACTTCCGTTGAGCCTCAGGCAAATGCTGAATGCGGATATAAGGTGGATTACCCACGATTAGATCAAACTTTTCCCTCAAACGCCATTGCTTCAACGCATCGCATTTCCGCAAATTCCAGTTGACCGACAAACCCAGCGGCGCCACGAGGGCATCCAGGTTTTCACGGCATTGCTGCAATGCTTTTTTGTCGATGTCCCAGCCGTGCAGCTGTTGAAGTCTCCGTGCTATCTGGTCGGCCGGAGTGTTGCGAATGATAAATTCCGCCATAGGGATGAGAAAACGTCCATCGCCGCAAGCCGGATCGAGCATGCGTTTTCCAGCCAAATCGCTCTCAAAAAAATCGCAATGCCGTAATATTTTATCAACGACATGAGGAGGCGTGTAAACCTGGCCCAACAATTTTTTGCGCCCGTACGTGCGTGTTTGTGATGCCATTTAGAAGTCGATGCCGCGTTTCTTATGGAGCATTTGGGTCACGAACTGTGCGGGTGTCAGTACCCGGAGATTTTCGGCAAAAGGTTCAAAATCTGACACGTTGGTTGTGATCAGATAGTCACATTGTTCTGCAGTTGCGCTTGCATATTGAAAGGCATCCTCAATGTCCTTGAAACCGGCAGTTAAGCCTTGGGCAAATACCATTTTGTCTGAAACACTAATGTTCAGAAAGGAAAGATAAGCGTCCAGTCGGGCACGTAATGCTGTGCCTTTAATCCCGTTTTTATTCATGATGTATGCAAAAGTATACAATGAACCGGGCGAAATGAAAACAGGAATCTGATCTTTTCTTGCTTTGAATAGAATGTAAGCGACTTCGAGTGGTTGACCGGTCTTCCTTTCCAGCGCATGATCGATTAATCCGTTGGTATCAAGGAATAGCCTCATAGGCCATATTTCTCAGCGTACCTTACCAGCCGAAGGTCATCGTCGGACATATTGCTTATCGGAGCCCTGGCCCAGCCGATCATGAGAAAGGGCAATGACTGCCTGAATTCCTCTCGTTCGGTCAGCTCGGTTAATGGAGTTTGATGGTACGGCGCTTTGAAATCTTCAAACTTCATGACAGGACCATCTTCGAGTTCAAAATACTGTTTCTGATTATGGTCTGTTTTGTCCGCGCCTTGCGGAGAGTTTTTTTGATTTTGCTCTTCCATAGTTGACGAGCGTAATTGATAAATGATACACCAAAGTATTTATTTCAATTGACATACTCGGAATCCGTTTATCCTGCGGAGCGAATTAGTTACCACTGGCGGAGCAATATCGGAAAACAGTACTTCGTACGTCGGTTCGTTGAACGTGAAGGCGCTTCCATCGGCCCGGGGGCGCTTTGCACCGGCGCAGTACAGTGTACCAATCTCGCCATTTTCCAGCGACTGCTTGTCGATAAACCCGAGCAATGATGCGATGGTGCCTTCGGTTCGGGATTGATGAAAGGAAATGCAGAAGTAATGCGAAGTTTTAGAACCGGGTTTGTGAAGCTGAGAGGAAGGGATATTCAAAACATAATCCCCGACCAAAATGCCGGAGCGGCGTTTCATGGATTTGATGTCGACGGCGAAATCTTCCGTATCGGAGCGGATGAGAAAATCCTGGCCCCAGTCCTGGCCGTCGGTGGCGCCGAAGGAGCGGGCAGGGCGGGGAAGGTGATAGCAGTCGGCGAAGACGACTTCCCCAAGCGTTCCTGTGAAGCGCATCATGCGCGTCTGCGCGAGGCGGTCTTTACTTTTATCCCAAATGTTCGAAATGTGATGATGAGTTATCGAATGGCTCACCAATTCGCGGGCAAAAAACTTCTGCTCGTCGCTGACGGAGATTTGAATATACGTGCCGTTATTCAGAACAATTTGCTCCATGCAAACCTGATGGCTAGCAGAGTGAGTACAAAACCGATTAAAATGACCGAAAATGGAACGTAAGTGAATGCTACTAAGTGGATTCTGTCGAAAAACCACATCACGCCGATGAGCGCGGCGATTAAGGTAAGAAATCCTGAAATTTTCCCAAAACCGGGAATCAGGGAGAATGGGATCTTGCTTTTAATCAACATCAGGGTAATGGCCATTGAAATGACGGGCAAATACTGCAAAACGATATTGGCATTCCAGATGCTCTGACGTTCGAAGAGGAAGAGGTAAATGTTGAGGGTAACCGCGAAAATACCGGGAATGCAAACCGCGTAAACCAGGATGGCATAAATGATGCTCCAAAACTTAACGTCACGGCTACCGTCCGCGGCCATTCCCACTACCCAGGCCGTAAATGGCAATATCAAAAGGTAAACTACCGCAGGCCACGGATTGGATGAAACAGAGGCGAAGAATTGTTGCAGCGTCATTTTATTAAAGGGGAGAATGGAGGAAAGGAAGGAAGGAGAAATGGGAAAAGCGGCGAAGGAGTAATGTCATGCTGAGCGGAGTCGAAGCAATTGCGATGAAGTTGGCAAGCACCTCTCGCTAGGGACTGTCTTCGACTCCGCTCAGACTGACAACTTTCTATTTATCCCAGATCACAACCCCAGCAAAAACCCGATCGTAAAATTAGCATCCCAGTCAAAAACGAATTGCTGGCAGCCGGTGGCATCGGTTACGGCTTTATAAATGTTAACTCCCGCTTTGGACTTGGCGTTGGTCAGTTTGGTGTAAGCCAGTGGAGCGCTCAATGTAGTGTAGCGTTCCTTGCCTTTACGAACTTCTTTGGCCATTTCGAAAGGAACCCCGCCTATAATGAAACAGGTATTCCGCAGATTAGCAGGCACTTGTTTCGCTTTGGCGCTCACTTCCTGGTATACTTTTGAGTCGTCGGTTCCGTCCTGGAAATATTTTGCTCCGTAAGATTCCAATGCAGAGATTTTACCACCGCTGATCCAGGAAATCTTAGTGTTACCCGAGCCAATATCCACGACAAATGCCTTGTCTGCGTATTCGGCGGGCAACACGGATTTGAGCGCCAGCTGACCTTCCTGTTCCGGAGTAACCTGGTTTACAACGTAGCCAAGCGACTTCAAAACCCGGGTAATTTTGGTAGTTACCTCCGCTTTCGCCGCACCCGAACTCACCACGAAATGAATGTCTTTGCTGCCTACTCCGTAGTCCAGCATGGTTCCGATATACTTTTTCAGGCCAATGCGTACATCCTCGTCGGTTGCCATATTCTCGGTTACGAGGCTGTTACCAAATTCCGATTTTTCGAGTTTCCAGCGTTTTTCCTTATCAACCGTAATGATAAATGAGTTAA
Source organism: Dyadobacter sp. SRI_021 (assembly GCF_057586235.1). Lineage (NCBI taxonomy): Bacteria > Pseudomonadati > Bacteroidota > Cytophagia > Cytophagales > Spirosomataceae > Dyadobacter > Dyadobacter sp. SRI_021. The sequence goes on from NZ_JBYCZM010000002.1 coordinate 623,399, forward strand.
AGCCGCTCGCACCAAGCTCGACGACGCCCCGGAGTTTTCCGTCTACAGGCACCGGGGGCGTGTAAGTGAATGTTGTGCTCTCGCCCGAGGCGGTGGCTTCGCTGTTCGATGAAGTGCCGGGATCCGACGCAGTGCTTTCGGCTTCGCCGGTGGTGGCTTCTGTCTGAGGGCTTTGCGCCTGATCTTCTGCCATTTGGTTCAGGGCTTTCTGCCCGCCCAGGTACTTATACCCGACGAAAATGGCCCCCAAAATGAGCGCGGTGATGATCAACCGGCCGGCAACTGTTAGTCTTTTCATGTAGTTATGATGTGTAAAATGAGAAATATGAAGCGAATAAATGAAGAATTATCAATCCAGTAAGCCTTTGTAGCTCGAATCTTTCGGCGTATCTATCGAGCGGGTAGCAGGTGCCGGCGAATCTAACTGGATCAACTTGAACTGGCCCGAATTGTAAGCTTCCAGCATGGCCTGGCCTTTGTCCGAGAGCAAGCCATTCTGCACATCCACGCCATTGATAAAATCCAGTGACAAATCCATCGCACGTTTCATCTCACCCAGTTTCTGGCTCATATCGTCTTGGATGTATTCCATCGATTCATCGAAGTAGAACTTTTTATCAGGATTACCCTTGAAAATGCTGATAGCTGTACGCAATGCATTGGAGCTTTCCTTTACAATTCTATACTCGGCCTCTTTGAGTTTAACTTTGATCTCCGTCTCTTTAATAATGTAATCTGCACTCTTGTTTACCTTTTCCATAAATTCGAGCACAGTCTTCATGTTTCGCTGCAAGGGAAGAAGCTTCTCATTCATTTCCTGTAAGCCGGCGCCTTCAATGGTCGCGAGAGAGGCGGTTTCCTTCATGCCCGGGCGGTCTAGCATGGTGCTCGCCTTGTTGGCTTCGGCGAATTTCTGTTTGATGCGCTCGTTATTTTCATTGATATTCTTGTTCAGCTTCACCAACTGGCCGGCCAGCGTGTTGATCTGCCCCTGCATCTTCTCGCGCTTTTCTTTCAGGTCGTCGACGTAAATCTTCATGATCGCAATCGGGTCCAGCTTGATAATGAGACCGGTAATGCTCCGCATCAGCGATTTGAACAGGAAGAACGCGGCCGTTCGCACGTCTTTGCTCGTCAGCAGGAAGATCACGAGCGCCAGAATGGCCATCAGGAAACCGAGATACAGGGTGTTTTGGGTTACTTCGATTAGGAAAGCCGCGATTTTGTTCCAGAAATAGAGTACCACGGCGCCTACACCTCCCAGGAAAAGGAGGGAAGTAATACCTTCCGGTCGGCTCCAATAGGACTTCTTGGAGTGATCCTCCTGAGAGCCGCCGATCTGGGTGAAATCTGGTGTTGCCATTGTGATTTAGTTGTCAGGTTTTATTGAAGATATTGGTTGATTTTCACCAGGTCCGACTGGATCTGGTCTACAAAACTTACATAAGTGACTTCGAAGCTGTCCTTATTGGAATTGATTTTAGCCGTCTGCTCCGCAACTTCGCCCGAAATCTGGCCCAGACGGTTTTTATTTTCATCTATTTTCTTCTGTAAATCAATGATTTGTTGCGCATAAGCCGCATTCGTTTGTTCCAGTTTCTGCTGCTCGTCCTGCAATGCGCCTACACGTTCCTTGATGGCCTTTTCGACGTCTTTCAGGAACGACTCACGGTCTTTGACAAGGATGGTGAGATATTGATCGGCAGAAGTTTTGAGAACAGTCGTATCCTTGGCGCCACCCATGGCCTTGAAGCTCGCCCAGGCAGCCTGAAACTGCTTTTCTTCGCCCAAACCGAGCCCTTCCATACTTTGAAGGGCCTGTTTGTATTCGAAATAGTCGGGGCCGGGCAGGTTGGCTTTTTCGAGGAGATTGACGAAATGCTCTGTAAACTTCTTGTCAATCTGGCCGGTTCCTGCCGCGTTGGTAACCGTTGCAGGCGCAGGCTTGGAAGGTTCGGGGATGGGAGCCGCTGCTGGCCTTGGAACTTGCGTTCCTGACGCGGTTTCGTCGGCGTCCTTGATGAAAAAGCTGAGTATCTTTTTACCAATACCCGGTTCAGAGTCTGCCATAAGTGATAAAGCGTTAAGGTTCATTGTTTTTGTCGGATCAATATTACTAAAATTCGCAGGATTTCATAGGGGGCGATATTTACCAGTGGTATCCTGCGTTGATGAAGCCTCGGAAATTTTGGATGGGAATTTCCGGTAATCCTTGAAACCCGCTCGTTTTTTGATGATGTTTGCCAAAAAACTAAGTCCTTATGCTCAAATTAGGTTTTAACAGTGCAATCCTGGCCGATTTCGGCTTTGAACACGTCGTTCAATTTGCTGGAAATAATGGCTTTTCGTGTGTAGAAGTGATGTGCTGGCCGGCTGACAATGCCGACAGCCGCCGGTACGCGGGCGTGACCCACATTGATGTCAACGACCTCACCGACCGGAAGGTGTCGTCCATCAAACATAACCTGAAAGAAGCGGGGATCTTCATTTCGGCACTGGGTTATTATCCCAACCCGCTCGATCCCGATCCGAACCGCTCTGAATACTATATAGAACATATCAAGCAGGTAATTCGCGGAGCAGCTAAACTCGATATTCCGGTCGTTACCACCTTCATCGGCCGTGATCCTTCCAAAAGCATTAAAGATAACCTGGCCCGTTTCGCCGATGTATGGCCTGCGATTGTGAAGGTTGCAGAGGAAAACAATGTGAAAATAGGCATCGAGAACTGTCCCATGTTCTTCACCGACGATGAATGGCCGGGAGGGAAAAATCTTGCAATCAGCCCGGCCGTATGGGATCGGATGTTCGAAATTATTCCCGATCCATTGTTCGGCCTGAACTATGATCCTTCGCATATGATCTGGCAGATGATGGATGAATTATTGCCGATTTATAATTATAAATCACGCTTACATCACGTTCATTTGAAGGATGCGAAAGTTTATAAAAATAAATTGAATAATGTCGGCATACTGGCTAATCCGTTGGAGTATCATTCACCGAAACTTCCGGGGCTCGGTGATGTTAACTGGCGCGGTTTCTTTGCCGCATTGACAGATGTGCGCTATCGCGGCCCCGTTGTGATAGAAGTAGAAGATAAGGCCTATGAAGGCAATATCACGGATGTGAAGAGCGCCATTCTCACCAGCCGCAACTATGTAAGCCAGTTTTTGGGATGATAGGATTGATTTGGTTCTCTAATTGGAACACCCAGTAGAGAAAGCCCGCATGCCTGAGGAGAGTCACTGCCAATGCTTTGTCGTTACATGCTTGACGGCATTTAAAAGTTAAGTAATTGCCGATGCTCCTATCCATGTTACGTGCCTGACGGCACTGGGTTGTAGAAGAGCTTAATCGCGTAGCGATGTCATATTGGTAGTATCGATGACAATTAATGGGTGTAGAAAATGCCGTTAGGTGTGTAACGACAAAGTTGGCGCAAATGCCGCACGGTTAACGATCTGTGCGGCATTTATACTTTAAATATGGTTTATATTTATAAATTTAATATTATTTACAAATATAAACATTCGTTAACGCTTTTCCAGAAACCGTATCAGCGGCATAATAAACCTGTTGAAATCCTCGATATGCGGTAAATGTCCAATATTATCGAGTTCTACCAGCTCACTATTAGGAATCTTTGCCTTAGTTCGTCTACCGAGTTCGGGATAATTTCCGAGCGTTTTTCGCACATCCTCGGGCGCCAGGTTCTTACCTACGGCGCTTCGGTCGCGCTGGCCGATGATGAGCAGCGTAGGGGCCTTGATCTGCCCGAATTCGTAGCAGACAGGCTGGGTGTAGATCATATCGTACGTCAATGCGCTGTTCCAGGCTACTCTGGGATAATCTTTTCCGAGCGTCCAGCCGGCCAGCAGGTTCACCCATTTGGTATAAGCATCCTTCCATTTGCCGTCATAATAGCTGTTGAGCTGGTAGTTCTTAATGGAATTGAAATCGCTTTTTAGCTCACTCATATACCATTTATCGACGGGCTGAAATGGCACCTTCACCTTGTAATCTTCAAGGCCTATCGGATTTTCCAGGATCAGTTTTTCCACCTTTTCCGGGTACATCAGTGTGAAACGGGTTGCCAGCATTCCACCCATCGAATGCCCTAAAAGAGCTATTTTGCCAATGCCTAGCTTGTCGAGGACCTTTTTAGTATTAGCCGCGAGGTCATGAAATGAATACTGGTAATGCAGCGGCTTTGTCGACTTCCCAAAGCCGATCTGATCGGGGATAATCACCCGAAATCCCTTTGCGGTAAGCGCTTTGGCCGTTTCTTCCCAGTAGGCGCCGTTGAAATTCTTTCCATGCAGGAGCATGACCGTCCGCCCGTTCGCCCGCGCGGGACGTACATCCATGTAAGCCATGCGAAGCTTTTCACCCTGCGATTCAAATTCCAGGTAATCGACCTGAAAAGGGTAGGTATACGCTTCCAGGTTCATATCCAGCGGCCGAAGCGAGTCGTTTTGCGCTTGTACGGCCGTAACCGAGAGGAATAGCAGACCAATGCCCAGGCTGAGTTTTTTCATAGGTTTTGCGCCTTAAAAACGAAAAGAGGATAACGTGACCGCTATCCTCTTTCGCAATGAAAAATATGTGCCAGAACGTATTATTCGATGAGACGGGCTTTGGTCGACAAATAGGCCGTCAGCGTGGCTAGCACGCCTACGATCGCGAAAGACCAGCGCAGGTTGGCAAACTGGGCCACGATACCGATCAACGGCGGGCCGATCAGGAAGCCGATGAAGCTGATGGACGAAACCGCCGCAAGCGCCATTCCCGCCGACATGGTTTTCGAGCGTCCGGTAGCGCTGTAAACCAACGGAACAACCGATGATACACCGAAACCAACCAGGAGGAAACCCAATGTAGCGGTTATGAGGTGTGGGAATGCTACGGCAATGGCAAGACCAGTACCCATTAACGTACCGCTCAATTGCAGCATTTTACGACGTCCGAGGCGGTTGGCCAGCCAGTCACCTGCGAAGCGACCGCCTGTCATAGTTCCCATAAACGCTACATAACCAAGAGTAGTCATCGAAGCAGGCACGTGAACCGCTTCCTGGAAGTAAACGCCGCTCCAATCGAACATGGCGCCTTCGCAGACCATCGCACAGAAGCCGATCAGACCGAGGATCAAAAGGTCGCGGTCGGGCTTTACAAACATGGGCTGCTCTTCGCCTGCTTCTTTTTCAGTGTCGGGCATTGTGTGCTTATAGGCCGTGAAAATGACGGCAAACGCGATCAAAGCGATGACAATGAAGTGGATATGAGGAGGGATGTGTACCGAAATGAAGAGTGATCCGATCATCGCGCTCACGAAGCCCGCAAGGCTCCATAAACCGTGAAAAGACGCCATAATGGATTTGCCGTAAACCTGTTCCACAGCCACTGCCTGGGTATTTACGGCAATGTTCGTCAGGTTACCCCACAATCCGAATGCAAACAATGCGATGACGAGCTGCTCGGTGCGGGTTACAAAACCAATGAATGTCAGTGTGATCGCGTACAGGATGGCGCCGATCAGCACCATTTTTTTGCTTCCGTAGTGGGTTACCATCCAGCCGGAGATCGGAAGGCTTGCCATTAAGCCCAATGGAAGGGCTAGCAGCACGGTTCCGAGACCACCTTCTGTGAGGTGGAGCATGTTTTTAATGTCCGGGATCCGGCTTGCCCAGGCGGCGAAGCTGAGTCCTTGGACGAAGAAAAAGGCCGCGACAGCCCATCTTAAATATCGTCGGGAATCGGAAGGAGCGAAAATTGAATAATTCATGAGTGTGATGTTAATATCTTTATATAATTTTTTTAATTTTTTCGATTCAGGGTTGGCGCCTCAAAAATTGTATTATGTACAGTTATAGCCTTTCAGTAATGCAAATTTAACGCATCTGGCGGTTATTTGATTCATGGAAATTGGATTTTTTAAATTAAATTAAAAAGTATGTGTTGTACAAAATCAAGAATTGTTGCATTTTAATGATTTAACGGTACGAGAAGAGAGCGTTGTAATCAAAATAGTAGGCAAAACGGTGACTGTTTTTTAACTTCACCCAATCACCTAACCAACCTTTTACTGCCTGATGCGCATCATTTTTACTTCACTCCTTAGTTTAGCTGCATTACAAACCTGGTCGCAAACGGCCTCCCCCGAGCGGCTCGATAAAATCAGGGCGACACTTCCCGTCATTGAGAAGCTCTATCATGATTATGCGGAGAAAAATCATTTCCCCGGGCTGGCATTCGGGTTGGTAGTGGACGGCAAACTAGTGTTGTCAGGGGCAAGTGGCTTTTCCGAGATTGCCACCTCGACGAAAGCGAGCCCGAAGTCGCTTTTTCGCATCGCTTCTATGTCCAAGAGTGTGACGGCAATGGGCATTCTGGCGCTCCGCAAGGAAGGGAAATTGAAACTCGATGACCCGGCATACCTTTATATTCCGGAATTGAAAAACATGCCGCCACTCACCAAAGATGCCCCGGCGATTACCATCCGGCATTTGCTCACGCACATGGCCGGCTTTCCGGAGGACAATCCCTGGGGCGACCGTCAGCTCGATACGAAGGATGAAGAACTGATCGCATTGATCTCCAAAGGCATTTCCTTCTCCAATGTGCCCGGTGTGACTTATGAATACAGTAATCTGGGCTTTGCAATGCTGGGCAAGATCATCAGCAACGTGGCCGGCAAACCTTATCAGCAGTATATTAATGAAGTGATTTTCAAACCGCTGGGTATGGACAATACCATTTGGGAATATACCAAGGCGCCGAAAAATCTGCTGGCACACGGCTACCGTTATGAGGACGATGTGTGGAAGGAAGAAGAACTCGAACACGATGGTACCTACGGCGCAATGGGCGGTCTGATTACCTCTATTGATGATTTCAGTAAATATGTAGCATTCCATTTATCGGCCTGGCCGCCATCCTCTGGTGCCGAAACCGGGCCGGTAATGCGCAGCGATGTACGGGAAATGCAAATGCCCTGGAACTTCAATAGCCTGAATGCCTCGTACAAGTACCCGAGCGGGCGCGCTTGCGCGATGGTTTCGGCTTATGGGTATGGCTTACGGTGGAGTAAGGACTGCGAGGGTAGAACGGGAATCGGTCACACCGGTGGTCTGCCGGGTTTCGGGAGCCAGTGGCAAATTTTGCCGGAATATGGCATTGGCATCATCGCGCATGCGAACCGTACGTATGCGGGCATGGCTACGATCAATACCGCTGTGCTCGACACGGTCATTGCATTAGCGGGATTGAAACCGCTGCCCGTCGCCGTTTCGAATATTTTGAAACAACGCAAAGACCAGCTCGTAAAATTGCTTCCAACCTGGCAGAATGCGGAGCAAAGCGGCATTTTCGCGGAAAATTTCTTTCCCGACCGCTCCGTATCCCATCGTCGGAAGGAGCTGGACGTATTGCTTGCCAAAGTAGGTACCATTGTCAGTGCTTCGGAAATGGTGGCTGAAAATCAGCTGAGAGGGACATTTACATTGAAATGCACATCAGGCAATATCCGCGTGTATTTTACGCTCTCGCCCGAAAACCCCGCGTTGATCCAGCAGCTCGATTTCTCGGCAGCGAAATAATGTTTTGAAAAAAATAAAGAGGGCATAGGGGGATACAGGGGGCCGGTTGTCTCGAAAGAAACAACTTAGCGATTATGAAAAGGACTCTTTTATCACTCATCTTCATTCTTGGCTTCGGTGCCACTGCCAGCACCTTCGCGCAGGAGAACCAAACGCTTTTTCAAAGCCGGGGGATCTATCGTTCCGGCGGTTATGCGGCGATTTCCAATAAATTCACGAAAATCAATGGCGATTACGCGAATATGGCTGAGCTGTACGGCGGCTGGTTCATCAACCAACGTTTTTTGCTCGGCTTAGGAGCAGCTGCTACCACCAACTACATTCCGGTGCCGGCTTTGGAACAAAATTTCCCGGCTCGGAAGATGACTTATCAATATGGCCAGTTCGGGTTGATGACTGAGTACGTGTTCGCGTCGACGCGCAGGGTGCATGTCACGGCCAATTTGCTGACAGGTGCCGGTTTCACGCTGCAATACGACCGCCGCGATTTCGATGATTGGGACTGGGACGATTGGGACGACCGCCGCGACAATGACGATGCGAAATGCTTCTTTGTGATGGAGCCGGGCGTGCAGGTAGAGTTTAATCTGTTGAAATGGATGCGTTTCAGCCCGGGCGTATCGTACCGTAAAGCATTTAATGCAGAAGGCAATGGTCTTACCGACAGTGATTTGAGTAATATTTCTTACAACCTGACTTTGAAATTCGGCCGGTTTTAAGCTCGCTGGGGATCAAATGCCATTCGCTGACCGGTGTGGCATTTAATCCCCTTTTTTCCTGAATGGTCGCCACCTTTCCGCGCATTCAAGTAAGTTAATGGCTTGATAATCTTTGTTCAAGGACAATAGGAACAGAAATAATGGAGTTATTAGGTGATTGCACACGATTAGAAACCAAAACAAGAGGGATGATGCGTGTATTGGGATTTGTAATGATCGGGTGGTTAATGCTCGCTGTTTCTGCCGCCAGCGCACAAAATGTCTACGATGTGATCGTAGCGGGCCGCACGATCGGGTCATTGAAGGTATTCGATGAAAAAGGTTCGGACAATACGGAAACGCACCGGATCGAATCGGATTTCAAAGTAATGTTCTACAAAGGGTCGTATTCGACCCAGACTAATTATGTGCAGGGAAAACTCGTCTCGGCTACCTGTGCGCACCACGTCAACGGTGATCTCAAAGAGAAAACGCTCACCAAAACCAGTTCCAAATCGTTTTACGAAGTGCTGTTCTCGGGAGAGGACGTGAGCGACAAGCCTAATGTGACGGTGAATAAACCGATCAGCAGCACGATTACCAGCCTGTATTATAAGGAGCCCATCAACATTACAGAGGTCTATTCCGAACGGTACGGCAAGATGTGCAACATCCGGAAGCTTTCTGAGGGCAAATATGGTGTAACGCTGCCGGACGGCAAGGAAGGGGTGTATTCCTACAAAAACGGCCTTTGCCGTGAGGTAAAGACCGATCTTGCAGGTTTTAAACTAAGAATTGTATTGAATGAGGGCAAAACCGCCCTTCGCTAACGGACCTAAATGGCTGTTTGCTTGACATTTTTCAGGTCCGAATTGTCGCGGATTTCTTCATTGGCCACCTTGACTAGTACGTCACCCTCTTTGACATCGCCGAAAATTTCGGTTTTTTCGGTACTGCTGCTACCTGTTTTCACCGGCACCCACACCGCCCGGTTATCCACGACCTTAATCACATAAGTGCCTTGCGTAGAATTCAGCACGGCCGTTCGGGGAACGGCAAAAGTGCTTGCATCACCCGATAATGGAATGGAAACTTCGGCAATCATACCGGGTAAAAGTTTTCTATCACTGTTAATTACATCCATTTCCGTGCGCTGCGAGCGTAAACGTGCATCCAGCGCACCAGCGAGGCGGGTGACTTTGGCAGGGAATTGCTGGTTGGGAAGCGACTTCACTTTGAAAGTAACCTGGCTTTGGTTTTTGAGATAGCTGGTATATTGCTCCGGCACGCTCACCACCAGACGCAGTTTACGCTGTTCTACCAAGGTAAAAAGCGGGAATTCCGAACCTTTGCCTGACGGTCCCACGTACGCACCCGTACTCACATTACGCGCGGAGATAATGCCGCTGAACGGAGCCCGTATTTCAAGGTAATTGCGGGTATCGGTGATCTCGCGGCTCGCAGAGCGTGCTGCGTCGAGCTGGGCGAGATCGGAACGTTGTTTCGCGAGCGCCACATCCAGGTCGTTCTGGGAAACGGTACCGGGCGTTTTGCTGGTTTCGAGCAGACGTTCGTAATTGGCTTTGCTGGCCTGGTAAATGGCTTCGAACGATTTCAGGCGCGATTCGCTCGTGATGAGCTGTGACGTAAGCTCAGGCGCTTCCATAGTCGCCAAAAGCTGGCCTTCGCGCACTTCGCTACCCACATCTACGTGGAGCTTTTTGACAAAACTGCTCACTTTGGCATAAATATCCACTTGCTGAAAGGCGATCAGCTCGCCGGGGATCTGGATATTCGACACCAATTGCTCTTTTTTAAGCGGGAATGCGTCCACCATAGCGGTGCTCGCACTTGCTTCTGCCGCTGCTTTTTTGCCCTCTTCTTCTTCGGCCCGTGACGAACCGCAGCTTTGCAGGACCGTCGCTGCGCCTGCAACGAGTACGGTCATGGCGATTTGATGAATATGTCTCATAGTCGGATAGGTTCGATGTTGTGATTAACGGGTCATTGGAACATAATACTTGCTTTCTTCATCCTCCGGATCGAGGGAAACACTTTGCGTCGATGCTTTGCCCTGTCCCCACGCGAATACGAGCGGGAGAATGAACAATGCGGCAAATGTGGATGCGATAAGCCCGCCGATTACTGCCCGGCCCAACGGCGACGACTGGTCACCTGCTTCGCCAAGCCCGCTTGCCATCGGGATCATCCCTACCACCATCGCCACGGCCGTCATTACGATAGGGCGGAGGCGGAGGCCGGCCGATTCTTTGGCGGCTTCAATGGCATTGCCGCTGTGCTTGCGCAGCTGTTCGGCGTTGGTAATCAAAAGCACGGCATTCGAAATTGATACCCCCACGGACATGATAATGCCCATATAGCTTTGAAGGTTCAATGTAGAGCCGGTTACCATCAATAATGCCAGCGAGCCGAGAATTACCGCTGGTACCGTCGCCAGTACGATCGCCGAAACCTTGAACGACTGGAAGTTAGCCGCCAACATCAGAAATATCACCACAATGGCTACCACAAGGCCGTTTTGAAGGCTGTCCAGCGTATCGGTCAATGTCTGACTCAAACCAACCAGCTCTACGGTGAGTCCGCGTGGCAGTTCGCCAAGCGATGCCAGGGCTTTTCTCACGTCTGCTTGCGCGACGCCCAGGTCTGTGTTGTTCAAATTCGCGGTTACTGACAATACCGGCATGGCGCCGAGGTTGTCATTCTCGCCATAGGTGGTATCAGGCGTAATGGTGGCAATATCGCCGAGTACAGGGCGGTTGGCGTTTCGGAGCAGCGGGATTTCCCTCATTTCCTGTACGCTGTTCATTTTACTTTCCGGGACTTGTACCTGCACCGAGTAGCTGAATCCACCTTTTTCATCCACCCAGATATTTTTGTCGGTATAGCGGGAAGAAGATGTTGACGCGATCAGTGACCTCGAAACATCATTCATATCCACACCCAGTTGCGCGGCCCGCATCCGGTCGACTTCAATTTTAATGGCCGGGTATTTATTGGATTGTCCCAATTGAATATCCCGCAAATAGCTGATTTCCTTCAATTTCGCGATTACCTTTTGTGCATATTCTTCGTTCAGCTTTTTGCTTCGCCCCGACATTCGCACCTCGATCGGCGTAGGGGAACCCTGGCTGAGGATCTTGTCCGTCAATTCAATGGGTTCAAAAGACATAGTCAAGTCCGGGATCGCCTGTTTTACCTCGCGCCGGATCTTTTCTTTCAATTCATCCAGGTTCGTGTGGAACTCTTCGTGCAAGCCCACCTGCAAAACCGCTTCCTGCGGACCAGCCATAAAAAGGTAAATAGGGTTTACCGAAAACAATGCAGGGTGCTGGCCTACATATGCCGATGTAACCGATACATTCTGAGGCCCCACGATTTTCTTGATAATATCGATCGTTTTCAGCGTTTTCTCCTCTGTGCGCTCGATACGCGTACCTTCCGGCGCACGCAGGCGCACCTGGAACTGGCTGCCATTCACTTTGGGCAAAACATCTTTTCCAATATGGCTTAGTAGAAATCCGGCGAGTACGGTGGTAATGATCAGGTATGCCACAACGATCGGCTTCCGGAGAGGCATTACCCGGTTGATGAACCGCATAAACCTTGCCCGAATGCGTTCGAATGCGCTGATTTTTCCATTCTGGTCGAAATCCGCGCGGTGGATCAATGCTTCTTTCTGCGCGTCGGGATCTTTGCTGAGACCCGATGCGGCGAACTCTTCGGCGTCGGTCATTTCGGAACCGTCGGCCTTTTTGTGGTGCTTCACTTTCATGATCCAGTTGGCCATAACCGGCACAAATGTCTGCGCGAGGAAGTATGAAACGATCATACTGAAACCGATCGCCAATGCCAGCGGCAGGAACAGCGATCCCGGAATGCCCCCCATCGTGAATGCAGGTGCAAATACGGCCAGGATACAGAAGAGGATCAGCAATTTGGGAAACGCGATTTCCTTACAGGCATCCCAAATGGCGAGCGCTTTGGGTTTACCCATGTCAAAATGCTGGTGAATGTTCTCGATCGTCACCGTACTCTCGTCTACCAGGATACCGATCGCGAGCGCCAACCCGCTCAATGTCATGATATTGATCGTCTGCCCGAACAGGTTAAGGAACAAAACGCCGGCGATAATGGACGTCGGGATGGTTAGAATCACGATCAATGCACCCCGTGGGTCGCCGAGGAAGAGCAATACCATAAGGCCCGTCAGGATGGCACCTATCGCGCCTTCAGTGAGCAAGCTCTTCACCGAGTTCATTACATAAGTCGACTGATCGAATTCATAGCTTACCTTCACATCTTCAGGCAAGGTACTTTGAATGCGCGGAATAGCCTTTTTAAGGTTTTGAACCACCTCCCAGGTGGAGGCGTCGGCGCTTTTGGCGATACTCAGGTACACCGAGCGCTTGCCGTTCACAAGTCCATAGCCGGAGGTGATATCGGCCCCGTCTTCCACCGTCGCCACATCCCGCAGGTAGAGGTTCTGCACACCGCCTTTAAAAAGCGGAATGTCTTCAAATTCCTTCACCGTATGAATGGTCGTGTTGGTAGGAGTAATGTAGTTTTTATCACCAATGCGCACGTTACCCGAAGGCGCGGTCTGATTGTTCACGCGCAAGGCTTCCACCAGTTGGTCGGGCGTGAGGTTATGCGCACGCAGCAACTCGGGATCGGCCTTGATCACGACCGTACGGATGTTACCCCCAAACGGAGGCGCCGAAACCAAACCGGGAATGGAGGTAAATGTCGAGCGCACATACACGTTCGCGAGGTCGAGCAGTTCGTTGTTGCTGCGTTTTTCGGAGCTCAGCACGAGCTGGCCCACCGGTAATGTCGACGCATCGAAGCGTATAATGAACGGCGGGTTGGAACCCGGCGGGAAAATGGCCTGCGCGCGGTTGGTGAATGCACTCAGCTCCGCGGAAGCCTGTGCCATATTGGTACCAGGGTAGAAATTCACCTTCATCAGGGTAAGGCCCTGGATGTTCTTCGTTTCAATGCTTTTGATACCGTTTACATAGAGGAGAATGTTGATATATTGCTTGGCGAAGAAAGTTTCCATCTGATCGGGCGTGTAGCCCCCGAACGGGTGGGCAATGTACATCACCGGCAAATCGAGTTTCGGGAAAATATCGACCTTGATCTTCCGTACGGCATCGATCCCGAAAAAGAATAAACCGGCTACTATCACCATGATGGTGATAGGTTTACGTAATGCAAAACGTATTAAATCCATGTTACTGAAATGTAAGATGTTACGGTACTGTATCGTTGCGCGATTTTTGTCATTTGTTGTCAGGTGTGGTCATTTGTAGTCCGGTGTTGTCAATGGCAGGACGTAATAATGAGAGAAAAGAAAAATCGTTCATACACATGCCATTACCAATGCCAACTCCTGACCATTCATGACAATACCTGACCACAGCTGACTACCCTTGACAATACCTGACTATAAATGACCACCCCCGACCATTTCCAACCCCATAAAGGTTACTGATTCAGAAAGATGCCGATATCGCCACTTGCCGCCGCTTTGAGCAGTACCGCCTGCCAGATGTTCGTCGCGGCGATGTCGCGGCTGGTTTCGGCGCGGTTGAGTACGTAGAGCGCCTGCGTCATGTCCACGATATTGCTCAGGCCGTTTTTGTACAAAACGCTCTTTTGCAAATAGGCGTCGGAAGCCGATTGTACCTGCACGGGAGCCTCACGGTAATTGGCGATCGCATTACTGATCTTCGTTTCCGAAAGAATGAGCTGGTTTTTCAGCTGCTGATCGGCCAGGTTGTATTCTTCTTTCAATGCATTGGAAACAAACTTCTGCGACATTACCTGCTGGCGGGTGCGCAAAACGCTGGTCATGTTCCAGGTAGCGCCGATACCGAGCAGGTAGTTGGCCCTGACGGGCTTGATACCTTCAAAGTAATTATGGGTATAGGCCGTCTGGTCCTGGGCGTAGGTCGAGGAGAAACCCGCGCCGCGTCCTTGAAACACCCCAAACAGCGAGAATGTCGGCATTCCGAGGGTCTGGAAGTATTTGGCCTGCTGCTCACTGACGGCAATGCGGTTGGCGTAGAACTTCAGCAAGGGGTGGTTTTCGGTCTTACTGGCTGAATCGGCGATCGTGCGTGGAATGCGGGTCAGCAACAGGGTGTCGAGCTGGAAACGCTGCTCGGTAACACCCATCAGTTTGGCCAGGTTGTTGGCCTGTTCCTGCTCAAAATCCTTTGCCTGGGTGATGCTGATCTTCGCATTGGATACTTCTGCATTGGCGAGCGACGAATCGACGCCGGGGATGAGTCCATTTTTAGCGCGGGTAACCACGACAGTTTTCAATGCATTGGCGCGTTCCAGGTTGTTTTCCCAGGAGCGGATCAGGCGCTGTGCAGCAAGGAGGTTGAGGTAAGCCGCCGCTACACGTACACTATGCTGGAACTGTTCCTGTTCGAGATCGGCCTGGTCGCGGTTCACGACCTGCTCCGCCACGTTGATACGCTCGCGGGCGCGGCCGAATGCGAAGAAATCCCAGTTCACATTCGTCAGGTACAGCGCCCCGAATGCCGAATTCCAGTTCTGGTGGGGCAGCGGCAAGCCGGAAGAGGCCACCGAAAGCCCGAGGCCGTATAGCGGGCCATTCTGGCCGTTGATCGTACCATAGTCCTGCTGGGCCGACAGGTTGAGGTTGGGGAGATATTCTTTCTTGCTTTGAAGAACCGTCGCTTTGGAGGCGCTGAGGTAGTTGTTCTTGGCTTTAATGCTTCCGTAGTTGGAGACTGCCGTTTCTACTGCCTGTTGTAATGTAAGCGTTTGGGCACTCAATTTTTCACCGGCCCCGACCAGCGAGAGGGTCAGAAACAGGGAGGGAAAATACTTCTTCGATGTCATTTGCATTCAGAATTATTTGGCAACTGAACCGGGGCGAGTGTGTGAGATCAAAAGATTGGCAGCCACTGCGGTGGTCAGCCATTGCGGTGGTCCGCCATTGCGGTGGTCCGCCAGGCCCGTCGGATTGCTTCGCAAAGGTAACCCGACGTCCTGTGGCAATGTTTATTACTTTCAAACAATATCTTATAAAATTCAAACATCCCTAGCGTTCGTGAACACGGTAGGACTTGGGGGTAGTGCCTATTTGTTTCTTGAAAAGATTATTGAAGTAGGCAGGATACTCGAAACCGAGGCAGAATGCGATCTCAGCCACGCTCCAGTTGGAATGCCGGAGCATTACCTTGGACTGCGCCAGCACACGGTCGATAATGTGCTCGGTGGTAGTTTTTCCGGTAATTTCTTTCAGGGCCCGGTTCAAATGGTTCACATGTACGCCGAGCCTGGTGGCGTAATCTTTGGCGGTTTTCAGTTTGAGCTTGTGCTCGGGAGATTCAATCGGGAACTGGCGTTCGAGTAATTCATGAAATTGCGAGGATAGCTTCGCTGAACCATTCACATGCACATCGCTTACCTCTGAAGGCTGCATTTTCATGGCCTCGTGCGCGAGCACATTCACGTAGTTGCGCATGAGATCGTATTTGTGAACGTAGTTCGATTCGATATCCGACTGCATTTTTCCGAAAATGCTGAGCAGATATTCTTGCTGTTCTTCATTGATAAAATAAACCGGGATGCAGTCGGTGCGCTTGATAGGACAGTTGGAGATCGTCGCCGAGTGGTTGATCGTATTCAAAAACTGGTCGGTAAACAAGCAGAAGTATCCCGACTGCTCTTCCGACAGTGCCTGCCATGAATAGGGTACATTGCGGTTGAAGAAAACCAGCGCGTTGCGGTTGATCTCTATCACCTGATTGCCGTAGGTAATCTTCCCCTTTCCGAGGATCAGCGAGATCTTGTAAAAGTCCCTTCGGGCGTAGGAAGTGTATTTGTTGCAGAATACGCGGGAGAATACATTGAAGTGGCCTTCATCCCCGGTCGTTTTGTCCGGACCTTTTAGCCCTTTCGCAGCGGGATGCGTCTGGTAAAAATGCGCTACGGTCTCATTCGGTATCATGAGCTGAAATTATGAAATTCAAATATTGGCTACAAAGCCAGGCGGTTAAAAATTAATTAAATAGGGGGTACGCTTGGTATCGTCATAAATTTTCCCGGTTAAACCACTTTCACCGGGAAAAGCCGGTGCGTGGGGCACCGGCTGGCAATGGGTAGCATTTGTTATAATTACATCGTACCACAGACCCATTCTTCTTCCGGAACGGGCTTGATTGCATGCACACCATTGCCTGTCTTGTAGTTGCGGGTCGAGATGAGCGGGTTGAGCGCGTTTCGCTGGGTACGCTGGCGCGTGAAGATGACAAACCGCACTTCCCGGGGCGCGTACCTGGGCGTAGGGTCATTTTCGGGTTGGCCGACGTGCAATGTAGCAAAGCGCGCGGCAAGCGCCGGAGCGGAGGATTCGACAACCAGCCTGGCCTCACGCGCCGCCGCCGCTTTGTTGGGATGCTTGTAATTGTGGGTAGAAATGCCGGGGTCGGAGATGCGAACGGGCTGCGACGATGCCGCATTACCCAGGCTCGCAACACTTGCGAGCAATGCGGCCAAAATGAGTGGTTTAGGATTCATTAGAAGGTTAATTAAGAAACAGGTTATCAGGACTTGTTTCAAAATTACCTGCAAGCTTTTTTACAATACCTATGCATTTCAAACATTGAATTATAAAATTCAACCATGTAGAAAATTATTTTCCAGCGTGTTAGCATTCTGATCGGAAAGAATTTAGTTTTTTGAAGGCGCAAAAATCGCTCGTTTAAAACAGACAAAAAAAGCCTAAAAAATTCCTAATTGCCTTAATTTGACCTTTTTAATAATTAGTTGGATCGATTTTGGAATAAAAAAACGCCGGCCTCACGGAAGCCGGCGTTTTTGTGTAATTATACAATGGTTAATCTTGTGTCGGATAAACCTTATCCGGCGTATTATAATATTCAGCCATTTGCGCCGTATCCTTGCTTACACTGATACTGGGGGTTTTGTAATTTCTAGGCGAGGTGAGCGGGTTGATTTCCACTCCTTCCGGCTTGTATTCGCGGGTTACTACGAGTGCGGCGGGGCGAGGCGCATACTTGGGCGTCGTGCTGGCATACTTCGTCTGGTACTTGCCGAAGCGCTCGACAGTCCTCATGTTCGCGACACGTATCGTTTTCTGATCCTTGCCGGCAGCCTTGGCTTGTGCTGCTTTGTTCGGATGCTTGTAGTTATAAACGGAGATTCCCGGATCTACAATCGACTGCGCATGGGCTGCGACGGCGAACAATCCGACAAATAATATGGCGATTAAAAATGTGGCTTTTTTCATATTGGTAATCGTTTATTCTAATTAATCGCCCCTTCCGGACCGCCCTGGCGGGGAGGGGTTGAATTGAAATTACCAACAGAAAGAGGCATTGCCAAATGCTCTAATAACTCAAAAAATTGAGGTTTTTGCAGAAATGGGATGCTAATACACGCTAATGTTAAGCGGAAATGAAGAAAGAGCGAGAATCAGGTTTCGCGGAAAACCGGTTTGAGCTAAAAAATTGAGGTAGGAGCAGAAATTAGTTTAAAATGAGATCCTGTGAAAATCCCGGAAAAATTTTAGATTTTAATCAGTTTCTAATTCCTTTCTAATAACTCCGGGATTTTGGGCTATTTGAGCAATGCACGGGTGGTTGTGTGAATACCCTTACAAATGCGCTCCATGGGCAGGTCGTTGCTGTCTTCGCCAAACGGGTCCTCGATTTCCTCGGCGATTACTTCCAGGCTGGCGAGAATGTAGAACACGAACATTACAAACGGAATGACCAGGAAATGCAGGCTGAACACGTACCCGATCGGTAGTGTGAGGCAGTAAATGAAAATGAATTTCTTGATAAACGAGCTGTAAGACAGCGGGATAGGCGTGTTCTTGATCCGCTCGCAGGCGCCGCAGATATTCGTAAAGCCTTCGAGCTCGTGGTTCAATACGATGGTATGCTCGGGTAGCAATGCACCTTTTCGTTGCAGTTCGATCACTTTGGCAAACAATGCAGCAGCGATCTGGTTAGGAACATGATCCGTTGTAATCAATGCCGATTTCTTATAAAGCGCCGAGTCGTCGAACTCCTCGGAAATGTAGGTGTTCCGCAGGTGGTTTTTCAATGCGAATGCGTAGTTCGGGATCATTTTTGTAAAAAACTCACGTTCTGCGGCATGCTCCGGGCCGATCAGCGCCGCCAGTTTCAATGCGAGGTTACGGCTGCCGTTCACAAGCGATCCCCATTGCTTGCGCCCTTCCCACCAGCGATCATAGGCGGTGTTGGTACGGAACACGAGCAGCATCGAAATCACAAAACCGAGGAGCGAGTGCATCAGCGAGATGTTTTTCAGGTCGTTGTTCTCGGTAATTTTGAAGTGTATTATAATAATGTATGCGACCACGCTGGAATAGGCCGCCATGGTCAGGATCATCGGTGCGAGTTTGCGCACGGTGTCGGCCTTCTGGAAATAGAAAATGTAACGGAACCACTCTTTGGGATTGTAATCGATCATATGAGCTTGACGTGGTCGATGAGCTTGAAAAATTCTTTAAAGCATTTGGCGGTAAGGCGGGCGTCTTCCAAGGCATTGTGCGTCTCTTCCTCCCGCTCAAACCCAAAATAGCTTGCCACTGATCCGAGACTTAGGGAGCGCGGCACTTGTTTGCCGTTTTTTTCGAGGATCTGGAAAAATAAATAGGAAACAGTGTGAAGATCGAGCTGCTTGTTGGAGAAGCCCCATTTCATTTTTTCGTTGCGGTAGGCGAAGCGGAGGAAATTGATATCGTTGATCACGCTCTGGCCGCAAATAACCACATTGGCCAGGCTAGGTTTGCCGACGTTCAGTTTTTTGATCCATTTCTCGAATTCGGGGAGCACGTCGTAGATCATCGGCGCATCTTCGAGGTCGTCGAGCGACAGGCCGTGTACTTCCTCCGATTTTACCGAAAATGCTTCCTCATTCTCGGGATACACATTTTGCAGGTAGGTCCCGAGCGACCGCCAGTTGTCGTCAAAAAACTCCGCACCGATCTGGATAATCTCGTTCCAACCCGGCTCGGGCCCGGTCATTTCAATATCTAAAACAAGGAAGGACATAGGCTGGTCAGCGGGGCTGTGTGAAAAATGGTCATGATTTGGAAACTCAAACTTATAGTTTTGTGTACAAAATTATGCAATCATTGCATGCAAGAAGATTCTACCAACACTCATTTATAGCAAATGGCTATTGATTTTAAAGAAATTCCGTCACCCTGTTTCGTTTTGGAAGAGGAGTTGCTACGTAAGAACCTCGAACTGATCGACTCGGTCCAGAAGGCGGCGGGATGCCAGATTATCCTCGCATTGAAAGGGTTTTCGATGTACAGTGCCTTCCCGATCGTGAAGGAATATCTCTCAGGCGCTACGGCCAGCTCGCTGAACGAGGTAAAGCTGATCAACGATTTCATGGGCTACCAGTCGCACACGTACATGCCTGCGTACCTCGACAGCGAGTTTGAGGAGATCATGCAGCGCAGCAGTCACATTACTTTCAACTCCCTGAGCCAATGGGAGCGGTTCCAGGGCAGGGTGGAGGCTTACAAAGAGGCTAACCCCGGCAAGACGCTCTCGTGCGGCATCCGCGTGAACCCGCAATACTCGGAGGTAGCCACGGACATGTACAACCCGTGCGTACCGGGCTCGCGTCTGGGCGTTACGCGTGACAAGCTGCCCGACGAGCTTCCCGCAGGGATCGACGGCATTCACTTTCATACGCTCTGCGAAAATGGCAGCGACACGCTGGAGCGCACACTCGCCGCATTGGAAGAAAGGTTCAGCGATTTGCTACATCAAGCGAAGTGGCTCAATATGGGCGGCGGCCACCTGATGACGAGGGAAGGATATGATATTAGCAAGCTAATAAAATTAGTTAGTACTATCAAAGAAAAGTACAATCTGGAAGTGATCCTCGAACCCGGCTCCGCCATCGCCTGGCGCACAGGAGTATTATACACAACGGTACTTGATGTGCTCGATAGCCAGGGTATCGACGTAGCGATTCTCGACACCTCGTTTGCGGCGCACATGCCCGACACATTAGAGATGCCCTACAAGCCTGCGATACGCGGTGCATACCAGGATCCGGAACCAGGAAAGCCGACTTACAGGCTGGGAGGAATGACCTGTCTCGCAGGTGACTATATGGGCGATTACTCGTTCGACAAGCCGCTGGAAATTGGCGATAAAATCATATTTGAGGACATGATCCACTATACCATGGTAAAGACGACCACATTTAACGGTGTTAATTTGCCGTCCATTGGTATATGGAAAGCTGACCAGAAATTTCAGCTTGTACGCTCTTATGGATACGAGAGTTTTAAAGACAGGTTATCGTAGTAAGAGTAAACTTATTTGTGGAAATCGGTTACTTGTGACTTGAAGCGATTCGCGGAAATGTACTAATGATTGAATGACCGAATGACTGAATAGTTTCTCTCAAAATATCCGGTCATTCAATCATTCGGTCATTCAAAATTAATTCTTCGGCAGCATTGGAAAGAGCCTTCTCACCTCCTCAGCAGAGGGCTGCTTTCCGTACTCTGTGATTTCAAAAACCTCTACATATTTCACCTTCTCCGCCTTTTCTGTACCGTACCATTTTTCCAGCGAAGCCTTGATTTCCGGGGTTACGGATGAGCGTTTTTCCATTGATGTGAAGAGCCACTTTTTACGCTCGGCCACATCTTTGGGAACATTAGCAAGATCACCATTTGTCCAAGGAAGCCACTCATAAAATTGGGAAACGTGCGCGTCGAGCCCGTCCACTTTTTTAGCAAGGGTTTCAGTGATATCGATCGCAATATCCGGGCGGAACGGGTTCGGTCGTTGGAAACGGTCGCGGAAATAGAGGAAAACCGGGTTCTTGGTGAGCGGAGGCACGCTGCTTAAAATATTCGGCACAATGACCAGGTAAGCAGCGTCCTGTACCACCACGCCGGTATTTCGGTGATCGGGGTGATAATCGTTTGTACGCGGTGCAATGACAACGTCTGCATTCCATTCGCGGATTTTGCGGATCACGGCCAGGCGGTTTTCCAGAGTGGGGAACAACTCGCCATCGTGGTTGTCGAGAATGTCGTATTGGATTCCCCAGCGGCGCGCAGCTTCCTGGGCCTCTTTGTAGCGGCGATTAGCCAATTCTCCGCCACCGATATCCTGGTGGCCCTTATCGCCATTGGTGAGCGAAACGAATTTCACTTTATGGCCCATGGACGAATAAATGGAGGCGATGCCGCCGGCGCCGAGGTCACAGTCGTCGGGGTGGGCGCCGAAGACGATAATGTTAAGGGGTTTCTTCGAATCGGCCGCGTTTTGCGCCCAGGCAGTGGCACCGCACAATAGCAATGCGGGAAGGAGCAGTAACTTTCTGATCATTTGTATTGAGGTGATAAAGGTTTGGAATAAATGCAAAATAGAAATTTAAATTCTGGAAAGGTCTCCGGTAACCTTATTTTATATGTTGTATAAAGGGATTGGCCACAAGCGTGCGGTGGGAGCGCGACGTCGGAGAATATAAAATTTTCAATACACTTTTTTTAAATGGAATTTTACCCATTTTATGAAGGTGTCGAGTCCTGCGCTTTCACCTGAAAAGTGCGATTCCAGTGCGTGGGGCAGGAAAAAATTATATTTTATTACCAACCAGACAGCCAGGCGCTTACTGTTTTCCAGCTAAATATTTAAACAGGCCCCGCTTAGATTCTTCTAATAATCCTGTATCTTTGTATCCCGTAATCATAGAAAAACAGCAAAGTCTTATGGCTTCCAAAGCACGAAAGACCGCTAAGTACATTTTCGTTACGGGCGGTGTTACATCTTCACTTGGCAAGGGAATTATTGCCTCATCACTAGCTAAATTACTACAAGCGAGAGGCCTCTCGGTCACAATTCAGAAATTTGACCCGTATCTGAACATCGATCCGGGAACCATGAACCCTTACGAGCACGGTGAATGCTACGTAACAGACGATGGAGCCGAAACCGATCTCGACCTTGGGCATTATGAGCGTTTCCTGAACGTTCGCACTTCACAGGCAAACAACGTCACCACAGGGCGTATCTACCACAACGTTATTACCGCCGAGCGTCGCGGCGACTTTTTGGGAAAAACCGTACAGGTGGTTCCGCACATTACCGACGAGCTGAAAAGAAATATGCTGTTGCTGGGCCAGTCCGGCGATTACGATATTGTGATTACGGAAATTGGTGGCTGTGTGGGTGACATAGAGTCCCTGCCGTTCCTGGAAGCGGTTCGTCAGGTGAAATTCGAAATGGATGAGCAAGACACGCTTGTGATCCACCTTACATTGATCCCCTACCTGAACTCGGCGGGTGAGCTGAAAACCAAGCCGACCCAGCACTCGGTAAGAATGTTGCAGGAATCGGGTATCCAGCCGGATATCCTCGTGTGCCGTACGGAGCACCCGCTGCCTTACGATATCCGCAAGAAAATCGCATTGTTCTGTAACGTACAGGTGAACTCGGTGATCGAGGCGATGGACGCGGATACCATTTACGCCGTGCCTTTGCTGATGCTCAAAGAGCGCCTCGACCAGCGTGCATTATATATGCTCGACATTTATAATGATAAGGATGTGGACCTCGAATCGTGGAAGACCTTCCTTTCCCGCCTGAAAAATCCGATCGATTCAGTTCGCATTGGTTTGGTAGGTAAATATGTGGAGCTGCACGACGCTTACAAGTCTATCGTGGAGTCGTTTATTCATGCCGGTGCAGCCAACGAATGTAAGGTAAATATCGAATGGATCCACTCTGAAAGCCTTACGGCCGAGAATGCGGTTGAAAAGCTGGAAGACCTTGATGGTGTACTGGTTGCTCCGGGCTTCGGCGAGCGCGGTATCGAAGGAAAGATCGCCGCGATCCAGTATGTTCGCGAGAACAACATTCCTTTCTTCGGAATTTGCCTAGGTATGCAAATGGCCGTGATCGAGTATGCTCGTAACGTGATCGGCTGGGAGAATGCACATTCGGTCGAAATGGATGCTACCACTTCTCATCCGGTGATCCACCTGATGAAGGATCAAAAGGACGTTTCGAATAAGGGAGGTACCATGCGTTTGGGAGCTTACCCATGCCGCATTAAAAAGGACACACTGGCCCACAAAATCTACGGCAAGACCAATATCAGCGAGCGTCACCGTCACCGCTACGAGTTCAACAACAAGTATCTCAAAGAATTCGATGAAAAAGGTCTGGTGGCTACCGGTATTAACCCCGATAATAACCTGGTTGAGATGGTGGAAATGCCTTCACACCCATTCTATATAGGTGTACAGTTCCACCCTGAGCTGAAAAGCACGGTGATGAACCCGCACCCGATCTTCGTGAATTTCGTGGCTGCTGCATTGGCGTATTCAACGCAGAAGAGATCGGTAGGAGCTCTGACACCGGTTTCCCACTGATCACATTTTAAGGCCTGTTAAGCGAAAAAACTTGTTACCTTTGCCGGCTTACAAGCGGTATGTTATTTCAACAATTTAAAGTAAATAATGGATAAAAATTTTGTAATCGGCCTGGTCTTGATCATGCTGATGCTGATAGGCTACCAGGTACTGGTTCCGAAACCTGTGGAACCCACGCCGGTAGCGGAGGTGAAGAAGGAGGCTGCCAAGCCCGCGTCTGTCACTTCGGATACCACCCAAAATTCCTCACAATCAGTTGATTCTACAGTTGTTCCTCAAAAGGACCTGGTGATCGAAACGAAGGACGCCCGCGTGGTTTTTACTAACAAGGGCGGGGTAATGAAAGAGGTAATGTTGAAAAACTACAAAACCTACGATCAGAAGCCACTTTACCTGATTGCCGAAAACCACAACAATTTCCAGATCGATTTGCCGACCCAAACCGGAGATGTAAGACTGACCAACCAGACTTTCACTACCGACGCGCAGGACCGTACGTTGGCGGAAAAGGATTCGGCGGTGATTACTTACCGGGCGACGCTGAAAAATAATCAGACCGTGGAGCAGACTTACGTCGTACGCGGTAGCGGTTACGTGATCGATTACGGTATTAAGGCGAGTGGTGCGTTACCAGCCAATAAGTCGGTGGAATTCCACTGGGATAACGACCTGCTGCAACTGGAAAACGATATGAAGAAAAACCGTGAAGTGGTTACCGTTAACTACTACACGGACGAGCTGAAAAGCCTTCCTACGAGCCCGACTTCCAATGAAGAGGAGAAGACGGCTGATCCGGTTAAATGGTTTACTATTAAACACAAATACTTCCTGGCCGGTCTGATCGCGGAAAAACAACCGCTGACGAACGTTACCATGCGTGCGAATGTGAATCCGGAGGATTCGGTGATTGTGAAAAACATGAACATTTTCGCGGGCATTCCTACGGCTGCTGTTCAGAAGGGGGAGGCCAATTTCCAGTTCTACCTTGGACCTAACGAGTACCATATTGTAGATAAAGTAAAAGCAGAAAATTTTGATCAGAACGTATACCTCGGTTATGCATTCCTGAAACCGATCAACAAGTTTTTCCTCGTTCCGCTTTTCAACCTGATCGAAGGATTTGTGAGTAACTATGGCTTGCTCATCATTCTCCTGGTATTGTTTGTCAAAACATTGCTGACGCCGCTGACGTACAAATCATATATCAGCATGGCGAAAATGCGTATCCTGGCGCCTGAACTGGAACAGATCCGCGAGCAGAACAAAGACGATATTGCGAAGCAGCAGCAGGAACAAATGAAGCTTTACCAGCAGGTAGGCGTGAGCCCGCTGAGCGGATGTGTACCGGTACTGGCCACCATGCCGATCCTGTTCTCCCTCTTCTTCCTCTTCCCAAACCTGATCGAGCTGCGCCAGCAGTCGTTCCTCTGGGCAAGTGACCTTTCGACTTACGATTCGTTCTTCAAGCTGCCGTTCAATGTGCCTTTCGGTATCGGTAACCACATCAGCTTGTTCACGATTCTGATGACGGCTTCCAGCATTGGTTATGCTTATTATAATAACCAGAATACGCCAACCCAGCCAGGGCCGGTGAATATGAAGGCGCTGGGTTACGTGATGCCGCTGATGTTCATGTTCATCCTGAACTCGTTCCCTGCCGGTTTGACGTTCTACTACTTTGTTTCAAACATCGTGACCATCGCACAGCAGCTGCTTATCAAGCGCTTCGTGAATGAGGATAAAATCAAAAACATCCTCGAAGAGAACCGCAAGAAAAACGCCAGCGGAGAGAAGAAGCAAAACAAATTCCAGAAGTATCTTGAAAAGTCTCTGCAGGCTGCGGAAGAGGCGAAAAAGAAACAGGCTGAATTAGAGAAAAAGACCAAAAAGAAATAAAAGGTTTTTCAGATCGTAATAATAAAGGGCAATGTTCCGGTTGGGATATTGCCCGTTTTTTTCCATTTTGGGCTGATTTTTGCAGCTAAAAGATCGCCACACTCTTGACCCCGAAAACCTGATGAGAGTTATCTTTTTTTTGATTTTGACAGTTTATATCGGCTTGTATCAGCCGTCATACGGGCAGGGAAGTGCCCCGGCGGAAAGCAGGTACCGGTCGGCCCTGGCAGATTACAAACAAGGTAAATACGCCATGGCGATGGAGAAGTTCTATCCCATGACGAGCGTGAATGCGAAAACGGCCTATTCGCCCTATGCGCATTATTATTATGCATTAAGCGCCTACCAGCTGAAACGCTATAAGGATGCCAAGCCTATGCTGCTGCAACTGCAGAGCCGGTATCCGGGTTGGAATAAAATCAATGATGTGTATTACCTGCTGGGCGCTGTAAGTCTCGCCAACGGGCAGATCAACGACGGTCTCGATCAGCTGGCGAGGATCAAGGAATCTTCCCTGAACAAAGATGTACAGGCATTGAAGCAGCACTACCTGGGCGCGATCAAAGATCTCCTGAAACTGAAAGAATTGCAAAAGCAATATCCTTCCGACCGTGACATTGCATTGATGGTGTACCAATCCATCCAATCCGCCCGCACGCCTGCGCAAGGGGATTTGACTTACGCTGAGCAGCTGGACAAGCAATTTAAATTCCGTAAAAATGAAAAGGTAGAGGAGGCACCGAAACGCAGTGCGCCGAAGTCGGATACGCAATGGACGAAAGGTTACCTGGATGTAGCCGTATTGCTGCCATTCCGCCTGGATGAATTCCACACTTCCAAACGTCGCTCAAACCAGTTTGCTTACGATTATTACCTGGGCCTGACGATTGCCAGGGAACAGCTTCAAACAGAGGGAGTCACTGTTAACCTGTGGGCTTACGATGTTAGCAACGATGCCAAAAGCATGCAGGCCATTGCAGATAATAAGAACTTCCAGCTTTCGGACATGGTAATCGGACCATTGTATGCCAGTACTTTCGATGTTGCGGCTGACTTCATTTCAGGAAGCAACGCTATTATGCTCAACCCGCTTTCGACAGACGGTACTTTGCTGAAAAATGGAAACATTTACCTCGGGCACCCTTCCATTACCTACCAAACCCAGAGAGCGGCACAATGGATGCGTACCCTTTCGCCAAACCTCAACACGGTAATTTACTACGGTAACACCGCTAAGGATTCCACCATGGCAGCTTCTTACGCCGCCGAATGGAAGGAAAAAGGCGGGAAGGTAATGTCCATTACCCGCATTCAGCCCGACCGCGAGTCGCTGGAAAGCAAAATACCTTCATTTGAAACCAACAAGCCGGCGCATATAGCATTGTTTTCGTCAGACGGCGAATCGGGAGGGAACCTGATCGAAGTTTTAAACGGCCGCAAATTGAACGCGCTGCCAGTTCTCGCGACTTCGACGAGCTTCAATACCCAGCAGGCCAGATTGTCGCGTTACGGAACACGCTTAACATTGATCGATGCCGATTATGTGGACCGCGAGAAGGAGACGATCCGCATATTCCAGAAGAATTATTACAACAAAACCAGTACTTTCCCATCGGTGTATTCCTACCAGGGCTACGACCAGCTGCTTTTCTTTGCGCGGATGCTTTCCAAGTACAGGGACAAGCTCCCGGCCGGTCTGCAATCGCGGAAATTCGGCAGTGATGAATACCTGCTCTCGGGCTTTGATTATACGAAAGCGAATGAAAATCAGATTACGCCTGTCCTAAAATACAATGGTTCCAAATGGGTTCCTGTGGACAGATAATACCAACTTATATTAACAGAATGAATACTTCAACCAGCCAGCAACTTTTCGAAAAAGCACAAAATTATATCCCTGGTGGCGTGAATTCTCCCGTACGCGCATTCCGAGCGGTGGGCGGCACTCCGCTGTTTATCAAGTCGGCCAAAGGTCCTTACATTTATGACGAGGACGGCAATGAATATATCGAGCTGATCAACTCCTGGGGCCCAATGATCCTCGGGCACGGGCATGAACTGATTCAGAAAGCCGTTTCCGATGCTATCCAGCATTCGTTCTCTTTTGGTGCCCCTACACGCAGAGAAGTAGAGATTGCGGAACTGATCGTATCCATGGTTCCTTCGATCGAAAAGGTACGGATGGTGAACTCTGGTACCGAGGCCACGATGTCGGCCATACGCGTGGCGCGCGGATACACGGGGCGTGATAAGATCATCAAGTTTGATGGCTGCTACCACGGCCACGGTGACAGCTTCCTAATTGCCGCGGGCAGCGGTGCAGTAACGTTCGGTACGCCGGACAGTCCGGGCGTTACAAAAGGAGTTGCCAACGACACGTTAACGGCTCCCTACAATGACCTGGAAGCAGTGCAGCAACTGGTGGATGCCAACAAAGGGCAGATCGCCGCGCTGATCCTTGAACCGGTGGTAGGTAATATGGGCTGCGTGCTTCCGAAAGAGGGCTTTTTACAAGGTTTACGCCGTATTTGCGATCAAGAAGGCATTGTTTTGATTCTCGATGAAGTGATGACAGGCTTCCGTCTTTCGAAGGGCGGGGCGCAGGAAAGATTCGGAATTACGCCGGATTTAACAACGTTAGGAAAAATAATAGGTGGAGGAATGCCTGTGGGCGCCTATGGTGGCAAGGCAGAGATCATGAACTACGTCTCGCCGGCAGGCCCGGTTTACCAGGCTGGTACGCTTTCGGGTAACCCCATCGCGATGGCAGCAGGCTTTACGATGCTGACGTATCTGAACGAGCATCCGGAAGTTTATACCCAGCTCGAAAATGCAGGTAATAAGCTCGCATCCGGTTTCCGGGCTTCAATGGAGAAGTTAGGTTTGAAATACACTTTGAACCATATCGGTTCGATGTATACGCTGTTCTTTACATCAAATGCCGTGACCGATTTCCCATCGGCTAAATCCTCCGATCTGCCGTTGTTTGGCAAGTATTTCCACGCCATGCTGAACCGCGGGATCTATATGGGGCCAAGCCAATTCGAGGCAATGTTTCTTTCGACGGCGCTCACCGATGCGCATTTGGAGAGAATCATAGCAGCGAACGAAGAGGCATTGGCGGAGGTGACAAAATAATTTCGAATGATTGAATGATTGAATGACCGAATATTTTCATTCAATCATTCAATCATTCGGTCATTCAATCATTCAAAAATTAAATGCGCCGCTACTCGATCATCATCCCCGTTTACAACCGCCCCGACGAGTTGGAGGAATTGCTCGGTTGCCTCGCAATGCAGACTTACAAGAATTTCGAGGTGGTAATCGTAGAGGACGGTTCCAAAATCAAAGCGGATGCGGTGGTAGCATCCTTCGCCGACAAGCTCGATATTCATTACCATTACAAAGAAAACGGTGGCCAGGGCTTTGCCCGTAACCACGGTTTCGAACGTGCAGCAGGCGATTATTTTATATTGCTGGATTCGGATGCATTGATTGAGCCTAATTACCTCTCGATTGTCGAAAATCGGCTGAATACCGATTATGTAGACCTCTACGGCGGGCCGGATACCGACCATCCTTCTTTTACGCCCATTCAAAAGGCCATCAGTTACTCGATGACCTCGGTATTCACGACCGGCGGCATTCGCGGCAAGAAGAACAATATGGGCGGCACATTCCATCCACGGAGCTTTAATATGGGCCTCTCGCGTAAGGTATGGGAGCGCACAGGCGGGTTCCTGACGAGTCGGATGGGAGAGGACATCCTTTTCAGTATAGCAGCGTTGCGGCTCGGTTTTAAATCTGCATTGATTCCCGAGGCATTTATTTACCACAAACGCCGCACACAATTCGGGGCGTTTTTCAGGCAACTAAAGTTTTTCGGCCGCGCACGCATCAACATCGCCCGCTATTACCCCGACGAGTTGAAACTCGTGCATACATTCCCGTTACTGTTCACGCTCGGCGTTTGCAGCATTCCGGTATGGTACTTCATTTTCCGGCCGTTCTTTTACCTCGGATTGGGGTTTCTCGCAGTCTATGTTGCATTGCTCTTCATCGACGCATTGCGTAAAACGAAGAGCGTTGAAGTGGCATTCCTGAGTATTGGGGCTGCATTTGTGCAGCTTTTCGGCTACGGGATCGGTTTTGTACAGGAAGGGTGGAAGCGGCTTTGGGAAAACAAGTCGCACCGCGAGACGGGGGCAGCGATTGAGTATCCGTCGTGAGGTGGTCAGGAATAGTCATTGGTTGTCAGATTTTGTCAGGAATAGTCGAGAGGTGTCTCACGAAACTGCCTCTTTCATTTTCTATCAATGATATCAATCCTCCTAATAGTCACCGATTATTCTTCCTATTAATCACAACTATCGACGATCAATGACTACTCCTGACCACACCTGACTACTCTTGACAACCCCTGACTACTTCTGACAAAAATACACAATCTCCTCGCCAGGCAATGAGTACCGCTGCACTTCCGCCTTGCTTAGCTCATCCATCACAAACCGGTCCTCGGTCACTTTGAAACCGCCTTTTTCCAGCTCGCGGCCGTAGTTGCGGCCGAAGAGGCGCAGGTGGTCGTTTTGAAGGAAATGGATTTCACGTTCCTTCGGATCGGTGATCGTCGGGTCTTCGTAGGTTACCTCGTATTTCATGTCCTGCGGGGATTGGATCAATGCCCAGCCGCCGGGTTTCAGGACGCGATGTAGTTCGCTCATGGCGAGAATATAGTCGTCGACGTGCTCCATGACGTGGTTGCAAATCGCTACGTCGAAGGTATTTTCAGGGAATGGGATCTGGTGAATGTCCATTTTCACCTTCGCGAGGGGCGATTCGATGTCGGCGGTAATGTAGTCGAGGTTTTTCATCTGCTCGAAACGGTCGATGAAGCAGTATTCGGGCGCTACGTGGAGGACTTTGAGGTTGGCAGTATAGAAATTGGTTTTACGCTTCATATATAATGCCATCAGCCGGTGACGTTCGAGCGACAGGCAACTGGGGCACAGTGCATTTTCGCGACTCGACGTGTTGCGGCCATAGGGGAGGAACTTGCGGTATTTGCTGTTGCACACCGGGCATTCCACCTTGTTGCCGATATAGAAGATGCTGAGTCCCCGCGCTGCCCAGTGTCCGACAAGTTGGAGGTAGGGACGCGGAATGTAGCGCAGAACTAAACTAATGATGGATTTCATTAAACCAATTAACTAAAAATTAATAATTTTAGGATCATAACATCGAATAGCCTGAATAAATGATCCCCTCGATTGACCCGAAACCACCTGGTAAGCGACTCATAAAAAGAATGTCGACACGCACGAAATGGATGATTCTTGCTCCACTAGGCCTGTTGTTGTTCAGCTTTGGTCTTACCGTGCTCAGCGAAGCGGCGCATCAGCGGCGTATCGGGGAGCCTACGCAGGTTTGGGTCGTTTTGGGCCTTTACAGTCTTGCATTAATCAACGGGGGCCTGATCATGTTCGGTGAAGCGCTCCGTTTCCGTATCCTGCTCGATGTCCGCCGCGAAACGCGCCGTAGTATGCGCCAGTTGCTGCGGAAGGTCAATCTGAAAGCTGCTTCCGGGAAAAACAAATCCGGTAAAAAAGCAAAAAGCCCTACCAAAACAGATTGACAGGACTAGTTGGATAGCATTCCGAAGAGGCTTGATTATTTTTTATTTGCTTCGAATTGAGCCTTGATAGCCTCAACGTCAACATTGCGCACTTCTGGTTTGCGTAGAAGGTTCTTGATTTTGGCAGTGCGGTTGTTAGCAACTGCTTTGTTTCTGCGACCTTTACGTTTTAATTCCGTAACTCCCATTGTAAAAGTTTGTTTTGTGAAAGAGCCGCAAAATTAAGCATTTTAGCGCAAATAATGCACGCAATAGTCATAAATATTGCATAACCTGCCCTAACTTTACGGTTTCATAGGCTATTAACGGCCGAAATCGATAGCATTATTATAATGAGTAAACCATCTCTTGCCCGCGGGACCCGTGACTTTGGTCCGGAGCAAATGGCAAAGCGTACTTTCATTTTCGATACCATCCGACGCTCTTTCCAACGATACGGCTTCCTGCCATTAGAAACTCCCGCTTTTGAAAACCTGTCGGTACTGATGGGGAAATATGGAGAAGAGGGCGACCAGCTTTTGTTCAAGATCCTGAATTCGGGCGATTTCAGCGGCAAGCTTACGGAGGCCGACTGGCAGGCTGGCTCGAAGCCATTGACCACCAAAATTTCTGAAAAAGGACTTCGCTACGACCTTACCGTTCCCTTTGCACGCTACGTGGTGATGAACCGCGGCACGCTGGCCATGCCTTTCAAGCGCTATCAGATCCAGCCTGTATGGCGGGCCGATCGTCCGCAGAAAGGCCGCTACCGGGAGTTTTACCAATGCGATGCCGACGTGGTAGGCACCGATTCGCTGCTTTGCGAGGCGGAAATCGTGATGCTTTTGCATGATATTCTGCCTGCATTAGGTATTCAAGACTTTACGGTAAAGATCAATAACCGTAAAATCCTGACCGGGATCGCCGACATGATCGGAGCGCACGGGATGGAGGGGCCGCTTTGCGTGGCGATTGATAAATTGGATAAAATCGGGAAGGAGAAGGTCGTTGAGGAACTCCTTGAACGTGGTTTTGCTTCTGATAGCATCGAGAAGCTGGAACCGATTTTCAGCCTTTCGGCCGATGAAGATCCATTTACCGAACTGAAAAGCTGGTTGGCAGAATCGGAAGTTGCATTGAAAGGCATCCAGGAGCTGGAAGAGGTGTGGGCGATGGTGAAGATCCTGGGATTGGAAAAAGCAAAGATCGAATTCGATGTCACGCTCGCACGCGGGCTCTCATATTACACGGGCGCGATCTTCGAAGTGAAGGCGCATCATGTGCAGATCGGTAGCATTTCGGGCGGTGGCCGCTACGATAACCTGACAGGGACATTCGGCGTGCCAGGCATTTCAGGCGTGGGCATTTCGCTTGGTGTCGACCGTATTTATGACGTAATGGAAGAACTGAACCTCTTCCCGGAAAGCCAGAGAATGAGTACCAGGGTAATGATCTCGAATTTCGACGAAGAGGCATTTGCCTATGGCTTGTCGATCCTGCCAAAGTTCCGGAAAGCGGGCATTAACTCGGAGATCTATCCGGATTCGGTGAAGCTGAAAAAGCAACTGGATTACGCCGACCGCAAGAGCATTCCATTTGTTATTTTAATTGGCTCAGAGGAAATCCTGTCGGGTTTACTGACTTTGAAAAACATGAAAACCGGTGAGCAGCAGAAACTGAAAACGGAAGATATCATAACTTTGCTTAACCGGGAAGACCAATAACCCTAATTCAATACCGACAAACGGCTGCGTGAGCATCCTATAACTTTATGAATGATAATATTTTAAGAATTGCCATCCAGAAATCGGGCAGACTTAGTGAAGATTCTCTTAAACTGATCAAAGAATGTGGTATCCGTTTCGACAACGGTGCCGGTAAGCTTAAAACCGATGCTACGAACTTTCCAGCGGAAATTCTTTTCCTCCGCGACGACGATATTCCCGGTTATGTAGAAGACGGTGTGGCGCATTTGGGTATTGTAGG
Organism: Dyadobacter sp. SRI_021; assembly: GCF_057586235.1. Lineage (NCBI taxonomy): Bacteria > Pseudomonadati > Bacteroidota > Cytophagia > Cytophagales > Spirosomataceae > Dyadobacter > Dyadobacter sp. SRI_021. The sequence continues at coordinate 656,672 of NZ_JBYCZM010000002.1, forward strand.
GGAGAATGTTTCGGAAGAATCGTGCAAGGATGTGGATACCGTTCACAAACTGGGCTTCTCGAAATGCCGGTTGTCGATCGGCGTTTTGCGTGAGGCGGAATACCATGGCGTGCAGGACCTGGAAGGTAAAAGCATTGCGACTACTTATCCTCGTTTGCTGGAACAATATCTTAAATCTCATAATGTTACGGCTGATATCCACGAAATCAGCGGGTCGGTAGAGATTGCGCCGAGCATTGGCCTGGCCGATGCGGTTTGCGATATCGTCAGTTCCGGCAGCACCTTGCTGAGTAACGGTTTGAAAGAAGTGGAAACGATTTTCCGCTCGGAGGCCGTCATGATCGCGAGCAAGCACCTTTCGCCGGTGCAGCAGGATTTGCTGGATCAACTTTTGTTCCGTATCAAATCGGTGCAGGTGGCAAAGAACAATAAGTACATTTTGCTCAACTGCCCTGTGGGTGCGGTAGAGAATATCACCAAGTTCCTGCCAGGTATGCGTTCTCCGACGATCCTGCCATTGGCGACGGAAGGCTGGTGCTCGCTGCATTCGGTGATCAACGAGAACGAGTTCTGGGAGAATATCGAGAAGATCCGCCAGGCTGGTGCGGAGGGGATTCTGGTGATCCCGATCGAGAAAATGATTGTTTAAGTACGGGGTTTTGATTCTGACATTATGAATATCATTCCATTTCCGGAAAGGGAACAGTGGCCTGCATTACTGGCACGTCCCATTCTGGAAGCCAAGGATATCGAAGCGCGGGTACTGCCCGTGCTCGAACAAGTGAAAAATGAAGGCGATGCAGGCATTAAGGCCCTCGCTCTGAAATTTGATAAAATTGAACTGACCGACCTCGCATTTTCGGAAAAAGACATGACAGAAGCCGGCGATAAGCTGGACGATGCATTGAAAGCGGCGATTGGTCAGGCTTACGAGAATATCTATAAATTCCACAAGGGGCAGTTGCAAGCGCCCGAAAAAGTGGAAACCATGCCCGGCGTTACCTGCTGGCGCAAAAGCGTGGGGATCGAGAAGGTGGGAATTTACATTCCCGGCGGTTCGGCGCCATTATTCAGCACGGTGCTTATGCTTGGTATTCCTGCCCAAATTGCTGGTTGTAAGGAGGTTGTACTTTGCACGCCGTCCGATCACCCGGCTATTTTGTATGCTGCGAAGCTGGTAGGCGTTACCAAGGCATTCCGTATTGGCGGTGCCCAGGCGATTGCTGCGATGGCTTATGGTACGGAAAGCGTTCCGAAAGTTTATAAAATATTTGGTCCTGGAAACCAGTATGTTACAACTGCCAAAATGCTGGTTAGCAAGGAAGGCGTGGCAATCGATATGCCTGCCGGACCTTCGGAAGTAGCGATTTTTGCGGACGATACGGCTTTGCCATGTTTCGTAGCAGCCGACTTGCTTTCACAGGCCGAGCATGGTGCCGATAGCCAGGTTTTATTGGTTTCTACCAGCAAAAAACTGCTTGCCTCGGTGAATATCGCATTGGCGGAGCAGCTGGAAGTGCTTCCCCGTAAGGACATTGCGGCGCAGGCGATGGCGAACAGCAAGGCGATCCTCGTCGAAACGGAGGAAGAAGCCATTGAAATGCTGAACCAATATGCAGCGGAGCATTTGATCCTCAGCATTACCAATGCAGAAGAGGTGACCGGAAAGATTTACAATGCCGGTTCCATATTCCTCGGCAACTACACGCCTGAATCGTGCGGGGATTATGCTTCGGGGACTAACCACACATTGCCTACCAATGGCTATGCAAGGGCTTACAGCGGGGTGTCTGTCGATAGTTTTGTCAAAAAAATCACCGTTCAGCATATCACCGAGGAAGGCATTCGCAACATCGGTCCCACCGTGGAAGCCATGGCAGCAGCCGAATCGCTCGACGCTCATAAGAATGCCGTGAGCATCAGATTGAAAAATCTTTTGTGAAAAATTCTTAGTCCGGGAAAATTGTCCTAAATTAGAGGACAAATTTCAACGGCCTTAAAATTATAGAAAGATGACAGCATACATGGTTAACGAACGTTTGGGAGGCTATGAAACCCTCAAACATGCTGTAAAAAATGACTTCGACCTGGCTTACCTGGCCGAAAACGGCGTTCCGAAAGCTTCCATTCAGCATTTGGCTGATTCTATCGGGATGGATATTAAAGATGTGATAGCGCTGTTGCCTGTTACTTCAAGGAATTTGCAGCGTTACAATGATATTGATCTGCTTAGCAATGTAGTTTCCGATCATCTGATCGCCCTGGCCGATCTGTTCTCCGTGGGGAACCGGGCGTTGGGTAAAGAATATTTCCTCGATTGGCTCAACAACGAGGTGCCTGCGCTGGGTAGTGAGAAACCGATCAGCTTTTTACGGACCCATGCGGGTATAGAGCTGGTCAAGACCGAATTAGGGCGCATGGAACACGGTATTTTCGCTTAATGGAGCTATTCAGGATAACAAGATCGGAATATCAGGAGGATTTGAGTGGAATAGGGGCTTTTTACAATGGAGGACGATGGAACTCCCCCCGAAACGCTATGCTTTACACATCTTCGCATCGCTCACTGGCCATGCTCGAAGTACTCGTTCACTGGCACAAAACGGTGACGCCTCCCAACTACGTGATTGTTTCCCTGGAAATTCCCGATCATGTCGCAAGCGTAACCGCTCCTAATCTGGTGCCCGAATGGTATGAGGATGAGCAATGGAGCAAAGGAATCGGTGATTCGTGGCTGAAAGCGGGTAACAGCCTTCTGCTGCGGGTACCATCGGTGGTGGTACAGGCCGAACCGAACTACCTCGTTAATCCAATGCATCCCGACGTCCTTTCGCTTCGCATTACCGACATAGCGCCGCTGAATTTCGATAAAAGGCTCTTCAAAAAGATTTAAAATCCACACACGGCGACCGCCGTAATTTTCGATAGTATGAATAACAGTTTCGATTTAACCAGAGTCCTTCGCCCGCACATTCTCACATTGGCCCCGTATTCATCCGCAAGAGACGAATATACCGGCCATGTGGGTATTTTCCTGGATGCGAACGAAAACCCATACGGTTCGGTGACCGGCGAAAACTACAACCGCTATCCCGATCCTTACCAGGCCGAAATCAAGCAGAAACTGAGTCCGATCAAGCAGGTGAGCCCCGACCGCATTTTCCTCGGAAACGGCAGCGACGAACCGATCGATTTGCTCACACGCGCCACGTGTACGCCCGGGTATGACCATGTGATCATCCTGCCGCCGACGTACGGCATGTATGAGGTAAGCGCCTCGATCCACGATGTGAAGATCGACAAGGTATCGCTCACGAATGATTACCAGATCGATACCGAGGCCGTTTTGAATGCGGTAACGCCACAGACAAAGATCATCTGGATCTGCTCGCCGAATAACCCGACGGGTAATGTAATGCAGCACGACGCGATTCAGACCATTCTGGAGGGTTTCAGCGGACTGGTGGTTGTGGATGAGGCTTATATCGATTTCACGGACGAGCCTTCGTGGATCCAGCACCTCGACAAATATCCTAACCTGGTGGTATTGCAGACCTTCTCTAAAGCCTGGGGCCTTGCGGGTATCCGCGTAGGGATGTGTTTCGCTTCACCGGAGCTGATCCGCGTTCTGAACAAAATCAAGCCGCCTTACAATATCAGCCTGCCCGCACAGCAGGCATTGCTCGAAGGCCTGAACGGTATTGATAAAAAGGACAAAATGGTGGCCGATATTCTCGAACAGCGCGCTGCGCTGACTGAGCAACTCCAAAGCCTGCCGATCGTGGTTAAAATACATCCTACGGACGCCAACTTCCTGCTTGTGCAGTTCGAAGATGCGAAGAGTGTGATGGACTATCTGATCCGGGAGACGATCATCGTACGCGACCGCTCGCGGGTACATTTGTGCGAAGGATGCCTGCGGATTACGGTAGGAACAAAAGAAGAAAACGAAGTTTTGATCGAATCATTAAAGAAATTCCAGTCTCAGAACGTTATTGTGTAGCTGTTGTTTCAGCGTTCCAGGAACATTTCCCCGATTTAATTAACTATGAAGAAATTAGCCTTAACATTTATTTGCGCACTTTGCTTCGGAATGGCACACGCCCAATACGACAACTGGGCGGTAGGTTTCAAACTCGGTGAACCCACCGGTGTCAACATCCGGAAGTACTTCAACAACATCCATGCCATCGACGTGACCGTCGGTACTTTTGGGGGTATCCTGGGTAATGATCGAAAGTACCGCGGAGACAACGGGATTTACAAAAATACCGGTATTTCGCTCCAAATGCATTATTTATGGCACACACCATTGTTCAACTCGGAGGCAGTGCACGTGTATTACGGCATTGGCGGGCAGATCAACAACCGTCGCTCTTACCCGAAACGCCTGAACGGTGATTACGAGAAAAACCTGACTCTGGGCGGTTCGGCGCTGGGTGGTTTTGAATACTATATCCCCGACAACCGCATCTCCGTATTCCTGGAAGGAGGTACGTACGTGGAGCTGTTGAGAAAGCCGTTCTTCCTGAGTCCCAACATCTCGGCTGGTCTTCGTTTCAATCTTTAAGCGATACTTCTTTTAAAAGCATACGAAAAGCAGGCGCAAGCCTGCTTTTTTTGTTTAATTTGATCTGCGGTTGTCATTCGCTTCACCCATACATCGGCACAAAGTGTTTAAAGTTTACAGTTCATCGGCAGGCTCGGGGAAAACTTACACCCTTACCAAAGAATATCTCAAACTGGCCCTGCATTCCAATTCGGAGTTGTATTTCAGGCATATTCTGGCGGTGACGTTTACCAATGCGGCTGCCAACGAAATGAAAGACCGTATTCTGCTGATGCTGCGGACGTTCTCGGCCTATGCCGAAAATGACCCGAAACCGCATTCGATGATGCGCGACGTGGTAATCGAAATGTATCCGGACACTGAGCATAACGCGGAGCTTTTCGCAGGGGCATGCCAGCTTATCGCTGCGCGGGCGCAAATGGTTTTCGGGCAAATCCTCCACCGCTATTCGGATTTTTCGGTGATGACGATCGATAAGTTCACGCAGCGGCTGATCAGCAGTTTTACCGATGAACTAGGCATTCCATTTGTATTCGAGACCCAGCTAGACAGCGATTTGCTCGATGACGCCGTGGACCGCCTGTTGGCCCGCATCGGGCAGGAGGGCGAGGAAGTGCTGACGGATATTGTCGAAAAATACTACCGCGAGAATGCGGAGGAAGGCAAAAACTGGGGCGCATTGCCGATGCAGATCCGCGATACGGCGGGGACTTTGCTCAGCGAGCAGAGCTATATGCAAATGAAGCGGGTTGAAGACCTCAAAATGGAGGACTGGATCGCCGTACGCAGGCAAATGCGCGATTTCGTACGCGGGCGTGAGGAAATGATGACCAAAGATGCAAAGCATGCATTTGAACTCATTCAATCGACTTATTTGAGTGAAAAAGACTTTCACCAGAGCGGTCGGGGCATTTACGGCTACTTCCGCGACCGCGCCGAGGGCAAGAAGCTCTGGCTGGAGCCTAACTCTTACGTTTATAAAACCATCGGCGAAGGGGTGTGGTATGGTGCCAAAACACCCGCGCCGATCCGCGACGAAATAGAACGCATCCGCACCGATCTGGAAAACTATTATCACCAGATCGAAAACATACGCTCGGCGGAGACCGGGAAGATTACGCTATACAACCAGCTCGACCGGCACATTTACAACCTCTCGCTGCTGGGTGAAATCCGGAAAGAATTCGACGCATTGCTGAAACAGAATAACCAGGTCCATATCTCGGATTTTAACCGGAAGATCGTCGACATCGTGGCCCGGGAGCCGGTACCGTTCATTTTTGAGAGGTTAGGGGAAAAATATAACCACATTCTGGTCGATGAATTTCAGGATACCTCCAAGCTGCAATTCGCGAACCTGCTCCCGCTGATCGAGAATGCATTGTCCAGCGGGTATTTCAACCTGATCGTAGGTGACGCGAAGCAATCGATTTACCGCTTCCGGGGCGGGGATATGGACTTGATATTGCATTTGGCTCAAAATCAGGTAATGCGGCTGGGCAGCATTCTGGGAACCAGCCCGTTTACTGAAGAGCGGTTGTTTGCGTTAGACAACTACCTGCATATCAACCACCTTAAAACGAACCGGCGCAGCTTCCGGGAAGTCACCGATTTCAATAACAAGTTCTTCGGCTTTATCGCCGACTCGCTGGGCGGCGAATATCCGCTCATTCGCGAGGTGTACGACGAGCATTTCAGCCAGGAAATACCGGACGGCGTGAGTGAGGGTGGCCACGTGGAAATAGAGTTTCTGGAAATGAACGAAGCCACGGAGGAAGGGGGCGAAGAGTCGTCTTCCGACCCAATTTCCAGGAGGGCGTTGGAACTGGTCAATGCGGTTCGGGAAGAAGGCTACTACTGGCGCGATATCGCGATTTTGTGCAGAAAGAAAAAGGAGGCGACCACTTTGGCCAATACGCTGAAAGAAGCAGGTTTCCCACTTATTTCCGACGACGCATTGTCGCTGGCATATTCGCGTTCAGTGCATTTCATCATTTCGTTCATGAAGGTGCTGCACAGCTCGGATCACCGCCTGGCGCGGTATGAGGCGGCGTATCTGTTTCACCAGGTGATCCGCCGGCAGAACCCGGCGCCGCACGAGTATGAGGAGATCAGGGTACTTTGCGAGGAGCGTGGGCTCGATAGTTTCCTCGAATATTTCAGGAAATGGGACATTAGCATTACTTCGTTCAAAATGCGCCAGGTATCGGTGTTTGAACTCACCGAGCTGCTGATGCAGCAATTCGGGCTTTTCAAACAGCAGCTGGAAAGCGAATACCTGTTCCGGTTCCTGGATGTGGTGCTCGAATTCGGTAACCGGAAAAGCAACCACCTCGGCGATTTTCTGAATTATTGGGAATCAGCTAAATACAAATTTTCGATTACGGTACCGGACGGTATGGACGCTATTCGCATTACCACCATTCACAAGTCGAAAGGCCTGGAATATCCGGTGGTGATCATCCCGTATGCGCAATGGAAAGTTACGCCGAATGCCCGCCTCGACCGGCTCTGGGTAGACATGGATGAGGTTGACTATGACGAAATCCGGTTAGCGGATAAGCCCGGCTATACAAATGCCAAACTGCGAAGCTCCATGGCTTCGGTCGTGAAAGAGCTTGAAAACACCGTGGTAGGAGAACAATATCGCGAGGAACGGATGCGGACGCTGATCGAGAACCTGAATTTGCTTTATGTGGCATTTACGCGCCCTGTGCAGCGCCTGTACGTGCTCGCAAAGCGCGAGCGTAGGTGGGAGTCGGGGCAGCAGATCAACCACTGGCTGCGCGACTATCTGAGCCAGGAGGGCTTTACACCCGCCTGGGACGAAACGATTTCGAGGTACATAATTTCAGAAGCTTCCGGCGCGCTCAGGCATGCACATGCGAGTGGGGGCACGAGTCCTTATATTTTAAAAAACATACTTAGTAACGACCGTACCGAGTCGCTGCGCCTGCGCCGGATGGCCGATCGGATTTTCGATGTGCAGACTTTCGAACCGAGGCACGACCGCCTGCAAAAAATGCGGTATTTGCTCACCCGGCTGAAAACCATTTCGGACCTTCCCGTAGCCTTGGAGAAGCTCGTAGCTGAGGGGATATTCACCCGGAAAGAAACGCACGAAATTGAAAATCTGACGATTTCTCTTTTGCAGGACCCTTCATTACAAGTCCTTTACCAGGACGAAAACCATATTCAGATTAACAAGGAGTTGCTCGTGCCCGGCGGGAAAATGCTGCATATAGACAGGGTTGTTCAACGGCCGGGTGGAGAGTACATTTTCATGTCGTTTGTAGGAGGCAACAGTGCCGACGAGCCACGCAGACATTTGAAGAAACTGATCAGGACTTTTTCTGAAAACGCTAAGGCTTCCCGCGGCGTGCTGATTACCCTTGAAGATGAATTGGTGGAATGGGTGGAACAATGAAACCTGTATTTCTATTTAATACTCAACGTTTATGCAACTTACTTTTCAGCGCCAGGTTTTACTGGGAATCTCATTTTCAATTCTTTTAGTACTCGTAGTAGGGTATGTGTCCTACAACGCTATCCTCCTGCAACAGGAAAATGCCGGCTGGGTGGATCATACACGGGAGGTGATGCGTGTGTCAACTTCTGTTAAGAATCGATTGCTGACCGCCGAGGCGAACGTGCGGGGTTTTGCTATCACTGGTAGCCGCGCGTTTGAAACAAATTTTCTGCAAGCTTCCGATGACATATGGAAAGATGTTGAAGCATTGCAGAAGCTGGTGAAGGACAGTAAAACGCAAAGTGCCCGGGTGGATTCGCTGTCTGATCTCCTTGAAACCAGGGTAGAGTTGATGAATCAACAGTATGAAATCCTGAAAACCGGCAAATACAGTATCGATACGATCCAGCACATTGTTTTGCAGGGGAAAGAGGTTTCTTCCAGAATCGAGTTCAGCTTCCGGCGGATCGAAAATGTAGAGGAAGGTCTCCTGGCCGAGCGGGAGCAGCTCGCTTCGGCAAGCTCGATCCGCGCCAAGCAGTACATTGTGATTGGTTCGTCGCTGTTTTTCCTGGTCATTCTTTTACTGTACTACTTTATCCGTAAAACTTATCTTGCGCAACGTGCCGGCGAGCAGGCTATGCAGCTGGCTAATAATAAATTGGAGCAGCTGGCGCACGAAGACCAGGAAAAGAACTGGATATTGAACGCGGCCATGGAAGTGTCCAGCGCAGTCCGTGGCGAACCTACACTAACCCAACTTTCGGAACGGTTGCTACGGAAATTGGCGGATCTGACGGATTCCCAGGTGTCTGCTATGTACCTCGTTACACGTTCGGGTGACGCGCTCGAACGGTCCGCCATTCATGGCTTTTCTGCGCCGGATGCGGCACCTTCTTTTATGCCGTTCGGAGAGGGGATATTGGGGCAGTTTGCACTGGATAAAGTTAGTATCAAACGCCTGGATGTGGCTGCGGGTTATTTGCAGGTCAGAACGGCCACGGGCAGTTCGGCGCCAGGATTGGTTTTAATGAAAAATATCCGCTTCGATGGCACCACGGCTGGGGTGATCGAGATCGGTTATCTGAAAGACCCGGGTGCGAAGGTCATCAAATTGCTCGATATGATTTCAGATAACGTCGCGGTGGCGATCATGGCCGCCCGCGCGCGTGAGACAACCAACGAACTACTCGAAAAAACGCAGTTACAGGCCGAGGAGTTGGAAAGCCAGCAGGAAGAACTGAGGGTTACCAACGAGGAACTTACACGGCAAACTTCGCTTTTGCAGGTTTCCGAAGAAGAATTGCGCGTCCAGCAGGAGGAGTTGAAACAGATCAATACCGAGCTCGAAGAAAAGGCATTCATGCTCGAAGAACAGAAAAATACGATCGAAGAGGCGCGCGACCAGATCCAGATCAAAGCAGACGAGCTCGAAAGGAGCGGGCGTTTCAAAAGCGAATTCCTGGCCAATATGAGCCACGAATTGCGCACGCCGCTGAACAGCATCCTGATTTTGTCACGTATTCTGGGAGAAAACAAGGGCTCACGGCTGAATGAAGAGGAAGAGCGCTATGCTTCGGTGATCTATAATTCAGGAAACGATCTTTTGACGCTGATCAACGATATCCTCGACCTCGCCAAAGTGGAAGCCGGAAAGATTGAGCTGGTGTACGAAAATATCAGTACGGAGTCGGTTTTGACGGAAATAAAGAGCACCTTCCTGAAAGTTGCCGAGAACAAGGGCCTTGCATTGCAGGTGGAAAAGACGGTTTCGTGTCCTGCGACGCTGTTTACTGATCATACCCGCCTGTTACAGATCTTGCGCAATCTGATTTCCAATGCGGTGAAGTTTACATCAGCACCCGGTAAGGTTTCGCTACGGATTTCGCAGGAAGGAGACCAGCTGCATTTTGAAGTGGCCGACACGGGGATTGGCATACCATTGGACAAACAGGCATCTATTTTCGAGGCATTCCAGCAAGCGGATGGCTCTACCAGTCGCAAGTATGGCGGCACCGGCCTTGGATTGTCGATCAGTCGGGAACTCGCCGGTCTTTTCAACGGGTCTATTTCCCTGAAAAGCACTCCGGGCGAAGGTTCTGTATTTACATTAAAAATTCCTTATCTGATCGAAGCGGACGGTCAAACTGCTGTGGTACCAGACGAACCGTCGGCTGAACCGGCGAAGCCGCAATCGCGGGAATCTAAACCGCAGGCATCCGAAAACGGCAAGTCGCGCCGTTTGCTACTAATTGAAGATGACGATGTCTTTGCCGCGGATATGGCTGCAAAAGCGCAGGCGAGCGGTTTTACAGTACAAATAGCCACCAGCGGGCGGGAAGCGCTGGACATCGTGGGCGCATTTAATCCAACCGCCATAATCCTCGACATGCATTTGCCGGACATACCGGGCGAAACGGTTCTAAGGGAGCTTAAAAGTGACACCCGCACGCGCCTGATTCCGGTGCATACGGTCTCTTCGGGCGAGTACTTTAATGAAGAAATGGTCAGAAACGGAGCGATCGGTTTTATGCAAAAGCCGGTGGACGAGCGTTCGGCCCAACAGATATTCGCTGCCTTGAAACTTGAAGGCAAAGACCTTGGCCGGCAGCGTATCCTGCTCGTTGAGGACGATGCATATCAGAGCCAATACCTCGGCGACTTCCTGGTGAGCAATAACATTTTCGTGCTCTATGCCTATTCGGCCGCCGAAGCATTGTCGATCCTGGAAACGGACGGCGTGGACGGTATCATTCTCGATGTGAGACTGACAGATATGAACGGGCTGGACCTTTTGGACAAAATCAAAGAAAACCAGCAATGGAGCGAGCTGCCGGTGGTAGTGAATACAGCCGAGGATCTTACCCAGGTCGATCTGGCACGTGTGATGAAGTACGCGCATCCCGTGGTGATCAAGACAAAAAAGTCCAACGAACGCCTGCTCGACGAGGTAAAGCTCTTCCTAAAAAAGATCCAGCCAAAAACGCACGAGCAGGAACCGTCGAGGGAGTCGTTCAGTAATGCAGTTATGAACGCTTCACAGCTCTTCACGGGCAAGAAGCTGCTGCTTGCCGATGACGATATGCGCAACATTTTCGCGTTGAGTGCCGTGCTCGAAGACGCCGGTTTCAGCATTGAAATCGCTGCAAACGGCAGGGAGGCGATTCATAAACTGGAAGATAATCCGGATATAGAGCTGATATTGATGGACGTGATGATGCCCGAAATGGACGGCATAGAAGCCACGCGCCGGATCAGGCAGGTGCCTGGTTGGGCCAACATTCCCATTATTGCAGTAACCGCGAAAGCTATGCAGGGTGACAGGGAGCAATGTCTCGAGGCTGGTGCCAATGACTATATTTCCAAACCTGTGGATGTAGACAAACTGCTTTCGCTGATCAAGGTCTGGTTGCAGGCTGCGTAATGATGGTGCCCATGGAATATTCTGAGTTGGAAATACTCATTGCGCGGATCAGGGAGATATCGGGGTTCGATTTCTCGGGTTACGCGAGGCCGTCGCTGCTGCGCCGGGCGAGCAGGTATCTGACCGCCCACAAAATGGACTTCCCGCAACTGCTGACGCATATCGAGCCGGGGGGAAATGTGGTGTATGGCCTCATACAGGAACTCACTGTCAATTATTCGGAGATGTTCCGGGACGCGGATTTCTTTATAAAAGTGAAAGCAGAGGTATTTACGTATCTAGAATCTTATCCAACGCTGCGGTTCTGGGTGGCTGGTTGCGCATCAGGCGAGGAGGCTTATTCGCTGGCGATTTTGCTCAAAGAGGCGGGTTTTCTAAGCCGTTCGCTGATTTACGCCACTGACCTCAGCAATAGGGCGCTCACGGCTGCACGCGAGGGCGTATTCACGCTGGGAAATGTGCGGACGTTCTCTGAGAATTACCTGGCGGCTGGTGGTAAGCATTCGCTGTCGGATTATTACCATGTTGCTTACAACAAGGCAATAATGCTACCCGAGCTGCGGCGTAATATCGTGTTTTCGATGCATGACCTCACGGGCGATGGTGTGTTCAACGAGTTCCAGTTTATCAGTTGCCGGAACGTGATGATTTATTTTACGCTTGAACTAAGACAAAAAGTATTCAGGCTTTTGTATGACAGTCTCAGCATGTTGGGTTTTCTTTGCCTCGGGAAGCGCGAAACACTACGCTACTCAGGTATGGAAGAAAACTTTAAAGTGATTGACAGCACATTGAACATTTATCAGAAGGTCAAATGAGTATGATAGTCTTGCCGGGGGGCGCCTTTTGGTTTATGAAAAACATCCGGTGATAGTCAGCCGAAACCTTTTTTCGATAATCAACGATATCCTTCAATAGCTACTCAACGAATAACCCATGGAACATACAAAGATTTTGCTGTTGGATGACAGGGAGGAAAACCTGATCTCCCTCAAAGCAATCCTCAACCGCGACGATATTGAAATATACGCTACAACCTCGCCCAACGAGGCGCTTCGGATGGTCTGGGAGAATGAAATTGCCGTGGCATTGGTGGATGTTCAAATGCCGGGAATGGATGGTTTCGAGTTTGCCGAGACACTTTTTTCCAATCCCAAAACCCGGGAGATCCTGGTCGTGTTCGTGACGGCTATTTCAAAGGAAACTACCTATGCCGTACGAGGGCTTAAAACGGGCGCCATCGATTACCTTTACAAGCCACTCGATCCTTATATAACCAATGCCAAAGTAGATTCGCTCATCAAGCTGGCGCGAAGCCAGCGTGAGATACGGGAGAAAAACAAGCTGCTCGAAAACTATGCGACGATCGTCCTGAATTCACCGGATATCATCGCCACAGTAGAGCCCGACACTGGGGCAATATTGTCGATTAACCCGTCTGTGGAGACGATCCTGGGTATTGCGCCAGCTTCGGTAATCAGAACGTCCATGCTCGATTTGCTGGTGGATCCGCAGAAATCCGCCCTGCGTGAGGTGCTTGTGAAGCGAAGTTTCGCAGGCGGCGAGACCATTGTTGTGGAGGACCAGTTTTACGGACGGCTTCGGCAACCGGTCTGGCTGGAACTGAGGATCATGTATAAGAACCGGTTACTGTTTGTGAACCTGCACGATGTGGAGAAGCGAAAGGCACATGAACTGGCGTTGGTCGAGGCGCAGGCGCAGGCGGAAAAGGCACGTAAGACGAAAGAGTCGTTCCTGGCTAACATGAGCCACGAGATCAGAACGCCGTTGAATGGCATTATCGGCCTGGGTAACCTGTTGTCCACAACTGATTTAAGCGATGGTCAGGAAGAGCTGGTGAATATGCTCAGGCAGTCGTCCGGATCGTTGCTGAATATCCTGAACGACATTCTCGACATATCCAAAATTGACGAGGGCAAATTCTCGATCATTCCGACGTCTACCGACCTGCGGATACTCGGTAAGCAGATTGTCGATTTGATGCAGTTTAAAGCCGATGAAAAGAAGCTGGAACTGCGCCTGGAAATCAGCAACCGGATTCCTGGATGCGTTATCGTGGATGGCATGCGTTTGAACCAGATCTTGCTTAACCTGGTCGGTAATGCATTGAAATTCACGGAAACAGGCAATGTTACTTTGAAGATGGAACATCTGGCCGAGACGCCGGCGGGGCACAGGGTACGGTTCGCGGTGGAAGATACCGGCATTGGAATGTCGGATGAGCATTTGGCCAATATCTTTTCCGAATACGGGCAGGCCTCCGAGAATACTTCGCATCAATACGGCGGCACGGGGCTTGGACTCACCATTTCGCAGAAACTTGTGCGACTGATGGGTACCGAGCTCGAAGTGAACAGCCGTTTTCACGAGGGAAGTCAGTTTTTCTTTACATTAATTCTCCGGGACGCGAACGAAAAGGTAGGGAATGCCAAACCGGTTGTTTCGTTCCAGGACCTGCCCTCGTTTGAAGGTAAGAAGGTGCTCGTGGCCGAAGACAATCCCATTAATGCATTGCTTTTGAAAAAATACCTCAAAGCCTGGCAGCTTGATGCCGTGATCGTAGGTAATGGAAAAGAGGCCGTGGATCAATTGCGGGAAGAGTCTTTCGACCTGATCATTATGGATACGCGGATGCCTGAAATGGACGGTTTTCAGGCTGCCCGCGTGGCGCGGGAAGAACTGCGAATTGCCACACCCATCCTTTCACTTTCAGCCACAGTATTGCCCGAGGAAGTGTCGCAGGCGTTGGAGGCGGGGATGAACGACACGCTTTCGAAGCCATTCGAGCCGGAGAAATTGCATCAGAAAATAGGTTCGCTGCTTTCAACCATCGTGCCCGCAAACGTGTCTGGGATTTAGAGTGCAACGATTTGGGGCAACTTTTCGTAATGATTAATTGCCGGATTTCGTTGTAGAAAGAGTTAATTCTAATTGATAAAACAACCAATGAAAACGATCAGAAACAGTTGGTCATTGCTGCTGTTAATAGCCCTGGGCGGTTGCAGTTCTTCCAAAACGATGCCTTATGCATCCAAATGGAACGCGCCGTTCTCTTATGTGGATGAAATCAAACCCGACCAGCAGGATCAGCGGTCGCGCCTCAGATACGGAATCATCAACGACGACCAGTACGTGTATATCACGCTCAAAACAAAGGACCCCAATACGATCCAGAACATATTGAGCAGCGGCCTGAAAATCGCTTTCAGTCCCGAAGGGCAGAAGAAAGAAGCCTACGCGCTCACTTTCCCGGTAGTAATGAAAGAGGACCGCAAGGCATTGCGCCGGGTCGAAACTGATTTGCCCAATAGCCTAGGACTCGGACTACTCTTGGATTCGTACAATAAGGAAGCCGTTTGGAAAGACCGTGACGGGCAGCATTTGATCGATCTCGTGCGTCCGGATGGCAGCATTAAATCGCACATCGCGATGGACCGCGACGGCGAACTGACCGAGCAAATCGCGATTCCTTTCGCACTCATGAATGTGAATGCGCGCGAGACCGGCATGATGGGAATGAGCATTAAGGTCGACGGGCAATCGTCGTCGAACTCGGGTTTTAGTCCGCGTATCGGTATTGGTCTGGGCGGCGGTATCGGAATGGGCGGTGGTATGGGAGTAGGCATTGGTACCGGCGGGTATAACTCGCGTTACAACGGCAACGACCGCAATGTAGACATTCGCCTGGAAGTGCAGCTGGCAAGAGCTAATTAAACCAGTCTTTATCAGGAGCTTTGGCCCGTGGCACCTTGTGTCGCGGGCTTTTTTATTGTCGGGTGTGGTCAAGTGTTGTCATGGATTGTCATGTGTGATCAGGTAGGCTCATGTGTGGTCGTGTGTGATGATTGGGTGGTGTGTTTGGTAGCACATCAAGTTCTCCCCGCATTCTGTGGTGTGCGGTATGTACGCGACAACAATGGCTCGGTTAGCAATGATGTTGCCCGCACCTGTTTGGCATCTAGGTAGATGTAAATTCCCTCTTTGTAAATATTTAAATAATCAACCAATTGTTTGCCAGAATACTACGTCGTGTTTATTATTGCATAATACTTGATTAATCAAATATCTGTCAACTATAAATCAAATATATTTCAACTTTATGTCAACCATTTCACTGGAACTGAAACTGTTTTTAAACCTTGCCATCGTGCAGACAATCACGGCGAAACGCTTCGATGCGAGGCTTCAAAACCACGGTATCAGCCTGAATGAATTCATGATTTTACACCATCTGGCGAATGCGCAGGACGAGAAATTGCGGCGTACGGATGTGGCCGAAAAGGTGGGATTGACGGCCTCTGGTATCACGCGAGTGCTGTCGCCGTTGGAGAAGCTGGGATACGTAAAAAGGGAGGCGAACAGCCGTGATGCGCGCGTGTCGTACGTGAAGCTTGCCAACGCCGGAAAGAAGATTTACCTCGAAGCCATCACCACTGCGGAGGCTACGACGGAGCAGATTATGACCCCGGTAAAATCCAAAAAGCTGGATGAGTTGCAGCGAGTGCTCACCGAGCTGGGCGGTACCTTCGAATAGCCGGAGTGTATGAAAAGCTTTTAAAAATACCCCTCAAAAAAACGCCTCTGACAGACGATCTATCAGAGGCGTGATACAAGGGCCATGAAATGCTATTTCGCTTTCCTGACGTAGATATTTCCGTTCATGTTCTTCATCATGATCTCGCTGCCGCCACCGTTGACTTTGCCTTTTACCCAGTCTTCGATGCTGACCTTGTACATACCATCCTTGGAAGTCCTGGTCGCTTGCTGCACGGCTTTGTCGACGTCCACATCGAAGTCGCTGTAAATTTCGCCCCGATCGGATTTAGCCTTGATGTCGAACTTAGCCGTAGGAGGCAGAGTAATGTCGACATTGCCATTCAGTGTGGAGAAGGCCATCGGCGATTTAGCGGAGACGGTTTTGAAGTTTGCTTTCAGCAGGCCGTTTACCGTATTGGCCACAGCCGAGCCCGATACATTGGTAAGGCGGATGTCTCCATTCACGTTGGTGATTTCCATTTCGCCGTCCACGTTTTCGATCAGAATGTCGCCGTCATTGATTGTGCCTACATTCAGCGCGAACTTCGCCGGGACCTTGATCACCAATTCCATTTTGGTGTTGAAAAGCTTCGAGCTTATGTTCACGACATTGTTTTCCTCGGTAGCAGAAATATCGAGGCCGCCGTTTTTGGAAATGCGCTTCATACCGTCGACTTCCTTCGGTTTTTCGGCCTTCTCCTTCGTAGTCGCATCGATCACCACCTGGTTGCCGCTGTATCCTGTCACGCGGATTGAGCCCGTGATGAGGTGCACTTTCAGCGAGCCGGGCTTGGCCGGATCGCTCAGGGGGATCGTCAGTTGTTCTTTCAAATCGCCCTGGGCCAGCAATGGTGCCGAAAGTACGGTAAATGCTGTGAACGCTGCGAGGGCTAAAATGCGCGGGGTCTTCATTTTGCTATGATTGTTTTTTGAGATAGATATTGCCATTGAATGTTTCGAATTTGTAGGTGGGGCCTCCGCTGCCGATGCGGATAAACGTTTCCGTACTGAGTTTGTAGACTGTTTTGTTTTCGCGGTTCTCCGCGTTTTTCACCACCCTCACCGGCAGCCTTTCGACGTTGGGGAAATCGGTGTAGAAGTCGCCGTTAAAGGTTTTGAACTGGCAGTCGACAGCCAGCGCGGCGGGGTAGCTGATCTTGACGTCGCCATTGAGTGTTTTGAAGTCGGACTCGCCGGAAGGGAGGGCAGCGTAATTGACTTCGACATTACCATTGATCGTGTGCATGGTTGCAGCGCCTTTTGCGTTCACGACTTTGATGGCTCCGTTGACATTGCGGATACCGAGCGAGCCGGTGACGTCGTTCACATTAATATCGCCGCCATTCACCGTCGAAACGTGCAAATTGAGCGAGTAGGGAACTTTTACAGTAAAATCCAGTTCAAAATCGTAATGGATTTTTGGCCCGTCCCAGTTGCGGCGGCTATGGTTTGGCCGCGAATCAAAAGGATTGGCAATGTAGGCAATAATGCTGTCGGCCTCCTGCTCGATTTCGAGTTTAAACTCGGCTTTGCCCTGGTCTAAATAATCCTGCGTTTTGGCGCGGATCTTTTTGTCGATTTCGAGGACTACTTTATCACCATTGTATCCTTCCACTTTGATGAACCCGTTGATGTTGTAAATAGCCAGCACATTTTTGGCTGCCTGGCCAGTGCTTATGGTAAATTCCTTGCTGACATGCTCTTTGTGTTCCAGCTTTTGCGCCGGGGCCTGGGTACAGCAGAGCACTGCTCCCGCCAGCAGGGGGATTGCAAAATACTTCATGGCTAATAGTTGATTTAAGGTTTATGAAAGGTCTTTGATTGTCTGTTGGATCTTCACTTTCACAAGGTCGTTCAGGTCTTCTTTTTGCAGCAATGTTTTCAATGCCTTCACCGAACGTTTCTCCTGCAATTTGACCATCACATCGGCCAGGGCCACCTGTACCATCGGCGAATCCTGCAATGCGAGGGATTTAACCAATCCTTCCCGCACGGACGCATCGCCTGCATATTGCGTGAGCGCTTCGAGCGTGACGAGCCGCACATTGACGTTAGGATCGTTGTTCAAGGTGGCAAATAGTGCCTCTAAGATGCGATCGTCCGCGTGCGTAATCTCACTGGTGTACCCCACCGCCCGAAGCCGCTCAGTGGCCGAAGGGTTTTCGAGCAGCGACAGCATCATTGTGCTTTTCATGTCCTGCACCTGGCTTGCCAGCGTCTCAATCCGTTGCTGATAGGCGACGGCGTCGACCTTGCTGCGGCTCGTCCGGTTGCCGATTACCCAGCCTAATCCCACCAGCAGCAGGCTGAATCCGACTTGCACCGTCCATTGGGGCATTACGAACCCGCGGATACTTTCCATCATGCTCTGGAACGAGAACCGGGCCGCCGCTTTTTCCGCCTCTTTGAACTCGTCGAGCATCGCGTAAAAATTGGTACGCATGGCCTCCTTCGGTTCGGGAATCCTGATTTTTGCCATACTGTCCCAGATCTGCTTATCGGCGGCGAACTCTTCCTGGCACCTCACGCATTCGGCCAGATGCCGGTTAACCTCCATTTGCTCGCTTTTTTCGAGGTTGTTATTGAGCCATTCGGTCAGTTTGCCTCTCGTATATTCGCAGTTCATTTCCTTATCGTCTTTCATTTGTAAAAAACCTTTTCTTCAATTCTCCCAATGCCCTGTGGACCCGCACTTTCACTGTTCCTTCGTTGATGTTTAACACCTTGGCGATCTCGTCGTATTTCATTTCCTGGAACCTGCTTAATATTAGCACCTCGCGGTATTCCGGGCTTAATGCGCCCAATGCTTCGTGCAGAACGGCATTTTCCTGTTGTCGTTCCAGGCTTTCATCGGCGCGCATCCCGCCTTCGAGCCGGTCGGCTACCTCGTTCACGTCGTAAAAATTGAACGACCTGTTTTGCTTCACCGAGTCGTTAAGCACATTCCTCGCCAGGTGGTACATCCACGTGCGGAACTCACCCTCGCCGGTAAACGTGTGCCGGTATTTGAGCATCCGGTAAAACACATTCTGGACGAGGTCCTCGCTGAGATCGGCCTTGTGCGTCATGTGGTAAAAAAATCCGAACAACGGCCGGTTATACCGTTCGAAGAGCAAGCCCATCTTATCCAGGTCCCCGGTTTTGACCCGGAGCATCAGCGAGTTGTCGGTTAAGGTATTCAAGGCTCTGCGCTCTGTTTTCGTGATTTTGATGTGGTAACTCGGGAGAATGGGAAAGGTTACTGGAATTTAGGAAAAAAGTTAAGAATATTTTTTCAGTAGCTAGGAGGCGGGGAAGTGGAGTGCTGGAGGCTCGGGCCAAAGCCCGTGCGGAGCGTTGTGCGGTGGTATGGTTGTGAGGTCCCAAGTCTAAAGACTTGGATTGTGGGTTGAGTGATCATGGAGGCGTGCCGACTGTATGGCTACTGACTTGTCGGGGTCTTTGTGGAATCCAAGTCTAAAGACCTTGGTTGGGAGGAGCGTTAGCCTTAACCCGAGGCTTCAGCCTCGGGTCAGGCGTGCACTAGTCCGGCTTTAGCCAGAGTCCGACCTACGTCGTGAGCGGATATTTCGAAACGTCGCGTTGGCGGTCGCGTTCGGCTTTAATGGCTTCGTGGGCGGCCTGGATGGCGGTGTACTGGCTGAGGATCAGCTGGCGGACATCGGCGGGAAGGTCGTCGGATTTTAATGCTTCTTCGTAAGCCTTTTTCGCTGCGTCTTCGCCCATTTCTGCGTTTTCGAGGACGGCCCGGCGGTTATCCGCGGTGAATGTGGCCCGGATATCCATCCACACGCGGTACAATTTGCCCGAAAGCATTGTTCCCGTTGCCGGCTCCCCTCCAACGCGTGTTACGTTTGATTTCAGGTCGAGCGCATTGGCCCGGCTTTCCTCGGCAAGTTTATGAAACATGGCTCTGAGGTCGTTTTCGAGTTCGCCCGCTTCGGCCTCCGCTTTTTCATACCCGGCGATCCGGTCGTTGTTGATAAGGACCAGATCGTTCAGGATTTCGATCGTTTCTGAATTTTCTACCATTGTGGTTGTTGGTTTGATGATGGCGCATTTGCATCAATAACCATTCCACAGACTTAACGCAGGATACTGATCGAGTTGTCGTAGATCTTGTATGTACAGCCGGGCGCCTGGTCGCGGATTACTTGTTCGCTGAGGAATCGTAGAATGTCGTCGCGGCGCAAAAGTGGAGTCCCGGTTTGCGCCTCCCAGTATTTTGTTTCAGGAATAAATAAAATGACGACGGCATTGCCTCCGCCGAATTCCCAGCCGAACTGGATTTTAGTTGCGCCCTCGATATAGTAAATGCTCCCACCACGGCCGTCCTGCGTGTATTCCAGCCTGGGAAAAAAGCGGCTCATGATTTCGTTTTTAAATTTATCCACATCAATACCGCGATCCGTTTCAAAGCCATTGTAGTCGCGCGAGCGCTGGTCGTCGCGGTCGTACATCATGTGCAGGCTGCACGCCGGCGAAGCATAGCCGTCCTCGCGGTCGGCGAGATATTCGGGGATTCTGGTGCCATACGATGTATTTTCCGCGGCAGGATGCTCTTCCGGCAGCGGAAGCAAGTGCACCTCCTCATTGCGAATGGCGTGGAAGATGTTGGCCGGCGCTTTTCCGTAAGGTGCTTTGGGAAAGCCTTCCGTGAACTTGATGAACTGAATGCGGTGTGTCCAGCCGTCGGGCCAACCGGCCTCAATGGTGTAGAAGCCCGGGGGATAGGGTAGCGTGTTGGTTAAAATCATGGTTCCGCCATTGAGGCGTTCCCACACGGGCTTTTCTTCGATCACTTCCTGCGAACAGGCATTCGTAAGACGGAAAGTTCCCGCATCCCAGGCGTATTGGGGCATGTGAAATACGAGTTGCTGGCAGTCGGGATAATGCACGACCCGCACATTTACCGGCTTGATGCTGCCTGCCCGGCCCTCACCTGTTTTTTCTGCATTGTCCGCCCACAAATTCGAGACGTTCGTCAACACGCATTTGCCGTAATATGCGTCTTCGGTTGGCGCTTGGCCGATCAGTGGCTCTGCGGCGTCGAGGGGGATTATTCCCGGCATACCATCGCCGATGTCCGGAACGAAGTACCCCGATTCCGGTTGGTTTTCAGATTTTTCCAGAATGCGGCGCCGTACCTCAACGATATTGCCGGACTGGAAAACGTGAATATGCCGGGTAATTTTGCAGAGGATCGTAGCTTCCATTCGCGATCAATGGTTGGATTAAACCCGGGCCAGGTGCAAACCTGCACAGGACCCGGGTTCTAATGTAATAACTATTTATTATTCAAATAGTTTATTTCGATCCATCGGCTACTCCGAACGGAGGGATTCAACAGGATTCATCAATGCCGCTTTAATCGACTGGTAGGAAATCGTGCACAATGCAACGAGCACCGACAGGGCCCCGGCCAATGCGAACATCCACCAGGTAACGTCAATTTTATAGGCAAATTCCTGCAACCAACGGTCCATAAGCCACCACGCCGCAGGCGTAGCGATGAGCAATGCGATAATCACCAGTTTGAGGAAATCCTTAGAAAGTAATGCGATAATGCCCGCTACCGACGCGCCGAGTACTTTTCGTACGCCTATTTCCTTTGTGCGTTGATCGGCCGTGAAAGTGGCCAGTCCGAACAGGCCAAGGCAGGCTACAAAAATGGTGAGTCCTGCAAATGTGCCCAGTATCTGGCCGGTTTTTTGCTCAGCCTTATAAGTTTCGTTGAAACGCTCATCGAGGAATGTGTAGCTGAATGGCATATCGGAATGGAAACCATCCCAGCTCTTTTTCATCGAAGCGAGTAGACCGGAGACCTCAGCGCTGCGGGTTTTAACCATCATCCAGCCCCAGCCGTTGTTCAATGTCATCACAAGCGGGCCGATCCGCTCGTGCATAGACCGGAAATGAAAGTCTTTAACGACACCGATGACATGGTAGGTTGCTTTATTTCCCTGGTTGTCGCTGCGGGTAATGATCCGGTCCAACGCATTTTCCGGCGTCCAGCCGAAGGTCCTGGCGGCCGTTTCGTTGATGATAATGCCGGTTGAGTCCGTACCATATTCCTTCGAAAAATTGCGGCCGCGGGCCATTTCCATGCCCAATGTGGCGAGGTAATTGTAATCAACCTCGTAACGGAGCGTTTTCACCATCCGGTCGGTATTGCCATCAGGGTTCACAGTGAAATTGTTATTGTCGGAAGGCCCGGCCGGTACATAGCCTGACAGACTGACGTTCTCAATGCGTGAATCGTGCACGAGTCCCTCGCGGAATGCTTCCGTGTTCTTGCCCAGCGACCAGGTGGGGATTACGATCACCTGATCTTTGTTATAACCCAGCTTTTTGTTACGGATAAACTGCAATTGCTGGAAAACCACTGTCGTACCGACAATAAGGATAATCGACATAAAGAATTGAAATACAACCAATCCGCTCCGGAGATTGAAGCTTTTGCCCGAAGATGACAACTTGATCACGGATGAGCCGCCTTTCAGCACGGTGATAGGTTTGAACGACGACAGGAAAAACGCCGGGTAA
Source organism: Dyadobacter sp. SRI_021 (assembly GCF_057586235.1). Classification (NCBI taxonomy): domain Bacteria; kingdom Pseudomonadati; phylum Bacteroidota; class Cytophagia; order Cytophagales; family Spirosomataceae; genus Dyadobacter; species Dyadobacter sp. SRI_021. The sequence continues at coordinate 679,238 of NZ_JBYCZM010000002.1, forward strand.
CTGCCTGCAAATATGCCGACGAAGAGGCCGATACCGATCAATGCAGGAATCAAACCCGGAATGGCATCCCATTTCAGCGAAAGATTTTTACCCGATAAATCGTTGAAAACAGGTAGCGCGATAATACTTAGCAGAATGGCCAGTACCAATGCGAGCGATGTCAGCAAAATAGATTCGGTGAGAAACTGACCCACCAGCTCGCTTTTTTCGGAGCCCATCACTTTTCGTACGCCAACTTCACGTGCGCGCTTGGATGAGCCGGCAGTGGAAAGGTTCATGAAATTGATGCAGGCAATGAGAAGCATCATCACGGCCACCGCTCCGAAAATGTAGACGTACGTAATGTCGCCATTTGCATCAAGGTCATATTGAAAATCGGAATGTAAATGGATGTCTGTCAGTGGTTGCAGGCGAAGTTCCAGGTTGTTACCCTGCTTACGGAATTCGGCTGTTGTCACGCCCATCGATTGTTTGAGCTGCGGGCTCATGTACTTATCGACCGTAGCAGGCAGTTTCGCTTCCAGGTTTTTGTAGTCGTAACCTTCCGGCAAAACGAGGTAGGTAAAGAATTCGGAAGTCATCCAGGAATTTGCTTTTGCCTCGTCTACAGAAGCCATTGAACCCAGCAAATCGAACCGGAAATGCGAATTAGAGGGAATATCCTTCATTACGCCCGTTACGCGGAGGGTTTTATTCCAATCTTTGAAAGTGATGATTTTGCCTACCGCATCCGTTTTTCCGAAGTATTTTCGGGCGGCAGTTTCGGACAAAACAAGAGTATTAGGTTCGAGCAATGCGTTTTGGGGATTTCCTGCAATGAAGGGCAATGTGAACACTGAAAAGAAATTGGAATCGACAAAGGCCAGCTTTTCATCGCTGTAAAGCTTATTGTTAAGCAGCACCAACGGCTTTCCCCCTTGCCGGAGCCTTGTGGATTCGAGCACTTCGGGGTAATCGGCCTTCAATGCGGCCGCAGTGGGAGGCATTACGTGCGACTCGTTAATAATCCCACCCTGCATCGTGCCTTTAAATGTAGTGCGAACAATGCGGTTGGATTTTTCATGGAAGCGGTCAAAACTCAGCTCATCGATCACATACAGGCTGATCAGCATGCAGGAAGCAAGGCCGATAGCCAGCCCGGCGATATTGATGGCGGAGAAAACCCGGTTGCGGACAAGGTTTCGCCAGGCGATTTTGAAATAATTTTTTAACATAGAAATGAAGGCGTTTCTTAAAGTTCAAATTTCATGGCTAATAGACGGTACATTGTATTGCATAGTACATTGTATAAAATATATGCCAAAAATATAATTTATTGTTTTACAGCTGCTTGGGTTTGTGTCAAAGAAATCGCCCGTTCGCATTCGGACACTTTTGTACGATAACGACCGTGCTCGGAGGCTGTTCTTTGCTACATTTACGGTCGATTTAAGCGCATTATGACGGATCTTGAACAATACCTGCAAACCTATTTCGATTTCGACCAGACCGAGCTGGTTAAAGTCTCGTCATTTTTCAAACCCGAAATACTGAAAAAAGGCGACTACTACTTGAAAACCGGGAAACATTGCAATAGACTAAGCTTTATCAAATCGGGTTTACTGCGTGTTTACGTGGATTTGGAGGACAGGGAGGTGACCCAATGGATTTGCATGCAGGGCTATTTCGTGACCGATCTGGCAAGCCTCGTGTTCGCCACTCCCGCCCGCTGGAACATTCAGGCGCTTGCTGACACCGCCGTCTACACCATTGAAAAAGAGGATTACGACCGCCTCGGTGACTACATCTCCAAATGGCCGGTTACCGAGAAGCTCTTTATCGCCCATTGCTTCACTACCCTCGAAGACCGCGTGTTTTCTTTTCTGTCCATGACCGCAGAGCAGCGCTACAACCTGCTTTTCGAAAGCCACCGCGATATTTTCACGCAGGTACCTCTGCAATACATTGCCTCGATGCTCGGCATGACTCCTGAGACCATCAGCCGTATCCGCCGGAAGCAGCTCAACTGATTTCTTGATCTAGGTCAAGTGTGTTCGAAAATGGCCCCTATACCTTTGCAGGGTCATTAATCAACTACTTGTATATGTTTCTAGGTCATTATGGTTTAGCATTTGGAGCAAAGAAAGTCGCTCCCAAAGTTTCGCTTCTGGCGCTCTTTGTCGCCGTCGAGTTTGTCGATATTCTCTGGCCGTTCCTGCTTATGCTGGATGTCGAGAAGGTTAAGATCCGTCCTGGGTTCACGGAAGTGACTCCATTTGAGTTCGTGCATTATCCCTATACGCACAGCCTCGTAATGGGCATCGTGTGGGGGCTTATTTGCGGGGGCATTTATTGGTTATTCCAAAAAGATCTGCGGAGTGCCGTCGTCGTTGGTCTTGCTGTGCTCAGTCACTGGTTCCTCGACCTCGTGGTACACGTTCCGGACCTTCCGCTGACGCCTTTTGGTACTGAAAAATTCGGACTGGGCATGTGGAACTCATTATCGCTGACCGTTTTAACGGAGTCCATCATCTTTATTGCGGGCGTCTGGATTTACATCAAAAACACCCGCGCTATCAACGGTAAGGGCAAATGGGGCCTGTTCTCACTGATCGCCTTTTTCGTTATAGCCGAAATCTTCAATATGTTCGGCCCGCCGCCGGAGGATTCTATTCCTGCATTGCTCGGGTCATTTGTGGTTTTGCAGGTGATTGTGCTGGGGCTGGCTTATCTGACGGACCGGAATAGAGCCTGGAAATGAGGTTTGTTCGCCGCAGGATCATTGGTGGTGGAAATTACTCTTTCTCAGTTGAGTTTTCTTCCCGGAAAGCCTAATTTTAAGTTTTACACACTATACAATGGCGAGAAAAACCAGGCGGGAAAAGCTGGCTGAACAAGCTAATGCGCGTTTGAAACATATCGAAAATGTTTTGCTTGGTTCCAACGATCAATTAAGCGACGCTGAATTTGAGGCGTACACCAATGAAGCGATCAAGCTGAGAAATATGTTAAAAATGATGTTAGAACTTCTTAATAAGCACTCATGAAAGCAGAATTCAGGCGTCGCCTTAATGAGTATCGGTTGCAGCTGATAGCGGCCGATCGCGCCAGCATACCCGCCATCAAAACCGAATTTTACAAATGGTATGATTCGGTTTCGGATGAAGACAGAGCTTCAATGGAACCCTTTTGGGATGAAATAAAAAAGGAACTTTGGGAAGTGATTAACGAGGCGAAGGAGTTGATTGAGGAACTGAGGAAGCTGAATGAAGAAGAGCTTGCAGAGGCGAAGAAGTAACTCCTTACATCAATCGGAACGGTCAACCGCCGAGCATAGACGATTTGCTATGGTCGGCGGTCAAAAAATCACTTCCTCTGAAACCCTTTGTAATGTGCTACAATATCCTTGTCGCTGAACTTGTGGTTCGGGTCCTTTCTGCCAAGGAAATAAACTCCGCTCGCGGTATCTACATTAAATGAATCGGGCACGAGATGGTCGAAAAATCGGATCCAGCCAAATGCCATCGCAATAACAATAGCTGCTTTTTTGCTGCGTGTAAGTCCCCAGGCAGCATACCGCACATTCCAGAGCAGCACGGTGCCGATGCCGGTCAGAAAGCCCGAATCCAGTAATTTGAAATCCTTGAACAGCAGACGGTGACCGCTTTCGGTGAAGCGGGTGAAGTCGTAAGGGCCTTCGTGCACATGCTGCTGGAACGGCGTTTCGGCGTAAACGATACCGCCGGGTTTAAGCACGCGGTGGATTTCCGCTACTACACGTTGGGGGTACATCACATGTTCGAGAACCGCCTGGATCCAGATACCGTCGATACTGTTATCAGCTATGGGCAGGGAGTGGCCATCGGCAATGAAATCGGTATTAGGAGATGCATAGATATCGAATGAGAGCACATTAATGTCTTTCGCATCGTACATTCCCGCGGCCCCGTTCCCGACGGCCCCGCCGCCGATAATCAGCGCGGTCGATTTTTTGTCCGGATATTTAGGGACACTTTCCAGGAACTGCGCGAGGTTCCGCTTCGTTTTGCCGTCGCCGCCCCAGAAAATTCTCTTGATAGCGTCATATTTGTTGCCGCTGCGTGGGATCAAGCTCTCCCCCCCGGTGGCAAGTAGCGACTCTTTGCTCAGAATGGTCTGGTCGAAATTGACGAGAATAGGGATCTTTTTTTGAATTAATGGTATCTTCTCAGTTGAATGAAGGCATGACGAGCCAGTACAGTAAATGTTTTCGTCCTCGATTTTCAAAGCAGACAAGCAAAGTGGACAAGCCATTATTCCACTTCGAATTTGTTCCATAAGGGTAGGACTTAGTGTGTTCATAGGGTGTGTCTTTTAGTTAAAACGGCTAGCCGCCTGTCGATAAGCGCAACTAAACCTTCCAAATATATCATAGACCTGGACGATCCGGCGTAATTCTGTGGGCGAAATGAGCAAAGGGTCGAATATTCATGACCATCGGTTAGACCTATTTATTGCTATTTGATTTTCGTAACTTTGCCGCATGGAAAAACCGGAATCACTCGAAGAATTCTATCAATACAAATTCAACTGGCTGCCGGAGAATTTGCAGCAGGATATCGGGCATTTCAATGTGTTCCCGATGGGCGAAAATTTACTTGCTAACCCTACGCCTGCGCGGTACAGCCGCAGGGATTTCTACAAGATTGCTCTGATACGGGGTAAAAACCTTTATCATTACGCCGACAAAAGTCTCGAACTCGACGGAACCGCACTGATGTTTTTCAATCCGACGGTACCTTATACCTGGGAAGCGGCTTGTGACACGGTGACGGGGTATTTCTGTATTTTCAAGGAGGGTTTTTTCTCTGAAAAACTGCGCGGTAACGTTGCGGATTTACCCATGTTTGCCGTGGGTGGAAAGCCGTCCTACATTCTCAACGACCTTCAGGATGCCCATGTCAGTCAGATTTTCGAGAAAATGCTCGATGAAATCGCGTCGGACTATCCGTTTAAGTACGACCTGCTGAGGAATTACGTGACCGAACTGGCACATTACGCTCTGAAAATGCAGCCCAGCGAAGCATTATACCAGCACCCCAATGCAAACTCGCGGATTACCGCCGTATTCACGGAATTGCTCGAACGCCAGTTCCCGATCGAAGCGCCGTCGCAGCGGTTTACGTTGCGTTCTGCGCACGATTTCGCGGAGCAACTCTCTGTGCACGTCAATCACTTGAACCGCGCCATCCGCGAAACAACCGGCAAAACGACAACGACGCACATCGCCGAACGCCTTACCTCCGAAGCAAAAGCACTTTTGCGGCATACCAACTGGAACATTTCGGAGATCAGCTACTGTCTAGGCTTCGAAGAACCGTCACATTTCAACAATTTTTTCAAGAAGCAGACCAGTTTTACCCCATCTGCATTCCGGGTTGTTTGAATTTTGCAAGTATCTGTTTGAACCGCGCAATGCCCCGGTGCCGCGGCCATTGTACTTTTGTCATATTAAAACAATCAACAAAAAACAATGGAAAACAGAAAAGTATGGTTTGTTACCGGCGCCTCCAAAGGGCTGGGATTGGCACTCGTGCAAAAATTATTGGCTAATGGCTTCGCAGTAGCTGCTACGTCGCGCTCCATCGATGAGCTGAAAACCGCAGTGGGAAGTACAGAAGCGCAGTTTTTGCCGCTCAGCGTTTCATTAACAGACGAGCAGAGCGTCGGCAAGGCGATTGCCGATACACTGGCGGCATTCGGCCGTATAGACGTGGTCGTCAACAATGCAGGGTACGGCCTGGCCGGCAGTCTGGAAGAGCTGTCGGATGCTGAATCGCGGGGCAATTTTGATGTGAACGTCTTTGGGACATTGAATGTGATCCGTGCGGTGATGCCGCATTTGCGTGCGCAGGGGGCAGGGCATATTCTTAACATTTCGTCGATCGCCGGTATTACAGGAGCATTTCCGGGCTTCGGGATTTATTGCGCTACGAAATTTGCGGTTAATGGCCTATCGGAATCACTGGCGGCGGAAGTGGCGGATTTCGGCGTGAAAGTGACGATTGTCGAGCCGGGTTATTTCCGTACCGACTTTCTTACCGCAGGTTCATTTGTGACCCCTAAAAACAGGATCGCCGCATATCAGAACGTGCGTGATTCGGAGGCATTGCACCAGCAGCAGATCAACGGGCAGCAGCCCGGCGATCCTGTCAAAGCTGCTGAGGCTATGATTCGCATCGCAGGCGAGGTCAATCCTCCGTTACACCTTATCCTGGGCGAGGATGCATTCGGTCTGGCGCAAAGCAAGATAGCTGCGTTCTCAGGTGAGCTGGAAAAATGGAAATCAGTGTCTGTTTCGACAAATTTCGACGTTTAACTGACTTGAAAATATCCTTATCTTGCGGCATTGACAGCATTTCAAACCAAAACAAACTATGGCCGTTGAAGGAAAAATAAGGGCAGTCGTCACCGGGGCGACAGGTATGGTGGGTGAGGGGGTACTGCTGGAATGTCTGGAAAATCCAGACGTCGAATCTGTACTCACTATCAACCGGCGGCCGCTTGAAATGAGCCATCCGAAGCTCAAAGAGATCGTACACAAGGATTTCTACGACATTTCCCTCATCGAGGATCAGTTGAAGGGCTACAATGCCTGCTATTTTTGCCTGGGCGTATCATCGGTTGGAATGAAAGAGCCTGACTATAAGCGCGTAACCTACGACCTTACGATGCACTTTGCGGGGGTACTCAGTCGTCTGAACCCGGATATGACCTTCTGCTATGTTTCGGGAGCCGGTACCGACAGCACCGAACAGGGCAGCACCATGTGGGCAAGGGTGAAGGGCAAAACCGAGAATGATTTACGCAAACTTCCTTTTGATCAGGTGTTTGCTTTTCGTCCGGGGTTTATGAAGGCAACAGAAGGACAGAAAAACCTGCTAAGCTTGTACAAATATATCGGTTGGATGTACCCCATCGTGAAAGCGATTTTTCCAAACTGGGTTTCTACGCTTACACAGGTCGCAAGAGCGACGATCAATGTGACGAAGTACGGCTACGACAAAAATATCCTCGAAGTAAAGGATATTAACCTCGTAGGAGATAGGCAGTACGTCTGATCATTTCATTTTCTCGTACGAGAATGCATCGCCTTTCAGGAGCGGATGTTCGCCTATTAAACCGTTTTTTTCTGGTTTAAGGATGATATTTTCCACGAAAATCTCGATGATCCAGGGTTCAATACGGAACTCGAAATAGTTGTCGTCCGACTCCACCGGAAATGAAGTGTAACGTTCAGGCGCCAATGAGAAAAAGAGGTCGATGCCGGTCGTTTTGGTCTTCGGTATCTGAAACATGCCTTCCTGGTTCATTTTACCGTACTTTTCGCCTCCTGCGGTCTTGATAAGTGTTTCGAAAAAAGGCAGGATCTGCGCGTTGCTATCGACAATTTTGATCGTGGTGAACTCGTCGGAGGCGGTTTTACTCGTCACCAGCGCGAAATCGCGTTCCGGCCTTGGACGACTGTTGAGAATGATTCTTCCGTCCTGAAACTGCCATTTCCCGTTTCCCCGGCGGTCCATTGCACCATAGGAGAAGTAGAGCTCGAAGGTGCTGTCGGGTTTAAGAAGGAGCGCGGAGGCGGTTTCCATTACGCCCCGTAAATGGTACTCGCCCGGAATGGAATTCGGCGCCTGCGCAGCAGCAGAGCCTGCAAGGAACAATGCGGAGAGGAGGTGGAGTGTTTGCTTCATTGCAGGATAGTTTAAAGTGTATAGTTGAGTATGCCGTGTTCCGCTTAGGACATACGACTTAGGAAATTTAACTAAAAACAGCCGTTTTATCCACGGGATAATTATTATAAGGCGTAAATACTGAGCATGTAGAATAACGAAGCCGGACCCATCGCTGGATCCGGCTTCACTTTTTTATCGGCAGTCGATTAATTAGCAAGTGGTACTTCGTTGCTCTACCCACTGGATGATTTCATTGGCGCGTTCGAGTCCTCGTCGGGCAACAACAACATCTTGTGTGCCGTCATAGCCCATATATAAATGAAGGAGTTCGTAAGCATTCACGAAGTTGCTCAGCACTTTTTTGTCAATTGAGGCTAGCTGCTCTTTATACCAGTTAACGTCCTTCCGTTTTTTGTTTTTGATTCCCAAAAAGCCGTCGAGCGCCACGAGTATACCGGTGTAAGCAGCATGCCCAGCTAGTTTCACATATTTCCGATCAGTGTACAGATCATTTTCTTTGCTGGCCTTATCCCTTAAAATAGTCCGCGCGTTTTCAACATAGCGTTTAGCTTCAAGAACAGGGTTTTTGTCTGTCATAGTGATGTGTTTTAAAATGTTACTTATCTGTCGGTAACTGATTAATTAGCAGGCGGGGCAGTTCGTTGCTCTACCCACTGGATGATTTCATCGGCGCGTTTGAGGCCGAGTTGCGCAATGCCTGCTTCTCGGGCGCCATCATAACCCATATATAGATGCAGCAATTCATACGCACTCACAAAGTCGTTAAGTACTTTTTTGTCAACCGAAGCTAACTGCTCCTTATACCAGCTAACGTCCTTCCGTTTCTTTGTTTTGATACCAAAAAAGCCGTCAAGTGCCACGAGTACACCTGTATAAGCCGCGTGCCCGGCCAGTTTGACATACTTGCGGTCGATATACAGATCATCTTCCTTAAGGGCCTTTTCTCTCAAAATAGTACGTGCATTGTCTACATAGCGCTTTGCTTCGAGAACAGGGTTTTTGTTTGCCATAGTGATGTGTTTTTAGTTTCAGTTAAAACAAAAATACATCTTTCAATACCCTATTACAATTCCAAAACCTCCCTCGGTTTCTGCGGTTTACGGCGTTTTTCGCTCCACAGATACAGCGGTGGGATGAGGATTGGCGCGAAGAGCAATGTGCTGGTCAAGCCGCCAATGATTACCGTCGCAAGCGGCCGTTGAACGTCGGAGCCGATGCCGGACGAAATAGCGGCCGGTACCAGACCGATAATCGCTACCACCAGAATGGACAGCATGGCCCGGAGCTGTTCGGAAGATGCTTCGAGCACGTGGTCTGCAAGGTCGTTTTCGTGCGCCTGGGCGGTCCGGTTCAATGCGGATACGAGCAACACGCCGGCCATCACGGAAATACCGAATATGCTCACAAAGCCCACCCCGGCTGAAACATTGAAGTAGTACCCGCGGATCAGCAAGGCGACAATGCCGCCGCCCAGTGCAAAAAGGATGCAGCTCATCGTCACCATCGTGTGCGGAAGGTTTTTGAAAAGCATAAAGAGGAACAGGAAGACCATCACAATGGTGAGCGGAATGGTGAATGCCAGCTGCTTACCGGCGCGTTCGAGGTTTTCGTACTGGCCACCATAAATGATGCTGTAACCCTTTGGTACGTGAACTTGTGCATTGAGCTTACGCTGCAACTCCTTTACAAAACCTCCCTGGTCGCGACCGCGAATGTTGGTGCGGACGGTGACCATTCGTTTGCTGCCATAACGATATATATTCGTCTGGCCTTCAATGAAATGGATGTCTGCCAGCTGGCTCATGGGTATGAGCGCGCCCGTGAGCGAGGGCACTTGCACGCTCTTGATCGCGTCGATCGAGTTGCGGTATTTGGGCAGAAAGCGGATCACGATATCGTATCGCTTGGTGCCGTCATAAAGCGTCGAAATGGTTTTGCCGCCGATGGCCGCTTCAATCATGTTCTGAATATCGGCCACATTGATTCCGAAGCGGGCTGCCGCCTGCCGGTTGATATTAATAGCCAGCTGTTCCTGAGGACCTTCCTGTTCGATATTGACGTTGTCAGCACCAGGGGTAGCTTTCACGATTTTGGCAATGGCTTCCGCCTTTTTGCGCATCATATTCAAATCGTCGCCCACCACGGACACTGCCAAATCGGCCGCGCTACCGGTCACGATCTCCATTACCTGGTCGATAATCGGCTGGCCGGAAGAGAATGCAACGGCGGGAAGCTGCGCTTGCAGGTCGGCTTTGATCTTTTCCACCAGTTCCTTTTTGGTAATGGTGTGGCTCCAAAGGTCGTAGTCCTTCAATCCGACGAGGATTTCGTTCCGGTTAGCAGGGAATGGGTCGGTACCGTCGTCGTTGCGGCCCGTTTGTGTGATGACGAACGATATTTGCGGATATTTGGCAATGATCTTCCGAATTTTTGGCGCGTAACTGGCATTTTCCTGGATGGTAATGCCTGCCGGAAAGTTACCGCGGAGGAATATCGAGCCCTCATCGAGTGTTGGCAAAAACTCGGTTCCCAGTTTGATACCGAATAAAACCAGTATGGTCACAATGCTGAAACCGATCAGCACTGTGGCTTTATAATTTTTCAAAAAGCCACTCAGCGCGTTGGAATACGACTTTGTAAGGAAATCCAGTACAAAGTTTTTATGATCTTTCATCGGCTTCTCAGGATCGGCCAATGCTTTTTTGTAGGCAAATGAAATGAGTACGGGAATAAACGTCAACGCGGCCAGCATAGAACCGATTACAGCGAATGCGAGCGTCAATGCCATGGGAGAGAAGAGTTTACCTTCCACGCGCGTCATAAGCAGGATAGGCATGTACGCGAGGATAATGATCGTCACCGAGAAAAAGATCTCACGGCCCACTTCCTGCGCCGACAGCAATGTGATTTTGACGATTCCCTGCTGCTTCTCTTCGGGACTGGCCGTCCGGTATTTGCGGATCAAATGCTCGGCCATCACGCAGGCACCGTCCACGATAATACCGAAGTCGATCGCGCCCAGGGAAAGCAGGTTTGCCGGAATGCCGGTCAAACGCATCAATATAAACGCAAACAGTAGCGAGAACGGAATGGTAAGCGCGACCACCAATGCACTGCGGATGCTGCCCAGGAAGAAGATCAGCAGGATTACCACGATTGAAATACCCTCAAACAGCGTATGCGCCACAGTTTCCAGTGAATGGTCGATGAGGAAGCTGCGGTCATAGAGGGGTTTCAAATGCACGCCTTCGGGCAGTTCGCTGGCTTCGAGGTCGGCGATCCGTTCTTTTAATACTTTCAAAACTTCACTCGGGTTTTCGTAGCGGCGGAGCAGGATAATACCCTCCACACCGCTGCTAACATCCACTTTATCAGCCGTTATGGTGTAGCCCATTACGCCGCTGGGCGGTGGAGGCGTGATTTCGACAGTGGCGACATCCCGTACAAATACCGGCACCCCATTGTCCGATTTCAAAACGATATTCTGTATATCCTGCTCATTCTTAATGGCACCGAGCCCGCGGATGGCAAAGCCCTGGCCGCCGCGAGCGATCACATTACCTCCGGTATTCTGGTTGTTGGCGTTGATCGCGTCGATCACATTTTGCATCGACAGGCCGTATTTCACCAGCTTTTCAGGCGAAGTAATGATGTGGAATTGCTTCAACGGGCCGCCGAAAGTGGTCACATCGGCAATGCCGGGTACTTGGAGCAATGCAGGTTTGATCACCCAATCCTGTAAATCACGAAGCTGCGTGGGGCTGTAACTGGGCGGTGCTTCTACCACATAACGCAGGATTTCACCCACCGCGGTAGAAAGCGGTGCAAGCTCCGGTGCGACGCCGTCCGGCAGCTCAGCCGAAGCGAGCCGTTCGGTAACTTGCTGACGGGCGAAATAATCGTCTGTGCCGTCTTTAAACGTAAGCTGCACTACCGACAGCCCAAAGATCGTCCGGCTGCGTCTGTCGAGCACATTTGGCGTGTTTTGAAGGGCCCTTTCGATGGGAACGGTAACCTGTTGTTCCACTTCTTCGGCGGCGCGGCCGGGATACTGGGCCACTACGATTACATTGGTATCGGCGATATCCGGGTAAGCCTCTATTTTGAGCTGTGTAAAGCACCAGTAGCCGGCGCCCATCAGCACTACGCTCACAGCGATTACAACCCACCGGTTGCGAAGGCTGAAAAAAAGCAGGTTCTTGATCATTTTAAATCCACTTGTCTACATGGTTAGTGACTATAAACCCGCTTTTCACCTCTTTACGAAGCAATGTCAATGCGGATTTAACTTTTTCTTCCTCATCTATGAAGGAAATGACCATGGGCGTTTCGTCGAAACTGAACAGGTCGTTGGGGCGGCTCAGGTGCTTGCCGTCGAAGCCGAGGCGGCCACGGTACACGGTCGCTCCCTGTACTTTTTGTTTAACCAAAAACTGCATAATGTATTCAAACAGCGGAATTTCGTCCTTCCAGTGATCGGCACTGATGAAGATCTGAGCTTGAAGCATATCGGGAGGGGTTAATAGCCGAACGATAATCCTTTGAGTTGCATGACGCCTTTTGTCACCACATTTTCGCCTTCTTTCAGACCGCTGAATGCGACGATCCTGTCGCCGATCTGGTCGCCGATATTGACCTCGCGGCGCTCGAAAACCTGCGGAGCCGTTTTCAGGAAAACATAATTGCGGCCTTGCACGGTAACCAATGCATCTTTATTGATACTGAGCTTTTTACCCTCACTCAGACCAAAAGCGACTGTTCCGAACATCCCGGCTTTCAGTTTGCCGTTGGAGTTATTGATGTTCACGCGCAGTTTGATCATACGGGTGGTCTGGTCCACGAGGTCGGCGATGTCGTCGATGGTGCCGGTGAAATCCTCGTTCGGGAATGCGGTAAACTGGATAGTGCATTTGCCGCCTTTTTTTACCTGGCTGATGTCGCTCTCGGGTACGTCGCATATGATGTATGCGGTGCCTGCGGGCGCGGTGCGAAGCTGTTTCGGTTCAAAACCGCCCGCTTTCAGCTTGGTTTCGTGCTCGATAATGGCTGCCCGTTCGTTGATCAGGTTGGTTTCCTCCATCGACAGCGCGGTTTGCGATTCGAGCAGGTCCTTACCGGTGGCGGCGCCGTGTTCCTGCAAATCCTTGATGCGGGAAAGCTCGGTTTTACGCTGGCGGATATTGATATTCTGGATCTGGTTAATCATCGTCAAATGCTGCAAAAGCTGGGTATAGTTACCCGCAAGCTCAGGATTATCGAACAACACGATGTTGCCCGAAGCGCCCTCGTTCGAGCGCAGGACGGTGGCGGAAACTTTCGCCGGCGCGGTCACATTCGCCATGAGCGAGGAGCTGGAAATCTTTTCAGTCTGGAAAAAATTCGCGCTTTCGGCCAGCGGAAACGATATTTTGGTACCCGAGGCATTCACCACCGGCGAAGAATTGTCCGGTACGGGCTTGTTAGCGGCTTTGTTCTTGCAACCTGCCATTAATATCATGGCCAGGCAGGTGCAAACGAGTATGTTCTTCATGATTATTGCGCGATTTGATTGATCATTCCGGATGCGTAAAGGAGGTCGATGTAGCTCTGGCGGTACTGGCCGAGGACATCGTAATACTGCTGCTGCGTATCGAGCCAGCTGCGCTGGGCTTCCAGGAAGTCGATAATCGTCGTCCCGCCACGGAGGTAAGAATATTTAACACTGTTAAGGATTGTTTGGGATTGAGTTAGTAACTGATTGAAATTCTGCAAGTTTTGCTTGTGTGTGACATAGCTTTTGTAAGCGGTGAGGATTTCGGTCTGCGCTTGCGTCTCGGTGGCACGGAGGTCCTGTTCGGCTTGTTGTTTCAGCACCTGCGACTTTTTGATCTCGCCCTGGTTCCTCGAAAAAATGGGTATTTCGATGGTCCCGTATACGCCCATGTAATGTGCCTTGTTCTGCGGGTTATAAATGAGCCCCAGCTCAGGCACGGGCAATGCACTGGATTTTTGCAACTTTATGTTGGCATCGGCCACATCCATCGTCGATTTGATAGCCTGGATATCGGTACGGTTCTGCAATGCCTGCTCCACAATGGCGTCCATCCGGTCGGGAAATGCGAAGGCAAACTGGTCGGTGGTGTCGATCTGGATCGAGTCCTGAACGCCGATCAGGAATTTCAGGTTCGAAAGCTCGTTGCGATATTGCTGCGATGCCGATTTGAGCTGAATGTCGTACTGGTTTGCGAGCAGCTCCGTGCGGGCGAGATCGGTGGTAGTGATCACCTGGTTTTTCAGGCGCAACCGGTTGATATTCGCCAGTGAATCCACATTAGCCTTCGCAGTGCCCAATAAATCGAGCTGCTTGCGAGCTGCCCAGACATCCAGCCATTTCTGCGCAACTGACTGAAACAGATGGCGTTCTGTGTCGGCATATTGCTTTTGGGTGAGCCTGACGTTTTGCTGTGCGAAATTAATCTTATTCTCTCTCTGTACAGGCAACTGAAAAGGCTTGGTAAGCTGCCACCAGATCTGCCGGTTGGCACCATTAAACCAACCGGTGTTTTCAGGGAACTTGGAGGCCTGCACGAGTTGCAACGACTGGTTGTTCAATATCAGATTGGGGCGGAGCTGCGCCGTGGTAATGTCGGCCTGCGAGATGTCGACATTGAATTGCTCGCGTTTGAGAATGGGGTTATTGGACTTTGCCGTTTGCAGGGCTTGCTGCAAATTGTAGGTTGTCTGAGCCCTTGCCGACGCCATCCCCACCAGAACCAGGAGGAGAACCCGCTTTAAAACTGGATAGCACATGTTCGTTTAGTTTGAATTACCTGCGGGCAAAGGTTCTCAGTCGTGCTAAAAATGGTATTAAAACTGTTTTATAAAACCATTAAAATTCGATTATAAATAAATTAGAGCGCGTTGTAAAAGCGGTATTTGGGCACTGAACTGGATTTTGAGAGAAAATAAGTACTTTGCCAACCAATAGGGAATAATAGTAAAATAGAACTACTATTACAATATTTCTACATGCATTTCATCGTAGCCTTCTTTTTGATCCAATATGCCCACTCCGTCATGCAGCATACGGAGCACGCCTCCAGATGGGATAACTTTTTCAAGTACGGACGTATCGTCGTTTTTTCGCTGGTCGCGACGTACTATATAGCGGAGTCGCCCGACTGGTTTGGATGGATATGGAACCTGGGATTGCTCGGATTGGTGAGATTTTTTAATCAAAACGACGATTTCAAGTCGATTCGGTCCACAGCGCAATCGGTATTACCGTTCGTGGGAATATCAATGGTGAGCGACTTTTTCGAACTGGTATTTCCCAAGTTTTTTCATAGTTACGAGCAATTTTTTCAGATCGCGCTTTCCTTCGCATTCATTTTCTGTTTTGTCATCTGGTTTTACGCCCGCAAGCAGCAGAAGGTTCTGGCACAGGAGCGGGAAGAGCGGCTGCGCGAAGAACAGATCGCAAAGGAAACGAAACTGTCGCTCGAATACCTCGTGGCAGAGCGTACACAGGAACTTACCCAGCAAAAGGAAGAGCTGCAAAAGACCATCGAAGAATTGAAGGCAACTCAGAACCAGTTGATACAAAGCGAGAAAATGGCGTCGTTAGGTGAGCTTACCGCCGGAATCGCGCATGAGATCCAAAACCCGTTGAACTTCGTCAACAACTTCTCGGAGGTCTCCGTGGAGCTCTGCCAGGAGTTGGAAGAAGAGATCGACAAAACCAATATCGATGATAACGATAAGGAGTATATTAAAGGCATTATCGGCGACCTGAGCCAAAACCAGCAGAAAATCACGCATCACGGTAAACGTGCCGATTCCATCGTGAAGGGAATGCTGCAACACTCGCGGGCGTCGTCGGGCGAGAAGGAGCCTGTGGACGTGAATGCGCTCGCTGACGAGTATATGCGCCTCGCATACCACGGCCTGCGCGCGAAGGACAAGGAATTTAATGCGGCATTGGTAACCGATTTCGATGCGACGATCGGGACGGTCAATGTGATGCCGCAAGACCTTGGCCGCGTTTTCCTCAACCTTTTTACCAATGCATTCTACGCCGTGGCCGAGAAAAAGCGGAAACTAACCGAAGCCGGGCAGCCGGGCGATTACAGGCCGGAAGTGAAAATCAGTACCAAGAAATTTGATAACAAACTATATATCAGGGTTTCGGACAATGGAACGGGTATGCCGGAGCATGTGAAAGCGAAGATATTCCAGCCGTTTTTCACCACCAAGCCGACCGGTCAGGGAACTGGTCTGGGTCTTTCGATGAGCTATGATATCATCACCAATGGTCATGGCGGCGTGCTCGAAGTAGATACGGTGGAGGGAGAAAGAACCGAATTTCGCATTACCATACCCATCGCCTGATTAGCCATACATAATTACTATGAAAATACTGGTTGTAGACGACGAGGAAGACGTGAAATCGCTTTTCGAGCAGAAATTCCGCCGCGAGATCCGTGGGGGGCAATTCGAGTTTTCGTTCGCGTTTTCGGGTGAGGAAGCATTGGAATTCATGCAAAACCATCCTTCGGAGGTGGTTATGATCCTTTCGGACATTAATATGCCGGGCATGAGCGGGATCGAACTGCTGAAAAGGATCCGGGCCGATCACCCATCAGCACCACCGCAAGTGATGATGATCACCGCCTACGGTGACGCCGCCAACCACGACCAGGCCATGCAGCTCGGAGCCGACGATTTCCTGACCAAACCTGTCAATTTTAACGAACTGAAAGAGAAACTGCTCCTGTTATGAAAGCCAAAATACTCGTAGTGGACGACGAGGCCGACCTGCAACTGCTGATCAAGCAGAAGTTCAGGCGGCAGATCCGCGAACAGCAATATGAATTCATTTTTGCTGAAAACGGCCTGCAAGCGCTCGAAATGCTGGCAGAGCATCCCGACGTCGACATGGTTTTGAGCGACATCAATATGCCCGAAATGGATGGGTTGACGCTGCTCGTACGCCTCGGCGAATTGAGCCCGATCCTGAAATCGGTGATCGTTTCGGCTTATGGCGACATGGACAATATCCGCACCGCTATGAACCGCGGCGCATTCGATTTCCTTACAAAGCCAATTGATTTTCGAGATCTGGAAGTCACAATGGAGAAAACGCTCCAATATGTAGCACAGTTGAAGGACACTTTGAAGGCCGTGCGTGAAAATGATATTCTGAGAATGTACGTCGATGCCTCCGTGCTGCAATTCATGACCCAGGAAACGTTCGAAAAGTCGCTTATGACGAGCGAAAACATCGAGGGAACGGTCGTTTTCATGGATATGTGCGGTTTTACGGCCATTTCAGAGAAAGAGCAGCCCGACCGCGTAGTGAAGCTGATCAACAAGTATTTCGATGTGATGGTGAAGGAGATCATCGCCCAGGGCGGGCACGTCGATAAGTTCATGGGCGATGCTGTAATGGCCGTTTTCCGGGGTGAATATCACCTCGACCGCGCGGTGGAATCCTCGCTGGCGGTTCGCAATCATATCAATGGTTTTAAAGAAGAATTGTCCGACCAGTCGGGGTATTTTCCGAAGGTTTCCATAGGCATTAACTCGGGCGAAATGGTATCCGGGAATATTGGTTCGGCTGCGTTGAAACGGCTAGACTATACGGTGATAGGCGATGTCGTGAATGTGGCCCAGCGCCTGCAGTCCATTGCCAAACCAGGGCAGGTAGTGGTGCCGGAATCGGCCTATGAGAAGCTCAAAGAAGCATTTAAATGCAGCCTGGTGGGCGAGGTTAATCTCAAAAACAAGTCGAACCCGGTATTGATCTACGAAGTGCTCGAATAGCTATGCAAATCGATAAGGCTGAACAATATGTGCTCGAACGGCTGGAAAAAGAGCTGGACCCTACGCTTTTTTATCACGGCATCCATCACACGCTCGATGTAGTACAGGCATCCGCTGAAATAGCTGCTTTGGAGGGCATTACAGACGAAGAATCATTGACGTTGCTCCGCACGGCCGCTTTTTACCATGACAGCGGATTTATGGACACCTATCAGGGCCATGAAGAAGCCGGTTGCGCGCTCGCACGAGAAGTTTTGCCCGGATTTGGCTACACGGAAGGTCAAATCGGAGCCATATGCGGGATGATCATGGCTACCAAGATCCCCCAAAGCCCCAAAAACATGCTGGAAAGGATCATTTGCGACGCCGACCTGGATTACCTCGGTCGCGACGATTTCGAGGGCATTGCAGCCACTTTATTCGAGGAATTGAAGGTAAGGGATATGGTGGAGGATATTCCTGCATGGGATGCCGTGCAGGTCAGGTTTCTGGAAGCGCATTGCTATTGGACACCTTCCGAGCAGAAGCGCCGGGATGCCACCAAAGAGCAGCATCTCCAACAGCTCAAAAATGGGGCACGCGCGTTATAAACGGCGCATTTTCTCGTTTTGCACGCGGATACGCTGGCACAGGATGCGCAGCACATTGCGCAGGATTTCGTCGCGTTCCTCCATCAGTTCAAAGAAATCTTCCTGGTCGATGCGAAACACCAGCACGTCGGTTTCGGCTACGGTGGTGGCCGAACGCGGCTCGGTGTCGAGCAATGCCAGCTCCCCGAAAATCTCGCCTTTATCGAACAATGCAAGCTGTTTCGGACCGTCGTAAATGCCCACCTGGCCCGTGTAAATGATGTACATCGAATCGCCGAGATCGCCCTTGGCGAATATTTCCTGGCCGTCGCTGTAAGTCACCTCCTTCATGATCGGGGCGATGGAGCTGAGCACGTTTTCAGGCGTCTGCGCGAAAAGCTGGGTGTTTTTAAGGACGATCACCCTTTCCATTTCGGAAATCTGCTGGGTAGGTTCGGCGTGTTTCATAGGGATTCTAAGCGAGAATTTAAGGTCGGGGCGCAAGGCGAGGATTGCATATCGTTCGTGCACTGCCTCGCGTATCAGGCGCGATGAATGGTTGGCGAGCTTTTCGAGATGGATCAGATCGGCTTCGGTGATGTCGCATTTGCCGACGGCGAGCGCGATGGTCCAGGTCGTGAACGACCGCTCTTCCTGCGAAAGAATGGTGGTGATCAGCGACAGCCCGGGATCGACGTTGCCCATATACTGACGCAGCGCGTCGCGCTTTTTCTGAATGGAAATGTTTTCGAACAATGCGTGCAGCGATGGGTACAACATACGCGGCAAAAGGCTCTCGATCAGTTCGAGCGAATTGGCACGTTTTTCCTTGCTCGCATGCCGGATTCCCTTCCATGCACTCTGTACAGCTTCCTTATCATACTGCATCATGAAGAGGTAAAACAGCCTTTGTGCGGTGAGTTCGAGCTCGTACTCCAACGCATTGTTCCAGGTAATATCGTTTTCGGAAGCATCCATTCCGTTGAGCAGCTGCCCTGCGTGAATCAGCTCTTTTTCAACAAATTCAGGGGTAATTTCTTTATAATCAGAGATTAAAGTATAGTGGCTCAGGGCTTTTAATGCTGCAATATGGGTGAAACTATCGATATTTTCAATATGAATATCACTTTCCTTCCTTTTAGTATTGGATATATTTTCAGTATTAATTAAAAAATTACGCTGGTAAATATTTTTAATAAGGTTGAAAAGTATTTGAAGTATAAATTCATGTCTACCTTTTTCAGCCGTTTTGATGAACGTCCGGATGCGGTCGCCGGTGGTATCCTGCTGCAACCATTCCTCGATAATGCGGATCCCGAGGTCGCCGGAGTTGATCATCGCGTGAATGGTCGAAGGTGTTAAAGTGCCGGTGAGCACCAGGCGCAGATCGCGTAGCAGGGCGGGGGAACCCACGGTGGCAGCTACCTCGATGGCATAGTTGCGCACGCGTTGTGAGCCGTTATGAATGCAGCTTTTGAGCAGATTTTCGTAAGTGTTGATGCCCGTTACTTTCAGGCAGTCGAGTGCAGCAAGCTGGTCGCTTTCCTGCTCCGAGCCGAAGAGTCGTTGCAACGTGCCGTGGATTAGTGGCAGGGCCTTCCCGGCTTCCCAGCAGCCGATGATAGTGCCCTTCACGATGTCGAGATCGTCGTGTGCGAGGAAGCGGGCGGTTTGCTCTTCGTTCAGGCGCCTGTTTGCACAGGCGAGGCGCACGGCAAGGACCTGGCAGGCGGCGTCGGGTTCGTTTTCGATGTATTGGATAAATGCGCTTGAAAGCTCGGGTTTGTCGAGTGCCGAGAGTGTTTGCAAAGTCTTTAACCTCACCTGTACAAACGGGTTTTTCAGCAGCTCGTCGGCGTGTTTGCGGAAGAGCGAAACCTTGTTGCGCGCCAGCCAGTCGATCGCATTCAAAACCTCTTCTTTGCGGTCGCTTTGGAGGTTTTCGGTGATGATCGGCAATGCTTCTCCGGGAGAGGCCATTTCGCCGCTACGGATAAACCGCTTGCTGATCGCCGATTTCAATTCCTGCATGTAATGGCGGTAGGTTTTACGGAACACCACCAATGCACCCAATGCGAACAGCAATGACAAGTCGAAAGTAAGGCTGATATCGCTCCAATGCTGCGTGTAGATGATCCAGAGCATCGCACCAGCGATGAGCATCCCCAACGGCTCAAAAAGCCCCTTGGCGAGCGTGTGGCCTTTCAAACGCGTTTTGGTGGAAAGCGGCTGGAACAAAACAAGGAATACGGGGTCGAAAATCGTCCGCCTTACCAACTCGAAAAGCAGGTAGGCGATGCAATAATACACCAGTAGCGAAGGCTCGTCTTTGCGGAAATAAGACGAGATGAGCAGCCCGAGCGAAATGGCGATGGTCGTCAGCGGCAGCAGGTACAAGGTGAGTTTGATGCCGAAACGCTCCACGGTTTTACTTGAAAACAACATTTTGACGAACGTCGAAATCACATAAGTGGCCGTCAGCAGCGAACCGACGAAGAAAATCACGTCGTGCTGGCTGTGGAATTTGTATTTGACATTCACAAAAAAGTGGTACTCGATCCACGTGGCCGTGGCTGCAATGGCAACCATTCCAATGCAAAGTGAGGTAAGCAGTTTGTTGCCGCCAAAGTACTTCTGGATAATACGGGAATCGGATTCCGTCGCACGCGTGCGGGCGTGGTGCGGGTTCGGAATGTCGGTATGCCGGAACGTCAGGATCTGCGTGTAGAATGCCAATGCAAAGAAAACCAGCGAAATAGCCAGCAAAATGGCCAGTACCGATGGCGAATGAATTAGTATCGCAAGCACGGCACCCAATGCTTTGGCCGGCATGTCGCCCGAGCCGATCACGCTGAATAACCGTTTGCTTTGCCGCACATCGAAAACCAATGCGGATAAGCCCCAGAATTCCAGGTTGATAAGCAAATAGATGATCCGGTACCCCACCATCACGGCAATAGCTGTGGCAACACCGTGTCCGACCAGCAGCAGGCCCATTACGATCACCACCATGAACAGTGACGAGAGCATGGTACCGAGGCTCAGCTTTTTCAGTAATAAATGGTGTTCGAAATACTCATAGATTTTCCCCGAGGCCATCACAGCGAGCGCGGCGGCGATGTAGGCAAGCGGCAGCGAATATTCGGGATGGTTTTCGAGCAGGAGCACATTGGCCGAGACATAGACCAGCGTGGTACCTACATTCGTAAAAAAGTTATGAAAGAAAAAAAGGATCGTTTGCGGATTAATAGACTTCGTGAAGCGGTTTTGGCTTAGAAATGGGATCATAGAAGTGGAATGCTAGCGTCGCTACTGTAAAGTAAACACTTATTATTCCTTTTAAAAACCTGAAACGGTCACTTTCCGGCCTTTAAAAAGCCGGAAAGACTGATCCTCAACCCCGTATGATCAGTACGGAGGGAGAGTTGGAGAGCCACACGCTGTGCGATTCGACGGCCTTGATCCAGCTTTCGAGGCTGATCACCATCAGGTCCTGGCTTTGCAGAAAGTCTTTTTCAAGCACATTTTCATAGAGCATGGTCACGTTTTCAGGCGATTTTTCCTGCAAAGCATCCAGTGCCTCGCCGGTCTCTACATGCTGGCTTACGGTCTGAGACGGGTCCATGATCGTCATTCGCAGCCCGCTTACGGCCGAAAGGCGTTCGGCGAATGGAAGCAGGCGTCGGTCCTCCGGTGTGAACAGCGGCATGAAAACGCTCTTGACCTGTTCCAGGTTCTTTTCAATCAGAATGCCGACAGGTATCTTCACCGACCGGATGATATGCGTCGTACGCTCGTCGAACACATCGGCGTGGAAGAGCTTTTCTTTGCCGGTAATGGTATCAAACAGGCGCTCGCGGCTCACGAATTTGGATGTGAAACCCAATATTTTGCCTAAAAAAGTACCTTCAAAAACCGACTTGCCGATCCCGATCATAAGCATGTCGAACTCGCCGTCGTTCGCTATTTCGATGATATCGTGCTCGATATTCTGGGAGGGTTTGAACAGGGATGTGAAAGTAGTATTGAGCACGTGGGCCTCTTCGTTGATCGGGCGGAAGGTTTCGTATTGGTATTCTTCGGTATTGACCTGGTTAAGATAGCTGCTGGGCGACAGGTGTAATGCGGTGATATGCTGCTCATCGGGCTGCCTGGAAACCAGCTTGTCGGCCAGGCGGAGCATTTTGCGACCTCCCTGGGGACTTGCAAACGCAATGAGTACTGAGAAACGGGACGGCTCGTGTAATTGATGAAGTTCGTCCCATTTCGCGCCAGGAAGGAATTTATCGATCAGGTCGAGGGCTGGCCCTGTCATACAAGTTGTTGCAAGGGCCATAATCACCATCATCGCGAATATTTCGGGGGAAAGCACACCGATATCATAGCCGATATTGAGCACTACGAGCTCCATCAGGCCCCGCGTATTCATTAGCGACCCGATGATGAGGCTATCGCGCCAGGATTGTTTAACGAACCGTGCCGCTACGGCGCTTCCTATAAACTTG
This sequence comes from Dyadobacter sp. SRI_021, assembly GCF_057586235.1. Classification (NCBI taxonomy): domain Bacteria; kingdom Pseudomonadati; phylum Bacteroidota; class Cytophagia; order Cytophagales; family Spirosomataceae; genus Dyadobacter; species Dyadobacter sp. SRI_021. The sequence continues at coordinate 701,831 of NZ_JBYCZM010000002.1, forward strand.
CCGGTCACAGCCGCGAGGATGATCATCCCGGTGACGGCCCACAAATGCGGGTCATTGAGCAGGCCTATTTGCGTTCTTAATCCGGTGAAAACGAAGAAGAGGGGCAATAGGAGCACGAGCGAAACGTCTTCCACTTTTTCGATGAAAATATTGCGGAAGCGCTGGTTCGCCGGCATGATGACCCCGGCCATAAACGCCCCGAAAAGGGCGTGGATGCCGATTATCTCGGTACAATAGGAAGAAAGAAGAAGCATTAAAAAGAACACGGCCACTACGGGCTTCGTGAGGCCTTCGCGATAGGCATAGTGGTCTCCGATGCGTTTGAGCAACGGTTTTACCACTTTCAGCATGACAATAACGTAACCTGCCGCAAGCAGGATAGTGTAAATCGCGCTCACAAATTCGCCGGCTTTCACGATGGCGATCACGGCTGCCAGGATACACCAGGCGGTAATGTCGTCGGTAGCGGCGCAGGTGATGACCATCATGCCCAGGCGTGTACGCGACAGCCCACGTTCCTGCACAATGCGTGCGAGTACGGGGAATGCGGTGATACTCAGTGCAATACCAATGAATAGGGAAAAAGAAAGGAAGCTGATTCCCTCCGGGGCAAAGTCGGTGTACATGTACAATGCGAGGCCCACGCCCAATGCAAATGGGAAAATAATACTGGCGTGGCTGATCACGATGGCTTCCTGCGCCTTGGTTTTCAAGACGTTCAAATCCAGCTCCATGCCGATGATAAACATGAAAAGTATTAATCCCACCTGGCTGAGAAATTGCAAGTTGCCTAGTGAGTTAGCCGGGAAAACCAATGCGGATACTTCGGGATAGAACATTCCCAGCACCGAAGGCCCCAGGAAAATACCCGCAGCGATCTCGCCGATCACAGTCGGCTGGCCGATAGTCTTGCACACCCAGCCGAACAGCCGGGCAACGATGATGATAGTGACGATTTGAAGCAAGAGCGTGGCGAGCGGGTGGTGGATGTTATGCCCGAAGGTATCTGTAAATTGCTCCCAGGAAGAGGTGGTTGTCTGTTTTTGGGTAATCTGGCCGGCTTTTTCGAGAAATGTGCCCTGTCGGATAAAGAAGTAAAGCAGGGCCGAGAAAATTCCTATAGTAATGCCGTAAAATAGTACGTTGCGAATGTTCTTCATCAGTACATGTGAGAGTGAAGCGCGCAAAATACTGAATTAAGCCGAAAGATGGTAGGACTTTGCGCCCTACCATCTTTCAAAAAGCTAGCTCCAAAGGCGGTCGTGCGAACGTTTTTCGTTCCAGTCGGGCGTAGGGGCGAAGTAGGACTTGTCCTTCGGATGCAGGTGTTTCTTCACCTCCTCGTCGACCAGCTCGATGCCCAGGCCGGGAGCTTCCAGCGGCACAGTAGCGTAGCCTTTGTCGATCAGCTTGCGCCCGTCAGTGGTTTTCACGAGGCTTTCCCACCAGGGCACGTCCACCGAGTGGTGTTCCAATGCGAGGAAGTTCTGGGTAGCGGCAGCGCAATGCACGTTGGCCATGAAGCTCACGGGCGTACCTGCGAAATGCATCGCCATGGCAATGCCGTGATCCTCTGCATAATCGCCAATGCGTTTCGTTTCCAGCAACCCGCCCGATGAGGCCAGATCAGGGTGAACGATATCTACCGCGCGCCGTTCGATCAGCGCCTTGAAACCCTCTTTGAGGTAAATGTCCTCACCGGTGAGTGTTGGAGTTTCGAGCGCTTCGGAAATGGTCTTCCATTGGTCGGTGTATTCCCAGGGCACCATGTCTTCGAACCACGCGAGGCGGTATTTATCGAGTGCTTTGCCCAGACGAATGCCATTATTTAAGTCAAAGTGGCCATAATGGTCGGAAGACAATGGAATTTCGTAGCCTACCACACCGCGTACTTCTTCTACGACCTTGGCCATTTCTTCAAGCCCTTTCGGAGTGATCTGGATTGCGGTGAAAGGGTGCTTGGTGTTTGCATAGGAGTGGTAATCGCCCGCCCATTGTGAGAAACCTCCGCCCCAGAACTTGTTGTTTACGACGCTGTTCTCATTGTTGCGCAGCATACCGATTGAAATATCCATTTTAAGCCAGGTGTATCCCTGGTCCTGGGTACGGTATTTGATTTTTTGCTTAAACTCATTGATATCGTTCGACTCGGGCGTATCCGCGTACAGGCGGACTTTGTCGCGGTAACGGCCGCCCAGCAGCTGCCAGCAAGGGACGCCATACGCCTTGCCGCAAAGATCCCAAAGTGCCATTTCCACTCCGCACACGCCGCCGGCCTGCCGGCCATGGTAACCAAACTGTTTGATCGATTTAAACAGCTGCTCCACATTGCAGGGGTTCTGACCCAATAAATGGCTTTTCAGGAATAACGCGTAACGCTCGTCGGCACCGTCGCGCACCTCGCCGAGGCCGTAAATGCCCTGGTTGGTATCGATGCGGATAATAGGTGTCCGGCCCACATTCTGCACAATGCAATACCGCAAGTCGGTGATTTTCAGTTCCGAAGGTTTAGAGGCACGGCTCACTTTGGAAGTCGCCTGAGCAATGGTGTCCTCGGTGGACATCGACATAAAGCCCCCCAGCGCAATGCCGCCTACCGCCGTTTTACGCAGGAAGTTACGGCGACTATCCCTGGTAGCAGGATTCGCAATTTCCGCCGCAGCGGCCGCTTTCTCAGCGCTTTCAACTTGTTTATTGGATTCAATGATTTGTTTTAGGATGTTTTTCATTTTTTGTAAAGCTTTAAGCCTTAGGCTATAAGCGGTAAGCTTTGGGCTGTAAGCTTTAAGCTATAAGCGAAATGATTAAATTAATTCAACTTATAGCCTACTGCTTATAGCTTACAGCCTACTGCTTATAGCTTACAGCAATTAATAATTTCTTTCCTTCAAATAATCATCCAACTCCTTCTTCGTCATTGGCAACTTGCCGGGGTAGTTGTTTACCCAATTGAGAAAGTCCTTCTGGATTGTGTCCGACCATTTGGTATCGATTTCCCCGGGCGTGTACTTGCCTTCGCGCAGGCGCAGGTGACCGAACTCGTCGCGCAGGGCTGTTACCTCGGAGGTGATGACCAATTCTTCTACCAAGTGCGCCGGAATGAAGATCGTGCCGTATTTTTTAGCCAGCACCACATCTCCCGGCAGCACCACTGCACGACCGATACGGATAGGCGTGTTGATGTTGGTGAGCATCATTTGCTGGATGTACGAAGGGTCCTGGCCTTTGATCCATGCATTGAAACCTTTGATCTCACTCAGCCCTTCCACATCGCGTACCGAGCCGTAAAAGATCACCCCGCGCTTGGATTTGGCATAAATAGAGTTGCCCAGGTTGTCGCCGATGAGCGTACCGTCGGCGATTTTACCGTAACCGTCGGCCACGTACACGTCGCCTTCTTTGAGGACGTCGATCGGCCAGGAGTTGGTGCCGCCGGTTTGCACGCGGCCTTCTTTTTTACCGGTTTCTTTTACCAAATCCTGCAAATCGGGGCGGGCGGGCATGTATTGCGCCGTTACCACGCGGCCCGTCATGGTACTGTCGTTGTGGATCAGCTGCCATTCACCTTCGAACTGGTTGTGGTAGCCTTTGTTGCGGAGTACGCCCCAGGCCTCTTCCATTGAAATATTTTTCAGGCGCGCCAGGATGGCATCCGAAACACGCGGCCGGCCATCCGGTGAGCGTTCGCCTTTCCAGCCGGACGTGTAGGCTTTGATCTGATCGGGAGTGGGGGAGATCGCTTGTGCGTGGGAAGCGAGGCTTCCCAGCACAAACGTTCCCGCAAGCAAGGTTTGTTTGAGCATAAAAGAATGATTAAGGGTTAGCAATAGTTATTATTTATCCCAAAAAACGGGTGTTCCAAGCTCGTCAGGGCCCATTCTGGCGACGGCCTCGTTGTAGTTGGCCTCGTTCACGGAGCGTTCACGGACCGGGTACACCAATCTCTTGATGAAATCTTTTACGGATGGGTCTTTACCCGGGTAGTTATTGATCGGCAGCGTCGGGAAGCCGCTTCTGCGAAAGTTGGCCCAGGCTTCTGAGCCATTCAGGAATGAGGAAATCCAGTACTGGTTGTTGATCTGCTCCAACGCCTTGGCTGGCACGAACGGGTTGGCTGTCAGGAATGCATTCTGACTCGCTGCCGGAATGGTTGCGAGCACGTCATACGTAGGCAACTGGCTCATATGCGCTCTCACTCCGGCTTCGTAAAGCTCTTTTACGTTGCCCGTTGCCCAGCCGCGCTGTACCGCTTCGGCTTGTAACAGCAGGGTTTGCGACCAGGTGATAAAAAACTCGGGCGCATCAATTTTACCGAGTGTACGACGGTTGATCTGCGAATATTTGAATGCGGAACCAATTTTGCCCGGAAAGCCGGGTGCATTAACTATCGTCGATTCGTTGTAGCCGTAGGGCATCCCTTCCTGGTCGGCAGGCGTTGTATTCTCGGCACCGGCGGTGGCCAGCGGGTTACTTGGGGCCTCATATTTGACGGCAATGACCTGAAGGCGCGGATCACCCGAAGTTTTCAGGAAATCGATGAATGCTTTGCCCATGTACACATTGCCACGCTCCGTTCCCTGGAAATAACCTGCCAGCGGATGGTTGAATGTGCTGTTAAATGCGATGTAGGCATTGTCGGCGTTGGAACTTTGGACGCCGCCATTTGCAGGATCAAGCGCAATGGCTACCACGGACTTCGCTGTGGCAGGGTCAATTTTAGAATACCGCATTCCCGCGCGCAACAACAGCGAATTTCCCAGTTTTTTCCATTGCGCAATATTGCCTTTGAAGAAAAGGTCGCCTGGTTCAACAGGTTTGCTGGCGTCCAGCGCTTTGGTACCTTCCTGCAATTCTTTGATGAGGTCCTGGTAAATCACTTTCTGATCATCGTATTTCGGCAGATTAATTCCTTCAAGAAACGCCTTCCCAGCCTCAGAATAAGGCACATCACCGTAAGTATCCACCAAAACCATAAAAACATAAGCCTTCCAGATCCGCGACATATTGTAGAGATTGCTGCGTGCCGGATCATCCTTTGTTTTTGCGATGACTGTGGTAAGCAGGTTCACCGGGCCGTTTTGCAGGTACAACGAGTTGAAGTTCGCGTTCGAATTCGGATCGGAAAGCGCATTGTGGTTTCCTCCTTCTACAACCCCGGTATAAGGCGTGTTGATCTGCTGTACGATTTGCATCTGGTAGTTCTGCGTGGCGATGGCCGACGAGAACTCAGCATTAGAAAACAAATATATAGGGTCGATATCTGTCGCGAGAACAGGGTTCTTGTTAACCTCCTCAAAACCGCTGTCGCAGGAATTAGCCGATGCGAGAATAGCTAGCGCTGCTGCGTATATGAATAGTCGTCTCATAATAATGATTGAATGATCCGCCGTGGAACGGGGAATGATTGAATGACTGAATGATTGAATGACTGAATGTTTTCCTTCCTCCTTTCCTCCTTCTTCCATTCTCTTATAATTTAATGTTCAAATTAATCCCATAGCTCCGCGTGGTCGGAAGCGTATGCGTCTCGATACCTTGCAGGTTGTCGGAGGCCGATACCTGTGCTTCGGGGTCGAGGTTGTCGATATACTTCTTGATCATCAGCACGTTGTTGCACATCGCTGAGAGCGTCAGGCCCTTGACGAAGGTATTTTCTCGCAGAAAACGTGACAGGTCGTAGCCGATTGAGAGCGTCCGCCACCGCACGAATGCGCCGTTATACACAAAAGGCGAGGCCAGGTTGGTGCTGCGGTAAGCGGTGTAAAATTGCTCGGCCTCGACACGGGTGGTGTTAGCTTCACCGGTGGCCGTGACACTTTCCAGGAGTACGCCGCCCTCGCGACCTACCAGTGAGGATTTGGATAGTCCTTCACGGAGGAAGTTCAGGTTAGAGTTTGAGAGGATCTTGTTACCAGCCTTGAAATCGACTTGCGTACCAATGCGAATGCCTTTTACATTGATGGTGTTCACCCAGGCACCGACCCATTTCGGGATGGCACTGCCGAAAGTCACGATGTTACCCTGTTGCGGCAACCCGGCAGAGGTAATGATGCGGCCCTGTGCATCGCGCTTGTAGTCGAAACCCCGCAGCGACGCCAGCGGTTTGCCGACTTCATGGGAAACAATCCCGAAAAATTCTCCGGTACCGACATCGAAACGTTGCTGCTTGTCGGCCAGCTCAATTACCTTGCTGATGTTGTAGCTGCCATTAAAACTGGTTTCCCAGGTGAAATTGTCGTTGCGTACGGGTACGATAGTCAGCAAAAACTCCACGCCCTGGTTCCGCAGCTTGCCGACGTTTACCTTGGTCTGGCTAAAACCGGATGCGTTGGAAATGTCGACGTTAAGGATCTCGTCTACGGTGTTTTTACGGTAGAGCGAAAGGTCCAGGTTCAGGCGGCTGTCAAAAGTTTTCATCTCAAGACCGACTTCGGTTTCTTTCACTTTCAGCGGCCGGAGGTTTGCATTCGGGCTGACGGTCGAAGGCAGGTTACCTAATGCCGTACCATTGAAAGGGTTGGCATTGATCCCATAGTAAAGGTTGTTCGAATACGGATCCGTGTCGCCTCCTACTTCCGCATATGCAGCGCGCAGCTTTCCATAGGTGAGCCAGTCGGGGGTATTCTCAAATGCCTGACTGAACACAAAGCTACCGCTCACAGAGGGGTAGAGATAGCTGTTGGAGCCGGGGTTAAGTGTCGAGAACCAGTCGTTGCGGCCGGTGATATTGACGAACAGGAAGTTCTTGTAGGAAAATTCTGCTGCACCGTAAATCGAATTCACTTTCTTTTTGCTGTATCCGTAGTTCGGGGTTTTAACTTGCCCGTTGCCGATTGTATACAGGTCACGCACGTAGAAATTGGTAACCGCCGTCGAAATATTGTCGTTCACCTGAAGCATTTGGTTGCCGCCGAGTGTGATGTCTATCCCAAAGTCGCCGAATGTCCGGTTCGCACCGATGAGAATGTCCATGTTCCGCTCGCGGAATGTCGACACATCCTGGTAATAGTATCCATTGAATCCCGTTGTAACTGCGCTGATGGAGCGCGTACCGGTCGGGCGGTTGTAGTTGTACGGACGCGTGTAGTAATCCTGGCCAATGCGGCCTTGTACGAACAGCCAGTCCGTGAAATCGTACCGTAACGACGTGTTGCCGAAAATCCGGTCGCGACGCACGTTTTCGAAGCGGTCGTAGGCTACCCAGTACGGGTTGTTGCGGTTGGTAAAGCGCGCCAGGGGCATTTCGTTGCCGTTGGCGTCCTTGCGGTTTTTGAGCCAGTCGGCGTCGATGCTGGTAGCCATGGTATAAATGGTGGTGTTCGCATTCATGTCCTGGATACCGATCTGGGGCGGGTTCTTGTTGTACTCGTTGGAATAGTTTGCGTTCAGTTGCGCGGAAAGTTTTTTGGTAAACTTGTAGTTCAACCCGAGGTTGAAGATTTTTTTATGATAAGCCGAATTCGGCATGATCGCATTGGCATCGGTATTTGCAAAAGAGAGGCGGAAATTTCCTTTTTCATTGCCGCCTGATAATGCAACTGAATTGGTAAAACTGGTTCCTGTGCGGTAAAACTTCTTGATACGGTCTTTGTGGGCCACGTAAGGCTGCATACTGCCATCGAACTGGGGTGTCATCGCGCCATCCAGCTTCTCGCCAAATGCAAATACCCCCGAGCTTTGCGCTTCGGCCACGGTGGTAGGACGTTTTCCGAACTCTCCCTGGCCGTATTCGTATTGAAAATCAGTATAATCCAATGCTTCCTGTGCCTGGAAGTTCGAGTTCAGCTCCACACCGATACCCGTCGTTTTGCTGCCGCTTTTAGTGGTGATAATGATCGCACCATCCTTTGCTCGGAAGCCGTACAATGCCGCTGCTGCAGCGCCTTTCAGCACGGTCATTGACTCGATGTCATCCTGGTTAATGCTTTGCAAGCCATCGCCCGCATCGGAAGAACCTCCGGTAGGGTTGCCCGTGCCGTTTCCGTTCGAGCCACCCGCCGAAACGCTGCTGTTGTTAATCGGAATGCCGTTTACAATGATCAGCGGAGAGTTGTTACCCCCAAATGACGACTGGCCGCGGATACGGATCTTCGTAGAACCACCCGGACCGCTCGCAGGCGGCGTCACATTCAAACCGGCTACTTTACCCTGTAAGCTGTTACCGAGGTTGGTCGTGCGGTTGGTTGTCAGTTCTTCGGTATTCACGGTAGCTGTCGAATAGCCGAGTTTTTTGGCGTCGCGCTTGATACCGAGCGCCGTTACCACCACCATTTCGAGGTTGCGGACGTCGGGCGTCATTGAAATATCATAGTTGGATTGATTACCCAGCGGTATTTCCTGTGCCGAGAAGCCCACAGACGAGAATACCAGCGTGCCGTTGCCATCGGGTACGCTTAGTTGAAATGCGCCCTCCGTATCGGTGGCGGTTCCTACTTTCGTGCCTTTCACCACAATGTTCACGCCCGGCAGGGGATTGCCCTTTTCATCCGTGACCCTTCCTGTGATGTTGCGGTCGATATCGCTCTGGTTGCGGATCATCTCCGGCAATGCGCTGCCAGGTTCGGCATTTTTGATTAGTACCACCTGCTTGCCTTCAATCTTGTATGTAATGTTGGCAGATTTGAAAAGATCGTCCAGGATGTCGCCCAGCGGCCTGTCGACGGCATTGATCGACACCTTTCTCTGCGATTTGATCAATGAAGAACTGTATGTAAAACGCAACTGTGTCAGCTTGTTGAGTTTGCCCAGGACGGTCTTCATTTCGAGGTTATTGACCTGGATCGTGATCTTCTGGTTCAGAATATCCTGTGCCCCAACGGTACCTGCTGCTGACACAGTGGCGAATATTAAGACAATTAATAATTGGTAAAGTGATATTCTCATAGCCCTGTAAAGTAGCCGGGATAGATGTCGGTGTTTTTTCATACTTTTGAAAGTTTTGTTCAGGATTGAAATGATGGGACAAAATGCTCCTGTATCGCCGCAGATTCCGGTCCGGGCGAGGGGAGGCGCAGGGCCGGTGATGGCGCAATCATCACTGGCTCTTTATCATTCAAAGGGAAGCAGAGTTACTGGTATGTCATAGGCAAAATTTGGGATTGATGGTAGTTGATTTTAGTTCTGAAAAGGGTTTAGAATTCTGAAAATAGCTACTTCCGCAGCCTAAGTAACTTTAAGAACATCCTTACTACTCCGGCTAACCTTGACTACTCCTGACCGTTCCTGACCACTCCTGACTATTCCTAACCACTCCTGACCGCTCCTGACATTCCCTCAGTTACAACCTTTAGAACGGATCACAACGCGACCATCCGCCATATCATAGCCGGCACCAATAGCCTGGCATATTGCATTCAATCGTTGTTTCAGATTTTCTTCATTGAACTGCGCGCTGATCATGCAGTTCGAAAGCGTTTCCGGCTGGTACACAATGCTGATCCCATATGCCTTTGCCAGCGCGTCGAACGCTTCCGTGACGGGTCTGTCGTCGAACACCTGCTCTTTCTGTACGGCCGATTCAGCCAGTAGCACTGGATTGGCTGTAATGGCTTTTTCCAATTTGTTCTCCTTGCGGTTGAAGACTACCTGCTGATTGGGATTCAGAATCACCCCGGCTGGTCTGGTTCCCAGTGAGGTTTCATATTCCTTCTTGGCATACACCGACACGCGGCCGGTTTTAACAGCCACCATTTCGGTATTATCTCCCGCAAATGCTTTAATGCGGAAGCTCGTGCCGAGGACTTTCGTCACGGTTTCGTGGGTATAAACCAGGAATGGCTGCGCGGGATTTTTGGCCACGTCAAAAAAGGCCTCGCCTGTCAGGTACACGCGGCGCTCATGCGCAGCGAAGTGCCGGGGATACCGGATGCTGCTACCTTTGGCGAGCGTAGCGACGCTGTTGTCGCTCAGGAGCATGGTCATTTCCACTTCCGTAGCATTGGTTTTGACCAGCATTTCGCTTTCAAGCGTGATTTTCTGCCTGTTCCCGGATGGCGTTATCGTGTTATGGGAAATGTAGTAAAGCCAGCTCAATCCCCCGGTAAGCAGCAGTACGGCTGCCGCCTTCCATACCGCCCGTTGATAGAAAGGTAAATGTCCTTCTGCTTTACGCTCTTCGGCGATGCGGGTGATTTCGGCGATGTCGTGCCGCAGCATTTCGTCCGAAAGATCATCTTTGTAGAGGTCATGCACGGCGAGTACGAGCTCTCGTGCACGTGCCGCGACGCCTGCACGATCGGCATTTTGTTGCAGCCATTGCTGCCAGAAACGGTCGAGTTCGGGTGTGGGCGCCATCACCCAGCGCCGGAACGATTCGTCCGTCGCCAGTTCCTCCACGGTAAATATTCGGTGTAAGCTCATTGGCAATGCAAATACGTACAGTTCAGAGCATTTGCAGGCTCTTTAAAACGGTATGTCTGTTTTGCAGGCTGGGATAACCAAAAAAGTCAAAAAAAATTTCGAAAAGTTATAGAAGGGGAGAAAAGGAGGACGGAAAAGGATAGAAAGGATCGAATGGTGTATAAATTTAAAAAGTATTAAATATTTAAATAATTTAGAATGTTTGATACTTTTTAAAAATATAAAATGTATTGAGAAGCGCTGCCGAACCGCTCGTGCAAATCTCTTGATTTGTGTGTACCATTCGCAGGCCTCCGGCCGGACGATACTACACAGATGAAGCTTAACAATGCAACTATCGTATTGACCGGCCGGAGGCCTGAAAATAGTGGGCACGAAGGCGGACCTTCGCGCCATTGCGCCATTGCGACGTGGCCCCTTCCCCTTAATGGATAATAGACATGACCACCAACCAGAAAAATTCCGCTGGCACCCAGATCTCCTTAATCTCTTTCAGCGTCCGGTAAAGCAGATTGGACACGCTCTGGCGGCCGAGGCCCATGATGCTGGCGATATCCTCGTTGTCGAGATTTTGGTAGAAGCGGAGATAGATGATCTCCTGCTGCCGTTTGGATAGAAGGGAAATGATGCGTTTAAGGTGGCCATTCTGGAAGCGGATATGCTCGGCTTCGATGATATTGGTTTCGATGGGCGGGTCCGATGGGTCAGTGTCGAAAATGGCTAACTGCGGCTCGTGGAAGCGTTTGAGGCGTATGCTTTCCTTAATGAGTTTGTGACGGAGCGCTTTGAGCAGGTAAGACTTGACGAATGCGGTTTCGGAGAGAAAGTTGCGGCGTTCCCAAAGTTCGAGGTAAAGTTCCTGGATAGAATCGCGGATGAAATCTGAGTCGGAGGAAAATTTGGTGGCATAGTTGTACAGCGCCCGGTAATGCGTTTGGGCAAGCTGCCCGAGCGCCTCCGCGTCGCCGGCTTTGAACCGCTGCCATAGCCTGATATTCAGCTCGCTGGTATCTGATATGTGTTCTTCCGGATTCAAATCTTTAAAATAACGGCAATGTTGTATTAAATCAATGAATTATACCAGTCAAAGCGGCTGCTTATGGCATTCTCCTTGTGAAATGGCGGTAATTATTCAGTTTCAGGAATATCAGGGGAAATCAGCGGGGCGACGAAACGCCGCCCCGCTGAAAGGCCAATCGGGTTGGCTATTTGACAACTTTCAATTTCCCTTGCATCAGTGAATAATGGCCGGGGAAAGTGCAGACGTATTGGTAGATACCCGCCTGTTTGGGAGCTACAAAATAGATCGCTTCCGATTTTTCGGGCTCCACGATATTGGTATGGAAGAGGACATCATTGGTTTTGGGCACGTAATTCAGTTCTGATCCTTTAAGACCAAGGTTCAAGCCCGCTTCACCCACCGCATTGGCTGCTCCGGGCTTGGTAATGACGAGGTTATGCAGCATATCATCGTTGTTATTGAAGACGACCTTGATTTTGCTTCCCGCTTTCACCTGGATTTCCGAAATATCGAACTTCAAACCTGGCACCGTGCCGATAGTCACCACCTGGTCGGGTCCGTTGGTCCAGCTGGCGGGCATTTCAGTCACGCGTTTGGCTGATGCCGATGTGTTAGCGGCTGCTTCTGTTGCAGGCATCGTGTGGGCGCTGTGATCCACCGCTGCGGCCGCCTTTACGGTCGTTGTGAACTGGGAAGGACTGGCTACCTGCCCGGTCGCTATCTCGTTCAATGTATAATAAGCCGTGGTATGCAGCAGGTTATTGCCATCCGGAGATTTTACGCCTTCGGTTTTGATTTCGTGGATGTAGCCTTTGCGCAATGAGGCCGGATCCACTACCAAACGTACCCTCAGGCCGTCTTCCGATACGATAATGCCTTTGATAGGCACCTCCTCGGTATTGATGATCGGGCTACCGTAAGTGCGGTGATAACGGTAGGTGAAGCTGTTCATTTTATAGGCATCCTGGTCCGCGGCGGCTTTTTTGTCGACCGGACTGGTGAATGTAATCTCAAAGCCATCGGGCGTAGAGCGGACGTTCTTCATTTCGAATGGCATTTTGCCGGTCCACACGAGCCTTTGAATACCAAATTCCTCCTTACCCGTGGCAGACCATCCGCGGCTCGTCTGACCTACGAACAGCGAGCCGTCGAGGCCCCATTCCAGCCGCAGGATACCCGACATAAAGCCTTCCCGGAAGGGGAAAACAGCTCCCTGCCACACGCCATTCACTTTTTCGAGGTCTACACGGGTGATAATGCTATGCCCCTGGTCGCCCACGAACATTTGCCCCGAAAATGGCCCGAATGCGCCGTTAGTAATGTCTTCTTTGAAATCCGAGGTGGAGATACCCACCAATGTGTGAGGGAACCAGACAGCCGGCGGTTTAAGGCCGGGGACCTTCTTGGCCACATCGTAAAGCGGTTCGCCGGTGCTCGGTACGTCTTCGGGAGTCAGTTTGACAGGCGATCCTTCTTCCTTACTCCAACGCAAGCCTGCCGGGTTACCTGCAAAATCGCCTTTTTCAAGGTGCGTCATACGGCCGGAACCTACCCAGTCGCCCTGGTTTTCGGTATAGAAAATATCACCTTTATACGAGCCGAAGCCGGAAGGGGAGCGTAGACCCGTCGCCCAGGGCGTCAGCTTGCCGTCCTGGGCGAGTTTCAGCATCCATCCGCGCCATTTCGACTGGCTCGCGCCGCGGCCCACCCAGTCGAGGTTGAGAGTGACAAGCATTTCGCCGTTCGGCATCGGCACCGGACCGTAGGAATACTGGTGATAATTGCCTGACAACGGCCAGCGTGAGAATGAGTCGTAAACATCCGCCACCCCGTCGTTATCGGTGTCTTCGAGGCGCGTAACCTCGCCGCGCTGCGATACGAGGAAGTCCTTGCCGCGATAATACAAGCCCAGCGGCTCATGCAGGCCCGATGCGAAGCGGTGGAACGAAGGTTTTCCGTCGCCTTTGAGATACGGGTTACCGATCATCCAAACTTCGCCGCGGCGGGTAGAAGTAGCCAGGCGCCCGTCGGGGAGCACCTGCATACCACCGATCTCCATTTTGATGTCCTCGGGAATGGGAATAGTGATAATGCGATAGTAATCGTCGATTTTACTGGGTTTCGACTGCGCAAATGCATTGGTACAGCCGACGGTAATCAGGGTAGTTAAAAGAATATTTTTCATCGATACAAATCAGATAATGAGGTTTTTACCAAAACATTGAATAGCTCGTCGCGTTGGATACGGGAAGGATCAGCTCCTTCATTTCGCCGGCCGGGCGTACGATTGCTTTGGCTTTTTTATCAACCTGCACAAAAAAGCGGTCGTCGATCTGGTAAAGACCTTTCTCTATTTCGGTAATCTGCTTTCCGCTTGCGAGCAGCGAATACAGCGCGCCATCCAGACGGCCTTCCACGCGGAACGTACGCGAAAGGCTGTTGCCGCCGGACACCAGCTCGTCACTCACAGTCGCCGAGCCGATCGCGTAGCGGAACACCGGGTAACCTTTCTGGTCGATCTTGTAACCCAGGAAATTGATATTGGAAGAATCGGGCCATGCTGCATGGGCATTGTCAAGTACAGCCACGCTGCTGCGGCCTGAAACGTGAACCTTCAATCCAGCGGGGAAAAGCAACTGCGGTTCGCCCCGCTCATACCACATTTCAGTCACGTCGGCAAACTGTCCGCGCCACGCTTGTAACAGCGCGCCACGGTTCAGATCGACGGTGTAATTCCAGCCGTCGGGACTTCCTACAGAGATACAGTGCGTACGTTTGTTTTTTTCGCCATCAATCTGAATGAATGAACGTACCATTTCAGGACGCATTTCAGGCGTCACGCTGATGTACGGCTTCGGTTCAGGCTCGGGAAGGGACGACAGCGCGTGCAGGTCGTACGGACGCACCCCCGATTTCTCCACGCGCAGTCCCAATGCGGGCTGGCGCCATGGGAAGCGGGAGTAGTAGACCTTGAACTTGTGTTTACCCTGTGTGAGGTTAATGGAGCCGGTATGCGTTTCCTGCGATGTGGCCTCACCGGACGATACTACGCTTTTGCCGTCGATATCCACTGAAAGTACGGGACCGGAGTAAATGGTCGTGAAGAGATAGTCGCCGGCCTCAGTTACGTCCATGTCGCCTTCGTATACCAGGTGGAACTCACGCATGCCGTTGGTCACTTCCTGCGTTAGCACAGGCGACCGGCCTTCGTGATCGAGCTTGCTATATTCTTTGGCATCCCATTTGTCGGCGTATACTTTGTAGTTCAGATTGCTGATTGACAATGGTTTGCGATTAGCAAGGATTTGGTAACCCACGTTGCGGAATGCGATGGCGCCTTTGGTAACCTCGAATGCGATGGGTTGACCATCAGCGGCAGTTTTGGAATTGGGTAAGTAAACTGTTTCAAGCACAGTAACACCGTTGAGCGAAAGGGTGTTCAGGCGGGCGGAGTTAGGAATATGCTGTACAGATGCGTCATACGAGATTTCAAGCGTCTGCCAAAGACCAGCAGATTTAGCTGCGTTCTGATTTGGAAACTGGCCGATAAAGCCGGAAGTCGATGCGTCCGCTGTCTTTTGCTTGCTGCTGTCGGAGATTTTCACTTTCTGTCCCCCGGGTAGGATAATGTTCCCTTCGGCCCCGGACGAAACGTTGAATTCAATGTAGAGCCGCAGGTCGCTTGCTTTCAGTTTGGTGGCTAGCACGGCCCCGGCATTTCCGACCAGTATGCCATCGCCGACCGTTGTTTTAAGCTTCACTGCGCCGGAAGGGTGGATGGAAATGCCTCCTTGTATCGACCAGTTGGGAGCGGCGCTCTCAAATGCGCTGAGGTCTTTGAGGGGAAGTGGCGAATAGTTTCCCTTCGGTGTCTGGCCCATTACGATCGCCGGACAAGCCAGGAACAGCAGGGAGACTTTCTGAAACAATTGATGCATTGGAATTGATTAAGTGTATTGTTTACAATTAAAAAGCGAAGTTCGGTAATTTTGTTCTATTATATCCGGAAATAGTATGAATTTTTTGAAGGGTTTTGGGACATAGGAAAAGTCTCAGGAGGAGTTGCTCAAAAGTTTAACAATGATGAATGTATACTGTCCCGCGTATAGCGGCCAGGGTTGTGACCCGTTTCAGTGTGCGCAGCATAGTTTGGTCTAATGATTCGAATTGAAATAGTCCTCTTCAAAGATTTTTGTGAATTATTGCAGATGACAACGCGCCAGCCGCTGTCTCAAAGGCCTCATTTTTGTAAAATACTTAGAGACAGTTCGATAAGGAAACATGCGGTTGCTTTTTTTATAAATCTGATTTTGTAAATTTAAAGGGGCACGATGTGGGCGAGCGATCGCAGCGCTTGTGCGGCCGGGGGTGACAGGAGTGATAATTAGTAAGATTTCCAAGCATTGATCAGTATTCTGTACCAGCTATCGGGGATGTAAGCCATATCGCTGGATTTGTTGATGTTATGTTAATAAATACTTAACATAATAAACTGCATTTAACCGGATTTTTGCGTTTTCCAAGGCGGATTTTTGCCTGCTGCATTCTTTTCTCACCTATAACAACCTAAGTGCTCATGATCAAAAAATTCTACTTATGCTTCCGGCTGAGTATTTTCAGAAGAAGCGCGTACACGGGGCTTATGCTCACGGGGCTGCTTTACTGCCATGCGGGCATTGCCCAGTCGGTGGTGACCGGGCAGGTGACCTCCGACGACGACAAGCTGCCGCTGGCCGGTGTGAGTGTGATCGAAAAAGGAACCAATAATGGTACGGTAACGGATTCGAACGGTAAGTATCAGATCAATCTCAAGGGGGCGAATTCGGTGCTGACGTTCTCCTTCCTGGGCTACGTGTCGCGCGATGTAGCGGTAAACGGCCGTTCAATAGCAGATGTTATACTCTTTGCAGATCAGAAGCAGTTGCAGGAAGTGGTTGTAACGGCTTTGGGTATCAAAAAGGACGTCCGTAAGCTGGGTTACGCAGTGCAGGAGCTGAAAGGCGAAAGCATTGTGACGGCGCGCGAGACCAACATTGTCAATCAGTTAGCCGGTAAAGTGGCCGGAGTAACGGTGGTGGGAAGCCCGTCGGGTATTGGTGGTTCCGCGCGCGTGACGATCCGGGGCGAGCGGTCGGTGGATTTGAACAAAAACCAGCCGCTGTACGTGATCGACGGGGTGCCAATCAGCAATTCCATCACCGGCGGTTCTGGCCAGGGTAACCTTGAAGTCGATTTCGGGAATGGCGCAAGTTTCATCAACCCCGACGACGTGGAAACAATGAGCGTACTGAAAGGACCTGCCGCCGCCGCACTTTACGGTTCCAGGGCTGCCAACGGGGTGATTCTCATAACTACTAAATCCGGTAAAGGCAACAAGGGCATCGGTGTCGAGGTAAACAGTAACACCACTTTCGAGCGTGCATTGAAACTGCCTGAATACCAGAACAAATACGGCCAGGGTAATGGTAACGGGGGCGATTTCGCATTCGTGAATGGCGCCGGTGGCGGCCTCACCGACGGTACCGACGAAGGCTGGGGACCTGAATTCAAAGGCCAGAGCTACCCGCAATATAACTCGCCGCGCACGCTGAATGGCCAGGCGATCCCTTTCCTTGGCGGCGACCTGAATGCACCGGCCGGGAGCGTTATCACACCGACTCCCTGGTTGCCGGACGTAGACGGATTGAAAAACTTCCTGCGCACGGGTCGTACGCTGACGAACAACATCGCGTTGATCGGCAATAACGACCAGGGGAGCTTCCGTTTGTCGTATACTAATCTGGATCAAACGGGGATTGTGCCTAATACGGATCTGAAACGCCATACTGTCTCATTGAGTGCAGGTTATAATCTTACAAAGAAGTTCTCGGCCAAGACATTCGTGAGCTATATCAAAAGTGCGAGCGGCAACCGACCGTCGATCAGCTACGGTACGGAAAGCATTATGTACTTGTTCAACTGCTGGCTGCCGCGTTCGGTGAAGGTTTCGGACATGGAACGTTTATGGATGAACGGTCTGGAAGGCCGGCGCCAGTTCAGCTGGAACTACAACTACCACGATAACCCGTACCTGACCGTTTACGAAAACACCAACGGCCAGGATGTGAACCGCATTATCGGTAACGTGATCCTCAAATACGATTTCACCGACTGGCTGAGCCTGCAAGTACGCACAGCGACCGACTGGGGTAACGAGCGCCGCGAATACCACCGTGCATTCAGTACCCAGCGTTTCCCGTTCGGGCAGTACCGCGAGGTGAAAGTGAATACGGAAGAGCGCAACACCGACTTCCTGTTGTCGTTTAACAAGGATATTAACAAGGATTTCAATGTGTCGGCCACGTTCGGCGGCAACCAGAACCGCCAGAGCTCGATTTACGATGAGGAAAATGCGGGTCAGTTGAACCTGCCGGGCATTTACAACCTCACCAATTCGCGCATTGCGCTGGTGGCGTCGCAGAGCAGGGTAGGCAAGCGCATCAACAGCTTATACGGTTCTGCATCGGTATCGTTCCGCAATTACCTGTTCCTGGACATCACCGCGCGTAACGACTGGAGTAGCGCATTGACGCTCCCGACGGCCTTGAAAGCTTTCGGTACCGAGAATAACTCGTATTTCTATCCGTCGGTGGCTTTGAGCGCCGTGGTGAGTGATATGGTGAAGCTTCCCGAAGTGATTTCTTTTGCCAAAGCCCGTGCCAGCTTCGCGCAGGTAGGTAATGATACCGATCCGTTTACATTCACGCAGGCCTATAACCCGAGCACACCTTTCGGAAGCTCGCAGATTTACGGTGAAACAGATCGTTTGGCCAACCTGAACCTGAAACCGGAGATCAGTACCGCTTATGAAATCGGTGCGGACCTGCGTTTCTTCAAGAACCGCGTCGGTCTGGATTTCACCTACTATCAAAGCAAAACCAAGAACCAGATCCTGCAAATCCCCCTTTCGTCGACAACAGGCTACAACGGCCGGTTTTTCAATGCGGGTGAGATCAAAAACTGGGGTTTTGAAACTATGTTGAACGTTACTCCTGTGGAAATCAATGATTTCAAATGGAATATCGGCGTCAACTTCTCGGCCAACCGCAGCAAGGTGCTCGAATTGTCCGACGGCATTACCAACTTCGTGATGGCGAGCAAAGGTGTGAGCATTGAGGCGCGCGTGGGCGAGCGCATGGGGGATATGTACGGGATCGCATTCGCGCGTGTACAGAACGCAAGCCCCTCATTACCTTACTACGACGCAACAGGTCAAAATGTGGGACAGATCGTGTACAAAGACGGTCGCCCGGTACCGACTACCAACGTCCAGAAAATGGGCAACTACAACCCCGACTGGCTGGCGGGTATTTCCAATCAGTTCAATTATAAGAATGTGAAATTCAGCTTCCTGTTTGACGTTCGCCACGGAGGCAAAATCTTCTCTGAAACACAAGTGGTAGGCCGCGAGGGGGGCATTATCAAGGAAACTCTCGAAGGCCGCGCGGATGGTTACGATCTGAGCAAACCCGGCAACGGCGTGATCGGTGACGGCGTGGTGCAGAATGCAGACGGTACTTTCAGCAAAAACGACGTGAAACTGACTGCCCGCGCATGGCACACAGCCTTTACCGGCGGCCGTAATATCGCCGAAGGGGTAATGTATGACGCATCGTTCGTGAAACTGCGCGAAGTACAACTGGGCTATTCCATTCCGAACCGCCTCCTGGGCAATTCGCCGCTGAAAAACATCACGGTTTCATTCGTGGCGCGCAACCTCGCATTGTGGTCGAAAGTACCGCACGTGGATCCAGAAACAATGGCTTACAACGGCGGGACTGCATTGCCAGGTATCGAATACATGTCGATCCCTTCGAGCCGCAGCTATGGTTTCAATGTGAGTTTCAAACTGTAAAATTTCAATTGGAAAACAATGAAAAAGCTTATTCCGATATATATCATAGCAGCGCTGACCTTGTCGGCGGGGGCATGTACCAACGACTTTGAAGAAATTAACACCAATAAAAACGTGCCGAACGACGTTACGCCCGACCTGCTCCTGGCCGGCGTGATCCGGAACATGGTGAACAGCCAGGTGAACGACGCCTGGGGCATTGGCAACATCGTGGTGCAGCACCACGCCAAAATCCAGTTCGTGAACGAGGACCGCTACCTATGGGGCCAGCAAAACAGCATCTGGGACAACGTGTACGGCAATATGCGTAATGTCAAAAACATCCTCGATCAGGTTGGTACGGACGATGCCAATGCTTACAAGGGTATCGCGCTGATCCTGAAATCATGGATGTTCGCATTGGCGACCGATGCCTATGGGGATATTCCTTACACTGAGGCGACCAAAGGCAAGACAGACGGTGTTTATTTGCCCAAATACGACACGCAGGAGAGCGTTTACGCAGGCGTGCTGGCTGACCTTAAAGCCGCCAACGATATCCTTGCCAATAGCTCCACGGCGGTTTCAGGGGACATCCTTTTTGGAGGCGGTACGGGCTCGCTGATCAAATGGCGGAAACTTGCAAACTCGCTTCGCCTGCGTTACCTGATGCGTATCTCGAAGCAGAAGGATGTGAAGGCTGACATGCAGGCGATCCTCGCTGATCCTGCTAAAAACCCGATTTTCGAGGGGATTCAGGACAATGCCGAATTGAAATACCTTGCAGCCGCGCCAAACCAATGGACATTGTACGGAGCGCGTGTGGGGTCGTTCGATGAGTTCCGCGTGAGCAAGACGCTCAGTGACCGCCTGACGGCTTTGAAAGACCCTCGCCTGATGGTTTTCGGTCGTCCGTCGCAGTCGTCGGTAGCAGCCGGGAAACCGGTAATTGAGGGTGTACCCAACGGATTGGGCGATGTGCCGGCATTGAACTATAACGGCGGTCCGCAAGGCGTTTCGCGCGTGGGTTACACGTTCGCGTGCCTCGTGTGCAACGATCCCGGACAAGCGCCGCCAGATCCCGCAGCACCGCGCGGAATCATTATGAACTACTCCGAGTTGCAATTCATTCTCGCGGAAGCCAGGGAAAAAGGCTGGATAACTACCGGCACTGCGGAAGGTTACTATACCAAAGGCATTCAGAGCAATTTTGATTACTGGAAAAGCGTGGTACCATCGTCGTACGGCATTAACGTGACGCCGGATCCATCCTATTTCACGCAACCCGCTGTGGCTTACACTGGTACAAGCGCGGAGAAACTGGGCAAAATAGCATTGCAAAAATGGATTGCCTATTATTTCAATGGCCTCGAAGCATGGTTCGACTGGCGGCGTACAGGCATGCCGGAGATCAAACCCGGACCTGATAACCTGAATCAGAACCGCGTACCGGTGCGCTTCATTTACCCGCTATCGGAACAATCCCTGAACGGCGCCAACCGCGAAGAAGCGGTCAAACGACAAGGGACGGATGATTTGAATACGCGGACTTGGGTGGCGAAATAAGGAACGTCAGGTGTAGTCAGATGTAGTCATGTGTAGTCAAGTTTAGTCACGTGTGGTCAACTTTGGGTGACTACGAATAATCAACGACGATTGTAATTACAAAACCTGACTATACCTGACTACATCTGACCAAACCCTTCCTCCCCAAAATCAATGCGCTTCCAGCCAGTTAGCACCGACACCGATCCCTGTCTCCATCCTCACCGCCATAGGGATCGCATTGCGCATCAACTCATCCACTTTTTCTTTCAGTAAATCGATTTCGCTGTAATGCGCATCGAAAACCAATTCGTCATGCACTTGCAGGATCATGCGCGATTTGAGCTTTTCGCTGGTCATCCAGTCGTGGATATTGATCATTGCAACTTTGATCATATCGGCGGCAGAGCCCTGGATCGGGGCGTTAATGGCGTTTCGTTCGGCGTAACCGCGGTTGGTCTGGTTGCGGGAATTGATATCCGGCAAATACCGGCGGCGGCCGAGAATGGTTTCTACGTACTCGCGTTCGCGGGCATCGTTCACGACTTTATCCATATAGCCCTTCACAGCCGGGAATTCTTCGAAGTAGGCGCGGATGATCTCGCTCGCTTCCCCGCGTGGAATGCCTAGGCGTTGCGCGAGACCGAATGCCGAAATGCCGTAAATGATACCGAAATTGACCATTTTGGATTTGCGGCGCATGTCCGGAGTCACTTCTTCCAAGGGCACCTGAAATACCTTGCTGGCGGTTGTCGCGTGAATATCCCGGCCCTGGTTGAAGGCCTCGGTCATACTCGCGTCGCCGCTGAATGCTGCCATAATGCGCAGCTCGATCTGCGAATAATCCGCCGACAGGATCTGGAAATCGTCGGAATCGGGCACGAATGCCTTGCGGATTTCACGCCCACGCGGCGTGCGGATCGGGATGTTTTGCAGGTTCGGGTTCGTCGAGCTCAGACGCCCGGTTGCTGCAACGGCCTGATTGTAAGAGGTATGGATACGGCCCGTGCGGCTGCTTACCATCGTAGGTAATGCATCCACATAAGTCGATTTAAGCTTCTGTAACTCTCGGTAATCCAGTATTTTACGGGCAATGAGGTGGTTCGCTTCAAGGTCCGAAAGAATCTCTTCACCTGTCGCGTACTGTCCGGTTTTAGTCTTTTTCGGCTTGTCGATCAGCTTCATTTTCTCGAAAAGGATCTCGCCAAGCTGCTTCGGAGAGCTGATATTGAACGATTGGCCGGCTGCCTCGTAAATTTCGGATTCGGTCTGGCGAAGGTCGGATTCCAGTACTGTCGACATCTCTTTCAATGCATTGATGTCCAGCCTCACACCGGTATTTTCCATGGAAGCCAGCACTTTCGTCAGCGGCATTTCAACCTCATGGAAGAGCTTCGCAGCATTTACTTTCGGCAGTTCGCGGCTAAAAATCGTGTTGAGCTGGAAAGTAATGTCGGCATCTTCACCGGCATACTGTGTGATTTCCGGTATCGCGACGTCGCGCATATTGCCTTGTTTTCCGCCTTTTTTACCAATAAGCTCTGTGATCGACACTGGTTCGTAATTTAGGTAGGAAGCGGCCAGAATGTCCATTCCGTGGCGCTTGTCCGGTTGCAGCAGGTAATGTGCAAGCATAGTGTCGCTCAGTTTGCCACGAACGTCGACACCATAGTTTTTCAGCACGAGCAGGTCGTATTTGATATTCTGGCCGATTTTTTCAATGTTTTCATTCTCGAAAACGCCGCGGAAGTGCTCGACGATTTCCTGCGCTTTGGCCTGGTCGGCGGGGACAGGAATGTAAAACGCTTCCCCTGCGAGGTATGAGAACGACAGTCCTACCAGCTCGGCATCGGTGGTATCGAGCGACGTGGTTTCGGTGTCGAAGCAAAAAGCATCCTGCAAGCTCAGATAATGCGCAAGACTGGTCATCAGTTCAGGCGTATCCACGGTGTGGTAGCGGTGGAAAGTATTGGCGATGGTCCGCTTCGACGTCGGAATGCGGATTTCGTCGGTATCCTCGACCAGTTCGCCGTCGGTCAGGTCACCGCTGACGACCGCCGGCTGCTGCCCGATCTCTTCTGTTGGATTACCGAAGATGTCGAGCTGGCCTTTGGAAGCGGCTTTGCGGGCTTGTGGAGCGCCTGTGCGCGCACCCGGAGCAGGAGCTCCAAGCGATCCTGTAGAAGCTCCGCCCGAACCACCGAGAACGCGGGTTTTCAGGGTTTTGAATTCCAGTTCGTCGAACAGTTCGGCAATGAGCTCTGCATTCGGCGCGCAGACGGTCAGGTCTTCGGCGTCGAATGGCACAGGCGCTTTGCAATCGATCGTCGCAAGTTGCTTGCTTAGCACGGCCTTATCGAAGTTCTCCCGGATTTTTTCTCCGAGTTTTCCCTTAATTTCATCGGCGTGTGTAATCAGATTTTCGATCGTGTCGTATTCCTGGATGAGTTTTTGGGCCGTTTTTTCGCCCACGCCGGGAATGCCGGGGATATTGTCGACGGCGTCGCCCATCAGGCCGAGAATATCGATCACCTGGTCGATGCGCTGGATTTGCCAGCGATCGAGTATTTCTTGTACGCCCAGCACTTCGGCGCCTTTACCGAGGAATGCGGGTTTGTAAATGTGAATGTATTGTTCGACCAGCTGCCCGTAATCCTTGTCGGGTGTCATCATGAAAACCTCGAAACCTTCGCGGGACGCCTCCTTCGCAATGGTGCCAATGATGTCGTCGGCCTC
The DNA here is from genome assembly GCF_057586235.1 of Dyadobacter sp. SRI_021. NCBI lineage: Bacteria > Pseudomonadati > Bacteroidota > Cytophagia > Cytophagales > Spirosomataceae > Dyadobacter > Dyadobacter sp. SRI_021. The sequence goes on from NZ_JBYCZM010000002.1 coordinate 725,365, forward strand.
ATAGCCGTCCAGTTCGAGAATCGGAATGCACATGCCTTTCAGCAGGCGCTTCACAAGGGGAATGGCCACGGTAATATCCTCCGGCTGTGCTTCGCGCTGGGCTTTGTAAGCCTCGAACTGCACATGACGGAAAGTAGGCGCAGCGGTGTCGAATGCAACGCCGATGTGGGTTGGTTTCTCTTTTTGCAGTACTTCGAGCAGTGTGTTGGTGAAGCCGAAAACGGCGCTGGTATTCAGTCCTTTTGAAGTGATGCGAGGCGCCTTGATGAACGCGAAATGGGCCCTGTAAATCAAGGCCATAGCGTCCAGAAGGAATAGCTTGTGAACGGGTTTTTCCATGAGGTAAGTTTATGATCGAAACTCAAATATAATGTAACTGCGGCGACAGACAGGGTTTGCCGGCGGTTTTTTGTGGAATTGCGGGAGAAGTATTGTTAGGATATTACAATTGGTAATAATTAAAAGTTTTATATGATTTAATAGAATGGTACTATTCAAATGGCTTATTAAAACAAATATGTACTTAAAGGTTAATATTGACGGTATTGATTTAAGATATAAAAGGTATTATAAGTAATATATTTTTAAAATGTTTTTTATGTATTATAAGTATAATTATTTTAATAATAATAAAAAAGAACAAAATCTTTAAAAGTATTATACATCTGATATGACATATTTATAAAAAGAATTTAAAGGTATATACTTGTTAAAAGTATTATCATATTAAAAGTATAAGACTAATAGTAAGTATTAAATAATGTAAATTGCTGATAATTAGCTATATAAAACCCGATCCCGCATATGAGAAATATTTTCTTACTTTTAGCTATTGTGATTTTTTCGTGTAACCAAAATAAACCCGTGAAACAAGCATATCAATGGCCGGATGCCACACCGCCGGTAGCAGAAAAGAAAGACCATGAAACCGGAATGCATGGTGACAAACGTAATGACGAGTACTATTGGATGGGCGACTTCTTCCGCGAGGGCCCCGACAGCGACAAAGTCGTAGAATACCTGAAAGCCGAGAACGCCTACACCGATACGATGATGGCGGGTACGGCGAAATTCCAGGAAGCATTGTTTTTAGAAATGAAGGGGCGGATCAAGGAGAAGGACGAGTCGGTGCCGGTGTTCAGCAATGGGTACTGGTATTACACCCGCAGCGAGGAAGGAGAGCAGTATTTCAAATATTGCCGCAAGAAAGGCTCGCTCGATGCGCCGGAAGAGATCCTGCTCGACGTCGATAAAATGGCAGAGGGACATCCGTATTATTCGGCGGTCGGTTTCAATGTAAGTCCGGACAACAAGCTGCTAGCCTATGGCGTCGACACCGTTTCGAGAAGGCAGTACACCCTCTACATTAAAAACCTCGAAACCGGCGAGCATTTTGCCGACAAGATTTATCCGGCAAGTGGTGGTTCGGAGTGGGGGAATGATAACAAAACGCTGTTTTATACAGCTACCAATCCGAAAACGCTCCTGAGCGAGAAGATCAAGCGCCACACGCTTGGAACGGATCCGAAGAAGGATGTGGTGGTTTACAATGAGAAGGATAAGAGCAATTATATCGGGGTAGGGAAGACGAAATCGGACAAATACATTGTGATCGCTTCTTCGGCCACGATGTCGTCGGAATACCTGATCCTCGATGCAGACAAGCCGGAAGGCAAGTTCGAGGTGTTTCAGCCACGGATGAAGGATGTTTTGTATGACGTTGATCATCAGGGAGACAAGTTCTTGATCGTGACCAACAAAGATGCGTTGAATTTCAGGCTGATGGAAACGCCCGTGAACGCAACCGGGGTCGAAAACTGGACGGAGGTAATTCCCAACCGTGCCGACGTGTTGCTGGAAGGGATTGACGTTTTTAAGAACCATCTGGTGATTACAGAGCGTAAAAATGGCCTCTTGCAACTCAGAATCCGCAATATCAATACGAATGCGGAGCATTACGTGGATTTCGGTGAGCCGGCCTACACCGCATACGCCGGCTCGAACCCCGAATACAACAGTTCGAACCTGCGTTACATCTACACTTCGCTTACAACGCCGAGCTCAGTGTACGACTACGACATGGAAACCCGCGATAAAGAGCTCAAAAAGCGCCAGGAAGTGGTAGGAGGGTACAATCCGGAGGAATATGTAACGGAACGTTTGTATGCGACCGTGCGCGACGGCGTGAAGGTGCCGATTTCAGTGGTATACAAAAAAGGTACGCCCAAGAGCGCTGGGACGCCGCTTCTGCTTTACGCATACGGTTCATACGGCAACAGTATGGACGCCGCGTTCAGCAGCACGCGCCTGAGCCTGCTCAACCGCGGGTTTATATACGCGCTCGCACACGTACGAGGCGGGCAGGAAATGGGCCGGCAATGGTACGAGGACGGTAAAATGTTCAAGAAAAAGAACACATTCAACGACTTCATCGACTGCGCGGAATACCTCATTAAGGAAAATTACACCTCCAAAGAGCATTTGTTCGCAGAAGGCGGCAGTGCGGGTGGTTTGCTCATGGGCGCGATCAGCAATATGCGTCCCGACCTATGGCGGGGCATCATTGCCGACGTGCCGTTCGTAGATGTAGTGACGACCATGCTCGACGAGAGCATTCCACTGACAACCAATGAGTTCGACGAATGGGGGAATCCTAAGAATAAAGAGTCATACGACTACATGAAGTCCTATTCGCCATACGACAATGTGGAGCGAAAAGCGTATCCTAATATGCTCATTACCACGGGTCTTCATGATAGCCAGGTGCAGTATTTCGAGCCTGCCAAATGGGTAGCACGACTGCGAACCCATAAAACCGACAACAATGTGCTGCTTTTAAAAACAAATATGGAAGCCGGCCACGGCGGCGCTTCGGGACGATTCGATTACTTAAAGGAGATCGCCTTGCAGTTCGCGTTTATGTTTGCGTTGGAAGGCATTAGCGAATAAAGTTTGAACGTCCGGCACTGAATTTTGAATGACTGAATGATTGAATGACCGAATAAGCCCTATTCAATCATTCAGTCATTCAGTCATTCAAAATTCAATCATTATAGCGCACCAATCGCCTGCTCCACATCCGCGATGATATCGTCAATATGCTCGATACCTACGGAAATACGGAGCTGGGTCGGCAGGACACCTGCTGAAAGTTGTTCTTCGTCAGATAGTTGAGAGTGCGTGGTAGATGCCGGGTGGATGATCAGCGTTTTGGCATCGCCCACGTTGGCCAGGTTACTGATCAGTTTCAGGTTATCTACAAAATGCTCCGCAGTCTTTCTGTCGCCTTTCAGTGAGAACGACAAAACCCCTCCGAAACCACGTGTAAGGTACTTTTTAGCCAGCTGGTGGTATTTGTTGCCTTCCAGACCGATATAGTTCACATTTTCCACTTTCGGATGTTTTTCAAGCCATTGTGCGAGTTTCAACGCGTTTTCCGCAATACGCTCCACTCTTAGCGACAGCGTTTCAAGCCCTTGCAGGAACAGGAACCCGTTAAATGGCGAGAGGGACGGGCCCCAGTCGCGCAGGCCTTCCACACGGGCGCGGATGATGAACTGGATGTTGCCGAATGGTCCGCCGATACCGAAAACATCGTTCAGAACAAGGCCGTGGTAGCTCGGCGAAGGCTCTGTAAACTGAGGGAACTTGCCGTTACCCCAGTTGTAGGTACCTGCATCGACGATCACCCCGCCAATGGAAGTTCCATGGCCACCGATCCATTTCGTGGCCGATTGCACGACTACGTGCGCGCCGTGCTTGATGGGCTGAAAAATGGCGCCTGCCGCACCGAACGTGTTGTCGACGATTAACGGGAGGTCATATTTCTTTGCAAGCGCAGAGAATGCGTCAAAATCGGGTACGGAATAGCTCGGGTTACCGATGGTTTCGAGGTAAATGAACTTGGTCCTGTCGTCGATCAGCTTTTCAAAACTGCTCACATCGTCGCCATCGGCGAAACGTGCTTCCACACCGATGTTTTTGAAGGAATTTTTGAATTGATTAAAAGAACCGCCGTAAAGGAACGAGGTGGTCACGAAGTTATCACCGACGGTCGTGATGTTGTTGATCGCCAGAAACTGTGCCGAATGCCCCGAAGCGGTGGCCAATGCAGCTACGCCGCCTTCCAATGCCGCCACGCGTTTTTCAAAAACGTCGTTGGTGGGGTTCATAATGCGGGAGTATATGTTGCCAAACTCTTTCAGAGCGAACAGGTTAGCGGCATGCTCGGCATTATTGAACACATAGGAAGTGGTTTGGTACAAAGGCACGGCCCGTGAATTGGTAACTGGGTCGGGCTGTTGTCCGGCATGAAGCTGCAAGGTTTCAAATTTCATTTGGTTAGAACGTTTAAGGTGGATAAAACCCAAATGTATCAAACTAAATGATATTACTCTACGAAATTTATAGTCTTTTGCTTGCCGGATAATAAATTGGATTTTGATAATGGGATATCAGCCTCCGATCAGGCTGAGCAGATTGTTGCATTGTATTCGGAGCTCGTTGAGCGTATATGCGTCTGTGACACGACCTTCCGTTATTTTGCCTTTGACATTCGGAATGGACAGTGCAGAGCCGTCATTCTTTTTGGTGCCCAATGCCGTTAGGGTAAGTATTAGCGACGCCAGTGCATTATTTCCGCCGGAGTTGAGCGGCGAGGCACTGATCACCGATACCGGCTTATCATTCAGATCGCCGGTACCCACGGTCCAGTCGAGGGCGTTTTTAAGTGTACCAGGTACACCGAACGCGTATTCCGGTGTGCAGATCACCACCGCGTCGGCCTGGGCAATGGCAGTTTTAAAGCGGATCACCGGCCCGGTATCGGAAAGGCCCGGAGCGAAATGAGCGATTTCGTCCAGGCCTTCGAAGATTTCAAAAGTGATGTCGGAAGGCAATAAGCTTCCCAAGGTTTTTAGGATGATGGTATTGGTGGAATCGGCGTGCAGACTGCCCGAAATGCCCAGGATGCGAATGTGTTTCATAAACAGCACTACAAAAACCGGCCGTTGCGGGTTTCCGGTGCTGCCAATTTATTTAGCCATGACATTGTAAAAGTTGTAATCGGTCATCGGGGCGTCGGTGAAGCCCAGGTTACGGCCCATTGTAATGACCTGTCCGCGGTGGTAAGTGGTATGGTTCACGACGTGCATGATGTATTCAAAGTTCGGGAAGTTGCATTGGAACCAGGGACTCTCCACGAGCGTCTCGCTCTGAATTTGCTGGATCGAGAGGCCTTCGATGTATTCCGCAAGCTCCTGAGATTGCGCTATAAGCGTATCAAATGTCGAGTCGATATCTCCATCGAAATCCTGGCCGCTATAATTGTACTCCGGATTGAGGATCGAGTACCAGTAGCGCTGCGTTTCAAGGATATGGATGAGCGTCAGCCGGATGGTCGTAAAGCTCGATTTTAGCTCCGTTTCGAGGATTTCGGCCGGTTTTGTGCGCAACCAGTTTACCAAAGTGCAGTTGGCCCAGTGGTTGTAATCTGCGAAATTTTTCATCGCATAGGCCAAACTTTTTTCTGCGGTCGGAATTTCAATTGTGGCTGACATATCTCCTTTGTTTAAGTGCATTACAAAGAAAACAGAAGCTTATGACAGCCCTATGTCAGCAGCACTTATCAATGATTCAGATTTTCCAGAATTTTTTCGGAAAGCTGCCGTACGATCGTTTTGAGTGCTTCGGGCTCCATAATACACGCTTCGGGAGCGATCATCATATACCATCTGGCAAAGCCTTCGAGCGACGCGCTGAGGAACGTCATCTCGACATGATCGTCGCGCTCGATTTCGGAATTAAAGCCATAGTAGTTCCGCTGCTCGCGTATGTAACGCGCCGCGCGCTTATCCACGCGGATGCGCACGAGGCGCATATTGTCGTTCTCCCAACTGTCGTGCATAAAGTCTTTCAGCGGGGCGTGCTGATGAACGAAAGGTCGGTCCGTAATGTCGCATTGAAGGATACGGTCGGAGCGGAAATTGCGGTAGTCGTTGCGCAGGTGGCAAAATGCGATGGTATACCAGTAATTATTTTCGTGGTAAATGCCTACCGGTTCGATAATCCGCTCGCCTGGCTCGGCGGCACTCAACGCAACATACAGGATTTTAGCAATTTTTCGCTCGGAAATGCTCCGAAGCAGAACGTCAAGCGTGTTGCTGTTGGGCTGGTGAAATGCCCTCGGCCGGCTCCGTACTTCAATGTGGTTTTCGAGGTTCTCCACCATCGATTTTTCGGTACTTCGCAGCACGGCTTTGATCTTGTACATCGCCGCCTGGTAATGCGATTGAGTCGAGAAATCGGTAAACTTCTCCATCAGCTTTTCGGCCGTGATGAATGTACGCGCCTCTTCCTTGGTGAACATGACAGGAGGCAGGCGGTAGCCATCCATGATGGAATAGCCGACGCCTGCCTCGCCTATGATGGGTACGCCCGCTTCTGCGAGCGAATTAATGTCACGGTACACCGTCCGCAGACTGATCTCGAAGCGTTCGGCCAGGTCCTGGGCTTTGACAATTTTGCGGGATTGAAGCTGGATCAGGATGGCGGTAATGCGGTCGAAACGGTTCATGAGTGTCGGTGAGGAAATGTCCGGCACAAATTAAGTTTAAAGAACCGGTTCTCTCAAATTAAATGCTTCCGAAATCAATTGAAAGGATTTGATACGGTTTTCAAACGTATCGGCCATGGTCGAAACCATGATCTCGTCCGCTTCGAAATCGGTAGCCAGCCTGGTCAGCTGCTCTTTCACCGATTCCGGCGTGCCCGAAACGATCCGGCCGCTGTTGTATTTGATCCGGTCGAGCTCTCCGAAATTAAACTGGTATTTCCGCACCGTTTCGGGGTCGGGGAACGGCCCGAATTTGCCCCGTTCGAATTCCACCAATACGTAGTCCATCATCTTGCGCATTAATGCCGCCTTTTCTTCGGTTTCGGCGCATAATGTGAACGCGGAAATGATCACTTTGGGTTTTTCGAGCTGATCGGACGGGCGGAAATTACGTTTGTATTCCTCCACTACATCGGGCTTCACAAAGCCATTAATGAACCTTGCAACCGCGAGGCCCATTCCGAAACGGGCGGCGATATTACTGCTGCCTCCGCTGGAACTGAGTATCCACTGCTCCGGAATCGTCGGGGACTGCGGCGTGGCGTAGACAAACCCGCGCTCGGTGCCGGCGGTATCCCTGAAAAAGTGCTGCAAATGTTCGAGCTGTCGCAAGTAGCTCGTTTCGCTGAAATCGTTGGATGGGTTCAGGAGGGAAGAGGTAATGCGGTCGGTGCCGGGCGCACGGCCCATACCGAGGTCAATGCGGCCCGGATAGAGCGTTTCGAGCATGCGGAAATTCTCCGCCACTTTCAATGCGCTGTGATTCGGCAGCATAATCCCGCCCGAGCCGACGCGGATATGGCTCGTTACATCCGCCAGTTTAACCATCAGGACTTCCGGGGCCGAGCCGGCAATAAAAGTGGAATTATGGTGCTCGGAAACCCAGAAACGGCTGTAACCAAGTTCTTCGGCCAGTTTAGCAGTGGCAATGGTTTCCTGTATGGCCTCGCTGACCGTAGACCCGTGTCTGACAACAGATTGGTCGAGAATGCCCAGTTTGAAATGCTTCATACAATAAATACTTGATTTGAAGCATAACACGGCATGGCCGGTTTGTATTCATTTTAGAGGCATTAAATATCCTGTCTGCGAGTATAGTAACGTTCGCCGGCGGGAGGCTAGGGCACGCGGTCCCAGTAGGTGCTTCTTCCCAGCAGCGGTATGCCCACATAGCTCCTCACTTCGAGTTTTTCCTTACGCAATTTAATCAGACAGTTGTAGGTCTTACCGCTCCTCGGGTCGTACATTTTGCCGTTGTCCCAAAGGTCTTCGCTAAAGACGAAGTTATTTAGCAGGTTCACGTGGAGCAGGTTCCGGGTGCGAAGCTTCTCATTGGAATTCCGGACGTCTTTTCGGGACGTTTTTCCATCGGCTTCGAAGAGATCCTCCGACCACAGCAGGCGACCGAAATATTCCTCGCCGTTTTTATAAATCTCTATGCGGGTATCTTTTTCTTCGTTGATCCACTCGCCAACGATCTTATCTGCGACAATAATTTGCGATCCGGCAGGGTTGAAACTCACAAAAAAAAATATAGTAAAAAGTATTTTATACATTCTAATGGTGTCCGTCGGGTTGGTTGTTTGTGTTTGGGAGACCTTGAAAATATGCAAGTTTGAAATTTGTAAAAGTTTACACTGTTAAATATTGTAAAAATCAAAACGGCCAAATTTAGCAGTGAGAGTATATTTTTATCAATGATCTTTTATTTAACATCGATAAATATTGAATTTAACACTGTTAATCATTTTGAACTTTCATTATATACGCGAATGAGTCCAATTATTTCCGATTGTTGGTGTGACAATATACGACAGTTCTTCAAATTAAGAAACAGAATTATTCCAAGATGCCGCTCAATCCTACGGCGGTGCGGTCGTACGCGAGTCGGTTCCTATGCGCCACCTCAGATTGGATACAGCAAGCGTTATTCCGCGCTGAAATTTGTATCCGATGGTGATTTTGCTCATCTCGTCTGATAGACATACGATGGCTACGGCATTGTTTTTTATAGAATTAGTTCTCTATTTATGTAAAAGTTGCAGAGTCTGATATAAACTGCGTTTGTCTATGAGTACTTCCCATGGCCCCGTGCCAGCCAATGAAATGGAGCGTCTGCTGGCGCTCTCGGAGTTGGATATCGACTATTCGGACCATCAGATCACATTCCGGGACTTGGCCAAGTTGGCCGCAAAGGTTACCGGTACCAGAATCTCACTTGTTAACTTGCTTGATTCCCTTACGCAATGGACGATCTCTAACTACGGCTTCGATATCGAGCAAATGCTTCGGGAGGATTCAGTTTGCCAGTACACCATCATGGAGTCGGAGCATTTTGAAGTCGGTGATTTGAGCGCGGACGATCGCTTTAAGAACAAAATATATGTGACCGGCGAACCCAATGTAAAGTATTATTATGGTATACCGCTGAAAACGAGTGAAGGGCTGCCCATTGGCGCCTTGTGCGTGCTCGACCAGGAGCGCAAGACGCTCGAACCCGAGAAAATAGAGCTTCTGAAAATTATTGCCGACGAGATCGTAGCCCGCCTGAAAACGCATAAAGTGCTGGAAAACCTGAAAGCAAGGCTTTTGGAAGCAGGCCAGACGCAAAAAAAGGTGGCACATGACATACGGGGACCATTGGGCGGGATCGTGGGGCTGGCGCAGATTATCCGCGACCAGGGCGAGCAGAACAGAATGGATGAAGTCCTCGAATTTATCAATCTGATTCACAAAAGCGGTAATTCCATCCTCGATCTGGCCGAGGAAATCCTCGACTCGCATCGGGAAAAGCCAACAGGTGAGAGCACGTCGCGGGCTTCGAATGGACAGGGCTTCACGCTGATGATTTTTAAGGACAAGCTCGAAAAGCTCTACGGACCACAGGGCAAGCATAAGAACATCCGTTTTCGGGTTCAAACAAGCCCGCTAACCGAGAATATCCACTTTTCGAAAAGTAAATTGCTTCAAATTACGGGTAACCTTATTTCTAATTCCATGAAATTCACGTCTCCCGGCGGCGAGGTGGCCGTGAACCTGCATCTGCTGATCGACCAGGCCAGACCCATATTGCAAATTTCAGTTCGCGACACCGGCGTGGGGATCAGCGAAGAGAATATCCAGGCGATTTTGTCCGGTAATGCGTCGTCCACCAATGGAACTGGCGGCGAGCAAGGCTTTGGATTTGGACTGGCGCTGGTGAAACATCTTGTTGACAGCCTGGGTGGGAATATCAATATTGCTTCGGAGCCGGGTATCGGGACCCATTTCGAGATCAACCTGCCTCAGAATATCTATTGATCTCGTTTGCAGCTCTGTGGGCCTGGTATTTGCATTCCAGCCGATCCCTCACCAATTTTGTCTTCTTGTTTTACCTGGAAATTGAAATTTTGAAACTCTATAAAGGACTTGTTGCCGCTACTGTTGAGGCTTTGCAGGATATTTTTGTTAAAAATCGCCAAGCCGACCGTGTCGTTGAGCAGTTGCTGAAATCCAACAAAAAATGGGGTGCCCGCGACCGCGCTTTTATTGCGGAAAACGTGTATGAGATCGTACGCTGGTGGCGGCTGGTGAAATACGTCGCCCAGGTGGACAAGGCCGCAGAAAATGAGGATTTCTGGCAGCTGGCAGGTGCATGGCAACTGATCAAACCTTTGCGGCTTGGTGGGCACGATGCAATGGAGAGCCTGCCCGAATGGCCCGAATTTGAGGGTTTAGATCCGCAGTCGGTTATAGAACGGTATAAGGAGGGGACGAAAATCCGCAAAATCGCACAATCGATACCTGACTGGATCGACCAGATCGGTGAGTCGGAAATCGGGGAGCAGTGGTCTGCTGAGCTGTCTGCGCTTAACAAAACCGCTCCGGTGGTTTTACGCATCAACTCGCTGAAAACAGATATTGCAACGGTGCGCGAGCAGCTGGGACTTGACATGACCGAACCTGTCGCTGGTGTCCCCGAGGCATTAGTACTTAAAAAGCGGATGAACGTATCCGGTTTGGATAGTTTTAAAAACGGCCTTTTTGAGGTGCAGGACGCCGGATCACAGCTTATCGCGCCCTACCTGGACGTACACCCCGGCATGTCCGTGATCGACGCCTGTGCAGGTGCGGGCGGGAAAAGCCTGCATGTGGCCGCATTGCTCGGCAATACGGGCTCGATCCTTTCGATGGACATCGAGCACCATAAATTGCAGGAGCTGGAACGCAGGGCCGCACGAAATGGGGTTACCAACCTGACCACTATGCTCATCAGTTCCGAGAAAGTCATTGCTAACCTGTCGGGAACCGCGGATCGCCTGCTGCTTGATGTGCCTTGCTCAGGACTAGGCGTTTTAAGACGCAATCCCGACAGCAAATGGAAGCTCAAACCCGAATTTCTGGACAAGATTCGCAAAGTGCAGGCGGACATCCTTGAAAGCTATTCCAAAATGGTCAAGAAGGGTGGGAAAATGGTGTATGCGACTTGCAGCATTCTACCTTCGGAGTCGGAGGAGCAGGTACGGGCATTCACCAGGCGCCACCAAGCCGATTGGCGGTTTGTTTCTGAACACCGCACCTCACCCGCGCGTGATGGTTTCGACGGCTTTTATATGGCGCTGCTCGAACGGAAATAGCCCTACACCGCCGGTTGAACGGCAAAATACCAGACCCATGTAATCAGGAAAACCTGCATCGGAATGCGGAACCATAAATACGCGGGGCCTTTTCCGTCGTAGGTGCCCTTCTGGTAGTCAAGGTGGCGGTTGGTTGCGTAAATGTTAGCCGGAAGCAACGCGATGAAAAAGAGGATCAGGAAGATACCTGCCGCATAACGTGTCGAGGGGAAGAGCAGTGTGATACCTGCTGCGATTTCAATCAGTCCGGTTATTAAAACCATTGCTTTTTTGAAGGGAACAAACGGCGGGACCATCTTGCTCATACCCTCGGGAAATTTAAAATGTCCTAATGCAGTGAATTGCAGCATTGCACACATGGCGATATTTCCGCTTAAAATGTAAGCCGGCTCGCCGAAATACGCCCAGGTAATGCCCAGGCTAGCCAAAAAACTGAGAATTAGAATAATCAATACCGACATAGTGGATGAAATGCTTTTCCCGTGAAAGTGCGAAATGATTGCAACTAGTTCCGCAAACATCGGAAGGCACGGTTTTTTCCTGATTTTAAGAAATCAACAAGCGAAACCATGGACTTCCAGAACCAATACTCGTTCGCATTTCCCTCCGCGGAAATGCCAGACGACCAGCCGCCTGCACCAAGTTATCCAGAAAGGCCGAGGGAAACAGGCCCGTTGAATCCCACGCCCGAAATACCGGGGACCGACGCGCCGGAAGTCAATACCGGTTCGAGGATCGATGAGGATCAGCCGGCTGAACCGACTGATGAAGACAAGGTAGGCGAAATCGAATCGCAAAATCCCTGAACCAAAAAGGGTTACCCCAATGCTGGTAACCCTTTTTGATTAGACCTGGATGCAGTGCTACTGTGCCTCTACAAGCTTCTTGATCTCAACCAGGATCGGGGTCCAGCCTTCGCCGTTGTTGTACGAGTCCTGGTATCGCCGCTCGCCCTCCGCTACGGTGCTGTAATCGCCCTGCGTAACCTTTAAAAGTGTTTTTTCTCCCTGCGGAACAAGATCATAGGTGACTTGGAGGTAATTTTCGGAAATATCATCGATGTTCGAATGCGGATCGATGGTGGTGTAGCGGAGGAATTTCCCCGGCTCGATTTCCAGCACTTCCCCTTTGACCCAGATAATCTCTTTTCCTTCGTGCTCACCTTTCCAGAGCAGTTCGCTGCCGACGTTCCAGTCGGAAAGTGCCTCACAGCCAAACATATACTGCTTCGTCTGTTCTGGATTTACAAGCGCGTCCCATACACGGGAGGCCGGCGCATCGATCGTAATTTCGTTTTGGATGAATAATGGTTCCATTGATTGAATGACTTTTAATGTTAGGTGTTGCTGAGTGTTGTCAGGTGTTGCTGAGTGTTGTCAGGTGTTGTCAGGTGTTGTTAGTGTCGTTAATGATGTCAGGTATTGCCAAGTGTCGTTAATGATGTCAGGTATTGCCAAGTTTTGTCGGGTATTGCTTTTGAAATAACCGGTGTCTTTCATCCTAACGATTCCTGATCAGACTCTGCTGTTCTTGACTATAACTGACACCAATTGACAGCATCTGACCACACCTGGCCACGTCTGACTACACCTGACTACACCTGACCAGACTTGACCCACATGGCCAGATTTAACAACGGCAATATTACGCCACTCCGTACCGTGCCGGATTGCGTTTTACGGATTATTTCTAACCGAAAAGGGAGTGATGCCGAATTTCTTTTTAAAGGCATTGTTGAAATGCTGGGGCGTCGCGTAGCCTAGCTGCGTCGATATTTCAGCCGCTGTTTGCTGCGTGTCCAACAGGTATTGTTTGGCGAGTTGCAGGCGCTGGTCGGTGAGATAGCCGAAAATAGTATTGTTGAATGTCTCTTTGAAACCTTTTTTCAGTTTGTATTCATTCAACCCCACGTGCTGCGCGATTTCGGAAAGATTGGGCGGGCAATGGACACGTTCGTTGATCAGGTCGCGAACGGCGATGATCTTCTCCTTGTCGGTTTTGGTTTTGATAAACGGATCCGTTTTACGTTCCGAAGCCTCGCACGCGTCGGCGCATAGCACGAGCAGTTCGATGCTTTTGGAAAGCAGGAACAGCTTTTTGAGATTTTCCGAATACCTGCAGTGGATGATCTGCTGAATTACCTGCTGGATCGGTGAGTCGATCGTTCCCCATTTTTCAGTCAGAATCGCACTTTTCCCGAGCATGATCGCTTCTGAAAAGCGTTTCAGTGCATCGCTGGCATTTTGGGTGAACTGAATGAAGACCTCTTTGGGAAACTGAATACCGAAAGTCTCGATTTCAAGCGTCTTTGCCTGCACGGTCATTTCAAACTCCTTGGAATACATGATGTTATGATGCCCGCCTACGAGGTCGAATGTCTTTCCGAGCTGGTTGTAGGTGAACATATAATCCCCTTTCAGGCCGAAATGCATGCGCACGACCTCGGTATTGGTGCTTTTAGAGTGGAAACCCGACAATTCCGTAAACCGCGAAACCGCATGCCCGAGTAGGATGCCGTCACATTGCCACGTGGTGCCGGTCATTTGACCTTTGTCGAAACTACGGGTTTGCCTTTGTTCCATAGGTGTTACTTTTTGCGGTTGGCGAGCCAGAGGATCGAGTTCACGAGGAACTGATTCTGCGCGTCGTTATCAAAGGTAAATGATAATTCCTTGTTCGTTTTGTTCTCGTAGTCGATATCATTATGGCCCATATTCATGTACAGCATTTTGTACTTTTTATTGGTCCACGCGACAGGATAATAGCCGCTATGCCAGATTTCATGCTGCTTCGGGCCGGTACCCAACGGGAAACTCGCCGGGTCGATCGACAGAAGGATTTGAATGTCAGGATTTTGGGTTAAATCTTTCTCCCATCGGTACCATTCGTTGGGAGAAGCCTTGAAAGTGCTGCCTAATCCCCTGGTTGCCGGGCTTTGGGGATTTTCTACTTTCAAAATGGCCGAAGTAGGGCGCCAGGTGTTGCTTTTGTATTGCCCCGAGCCGAGAAATTGATCATGGTACCAATCCCAGTTCTGCGGATAGGCCGACGGTGTCAATGCGAAGGCAGCGAAATGAAAGCCGATCCAGCCGCCACCGTTTTCCATATACTTTTGAAATGCAGCCCGTTGCTCAGGTTTTTCCGGTCGTGTGTCCAGGAAAAGCACTACCTCGTATTTCGACAGGAATTCGGCGTTAAGATTGTCCCAGTTGCTGGTAGAATCGTAGGTAAACCCGTTTTTCTCACCAAGTTCGGGCAAACGTTTATGGGCTTCGCCTACAAAACTGACGTGTGCCCGGTCGTTTTTACCGGTAAAAAAGGCGACAACTCTGAATTTGGCTTTCTGCTGGGCGAATGCCGGTTGCGTAACGGATAGGATGCCCAGCATGGTAATGCCCAGCATGGTAATGCCCAGCATGGTAATGCCCGGCATGGCAATGCCCAGCGTGGTAATCAGGACAGCCAGCGGCTTTCCGAATAGGTACTTCATTGGATAAGGGGCTAGGTATGGAGATTAAATTAAGCCAAATATAAACGGTAAAATGTCTGCGTGGGTTCGGCGCTAATTTTAGTTTTGAAAACCATGAATATCCGCTTTATTTGCCGTTTCCAATTTCATTAGTAATCATGAACTACACCCTTATTGCACAACAGGCGGGCGTCAGCGACAAGCAGGCGAGAAGTACTATCGCGTTATTCGAAGAAGGCGCCACGGTGCCGTTTATCGCGCGGTACCGCAAAGAAGCCACCGGCGGGCTGGATGAGGTCCAGATAGGCTCCGTCAAAGAGGCATGGCAGAAGCAGCAGGAAGTCGAAAAGCGTCGTGAAGCCATTTTGAAGAGCATTGAAGAACAAGGCAAACTCACACCCGAGCTGAGAAAGAAGATCGAGGGCGTGTTCTCCATGACCGAACTCGAAGACCTTTATCTTCCCTATAAACAAAAGAGAAAAACCCGTGCGACGATTGCCATCGAGAAAGGCCTGGAACCACTTGCCAAACTCATTTTCGAGGGCAAGGAGCGCGATCCGGAAGGCAAGGCAGCCAGCTTCCTGAACGACCAGGTTGCAAATGCGGGCGACGCATTGCAGGGGGCACGGGACATCATCGCCGAGTGGATCAACGAAAATCAGGAAGCACGGACGAAAATCCGTTACGCATTCCAGCGCGGGGCCATTATTACTTCCAAAGTCAAGAAGAAAAAAGAGGAAGAAGGTGCCAAATACCGCGATTATTTCGAGTTTTCGGAGCCTTTGGCCAAAATACCCTCGCACAGATTACTCGCGCTGCGCAGGGGCGAGGAAGAAGGTATTCTGAGCGTCGATATTTCGCCCGATGAAGATACGGCGCTGGAAGCATTGGACAGGCTGTTCATGTTCGGTACGGAGGCCTGCAAGGACCAGCTCGAACTGGCGATTGGGGACAGCTATAAGCGACTATTGAAACCGTCGATCGAAACGGAATTTGCCAATATATCAAAGGAAAAGGCAGATGCGGCGGCAATACAGGTGTTCACCGAAAACCTCCGGCAACTCCTGCTGGCTTCGCCGTTGGGCCAGAAAACAGTATTGGCTATCGACCCTGGCTACCGCACGGGCTGTAAGGTCGTCGTACTCGACAATCAGGGTAATCTCATCGCCGACCATGTCATTTATCCTTTCGATAAACCTTCGGAGGCAGGCGCCAGGATCGGCGAGCTTATCCGAAAGTTCAAAGTCGAAGCGATTGCGGTTGGTAATGGTACGGCTGGACGAGAGACAGAGGACTTTGTAAAGAAGTTGCTGGAGGGTTCCGGGCAATCGGCGGACATCGGCCTGTTTATGGTGAGCGAGCAGGGAGCATCCATTTATTCCGCTTCGGAAGTTGCGCGCGAGGAGTTCCCGGACAAGGACGTCACAGTCCGTGGTTCGGTATCGATCGGCCGCCGGTTGATGGACCCGTTGGCCGAGCTGGTAAAAATTGATCCGAAGTCGATCGGCGTTGGCCAGTATCAGCACGATGTAGACCAAAATTCATTGCGAAATGCTTTGGACGTAGTCGTAGAAAGCTGCGTGAATTCCGTAGGCGTAAATCTCAACACGTCGAGCAAGCATTTGTTGCGCTATGTTTCGGGCCTTGGACCCGCTCTGGCGCAGAATATCGTGGATTTCCGGGCTAAAAACGGAAATTTCAAATCGAGGCAGCAATTATTGAAAGTTCCTCGCCTCGGCGCCAAAGCATTTGAGCAGGCGGCGGGCTTCCTGCGTATTGAGAATGGTGCTAATCCATTGGATAACAGTGCGGTACATCCTGAGCGTTACGAATTGGTAGAGCAAATGGCCAAAGACGCCGGCGCTACGGTGAAGGATTTAATGCAGAAGCCTGAGTTGCGGCGCCAGATTAAAATTGAAAAATATGTATCGGCGTCGGTGGGCTTGCCGACTTTGAAGGATATCCTCGCCGAACTTGAAAAGCCCTCGCGTGACCCGCGCGCCGAAATGAAGAAGTTTGAGTTTGACGCCTCGGTCAGGAAGCCCGAAGATCTGAAGGTCGGGATGGTCCTTCCCGGAATCGTGACCAACATCACCGCGTTCGGTGCGTTTGTCGATGTGGGCGTGAAGCAGGATGGGCTCGTCCACGTTTCACAAATGGCCGACAAATTTGTGAAGGACCCGAACGAAGTGGTGAAGTTACAGCAGCACGTCACCGTAAAAGTGACAGAGGTAGACCTCAGCAGAAAGCGGATAGCACTGTCGATGAAACTTTGAAAAATACAAAACCCGTTGGAGCCAGGCACAACGGGTTTTGTATTTAAATACCTTTATAATACGTGCAGCCGTTCTTCCTCCACAACCTTTTTCAGATCGTGCAGCACGTTCAACCAGTTACCCTCCGCTTTCACGACGGCATCGTCGTCTTCCAGGTTGTCCTGTGTAACCACCAGCGTCGTGTTCTCGTGGTAGTCCGACAAGTGGAATGTAACGTGAGTATAATTATCCTCAAAATCCTCAGTGCCCGACAGCGGGCTCCAGAATGAGTAGCTTAGCTCACGTTCGGGCGTAATCCTCAGGATTTCGCCTTTGTCGACATAATGCTGGCCATTCCATTCGCCTTCGAAGGTGATAGGACTTCCGATTTCAAAATCCGAGCGCATTTCAGTGCCATGAAAATATTTTTTGACGAGTTCAGGTTCTACCAATGCCTTCCAAACCGCAGAAGGGCTTGCATGGATAGAGATGGTTGCGGTTGCGAGCTGTTTTCTGTTCATGTTTATTCGGAGTTAGTACTGTGATAAATGCTGAGAAAATTATGCCAACGAGGTCCGTGTCTGCACGGCCCTGAGCAGATTTTGATCGCTGGCTGTATATTTAACGTATATCAGGCGAAATGAGTTGACATGCGCGAGCTATATTTTAAACAATGGATGCCTATCAGTCTCGACGAGGCCTGGGCTTTTTTCTCGAACCCTTCCAATTTGAAGGAAATCACCCCTGCCCAAATGGGATTCGTCGTGACATCATCACATCACGGCGGAAAAATGTACGCGGGACAGATTATCCGTTACATTGTAAGACCGCTGTTCGGTATACCGCTGAAATGGTGTACCGAAATTACACATGTGGTTGATAGGCAGTATTTTGTAGATGAGCAACGCTTCGGGCCGTATGCATTCTGGCACCATCAGCACCGCTTTACCGAGCAAAACGGAGGGGTGCTGATGGAGGATATTTTGCATTACAAAGTGCCATTCGGCATTTTCGGGAGGTTGATAGACCGGATGATCGTGAACCGGGAAGTGAATACGATTTTTGCTTACCGAAGGAAAATTCTGTCCGAGCGTTTCGGGACCTAGAAGTTGTACTGTACGCGGGCAGTGAAAACATCGTCCGAAACGTCGCTTTCGTACCCCGGCAGCGCCGACTTTTCATTCCGTACGAATTCATAGTAGAATACGAATTTCAGCGATTCGTTTGCCATGTACACGTAACCCATCCCGAGGGTATTGTACCGGAGATCGGCCTTGCCGAATCCTTTATCGGCAGAGATTTGCTTGCCCGAGACCTTGGTATTGGGGTCGTACCAGTCGTATTTCATCACAAACTGGTGGTCCAGGCTGCCGAGATGTTGCAGAAAATAGAAATACGCGCCGTCGAAGCTGCGGGTGTAGAGCGGATCTTTAATGCCGTTGGTGACCGGGTAAGTTCCGGGCGTTTCACTTGTGCCGAAAGTCGCCGTTTGCCTGCCTTTAATGTACTCGGCCCGGAACTCGGTTTCGCCTTTCCGGTTCGGGAACGAAAGCTGGAAATCTGCTCCGGCGTAGTTACGTGGCCTGGTTTTGTGCAGGTTAGCGCTTGCCGAATCGCGAACTGCCTGATATTCGCCACCCCTGCGTTCCGTTTTATAAAGGATCTCGGATTGGCTTACAATGCCGCCGGCGTAGCCTGATACCGCCGCCGACAGGGTTGCACCACCCAATGCACGGATCGTGGTCGGTTTGAGACTTAGCCTGCTGATGACGTCCTTATGACTGTCATAGTCCATCGGCCCCGACATACCCTGACCGTTGAAGACGCCGAGGTCGAATTTCAGTTTCTGATGCCATTCCTGTGTTTTGCGGCTGGTAACGGTGAGCATTACACCGATGTCCCGCTCGGTTTTCATCAGGATCTGAGACATGCGTCCGCGCTCGGGCGACTCGCGGTTGGCCGACGAAAGGTTCACTTCGTGCCCGAACGGCCGCGCGAACATTCCGGTGGTTAATGCGAATATTTTGAATTTGTTTTCATAAAACCGGCCCCAGAAATCGCGGATGGCCACGCCGCGTTCGGTGCCGTCAAACTGGAATACGAAATATGAGGTTGGATCGTCATTCTTGTTGAGGTGCGCGTAGTCCACGCGCAGGCGCCCGCGACGGAGCATGAAACGGTTGTTCGACAGCGTAGAGAAGTTTCCGCCTGCAAACGTTTCGGCGCCTTCTTTGGAGATAACCTGAAACTGTGGCTGAATATATCCGCTGATTCTCACACGATTATAGCGCTCGTAAATAGAGAGCATACCTTTTCCCATCTGGTTTGTCGTATCCACAAGGTCCATAAGGAAGCGCTGGGCAAAAAGGTCTGAATGGCTTAAAAGTATAAAAAGTAATAATAGGCCGGCAACACGGAACTTCATTAGGTTATATAATTGGTGGCTGGAAATCGGGGTACAAAGAACCTTATTTTCCCTTAATTATTTCAGCCAGATCGGATAGTTTTTCTTGCCAGTGCCTTTTCATCGCGTCACGGTCGGCAGCACGCGGCAGCTTTTCATGATGAAAGCTGATAACACTTTTGCCGGCGCTCTTGCTTTTGCTACCCACCACGCGTACCTGTAAAGTTGAATTATAGCGCCAGTATTCGGGCTTCCACGCCACCCTGAAATGCGAGCCCGGGGCGAGAACGGTGACGGTCCCGACAATACCATCCTGTGTTTTGAATGATTCGCCCATGCCCACGCGGCCATCGACGAGCGGGCCTAGCCAGGTTGATAGTCCTTGTTCCGAGGCGATGAGTTCCCAGGCCTTTTGAACCGGGAGCGGAAAGGTCCTCGAAACGCCCACTTCGTACCCGGACAAGAGCTCTCCTAATTGTCGCTGGCCGATTGCTTCGCGGTAGCCCAGAGCGATCTTCTGCCGGTACCAGGCATTTTCCACGTGATCTTCCAACAATGCAACAATATCCTGATGGGCCCGTCCGTCGGATTTGAGGTTATCGAGCCATTCAATCCATTCCGGCCAATTACGTCCGGTTTTCTCTTTTAAGGTGTGTGACGACAGCCTGGCAAGTTCGTCTGCCTCTGATAATGCCTCATTCATAGCCATGATTTTTACAGGTTTTAGGAATGCAAAATTAGTTAAAAATCAGTGCTAATGCGTACAGCGGTCGATCGTTGGCCGACGAGGCTGGAAAAATGAGTGACGGTAGACGAACCGGATTTGACCGGTTGTTAGTGATTATTTTCCGGATTAAATACTTGTTAATCAATATACTTTGTACTGTATGCATATTGTACTCAAAATACTTTTAATATGTTCATTAATATAATTAGTGTAAAAAGTAATGAAAGTACTATACTTAAATATTACTAATAGTATAATATTTATAATACTTTTAAAAGATATAATATAAATTAAAAGTATTGCGCATAATTTCAATGATGGGCTGACTATAAAGCACAAAAAGTTCAATACTTTACATTCATTTGAAAAGTATCGAACTTTTTATACTTAACAGAATCTATCAAGTACTTAATGAATTATACTTTTAATACTTTAAGTATGGATAGATAGATATGTTAGTATGTTACTAACATTACATATTATATGACAACACCCTATTATAAGTACGTGCCTAATAGCCGGCTGTAAATCGCTTCCGGATGAAGTTTCCTTGCTCGATCTCATCGACGATGACGACAGCTGTATCGTCCACCGACAGCCTACTGTGATGGTGCTCATCGAACACCGGCGTGTCGAGTGCGGTGCGGTATTTACCTGTGCGCTCGCCAGGATGTGCGGGTGACATTTCAATGGCCGGGCTTAGAAAAGTCCAATCCAGTTCAGTTTCAGTTTTGAGGAAATTGAGGTAATCGCGGGCGGCTGTGGCGCCAGCTTTGTACGCTTCGGGGAAAGTAGGAGTGTCCACCAGCTGCAAGCCCGGTTTGATTTCCAGGCTTCCAGCGCCACCCACCGTAAGGAACCGTTTTACGCCCGCCTGCTTCACGCCCGCCTGAATGGCCTTGGCGCCGGCGATAAAGTCATGGTAAATGTTCGGGTTCGTCCAGCCTGCATTAAACGTGCTGATCACCGCGTCGTGGCCTTTGACGGCGGCGGCCACCTCGTCTGCATTCGCTACGTCGGCAGCTTTGACTGTAATGAGCGGGTTGCTGACGTCGATTTTATCGGTATTGCGGGCAATGGCCGTAACCTGGTGGCCGCGCGAAACAAGTTCTCTCAAAACGTGGGTGCCTACAAATCCAGTGGCACCGATCAATGCAATTTTCATAAGTTTTTGTGTTTAAGATGGATATGTTAATCTGAAATAATAAATGTTACAGTTTTGTGCAAAAAAATCAATTGAACTTCTCACAGAATTCTGCCAGCGATACTTTTCCCAGGCTGGCAAGCAAGGTCTTTTCCGCGTCGTCATACAGGCTGTCGAGATGATCGTTGATCTTGCGTCCGACGGGGCAGGCCGGGTTAGGAGAGTTGATGCCTTTTCCCAGTAAATCCTTCTGTTTGACCGCTTGGTACACCTCCGACATGAAGATCTGACCGGCAGGTTTCGCCAGCTTGCTTCCGCCCGATTTTCCTTCTTTGCTTAACACCAGGCCGCGTTCGCGCAAATTGCTAAGCTCTTTCCGCACGAGTACCGGGTTGATGTTAATGCTTCCCGCCAAGTATTCAGACGACGTCCATTCGTCCTCCGAAAAGGTCAAAAGTGTCAAAATGTGCACGGAAATGGCGAAACGACCGCTGTTCATACTGTAACTTTTATTATTACAGTACAAAGGTGAACAACGTTTGGGAGAAATGCAAGCGGGAGGGGATTTTTTGGGGAAGAGGAGGATGGGAGAATGGAGGAAAGGGAAGATGGAGGAAAAAATTGGCCTCGGATGCAGGAGACCCGACTGGGGTCACGTAGTGCGTTTTGTGTATGCATGCTAGAAACAGCAAGCCGCTGCGCGGCCAATACTTAGCAATCGACGTTACTGTCAGAGAACGACGCAAGATGCCGGAGGCATACCCTGTGTAGCAGCATGGGTCATAACACGACAAAAGGCCCCCAGCGGGGCCTTCTGTCCTTCTACCTCTAAATTCCCTGCCCGAAAGCCGGATTATTCTTGTCAAACCACAATCGCTGGCTGTTCAGTGTGGCAGCGGTGCGGTCATTGGGCGTAAATCCTTGATCTGCCTGCGCTTTGAGCCAGTTGGCGTTGTTGGTGCCCAGCGGCGGCTCGTCGACCCAGTAGCGGCGAGGAATCACCTCGTTGAACGCGTCCCGCGGATAATAGGTGGAGCTGTTTTTGGGATAACCGGTCCTGCGCACGAACGTGAACGCTTCCGTAGGCAGGCGCATGAAGTTCAGGTATTCCTGAATGTAAATGCGTTCCAAATCATTGATACCGTTGAATTTTACTTGCGGCAGGGCAAGATAGGCAGCAATTTCGGTGTCCGCATGGGCTGATAACCCCGTAGTGGACAGTGCTGCTTGTGCAATGGAGTTCATCGTGCGCATCGACGATGCAATGCCTTTTTTATACCAGTCTTCGGCAGTACCCGTGATTTTCGAGCCTGTCCCATAACCTTTTTGGATCAATTCAGCAATGTAGAAGCAGCCTTCTGCACTCGTGATCATGTAATCCTGGAACGTCCCTTTTCCACCATTGCGGGTAGGGGCGAAGAATACCTTGTTGATTGTCGACATCAACACGTACTTGTTGCTGCCTGCATTGAGCGGGTTTTTGTAATACTGTGCGACGGTCGGATTGGTAGTCCAGTCGGCCGGGCCACCCTGGAACCGGATCTGCGGATCGGCAGGGTCGATGAATGCAGGTAATGCCTGATTATACTTTTTAAGCGTATCCAACGCATTTCTGGTCAGGTCATTAGGGCTGAAATAGATAACCAGGCGCGGATCTTTGGTCTGTTTCAGAAATGTCATGATCGATTTCGTAGCGAAACGCGTGCTCCGGTAATCAACATCGCCGCCGACAGGTCCCCAGTCCGGATCAAGATAGGCAAACTGGTCGGCATCTTCGACAATGGGACCGATGGGATTGTCGGCCACTTCCTTGTAAATCTGCTGTGTTTTAGCCTTATCCCGGCCCTCATAGCGCAATGCGATGCGCAATTTGAGGGTATTGGCGGCTTTCACCCACTTCACCCAGTCGCTGTGGTAGATAATGTCCGCATGACCGAAGCCTTCCTGGTCTTCCGAACTGGCGCTCAGAGCGGCAATCGCGTCGTTCAGTTCGGCTAGCCAGGTGTCATATAGCGTCTTTTGCGTATCGTATTCGGGCGTATAATTCTGTTCGTCACGGGCTTTAACGGCTTGGGTGTAAGGTATCGAGCCATTCATGTCCGTCACTCGTAGCCCGTGCAGGACGCCCACTACGTATGTGGCGGCGCGCATATTCCGGAAGCGCTCCTTATCCGATTTCATGTCGATTTGCCTGCGAATCTCCACCAGATTGGGCAGGATATTGCCGTAGTAAGCCGAATACCGGGAATTGATATTGGTCGAAAGCTCGTAGGGATCGGTGGTAAGGTGTTGCGAAAAACGCAGGAGCTGTTCCAGGTTTTCCCAGACCCATTCGGTTCCCTGGTAAGATTCGAGGCTGTTGAGCGAGTGGGTGAAAAGGAACTTGGGATCGGGCGTGATGACAATGCTCGGATCGGTATTAATATCGCCGAAATCTTTCTCGCAGGAGGTTGCCCACAGCAGGCCGGTGGCGAGAACGGTACCGGCGGCGCATTTGATTAGTATATTTTTCATTTGGAATTTCTTTGAAAATGGCTGAACAAAAAACGGTTACATCAGAATGCCGCACGGAGGGTAACGCCCAGGGCGCGGGTCATCGGCGGTATAAAACCGACTTCCTTCTGCACCGCCGTACTGTTCGAGAAGTTTGATGCAGGATTGAAGTTCAACGGCAATGTGTTGTAGAGGTAAAGCAAATCGCGTCCTACGAGGTTGACCGACAATGCATTGAGCTTGATTTTCTCGCAGAGCGATTGCGGAAACTGATAGCTGAGCGACACCTGACGCAGCGAAATCCATGAGTTTTCCGAAATCCAGTAATCGCCCACTGCCGTTGAGAAGGATCCGTAGCGGTAATTGTACTGCGGTAAATGCGTGGGTTCAACCAGCCCCTTTTCGTAAGCCTCCCTGAAAGTCATCCCGCCGACGTTCACGTTCGAGCCATCGGGTTGCGTGATGGTCTGTCCTGCCGCAAAAACGCCCTCGGGCAAAATACCGTCGTCATAGGTTTTACCATCAAACTTGCTTTGAAACACGATTCCGCCGTGATCCGCGTCGCGGCCTTGCAGCGAGTTTTTGAAAATACCAGTGTGCGTACCATAGCGGAGCGAGGTGATAATCATATCCCCGCCAATTTTGGCATCGAACAGCACATTCAGTGATAACCGTTTATAAGAGAATGTGTTATCCCATCCGCCGCGGAATTTGGCATTGATATCACCTACATCTTTCCATTCATTGCTGCGCGCGGGGAAAGCCGCACGCGCGTCGCCGCGCCAGGAGAGGATCGGCAGGCCGTTGCGCGGATCGTTCGCATCGGTACCCTGGAAACGTGCCGCGGCAATTTTGGTGCGGATCACACCGTAAGTACCGCCCACTTTGGCATAGGGGATCAGGTCGTTGCCGCCCCCTGATTCGTCAGCCAGGGCGTAGTACTCGCGGTTACCGTACAACTCGATGATTTTGTTTCGGTTACGGGAAAATGTTATCGTACTGTTCCAGGAAAAGGCACCGATTTTAACCGGTGTTGCATCAAGCGCGATCTCGATACCGGTGTTCTGGATATTTCCTGCGTTGATCAGAATACTGTTCACGCCGGTCTCTATGGCCGCAGAAATAGGGATCGGCTGGTTACGGGAATTATCGCGGTATACCGATAGATCGAGCCCGAGGCGGTTATTCAGTACTTTCACTTCCAAACCGATTTCTTTGGCGATTTTGCGCAACGGCTTGATATTGGTCTGCAAAGTCGATTGAGCGCTGAATGTGGACAGCGCCTGGTCGCCGAAGCCGCCTGCATTGGTGTAGCCCCCGAATTTGAAGCCGGGATTGAGCAGGAACGGCTCGATATCACCACCCAATGCGGCCAGGTTCCCTCTCAGCTTTCCATAGCTGAGCCAGTTGGGCAGCGAAGAATGGAATGACTGCGTAAAAATCCAGGACAAACTGGCAGAAGGATAATTGTAAAAGTTGTTTCCCGAACCATTGGAATAGGTAAGCGCCGATGACCAGTCGCCGCGCCAGGTAGTTTGCAGGAAAAGTTGCTCGCGCCACGCGAAGTCAGCGCTAGCATACAATGACTTATAAGAACGACGTGTTTTGATCCCGCCTTCCGACTTTTGCGATAGTACCGAGTTGGCAAGGAAGAAGTTGCCGGGATACGACAGCCCGCCTACCGTTTCGGCATTGTTGAACGACAGGCTGTACTGCTGCGATTCTCCACCGACGTAGCCATTGAAATCCAGGTCTTTGGTAATGGGTTTGTTAAAAATGGCGAGCCATTTCATGAAATTCGTTTGCTTGGTCGAGTGCCCGAGCGCGTAGCGGCCGCCCGTGAAGTTTACGCCCTGGCCGAGTTCCTTGATTTCGCTTTTGGTGTACAGGTTATTGAAATTACCTTCTATCTGCAATTTGAGCCAGTCGGTAACGGTAGCGGTCAGTGCGAGGCGCCCGCGTACCATTTGTTCCCGCTGGCTGTAATTGTTTTCGAAGATATTGAACCAGTAATCGGCGCCGGGCACTAAATTGGGCTCATTCACGTCGCTCACGTTCCGCAAACCTCCTTTGTAGCCGAGGTAATTCTGGCGTTGCATCCAGTATTTGGTATCGTAGTTGCGCGGGAAAATCCAGATGTAGTTGTTCAGACTGAGTGAAGGCGGGTTGGTGCCTTCGGTGGTGGTGTAGTCGGCAGTGACGTCGGCTACGAGGAATTTGTTCAGGTTTTGGGTTGCGCGCAGGTTGAATGCATTCTTGTCGAGGTTGTTTTTGAAATTGATCCCCCGGCTGTCGACGCGGTTATAGGAAAACCGGAACGTCGAGCGTTCATTGCCGCCGTCGATCGCCACGTTTGTCAGGCTACCTTTCCCGGTCTGGAATGCATCCAGGTAATTGTTGGGATAGGCCTGGTATGTGGTCATTTTACCGTCGTAATCAACCACTTGCTGGCCTGCGAATCGCGGGCCCCAGTTTTCGAGTTCGCGATTCATTTGCCGGTCGATGTATGGTTGGCCCTGGGCATTGGTAGGGAATACCTTGGTCGTCCAGCTTTCGTCCGGCTTGTAATTCGGGTCACGGGTATCGGTGAAAAATGCGCCTACCGTGCCGCCGCCGTACTCGTTCTGAAAATCGGGGCCGCGATAGGGCTTCTGCATATTGAACGTCTGCGAAACGCTCACGCCGATGCCTTTTCGCTGTGCGCCTTTTTTGGTCGTGATCAGAATCACCCCGTTGATCGCCCGTGTGCCGTACAATGCGGCCGCGGCGGAGCCTTTCAGCACCGAAACACTCTCGAAATCCTCCATATTGAGGTTTTTGAGGGAGTTACCGAAATCACGGGGGCCGCTGCTGCCGTCATATACATCGTTGTCGAGGATCACGCCATCAACGACGAAAATGGGCTGATTATTGACGCCGAGCGTAGAGTTACCACGGATCAGGATTTTGGTGTTACCCATAAGCCCGCCGGCGCCCTGGTCGATCTGCACGCCGGGGATACGTCCCTGCAATGCGCTGATGGGGCTCAGCTCGTTCGTGGCGGCCATTTTCGCACCGGCGATTTCCGAAACGGTGTAACCCAGCTGCTTTTTCTCACGTTTAACACCCAACGCAGTTACGACCACTTCATTCAGCTGCTGGTTATCCTCTTTCAGGACCACGTTGATCACGCTCTGGTTATTGACTTTTACTTCCTGTTTTTCAAAACCGACGAATGAGAAAACCAGCGTTCCGCCGGAGGGTGCATTGACCGCGTATTCGCCCGTTGCGTTGGACGTAGTGCCATTGTTGGTGCCTTTTACGAGGATGGATATTCCCACGAGCGCCGAGTTGTCCGAAGCGGAAATGACGGTTCCGGTAACTCTCACATTTTGTGCATGGAGCGTGAAACAACTCCCAAGAATGAGGCACAGCAGGCTTAATAAATACGTGCTGTACAGAAGGTACATTTTCTTCATACAAAAGAGATTTTAGAGGTACGAGCAGTTATTGTCATTGCGTAGAATAGATTCCAGGCTAGTAGAAACTCTACGCAGTAACGAAGTTGATAAATTAATAAGATTTTTTATTAATCTATCTGTATTTATTTATCTTTTTAAAAGATGAAGACGGCGCGGGAACGTTACATCGCGGCGGGAATACTTTTAAAAGTGGGGAATGCCTGGTATGGACTGTCAACACAGAAAGTATCAAACATGTAAAATGAATGATACTGTATTTTATTATAAAATGTATTAAAAGTATAATGCTTTTAATATGAATAAATAGCATTAAAATTATATTACTTTTAATACAAGTAATTTATATTCTAAGTATATATAGTATATAGCATGCTAAACAAATATCCCGTAACATTCATAAAAATGTTGCGGGATATTTGTTTGATTAATAGTTATTTAAGGACTGTCAGCCCTCCTTTGTAAGAGCGTTTGGTATACTGTATGAGGAAGTAGTAGTAACCGCCGGAGATCTTGTCGGGGCACCAGTTATCGGGCCTTACCCTGGAATAATAGATTTGTTTGCCCCACCGGTTAAACACGCTAATGTCTTTGAAATAATCATCGCAATTGTCGGCCGGCAGTTCGTCAAACACAAGGCAGTCGTTTTTGCCGTCGCCATTAGGGGTGATCACATTCGGGAACTCGGGGAATGGGGTAGAGCCATTGTCCTTGATGGTGACCTTCACTGTGGTGGTGTCGGTGGCCGCAGCGCAGCTTTTATCCTGGGTAACGAAGTCGACGAGGAAGGTCTGTTCGGGCTGGCCGTTGAGCACGGCGCATTCAGGATTCCAGGCATAAGGAGAAGTGACCGATTTTACGCCTGTTTTAGCCTCGAAAATCATTCCGGCATCCTTCATATCAAATCCGCGCCCAGCGGCCGTAAGAACAATCATATTGGTGTCGGGGTCGCTTGCCAGTACATCGAAGTTAATACCGGATGAGCTGCCGATCTGGTAAGTGATTTCCTGGACGGGCAGGGAAGTTTTTACAGATGGCGCCCGGTTTGGCGATTCATCGACGATGAAATATACCGGCTTCGAAACGGGCATCGGATTGCCTTCGCAGCGCATATCTTCTACCTTGAAATCCACGGCCAGGGTGTCGCCTTTCTTAGCATTGCAAGGAGGGATCCAGGTGAACTTCTGCTGTACGGTGGCCTGGCCGCTGGCAGGCTTGAAATCCATTCCCATGTCGGCCATATTGAAATCCTGACCGCGACCCGAAAGAGCCAGGTTATCCTTGTCCGGGTCTTTTCCATACACATCGAACGTCACGGGTACACCCGCGGTCACATGTACGTAGTCGCTCGCGAGGGAGGTCGTCACGGTGGGTGCATTATTGCCGCTGCTCTCGCGGCGAATGTAGATATTCAACGTGTCGGTCAGCGGAAAGGGGCAACTACCGTCCTGCGCAATGAGCTGGATCTTGATCGGGCGGTTATCGTACGTGACGAAACAATCTTCGAGGCAAATCTGGAATTTGAGTGTGTCGTTCGGCACCTTGGTGGTGAATTGGGCAGGCAGCAGCGTAAAATAGTCTTTCGAATTGTTCACTGCATGGCCGTCGACGGCCACAACCTGGTTGACGGTCGGGTCTGTCACCATTACTTCAAAACACTCCGGATCGCCTTTTTTGATCGTGATGATCTCGTTTTCAGTATAGTAGGTATTCTTCCCTTTGGGTTTGAACAGCAACTTAGGCGGGTCCATTTTGGGGCAGTCCACCACTTTAAGCTGGAAATCACGCGTGAGCATCCCGATTTTAACGCCGTTGCGGTATTCTTCTACCTGCACTGCAAACACATATAAGCCGACGGAACCGGCTGTCACAGACAGCATTCCTGTCGACTTGTTTACTTTCAATGGATCGGGACCCGGAATCATATTACTGACCGAAATGCCGTCGATCCACGTCAGTCGCGGATAGTTGGAGGAGCCCCGGGCAGGAGCACTTGGATTGGCCTTGTCGGCATAGCCCTGCATAGGTGTGATGAGCGAATACACCAGGCTGTCGCCATCGGAGTCGGTGCCCCCGAAATTGAACTGAAAAGGTGAGTTTACACAGGCATAGTCACCCTGAATTTCCGGAAAAACGGGGGAAGAGTTCTTGAAATTAGCATTATTCTTGAAGAGCGGCGGAAACTCGAGATAGAAGAGGCTTCCCGCGTCACCAGGTGCCTGAATGTTCGTAATCGTCCCGTTGCGGCAACACCGGTCCCACACCATGTAATAGCCTTGCGGATCGTCAAAGTCAGTGGGAATGATGCGTACGGCGGCGCTGTAAGTGATCTGCCAGGTTTGAAGTGTCGAGATTCCGCAGAGCGGGTTTGCGTAGTTGACCGATTTTCGTTCTATTTTTGGGGCTTCAAGAGAGCCCATGAGCACATTGTCGCGCTTTCTGAATACATAAATCGTGACGAACGGGTCCTCTGCGCCGGGATTACCATTGAGGGCATCGAAATACATCGTAAGGCCCATGTTGTAATTGTACCGGGGATCCTGGGTTTGCGTGATGAAGAGCTGCCCGCCGACGATGTGTGTAGCGCTGGCGTCGCAAATGGCAAACAGCATCAGAATAAATAAGATGAACCGTTTTTTCATGAGAATGATGCGGCAGTAAAATTGATCCGATAGGATGTTGGGATTAGTAATTAAAACAGGAAATAATGTCTAAGAGTAACAAGTACGAGTACGTTGAAATTACCGATTTTGCGGCAGAAGGCAAATGTATATTTAAATCGGAAGACGGCGTAATCTTTGTGGAAGGTAATGTGGCTCCCGGTGACATCGTCGATCTTCAAGTCGTTCGCACCAAGAAAAAATTGAAGGAAGCCATTGTTACGAAAATCCATTCACAATCGGCTTTACGTACAGAACCCTATTGCGAACATTTCGGAGTGTGCGGGGGCTGTAAGTGGCAGCATATCAGCTACGAGCATCAGCTCAGGTTCAAAAGGCAGCAGGTAGTGGATCATTTTGAAAGGATCGGAAAGATCAGAAATGTTGAGATTAACGAGATTATCGCTGCCCCTAAGACCGAATACTATCGCAATAAGTTGGAATTTACTTTCTCGAATTGGCGCTGGCTGACGAAAGAGCAACTCGATTCGGGACAACCTTTTACCAAAACCGCTTTGGGGTTTCACGTGCCGAAGCGTTTTGATAAAATATTCACCGTAGATCATTGCCATCTCCAACCTGACCCGTCGAATGCGATCCGGAACTCGCTGCACCGATTTTCGGAGGAAAAAGGGTATCCTTATTACGACGTACGTTTTAATGTAGGCGTCATGCGTAACGTGATCATCCGTACAGCCAATTCTGGCGACGTGATGGTGATCGTGCAGTTCGGCGAGCAAAACGATGAAATTATCGCGGAAGTGATGGAATTTATGCATCAAAACCATCCGGAAATCACTTCGCTGAACTATATCGTAAACCTGAAAGGGAATGACTCATATCAAGACCAGGAAGTGATCCATTACGCTGGTGAAAAGGTAATTCGCGAAACGATGGAGGACCTGACGTTCCTCGTAGGGCCGAAATCGTTCTATCAGACTAACTCGGAGCAGGCATACAAGCTGTTCAGCGTCGCGCGAGATTATGCGCAGCTTACGGGAAATGAATCGGTCTATGACCTTTATACCGGCACCGGTACCATCGCCAACTTCGTAGCCCGCAATGCGAAGAAAGTGGTAGGGGTGGAATACGTGGAAGCAGCCGTGCAGGACGCCCGCATTAACTCAGAGCTGAACGGCATTACGAACACTTCGTTCTTCGCGGGCGATATGCGTGCGATCATGAACGAGGGCTTCCTGCACACGCACGGGCGCCCTGACGTGATCATTACCGATCCGCCACGCGCGGGAATGGACGTGCCGGTGATTGAAACAATCCTGAAAGCCGCTCCTGAACGCGTCGTGTATGTGAGCTGCAACACGGCCACGCAGGCGCGCGATTTGGCATTAATGTCCGATGATTATGAAGTAACGCGCGTGCAACCCGTGGATATGTTCCCGAATACGCACCATGTGGAGAATGTGGCATTGTTAGTTAGGCGTGGCCAGGGGAATGGTCAGGTGTAGCCATTTGTAGTCAGGTGTAGTCAGGTTGTCATATACTGTTCCACTTGATTCTTTTCCGACAATCTTGCTACACCTGACTACTCTTGACCACACCTGATAATACATGACCACACTTGACCAGAGTTGACCGCAAAATGACCCCACCTGATGATGCATTACTTATTCGGATCCCGGTATTTATAGTAAGTCCAAACCGAGTCGGCGGCAGGGTCGTAATCACCGTTCATTACTTCGCTGGTTACAAGGGCGAATTTCTCTTTTTCGAATTCGTTCAACGTGATTCTGATAGTCCTCCTCTTGAATGCGGAATCTACGCCGTCGTAAATGGCATTGGCGAGCTTCTGCTTGCCATACCAGTTGTAAAAGTCGAGTCTATATACGACTGACGTCACTTTCCCGTTATCCTCCACGATCAGCGTATCCCCGCTTTTGAAAGTCAATGTGCGGGTATGAATTTGGTCGTAATACACTGTCGTTTTGGATTTGGCGTGGTAAGTATGATCCGCTTCATATTGAGAATTGAAGGTCATGCCGGACACGATGGCGATTTCCCGGGGACTGCATGCTAATACGATGGCGAATATCAGCCCGATCAGTACGTTAATTTTTCTCATCATTTCCTCATTCCGTAGGTTACATTCAGTGCTGTGTCATAATTTTGTCCATTTCCTACGAAGTTTCCCAGGGCGTACCAGTTATCATCCGATCCTTTCCAGCCCCAGTTCAAGTAGTACAAATTGTATGTCCACGCCATACAGGTTGCCGCACCGTTGAGCTCTACGACGCCATGCAGAATGGTTTCCTGAATGCCTGCGATTACCCAGATGTGCCAGTTGTTAAAGCCAAGAAACTGATTTGTGCCATCCATGATTACCGGACGGCCGCTCGTTAACTCTGTTCTGACGTCATTGTAAACATTACCGAATGCTGACCTTTTGCCAGCATTCGAATAGCCGGCTGCCTGAAATGCGTTTTTGATATTTTCGCGCCAGGTTACGGTGTTGCAGCCAAAGTTGCTATAGTCGGAGCCGGCATACATTCCAGCGACGCGGATCATATTGGCAATCTGTTGATCAGCCGTATTTGCGGACGTACAATTGGCTGTCGAAATTGAATTGTTTAAAGGAAAGTTGTAGTTGGTTACGGGCCCAGGCGCAATGGAGTAAGTCGCGGGTTTCTGATTACAGCTGGCATTCCAGACCTGAGCAATCGCGACCGCGCCACAACCGGCGTTTGCCGTTGGACAACCATCGCAATTCTTTGAGGGACAATACATACTGTATGCCTTTGATGACCCCCAATGCGAGTTAATCAATGTCCCGCTGCTGTAATAAGTATCCGGCGGGCAATTCGTCGGATCGATAGGGTCTTCGTTGTTCGCTCGGCTGTCTGTGAGTGAATTACCTTCTGCTAGCCTGCGCCACATCAGCTCAACCCCCTTTTCCGGCGTGGCAACGTCCTTTTTGCCAGCTGTTATTTCGGCTTTTGCGTGCTCGATCCAAATGCGTGGACCGGGATTTTCGCCGTCGGGGTTGAATGTGCCGCTGTCGCCTTTAGCGAGGATGGGGATTACCCGCTTGTCGCCTGCGATGATGACGAAACCGGCGTCGGGGCGGGCGTCTGATTCAAAATGCACGATGTGCATTAATGGGTTACCCTCGTCGTCGTTCAAGGTGCGGATGCTTTTGATGCGTTTCGTAGTCCCGGTAGCAGCGGCAGAGGTTCTGGAGGTGGCGTCTGACGGGGTTGATAGTCCTGCCAGCGCCAGTTTTTGCGCTTCTTTTGCCGTGATAACCAGTGAGTTCGAATGCGTGGGCACATCAGGCGAGGGAGAATTGATTTCCTGCCTGCATTGAATGAGGGCGCAGAGCGCCAGAACGGTAATGAGAAGTTTGCATGAAGTTTTTTCCATTTGGATAGTCTGTTTAGAATGATGACTATCCAAATGAATTAACTTAGTGAAGCGGTTACACAATCCTTTAACCAAGCGGTAACTGGAGAATGTGCAAACGGTAATTTTTTGCCGATTATCTTAAAACGGCGGCTCGCTATCGGGGCCTTTGTAATCGAAATTGCTCAGATCATTGGCCCGGCTGCGGAGTGTTCCGCCCATGGGAGGTGCGGTAGGTTTGGCCTGGCTTTCGAATGAGGATATCGGATTTGAGGTCTGGATCGGGCGGTCGATCGAGAATGGAGCAGGCGTAAAACCTGAATCGAGGTCGGCGAATTTGGTGTATTTACCAATAAAGCGAAGTTGGATCGTATCCAGCGAACCCGCACGGTTTTTAGCCAGAATTACCTCACCTACACCTGCTACCGAGTTACCTGCTTCATCTTCTGTAATGCCATAATATTCAGGACGATATAAAAATATTACCATGTCCGCATCCTGCTCAATCGAGCCGGATTCCCTCAAATCGGAGAGCTGCGGACGCTTTTCACCGCCCCGCGTTTCAACGGCCCGGCTCAGCTGTGACAGGGCAATTACCGGCACGTCGAGTTCTTTCGCCAGGTTTTTTAATGATCGTGAAATCATCGCGATTTCTTGTTCACGGTTACCCGGGCTTTTCCCGCCGGTATCGCCGGTCATCAGCTGCAAGTAGTCGATTACGATCATCTGAATGTCGTGCTGGGCTTTCAAACGGCGGCATTTGGCACGCAGTTCAAGTACCGAAAGGGCAGGGGTATCGTCAATATAAATGGGGGCATTGGTGAGCCGGTGAATGCGGTGGTGCAATTGCTCCCATTCGTGCGGTGCGAGGCTTCCTTTACGGATTTTTTCACTATCAATCTCAGCCTCAGCGGATATCAAACGATTGACAAGCTGTACCGACGACATCTCTAAAGAGAATATCGCCACCGGAATATTGAAATCCACCGCCGCATTCCGGAGGGAGGACACGACGAACGCGGTTTTACCCATACCGGGGCGAGCCGCGAGGATCATCAATTCCGTCTTCTGCCAGCCGGAAGTCAGCCTGTCGAGTGCACTGAAACCGGATGGTACCCCGGTGAGACCGTCCTTGTTATTCTTTTTCTGGTCGAGTTCGGCCAGTGCCTGGCGCATGAGCGCGCCCATGTCGGCGTAATTTTTCTTGATATTGGACTCTGAAATCGCGAAAAGCGATTGTTCCGTTTTGTCGAGCAACCGGAACACGTCGGTCGTATCTTCGTAGGCCTCGCGCTGAATCTCAGACGATACTTTGATGAGCTCCCGTTTGATATAAGCCTGTGAGATAATGCGGGCGTGGAATTCGATGTTGGCCGCGGAGTTGACCTTGCTCGTCAGCTCCATGATGTACGATGCCCCGCCGACCATTTCAAGTTCTCCGGTGCTGCGCAATTTGGCCGTCACCGTCAGCATATCGATGGGTTCCGAGTCTGCGAAGAGCGTGACGATCGCGCTGTAAATACGCACATGCGACTCCTTATAAAAGCTATCCGGACGGAGGATATCCGCGACCGCCGTGAGGGCATCCTTTTCGATCATCAGCGCGCCCAGGACCGCCTCTTCCATATCGATGGCCTGTGGGGGTAATTTGCTGAAAATCTGATCGTTGGATGGCGTTCTCGGAGTGAAAGCCCGCTTCGTACCGTTGCCGGTTTTGGAGCCACTCCTGGGGTAGTTATTAGATGCCTTTTCGTTTTCCATATTAAGACAAAGTTAATCATTGGAGGCCTTCAACGAAAGCGGCGACGGGGAGTTTTGGCGCAATAATTTTTTTTCTGCCACACGACTTTTTTTGTCCGTGTCTGATAATGAAAGACTTGGTCCGGAAACGCTGATTTTTTCGTCCGGGATTTGGGCGGTTAATTGTTTTTTCGACGATTATGTTTTACAAATGTTGGTTATTATTACTAAATTTTACAAACAATAGAGAAACATTAAACACTGATTCATTTGCTGGAAAAAATCATCACACTCGAAGACGTATCCATGGTCGATTTTCTGGGCATTCACAATTCGAATATCAAGGAAGTTGCCGCCGCTTTCCCCGAAAGTAAAATCATCTCACGCGGAAACGAGATCCGCATTCAGGGGACTGCCCCCGAAATTATCCGAATCACAGATGTAATCGACTCGCTTCTGGCACATTACCAGAAGTATGGAAAAATAACCAACGACAATGTCAAAGGCTACCTGAACGGCATCGCTAAAATGCCGGCAGCCACCGGCGAGGACGACGATGACGTAATCCTCTACGGCAACAAGGGGCTTGTCGTAAAAGCCAAAACACCCAATCAGAAGCTTCTTGTCGAACAGGCCGGCAAATATGACCTCGTGTTTGCGATTGGTCCGGCCGGTACCGGAAAAACCTACACTGCCGTGGCCATAGCCGTGAGGGCATTGAAAAACAAGGAAGTACGGAAAATTATCATTACACGCCCTGCAGTGGAAGCGGGCGAAAACCTGGGTTTTTTGCCGGGTGACCTGAAAGAGAAGATCGATCCGTACCTGCGCCCGATCTACGACGCGCTTGATGATATGATCGCGCCGGAAAAACTGAAATTGTACCTGGAAAGCCGGGTTATCGAAATCGCGCCGCTTGCCTACATGCGGGGGCGTACGCTGAACAATGCATTCATTCTGCTCGATGAGGCCCAGAATACCACCCCGATGCAAATGAAGATGTTCCTGACCCGGATGGGCCCGAGCTCCAAGGCGATCATTACCGGTGATAAGTCGCAGATCGACCTTCCGAAGAACCTTAAATCGGGTCTGATCGATTCTCTGACAGTTTTGAAGGGCATTAAAGGGATCAGTTTTGTAGAACTGGATGGTTCTGACGTGGTGCGGCACCGTTTGGTGAAGGACATTCTTGCTGCGTATGAAAAATCGGAGAAATAGCCTGTTGCTAGCCGGCCTCTTGCTGGTTTCTGTGCTCGGAAGAGCACAGGACTCACTCGTTACACGCTGCGCCAGCACGGAACGTGACTCTGTTCGGCTATTGAAAAACCCGGCCCTGAGGAACCTGCGGATCCGATCGGAGCAGGCGATCCAGGATTACGTACGCTCTGCTGCGGGTGCACGTACGAGCGCGAGCGAGGTGATCACGATTCCGGTGGTGGTGCATGTTGTTCATAACCGGGCCGATAATGTGATCGGTGGGGCGGGGAACGGGAACATCTCCGATGCTCAGATCCAGAGCCAGATCGACGTGCTGAACGAGGACTATGGTAATACATCCGGCTACAAAGGCTTTTATACCGATTCACTGGCTGTCGATACAGGCATTCGTTTCAGATTGGTGTCGGTGGTGCGTACTTATAACGCGACTTCACAGTTCAGCCCGATTACCGATGCGGATGACCTCGCAAATATCTCACCTGCCTGGTTTACAAACCGTTACCTTAATATTTGGGTCACCCGGCTGAATGACCGCTATTTGGGAACTTCCCAATTTCCCGTTGTAACGGAGCTTAACAATCGCACCGCAGGTCTCGCCACTTCCGAAAACACTGAAACCGATGCATTGACGGACGGAGTTATCATTGATTTCCGTTATTTCGGACGTAATTCCGACGCGATCACGAGCCGGATCTATAACCTCGGCCGGACCACCACGCACGAGGTGGGGCATTGGTTGGGCCTGATCCACATTTGGGGCGATAGCACCTGCGGCACCGATTACTGCGATGATACGCCAACGGCCAATACTAAAAACGAGACTACGGATGTCTCGTGCTCGCCGGTCTATTCGCAATGCAGTGGTACGGCCGTGACACGTAATATGATCGAAAATTACATGGATTACTCGCCCGATGTTTGCATGAGCATTTTTACGAATGACCAGAAGGAGCGGATGCATGCGGTGCTCGCGTTAAGCCCCAGGCGAGCGAAAATGGTAGAGTATTCGAAGATTTCGACGAATGAATTACTGGTTGAAATTTACCCTAATCCGGTCCGGGAAACTTTGACTACCAACATCTTTACACCGAATTTCGAAAATTACACGGTGTCCGTTTACAATCAAAAGGGCCA
Source organism: Dyadobacter sp. SRI_021 (assembly GCF_057586235.1). Taxonomy (NCBI): domain Bacteria; kingdom Pseudomonadati; phylum Bacteroidota; class Cytophagia; order Cytophagales; family Spirosomataceae; genus Dyadobacter; species Dyadobacter sp. SRI_021. The sequence continues at coordinate 762,653 of NZ_JBYCZM010000002.1, forward strand.
GAAAGTGACGGAGGATACCGTCAACCGTACTTATCTCAACGTTAAAAACTTTCCAAGCGGTTTGTACTATTACAAGGTAACGACTGCTAATAAGACTATCACGAAACGTTTTGTTGTACGATAAACATCCATGCTATCACGCGCTCCGTTTGTCAGCGTAGTAACATTCCTTGCAACCGGCATATTGGCGGGCGACGCATTGCGTACAACCGGCGGTGTGCCGGTTGTTTTTGTTTTAACGGCATTGGCCCTGGTGAGCCTCGGATGTATCTTATTGTACCGGTTTGGCCGTCAGACCGCCTTTGCTGTCGCGTTGGCGGTGTGGCTGTTTTTGCTCGGAGCCGGAGTCAAAATAAGGGTTGAAGCGGAAAAGGATGCTCAAATTGCTTCGCTTGATGTATTGGAATACACCACTTATACTGCCGAAGTATCGGCTATACCAGAAAAACGCAGTAATTCCATTCGTTTTGAGGTTCGTACCAAACAATTCGGCTTGAAAAATCAATGGGTTAATTACCCTGTGAAAGCATTGATTTACCTGCCGGATAGCCTCTCTGACATTCCACAAGCCGGAGACCTGCTGCTGGTGAACGGGCGGTTGGAGCGTCCTGCTGCACCGGCAAATCCCGAACAGTTTGACTATGCGGGGTATTTGCGCAACAGGGGCATTCTCTTTACCGCATTTGTGAACGATCGTTCGTACAAACTGATTCCAGCGGGTTCCCGTACGGATCCTTCTTACTGGCCGGAAGCAGTATCGGAATGGGCGGATGGTCAGTTTCGCACCTATGTGAGCGATTCCGCCGCGTATGGGCTTGTTAAGGCCATGTTGCTGGGCCGGCGCGACGACCTTGGAGCCGAGCAGGTGAGCGACTATGTGATCTCAGGTGCCGTGCATATTCTTTCCGTTTCGGGAATGCACGTAGCGATTATTTTTCTGGCTATCAGCATGTCCTTCGGCTGGGTGAAGCGCTGGCGGTTCGGTAAATGGATTTATCTGATTTTGATGGCTTCATTGCTCGGTTTTTATGCGTTAGTGACGGGTTTACCGCCCTCTGTGCAGCGCGCCGCGCTGATGTGCATGGTACTGGTTGTCGCGGAAGTCGCTGAACGAAAGCATAATCCCATGAATACGCTGGCATTTTCGGCTCTCATCATCCTGCTGTTGGACCCGTGCGCATTGTATGATGTCGGATTTCAACTGTCGTATCTGGCGATGGCGGGCATTTTTTTGTTTTACGAGCCTGTTTACGGCATTTTGAGACCGGCAAACCGCGTTTTGAAATTTATCTGGCAGGTTACGGCATTGGCATTCTCGGCACAGATCGCGACATTTCCGCTCGGTATTTTCTATTTTCATCAATTCCCGACCTATTTCTGGCTTGTCAACCCGCTCGTTGTCGCGTTTACGAATATCCTGCTGCCTGCGGCACTGGTAGTGCTGCTGATCGGTCTTACGGGAATTTCGTGGCTGGGTTGGCTAGCAGGGCAATTAGTAACTTTCTCGGCGAAGCTAACCGATTGGTCCGCGTCAGTTCCGCGGATGCTGCCGGGGCATTTGCTGGAAAATTTGCATTTGAACAAATTGGAGGTCGCTTTGCTGTACTTGCTCTTTTTTGCGATCTGGTATGCCTGGTTTGCCCGTTCACTGAGCGGGTTAAAAGTATCGGTTGCAGGAGCGGTTCTTTTTGCAACTGTTTCAATAGCAGGAAGTTTGAATGTATATTGGAATGCTGATCCGGTAATTTTTCAGGTTCCAAAACATCAGGTATTGAGCTTTAAAACAGGAAACAAGCTTTACCTTTTAAGCGATAAGTCGTTTACGGAGGATATCCGTGCATTTGATTTCAATGTAAAGAACTATGCGGTAAACCATGAAATTCAGCAAATCATCCGCATTACCGCACCGTAAACGCTACTGCACTGAATAGAGCGCTTCGATCTGCTGCGCGATTTTTTTATCCCACGCGGCTTGTGCGCCGGCATTCAGGCCGTGTCCTGTTTCCCCGTCGTATTGCTCCTGGTCCCGGTTCATTTCCCGGAATGCTTCCAAAAACTGGTATTGGATCTCGCTATCGTAGTCTGCAATGGTCAATTCAGCCTTTCTGAGGCGCTCTTTAAACTTCTCGACAACGAGCCTCGTGATATCGAAATGGATCTGTTCATGACGCAATGTGCCCGCATTACGCGACTCCGGCCGGCCCCACGATATGCTTTTAACCATGAATATCTTCAAACCGATTTCAACTACCAGATCGTCGTCTTTCGGGTAGGAGCGCCCCTCGTAACCAAAACTGGTAAATACTGCCGCGGCATACCGGCTGCCGGGTTTTGCACTTTTGACCTTGAAATCGTCCCAGATCAGCGGGCGTTTTGACGAATAGAAAACCGTGTCCTCGGAGGCTGTGTTGTTAATTTCCCTGAATGTCAGTATCAAATTGCGCGCCAACGCCGGCGTTTTACCCGCATTGGAAACCATCCATTTCTGAAAATGGACTAATGCCTGGTCTACAAGTTGTTTGATCAATTTGTCGTGGGTGAACGTAGTTTCGGGCCTGGTATAATTAGCTGCCGTTTGATAACCGGTAAGCTCTACCGGTTGCATGTCGCGGTACCATCTAAACCGCACATTCAGGCGGACTTCCCCGGTGACCCGGTTTGGTCCTACACGCTTTTCATTGACGGACAACTCCTTAATGGTAATATAAAGCGGTAAATACGATTGCTCCTTCTTCGGTGCCAGGTACGACCAGTAGGAGAATAGCTCATTTTCCGCTTTCCCGGCCAGAACCGCTGGAATTTCCTTGCCCAGCGCGATCACTTTGCCTAGCGAAGCCCCGGGTTGCGGGCGCTGGTCTTCGACGTTCTGAATGAAGAATTTATAGGATTTGAAAAGGCCTTCGGGATCTTTGGAAAGGGTAACAACCGACCTGTCCTGCTGCGCAAAAAGCGGGTTAACGAACATGGTCAGAACAAAAAGAAGGGCAATGCTTCGGGTCATACTTTTCAAACTGCGTTGAATCCAGCCGTCATTTCCCTAATTTTGTACCCTAATTTTGGATGGAAAAGAGAATGACAATACCTACAACGAATTTGCGGCCGGAATTTGATGACATTTACATGGACCTGGCAAAAAATCTTGCCAAACGTTCACATTGCATAAAAGCGCAGGTCGGTGCGGTGCTAACGAAGGATACGCGGATTATTTCAATTGGCTACAATGGCCCCCCCGCGGGCACGCATAACTGCGATGAAGAATTTCCAGGGGTAGGATGCCCGCGCGATGCGAAAGGAAGCTGTTCCCTGGCCTTGCATGCCGAACAGAATGCCATTCTTTTTGCCGTGAAAAACGGTTCAAATATCGAAGGATCGACGCTTTTCGTCACGCTGGCGCCCTGCATTGCCTGCGCCCGGGTGATTTACACGATGAAGATTAAAAAAGTGATTTTTCTGCATTCCTATGCGGCCTATAAAGGTATTGCCGTCGAAGAAGGCGTGGAATTCCTGAGAAGGTTTGGCGTGGAAGTGGAGCAGTATAAGGGAATGACTGAATGATTGAGTGATTGAATGACCGAATAATGTCTATTCAATCATTCAATCATTCAGTCATTCAAAATTATTAATGGTGATGCACCCCGCCGACCCCGTGTACATGCCCATGGTCGAGCTCGTCACGTGTGGCCGCGCGTACGCTGAGGATTTTGCCTGCAAAATGCATTTCCTTGCCCGCGAGCGGGTGGTTGAAATTCATAATTACCACGTCGTCGTGGATCTCGACAATCTGGCCGTGAAGTCTTTCACCATCTTCATTCGTCATAGGGATAATGTTGCCCACTTGCAGCAACTCGTTTTCGTCTACCTCGCTGTTTTGGAAGACCGATTTAGGCAGGTCTACGACCGCTTCTTCATCATATTCGCCATAACCCTCCTCGGGAGCTACAGTAAATTCAAAAGCATCACCGGCCGACAGGCCTTCGATCTGATTTTCGAAACCTTCCGGCAAACCGCTGATCCCGTGGATAAAGTACATCGGGTCGTTTTCGGTGACCACTTCCACCACATCCGTTTCGCCTTCCGAGTCCGGAATGCTGAGGCTATATGTGAGCGCTACAACGCTATTTTTTTCGACTTTCATTTGCTAGTTTGATTAAAATGATGGTTGTTGTAAAAGAATTGTTCCCCGGAAAAGTATGGGAACAAACGTACGGGAATTTTGTCAAAATGTCATTTAGATGAATTTTTTAGCGCATATTTTGCTATCAGGGGAGAATGAAGGAGTGATGATGGGCAATTATGTCGGGGATTTCATTAAAGGGCGTTTGAGCGATGAAAAAACCGCAACCTGGAACCCCGATTATGTGCTCGGGTTAAAACTGCACCGTTTTATCGATTCGTTTACGGATACACATCCCGAAGTCCTGGAAGCCAAAGATATAGCGGCCGTTACCCAGGGGAAACTGGCAGGTATTGTGATGGATATTTACTTCGATTACTTCCTGGCCAAAAACTTCGAGCATTATCATAAGGAACCTCTTTTTATATACGCCCACCGGATGTATTCGGTTATTGAAAGGAACGAACACCTGATCCCGGAAACGATGGTGCCTATGGTACGCTCGATGATCCGTCAGGACTGGCTGAATACGTATGCCACACTGGAAGGTATCGATACCACATTTCACAGGCTTTCACGCCGTGCTGCGTTTTTAGCGCCTATTTCCACGGCTGTGAGCGATTTGCGGGCGAATGAGGAGTTTTATTACACGAAATTCCTGTCTTTTTTTCCGGAACTGCGCCGGCAGGCTGGTCAATTTATCGCTGAAAACGCGGCATAAATCGGCGCGGATCGGTAAATTTGGTGTCCGGACTCCATTCAGGTCCCAATCTGCAAATCCATGGCACAAACACCCGATATTATCCTTAAAGAGCTCAGAAGCAAGAAGTTCCGTTCGCTGTATTTTCTGCATGGAGATGAACCTTACTACATTGATTTGATTGCAGAAGAACTTGAAAACAAGGTGGTTCCGGAATCTGAGCGGGGTTTTAACCAATTTGTACTTTACGGGAAAGATACCGATGTAGCCGGCGTGTTGAGCTATGCGCGCCGCTTTCCGTTCATGGCCGAGCGTCAGCTGGTGTTGGTGAAAGAAGCGCACCGCCTGAACGGAATCGAGCAAAAGGAACAGCAGCAGCGCCTCGAAGATTATGCACTAAATCCTGTTCCGAGCACGGTGCTGGTATTTTGTTACCACGCCAATGCCGACGAGCGGAAATCTTACTTGAAAGCCTGCAATGCCAATGGGGTGGTGGTGCAATCCAAAAAGATGTACGACAACAAGCTGCCCGACTGGGTGGGCGCATTCTGCCAGCAAGAGGGTGTAAAAATCAGTCCAAAGGCGGTTCAAATGCTCGTCGATAACATTGGTAACGACCTGAAACGGCTTTCAAACGAGATCCGCAAGATCATGGTGAACCTGCGGGTAGACGAAGGTATCGATGCCGCGGCGGTCGAGAAGTTTGTCGGGATCAGTAAGGAATATAATGTATTTGAATTTCAAAAGGCGTTAATGCACCGCGATGTGCTGAAAGCGAATCAGATAGCCGCTTTTTTTGCATCTAATTCGAAAGATAATCCGCTGGCTCCGGTGTTGATCATCCTGTTTGGGTTTTTCTCCAAACTGCTCCTCACGCATGCAGCGCGCGACAAATCGGAAAAGGGGCTGGCAGCCGAACTGGGTGTCAATCCGTATTTTGTTAAAGATTATCTGCTGGCCGCACGAAATTACCCGATGGGTAAGGTGGTCAATATTATCCATTACCTGCGCGAATGCGACGGGCGTTTGAAAGGGCTCGACGGCACGAGCGTTCCCGAAGGAGAGCTACTGCGGGAACTCGTTTTCAAGATCGTGCATTGAATGATTGAATGATTGAATAGAATCTTATTCGGTCATTCAGTCATTCAAAATTGAATGAGGGCCGGATACGGTGAATGCCGGTAGGCATGTAACATTGGTTGCATACGGGATTGTAGCTTTGTGGTACGTCTTTGATTCTACCAATATTACATCGCTACGCGATTCTGTTCAAAATGGAGATTGACATGCATCAACAAACTATTTTAATTCCAACTGCCCCGCTTTTCAGCTTTCAGGAATGCCAGTGGTTTCTCAACCGCAATTATGATGACTGCCTGCATTTGGTGACTGAGAATGCGGTTTTCAAAGCGATTGCGACGCCCTACGGCGATGTGCTTTTCCGGGTCAGCGAACGTGATGGTTTCATGCAAATAGATGTGCTGGAAGGAGGTTCGAATCCGGTATGCCGTGATTTTGTTACAGCTTACGTTCGTGAATGGTTCGATATGGACCGCGATATTACCCCATTTTACGAGCATTTAAAGCGGGACAGTCGCCTGGCCTATATGGCGGAAGACTTCTCGGGCTTGCGGCTGATGGGGATTGTGGACATGTTTGAAGCACTTTGCTGGTCGATTATCGGTCAACAGATCAACCTTACATTCGCTTACAAAATGAAACGGCGTTTGGTGGAGCGTTACGGTCGGCATATCGAATGGAACAATCAGGTTTTCCATATTTTTCCTGAACCGGAGGTGTTGGCAGACGCAGAGGTGAGTGTACTGAGGGAAATGCAGTTTTCTCAGAAAAAGGCAGAGTACGTGATCGGCGTAGCCCGTGCGTTTGTCGACGGCACACTTAGCCGTTCGCTAATTGATGCGTTGCCAGATTTCGAGTCGCGGCAGAAGGTTTTGGTGGCGCACAAGGGGATTGGAATCTGGACCGCCAACTATGTGCTCATGAAGTCGTTCCGAGCGCCGGAGGGCATCCCGCACGGTGATGTCGGTCTTTTGAATGCGTTGGCCGGGCACGGTATCATTGCCGAACGTAGTGAAAAGGACAAGATCGAAGCCTTTTTTCAAGACTATGCTGGCTGGGAAACCTACGTTACGTTCTATCTGTGGCGCAGCCTTGCTGTGAAGCCGCTAGCCTGATTTCCATTTCAAATAGGCCTCGCGCATGCAATGCCCGCATGGGCGGTACCCATGTGCGCGAGCGTCGTGCTCGTCCGCGAAGAATACCCGGTTGCTGCGCTTCATCCGCTTTCCCGAACCGCAAGATAATAATCCGTAGATTTTCAGATTGCGATTGCCGCCCATTGTGATTTCGCCCTTATCGATCATTCGCTTCAATTCGCGGCTGGTTGCGAAGCCCCCGGGGCCTATTTCGTTGTGGCTGATCATTGTTGATCTGTATTCATTATCATAAATATGTGCTGTATATCAGCTCAAGGCATCATGAAAAATGATGCCCAACGTGTAACGCTGCCCGTTATGCACTTCACTCACACCATGCTTCATATTGACGCGGTAGTATCCCTTACTTCCTTTTACAGGCCTGAAATTCGTGGTAAAAAGCAACGCATCTCCCTTTCGGGGCTTCATAACGATGGCTTTTGATTGGGCACGGGGAATTTGCTCAGTCATGACAAATTCGCCGCCGGTATAGTCCAGGTCGGGTTCGTTGAGGAACAATACCATTTGAATCGGGAAAAATAGCTCGCCATAGAGGTCCTGGTGAAGGGTATTGTGGCCGCCTTGGCCGTATTTAAGGATCAATACCGTTGGTTTTGTTTGTTGCTGAGCCCGGCATAGTTCTTGAAAATCTTCAAAATCAGTAGGGTAGGGATGCCCTAGTTTCAATACTTCCATCCACTGGTTGGCGACGGGTACCAGTTTGGGAAATATGCTTTCACGAAGCCGCTGAATAATCGGCGGTAACGGGTAGGAGAAGTATTTGTATTCGCCCAGCCCGAAGCGGTATCGTTCCATGACGATCGTTTTGCGATAATGCGCCGGGTTATCGTATTGCGCAATCAGTTCGTCGCATTCGCGGGCATTGAGGACTTTGGTAAGTTGCGCATAGCCGCGCTGATGTAGGTTTTCGCGGATTGAAGGCCAGTCAAGGTTTTCGATGTTGATCATAATAAAGCGGTAATTTTTGAATTTATTAAACCAAAATTACCCTGCCAAAAAGCCTCTGGAAACCCGATTCTTGCGTAGTTAAAGCGAATGGCGCGAAGGTCTGCCTTCGTGACTAATTATTCGCAGGCCTTCGGCCGGTCGGAACCGCAAGGACGTCATCACGGTACTGACCGGCCGGAGGCCTGCGAATAGTGGGTTCAAATCAGGAGATTTGCACCAGCGAAGCGGGAACTTCGCACGATCATGCCGAAAGTACCGTCTCGTCCTTGCGTTCGCCGATTTGCTGGCGCCACATCGCGTAATAGAGGCCTTTTTCTTCCAGCAAGGCGTGGTGGCTGCCGGTTTCCACAATACGGCCTTTTTCCAGCACGTAAATGCGGTCGGCGTACATGATGGTTGAAAGGCGGTGCGCGATCATGACGGTGATATGCTGGCGCTGGTCGGTGATGTCGCGAATGGTATTCGATATTTCTTCTTCCGTAAGTGAGTCGAGCGCTGATGTGGCTTCGTCGAAAATGATCAGGTGCGGGTTACGCAGGAGCGCGCGCGCGATCGAGAGACGCTGGCGTTCGCCGCCTGACAATTTCAGACCACCTTCGCCGATCACCGTGTCGATGCCATTCTCCGCACGGGCGAGGAGGTTATAGCAAGCGGCTTTCATGAGTACATCGTTGATCATCTCGTCAGTCGCTTCGGGATTTACGAAAAGCAGGTTTTCTTTGATCGTTCCCGAGAAAAGCTGGGTATCCTGTGTCACAAAGCCTATTTTGTGCCTGATTTCGTCAAAATCAATTTCTTTTCCGTTCACACCATTATAAAGGACATGACCTTCAATGGGCTGATACAGGCCTACGAGCAGTTTGACCAAAGTAGTTTTGCCCGAACCGGAGGGCCCGACGAACGCGATGGTTTCTCCTCGTTTTACACCGAACGAAATATCTTCCAAAGCGGGGCGCTTGGCCGACTGGTGCTGGAACTTCACGTGATCGAACTGCAAGTCTTTAATGTCGGTAATCGTCTCCGGGTTAGCGGGTTTGTGCTCAACCGGACGGGCCAGCAATGTCTGCAAATTGTTCAACGACGCCTCGGCTTCGCGGTAGGAGAGTATTACATTGCCCAATTCCTGCAAAGGACCGAAAATGAAGAAGGAGTAAAACTGCATCATCATCATCTGTCCCACGGTAATCTTATCCCGGAACACGAAAAACAGGAGCGCGAACATCACGCATTGTTGTAGAAAGTTGACGAACGTTCCCTGGATGAAACTTACCGAACGGATACTTTTAACCTTTTTCAGTTCCAGTTTCAGGATTTTGTAGGTGGTTGTATTTAGCCGTCCGATTTCCTGCTGGGTCAATCCGAGGCTTTTGACCAGTTCGATATTGCGAAGAGACTCGGTCGTGGAACCGGCCAATGCAGTCGTTTCTTTGACGATGTTCTTCTGGATCGTTTTGATCTTCCGGCTTAATACGCTCGTAAGAAATGCGAGGGTCACGGAGCCGATGAGGTAGATCAGCGGAAGCCAGGGGCTGAGCCTAAATGCGACGACCACTACGAAAACAATGCCTACCGACGTGAAAAAGAGTACATTAACGAAGTTTAGAATAAACTTCTCGCAGTCGGCGCGGACCTTCAAAAGCACCGAAAGCGTTTCGCCGGAGCGCTGGTCCTCAAAATCCTGAAAAGGGAGCCTCAATGCATGCCGGAGCCCGTCCGTATAGAGCGCAGCGCCAAATTTCTGGATGACGACATTTACCAGGTAATCCTGAAATGCCTTGGCAATGCGTGATACCATCGCTACGCCGATGATCATCAGCAAGCCCATCAGGACGCCTCTGAAGAACTCGTTATCAAGGCCTTTGTTACGGAACTCGACTGCTTTGTTGGCGTAAGGGTCGATCAGGAAGTTACCCAGGATGTAAGGGTTGAGCAGCGAGAATATCTGGTTGATGGCGGCCATGACGAGGGCCAGGAATATAAGGGCCTTGTACCTGCTCAGGTATTGGATCAATAATTTCATACAGTGCTGAGGTGATTCGGTGGTGTTACCAATTACTGTAAACCCAAACGCAGCGATTTTAATTCTCAGAGCATGCGCAAAATGTGCGGAAATAAAAAAGACATCCGAGAGGGATGTCTTTCACAATGTAGCGGGGAGCAGGATCGAACTGCCGACCTTAGGGTTATGAATCCTACGCTCTAACCATCTGAGCTACCCCGCCGTCGTAATTGTGGTGCAAAAGTATGTTAAAGAATATTACGATGCAACCCATTTGCCCATTTTTAACGTAAATTTCGCATATTTTTGAAGCAACAAATTTAAATTTGCACACTTTTATTGTCGATTTATGTTATATTACAACTTTTAAATCAGCACATAAGGCGATCGCTAACGAGGCGGCTCCTTTAATTTCAGCACATATGGAAAAATATAAATTTGTTACAGAATTTGAATTGCGCTCCTCCCCAAAAGTTCTCTTTCCATATATTTCCACGCCCTCGGGCCTCCAACAATGGTTTGCCGAGAAGGTTACTGTGCTGCCCGACCACCGTTTCGATTTTCAGTGGGACGGCGAAAGTCACGTCGCCAGGCAGACGGGGCTAAGGATTAATAAAGCAGTGCGTTTCGATTTTGAGGATACGAGTGAAGACAATCTGGACAACAACCATCTGGAACTAAAATTAGAAGTAAGCGAGTTAACCCAGACAACCTTTTTGCGGATCATCGACTACTCGTCGAACAAGGATAAAGACGAGTTGACTTCGTTGTGGGAGGGATTTATTGATAATTTAAGAGAAATAGTAGGTAGTTGATGAAAAAGCTGGACAAGCTTGTTTTAACGTCCTTTTGGGGACCTTTTGTAATTACAATGTCGGTCGTGGTGTTTGTCTTCCTGATGCGGATCATGATCTTTTATATAGATGACTTCGTGTCCAAGGACCTGAACGTCACGGACTATGCGCAGCTATTCTTCTTTTTCAGCCTTATTACAGTACCTACTGCATTGCCGTTGGCCATGCTACTTTCCTCTCTGATGGCATTCGGGAACCTGGGTGAGTTTTTCGAGCTCACGGCCATCAAAAGTGCAGGTATCTCCGTTGTGCGGGCCATGTTGCCGATGTTTATCGTGGCCGTTGGTATCAGCATCTTCTCCTTCTTTTTCAACGACCGTGTTTCACCCTGGGCTAACCTGAAAGGGTACAGTCTGCTGTACGATATCAAGACAACCAAGGCCACATTAAAGATCAAAGAGGGGATTTTTTACAATGATTTGCCGGGTTATAGTATTAAGGTCGACGAAAAGCATGAAAACGGCAAGATGATCGGTATGGTGATTTACAAACACAATAGCCGGTCGTATGAACTGGGGAATACGGAGATTATCCTGGCTGATTCGGGAAGGATGTATGCCATTAATGAAAACCGTTACCTGGTGATTGAATTGTACAACGGTACACGGTATACCGACGAATACGGGTCCGGCAGTTCGAGGCCTGTGTATATTTCCACCCCTGCGGGATCGCAAACACCTTATTCCAATTTCAACCGCCAGTCGTTCCGGCATTACCGTCTTACGGAAAGCCTTGCGTCGTTTGGGATGAAGCGTACGGACGAGGGGCAGTTCAAGTACCATGAATTTATGAAGAACATCAGCGATCTGACAGCAACCGCGGATTCGCTGCGTACCTCTTACCAGGAGACCAAGAAGAACCTTGTTGCGGGCAGCCAGCAATACTATTCGTACAACTACCGGGAGGGTACCGATAAAACGATCAAGCCAGGTAAGTGGATCGACTCGCTGTTGGCGAAACCGGTTTCCGACAGTTTGAAGAAAGACATCCTGATGAATACCAAGGCGGCATCGAACAGCATGCTGAGCTATATTAAGTCGCAGCAGGATTACCTGCAAGCGAAATTGAAGGATGCGAGCAAGTATGAGCTGGAAAGGCACCACAAATATACCCAGGCGCTTTCCTGCCTGATTATGTTCCTGATCGGTGCGCCGTTGGGGGCCATTATCAAAAAAGGCGGGTTTGGGGTGCCGGTACTGGTTTCGATCCTTTTCTTTATCCTATTATATGTACTTACGAATCAGGGCGATAAATGGGTGAAAGAGGGGCTGGTAGCCGTGCCGATCGGCGCGTGGATGGCGAATACCATCCTGTTTTTAACGGGTATTTACTTTATCGACCGAGCACGAAGCGACTCACGGCTATTCGATAAAGACGTTTATCAGATGTTCTTCAAAAGAATTAAGTCGAAATGGACAAGTAGATTTGGCAAAAGGGAGCTTATCACTGATATTTAATTTAAATTATTTTAAAAACCGGTTTAAAAGGCTTACTTTTGCAACCTTATTTGCGGCAAGGTGCCGTAATTACTACATATTACTTTAATCTGTTGTTACAATCATGTATTTAACCGCGGAAAAGAAGAGCGAGATCTTCGAATCGAAAGGTTTTAAAAAGGAGAGCGCCGACACGGGCTCTGCTGAATCACAAATTGCTTTATTTACGTACCGTATCAATTATCTGAACGAGCACCTCAAGACGCACAAGAAAGATAATGATACACGTCTGGGCCTCCTCAAAATGGTAGGAAAGCGCAGAAGATTGTTGGATTATCTTTACAAAAAAGACATCAATCGCTATCGTGCGATCATCGCCGAATTGAACATACGTAAGTAATTTTAAAATCAGGGAACTTGACATATGTGAAAGTTCCCTGATTTTTTGCGGAAAAAACAAGAACTTACCGGGACGTCAGGATGGCGTTTCACAGCTACAAAAATCAAATATTCTATGCTCTTTAATATAGTTACCAAGACTATAACCTTACCGGACGGCAGGGAAATCACAATTGAAACAGGAAAATTAGCGAAGCAAGCCGACGGATCGGTGGTAGTCAGAATGGGTAACACCATGTTGTTGGCTACGGTTGTTGCTAACAAGGATATTAAGGAAGGCCTCGACTTCCTGCCATTGTCTGTTGACTATCAGGAGAAATTCGCATCTGCGGGACGTATTCCAGGAAGTTTTCAGCGCCGCGAGGGCAAACTGTCCGATCACGAAGTATTGATCAGCCGCCTTGTAGACCGCGTTCTGCGCCCGCTTTTCCCTGAGGACTATCACGCAGAAGTACAGGTAAACATCCTTTTGATCTCTGCAGACGCAGAAGCAATGCCCGATGCATTGGCAGCATTGGCGGCATCCGCTGCATTGGCGGCATCGGATATCCCTTTCGGTGGGCCTGTTTCCGAAGTTCGCGTTGCGAAAATCAATGGCGAATATGTGATCAACCCGGGCAACACTGCATTGCAGGATGCAACCCTCGACCTGATGGTAGGCGCGACGTATAATGACATCGCGATGGTGGAAGGTGAAATGAGCGAAGTTTCCGAAGAGGAAGTGATCGAAGCACTGAAAGTCGCACACGCAGCCATTAAAGACCAGTGTGTTGCTTTGAAAGAATTCGAAGCGGCAGTTGGCAAAACTGAGAAAAGAGAATACGTGGGAGATCCTGCGGACGAGTTGCTCGAAGCACGCATTCGCGCATTCGCTTATCCCAAAATATATGCTGTTGCACAGCAGGGTTCTACCAATAAAACTGTTAGAAAAGAGGGTTTCAAAGCAGTTTGGGAAGAATTCAAAACCACTATCACCGAAGAAGAGGCTGCAGAATTCAACGAAGGCCTTGCGAAACGTTATTTCAATGACCTCGTTTGGGAAGCTTCGCGCCGCCTTGTACTGGACGAGAGAATCCGTCTCGATGGCCGTAAGCTTGATCAGGTAAGACCTATCGCCTCGGAAGTGGACTATTTGCCGAATGCGCACGGTTCTGCATTGTTCACACGTGGTGAGACACAATCTTTGACCACCGTGACGCTTGGTACCAAGCAGGACGAGCAGATTGTTGACACCCCATTGAAGTACGGTTACAGCAAATTCCTTTTGCATTACAACTTCCCGGGTTTCTCAACCGGCGAAGTGAAGCCTAACCGTGGTCCTGGCCGTCGTGAAGTTGGTCACGGGAACCTCGCGTTGCGTGCGTTGAAAAAAGTGCTTCCTCCTGAGGCTGACAACCCATATACTATCCGTATCGTTTCCGATATTCTCGAATCAAACGGTTCGTCTTCTATGGCGACAGTTTGTGCGGGATCACTTGCATTGATGGACTCAGGTCTGAAAATCAAAGCGCCGGTATCGGGTATCGCCATGGGCCTCATCTCCGACGAAGCGACCGGTAAATACGCGGTGCTTTCCGATATCCTCGGTGACGAAGATCACCTGGGCGATATGGACTTCAAAGTAACCGGAACCGCGGAAGGTATCACTGCCTGCCAAATGGACATGAAGGTAAATGGCCTTTCATTTGAAGTGTTGACAGAGGCACTGATGCAAGCCAAAGCGGGCCGTCTGCACATCCTCGGTGAAATGAACAAAACCATCACCGAAAGCCGTCCTGACCTGAAACCTCACACACCGCGTGCGATCGTGATCAAAATTGATCGTGAGATGATCGGTGCGGTGATTGGACCAGGTGGAAAAGTGGTTCAGGACATTCAAAAAGAGTCCGGCGCAACGATCTCTATCGAAGAGAAGGATGGCGCAGGCTTTGTAAGTATATTCTCTGCCGATAAGTCTTCCATGGATAAGGCAGTTGCACGGGTTAAAGGCATCATTCTGGTCCCTGAAATCGGTGAAATCTATACCGGTAAAGTTAAGTCGATCATGCCTTTCGGAGCATTTGTGGAATTCCTCCCTGGCAAAGACGGTTTGTTGCACATTTCCGAGATCAAGTGGGAGCGCCTCGAAAAAATGGACGGCGTTCTGGAAGTAGGAGAAGAGGTGCAGGTGAAGCTCGTCGAAATCGATAAGAAAACCGGCAAATACCGCCTTTCACGCAAAGTATTGTTACCAAAGCCTGAGAACAAAAAAGATTAATTGAGTGTTCTAACAGGTAGGAACGGTAAAAACGTCGTTATATAACATACTTAATAAAGACATAGATGAGACAGCTAAAGATCAGTAAGCAAATTACCAACCGTGAAAGTCAATCATTAGATAAATATTTGCAGGAGATCGGTAAGGTGGATTTGCTAACGCCGGATGAGGAGGTGACGTTAGCTCAGAAAATCAGGGACGGGGATCAGTTGGCTTTGGAACGTTTGACCAAAGCGAACCTTCGTTTCGTGGTGTCCGTTGCAAAGCAATATCAAAATCAAGGCTTGTCGTTGGGTGACCTGATCAACGAGGGTAACCTCGGTCTGATCAAGGCAGCACAGCGTTTTGACGAAACAAGAGGTTTTAAATTCATTTCTTACGCGGTTTGGTGGATTCGTCAATCGATCCTGCAAGCGTTGGCGGAGCAATCACGTATCGTACGTTTACCCCTCAACCGTGTAGGGTCACTGAATAAAATTTCAAAAACTTTCTCTGAGCTGGAACAGCGTTTTGAACGCGAGCCGTCGCCTGAGGAGTTGGCGGAAGTACTGGAAATTTCTTCTTCCGAAGTAGTGGATACCATGAAGATCTCCGGTCGCCACGTGTCCATGGACGCACCATTCGTACAAGGCGAAGAAAACAGCCTTTTGGACGTTCTGGAGAACGACCTGGAAGACAAACCGGATTCAGGCCTTGTAAACGAATCGCTCCGCAAAGAGGTACAACGCGCATTATGCACGCTTACCCAACGTGAAGCGGACGTAATCGCCCTGTATTTCGGCCTGAATGGCGAGCACGCGATGACTTTGGAAGAGATCGGGGAGAAGTTCAACCTCACCCGTGAGCGCGTGCGTCAGATCAAGGAAAAAGCGATCCGCAGATTGCGCCACGTTTCCAGAAGCAAAGCTTTGAAAACCTATTTGGGTTAATGCATATTGAGATGCAAACCTTCTAATTACTTAAATAGCCTCTTTCGGGAGGCTATTTTCATTTGTGATATGGCTATTTTACAACCTTTGATCGACATGGCCGAGATCTGCTACCGGCAAGGTATCCGGCACGTCGTAATTTCTCCCGGCTCGCGTAGCGCCGCACTTACGCTCGCATTCGCCCGTCATGGGGGCTTCCAGGCGCACGTGTGTATAGACGAGCGCTCGGCGGGCTTCATCGCACTCGGAATGGCACAACAAATCGATGCTCCGGTGGTTTTAATATGTACCTCGGGCAGCGCGGCCTATAACTTTGCTCCGGCCGTTTCTGAGGCATTTTTTCAGCAAATTCCGTTGCTAATACTCACCGCCGACCGACCGAAAGAATGGCAGCATCAATACGACGGCCAGACGATCTATCAAACAGGCATTTTCGGCCAGCATGTGAAGCGCTCCTTCGAAGTTTCGCCCGATTACCAGCATTCCGACGTTCAATGGGCGATCAACCGCATTACCAACGAAGCCATTAATCTGGCTTCCGTTGCACCAAACGGCCCCGTGCATATTAATGTGCCAATCCGCGAGCCGTTTTATCCGTCTGAAGGTGAGGGTTTCAACGCTTCTCGTGAGATTAGGGTTATCAAAAGACAGAAAAATGATATTGTATGGCCTCAAATATTCTGGGAAGAACTGCTGGATGAATGGGAAAGTGCCCCCAAAATCCTGATTGCAGGCGGTCAGAACAAGCCGGATGCTGCATTAAATGCAGTACTGAACCGTATTGCCGAAGAATGGCAAATCCCTGTACTAGGCGACTGCATTGCTAACCTTTCAGGAAAGGAGATCATCCGTCACCATGATCTGTTTCTGGGTAAAAAGAATGCCGAAAACCTCCGACCCGATCTGCTGATCACGTTCGGAATGTCGTTCCTTTCGAAGGAGTTCAAGCAGTTTATCCGCAAAAACCCGCCGAAATATCACTGGAATATTAGTGAAGATGCTTTCCTGGCCGATCCGTTTCAGTCGGTAACCCGGGATATTTCGGGAAAAGCAGTTTCATTGCTTGGAAATCTGTTTGAAAGGCTTGATTATCAGTCTTTTGTTGAGAATTCTGACTTGGCTCATGATACCGCATTTCACGCCCTTTGGCTCGAAAACGAGCGAAATGCTTGTCAAAAGAAGCATGAGGTCCTGCGAAATTTATCAATGTTCAGTGACTTAACTTTGTTAGATTTAATATTTAAGTTTATAAAAAGCAATTTTCAGTTACATATTGCCAATAGCATGTCTGTGCGATACGCCAATGTATTGGCCACTGAAAATGGATGGTCGGGTGTGTTTGCGAACCGAGGAACGAGCGGAATCGATGGCTGCGTAAGCACGGCCATCGGAGCGGCAAGAGTGAATGGTCAGCCGACTTTACTGATCGTAGGTGACGTGGCTTTCCTCTACGACCGCAACGGTCTGCTGCTCGATAACCTTCCGAAGAACCTGAAAATCGTTGTACTGAACAATGCCGGTGGGAATATCTTCCGGATGATCGACGGCCCGGGAAGTTTGCCGGAGCTGGAAACTTTTTTTGAAACGAGACATTCATTTTCCGCGCAACGCACCTGCGAGGATTCGGGAATTGCATATTTCCGCGTTTCCGAAGCAGAAGGTGCGGAGAATGTCATTCAGGAATTTCTGAATTTCGACGGGATCGCACTCCTGGAAGGGTTTACCGATCCCGTCGAAAATACAAGGGCCTGGAAAGCGCTTAAACGCGCGGCACATTAAGCGGACTAGCGGCAGTATTTAGCTGCCTCGGCTGTGGCCAGGGAGTCTTTCAGCACGACTCCCTGCTTCCATATCCTGCAAGCCTCTGCGGTATTTTTTTGGGCGAAATAAGCCTGTCCGGCCAACCCGTAGAGCATTTCCACAGGTTCGGCAATTTCGATGGCCTTATTGAAGGCATTCAGCGCCTCAGCGGCATTTCCTTTCTGTTGATAATAAATCCCAAGGTTACGCAGCGCATAACCGTTTTTCGGCAGCTTTTCCAGCGATTTTTCAATGAGTCCCCGGGCTTCCTCCGGTTTGCCGGTTTGCAGCAAAGCATAGGCCTTATTGTTGAGCGAATAGGGCTCCGCAGGGTCTCGGCCCAGCACCTGATCGAAATAGCCGATCGCTTGCGGCCATTGTTTGTTTCTGGAGGCAATGAGCCCGAGGTTGTTCAACGCTTGTGGCTGCGCGGGGTCCAGGGCCACGGCAGTTTCGAAGTCCAGTCGGGCCTCGTGATAGGAACCCATCCGGTAATACACGGCGCCGCGGTTTACATATGCTTCTACATTAGTCTTACTCAATTGCAGCGCCCGGTCGTACTCAGGGATGGCAAGCGATGAGCTGCCCTGTGCGTCGAGCAGGTTGCCCTTTATGAGATGGAAGCGGGTAGAGTCCCTGTATTCCTTTTCGATCTGTTCAAGATCGGCTTTGGCGTCGTTCAACCGGCCCAGATCGAGCGATGCTCCGGCCCGGACGAGATTTGCCTGTACCAATGAAGGATCGAGACGGATGGCTTCTGTCAAAACCTCATGCGCTTCATTCGTCCGCCCCAATTTCAATAAAGTTATCCCCTTGTTGAGATAGGCGTCTGAAAAATCTGCATTTTTGGCAATCGCTTCGTCGTATAGTCTCAGCGCTTCGGCATAGTTCTTTTGATTTAATGCCTGGTTGCCTTTCAGAAAGAAATCGGCAGCATCTTTTTTGCTCTGGCTTGTACAGTGAAATAGTATTAGTACTAAAAATAGTAGCTGAATTAAAGTATTGAATTTGAATAACATATAATTAGTAATAGTAAGAACACCAGTTATGAGGTACATCAAGGACATCCCTAACCCTCGCTACAAAATCGGTCTTTACCAATGGAACAGCAAGTACATTATCAAAATTGAATCTGGAATGTACGAGCAAACTTACAAAATCGATGATTATGAAGTTGCGTCGACCGACGAGCTTGAGGCCTGTATGGACGAAGCGTTCACGCAGGCAATCGCCGACCGTTTCGATGCCATGCACGCCGATTTCAATGGTACGCTGATACGCCACAATGTGCTTTTTTAGGCCAGACAGCGTATTTCCGACGCGCGCACGTATACGGTTTTAAGACGCTTTTCGTTAGATAGCAAACTATTTTAAGCGGTAAGTGAGGACCAAAATATTCTTTTGTCAGGATATGGCAGACCACAACAACTTAATTCAAAACTCCACCAACTCAGTATCTATGGTTTTTAAACGCAGCGCCTCCACCATCGGCATGTTTGTATGTGTAGGCGCGTCTTCCGTAGTAGCCCAGAATACGCTTAGTATTACGGAGCCGGAAGCACACTTTCGCAACGGCCTCGAATATTATGCAAAGTCCAATTACGTGGCGGCAAGGCAGGAATTCGGCGAGTTCCTGAACTCGCAGGATAAGTTGCTCAGTACAAGCGATTACAATAAGGTTACGGCCGAGTATTATGTAGCCGTAACGGGCCTTTATCTGAACTATCCCGAGGCCGAAGTGCAGGTTGACAGGTTTGTCAAAAACCATGCAGAACACCCCAAAGCACAACTTATTTACAGCGATTTGGGTAAATATTACTACGAAGCCGGCAACTACGAAAAGGCTATTACGTACCTCGAAAAGGCCGTAGATCTGCCGGGGGCAGGAGCGGGGAGGCTGGAAAGCACCTATCGGCTGGCGATGTCGTACTATAACACCAAGCAGCCTGATCTGGCGCTTCCATTATTCAATCAGGTAAAAAATGAGATCGGTTTCGAGAATGCGGGAGACGCTTCTTTCTATGCCGGGGTAATCAATTATCAGAAGAACAACTTCGAGGAAGCTTACCAGGATTTCAAGCGGATCGAAGAGCATCCTTATTATAAGAACGAAGCCCCTAACTGGATCATTTCTTCACTCTACCAGCTTAAAAAGTTTGACGAGCTCCTCGCGTACGGCGAACGCATCCTCGGCGCTCAGCGTGGTAATACCAAGCTGGACGATGTGGCATTGTATGTAGCAGAAGTCTATTACGAAAAAGGAGATTATGCTAATGCGGTGAAAGCTTACGAGCGCTACAAGCGCATGAGGCCCGGTGCGGTGCCGCCAACGGTTGCCCTGCATTATGGCCACGCACAGTTCCGCAGCAACAACTTCGAGGGTGCCATTGCCACCTTGAAGCCAGTTGGAAATGGCAAGGATTCTGTTTCGCAATACGCTTCATATATATTGGGAATCAGCAACTTAAAGACAACTAATTTAAGTAATGCTTTAACATCATTCGGTAATGCAGCTTCTTTAGACTTCAACCAGGTGGTGAAGGAAGAGGCAACTTATAACCATGCAAAAGTGCAGCTAGAACTCGGCAATAACCAGGATGCGGTAAAAGAGCTGAATAACTACATGGCTAAATACCCGGAAAGCAAGCATACCGAGGAAGCGACCGAATTAGTGGCCGAAGGATATGCCAGCGCGAGCAACAGTTCGGCGGCTATAAAGTACATTGAGGGCCTGAAATCGCGCAATACTAAAATTAATAGTACCTATCAGAGGCTTACTTACAACCAGGGCGTGACGGATTTCAATGCGCAGCGTTACGATCAGGCGATCGAGATGTTCGAGAAGTCGCTGAAATACCCGATCGATGTGGAGCTTTATAATTCGGCATCATTCTATAAAGCGGAATCAGTCTATGGTTTGAAGCGCGTGGATGAAGCTGCTGCGTTGTATAACCAGATCGCCAAGAACCCGAAAGCAGGCATTTATGCCAAGAAGAGCCTGTACGCTTTGGGATACATTTATTATAATCAGAAAAAGTACAGCCAGGCGTTGCCCTATTTCCGCGATTTTACGAATAACATCGAAGGAATGGAGGCGGATATGATCGAGGACGCGCATGCAAGGCTGGCTGACTGTTACCTCGCGGCTAAGAACTATAACGAAGCCATCCGCACTTATGAGCAGGTAGCAGCGAAAGGCAAAGTCGATAAGGATTACGCATTGTTTCAGAAAGCTCGCGCATACGTGTACATGAACCGCGAGGCGGAAGCAAAACGTCAGTTCGAATTGCTGATCAGTCAGTACCCGCAGTCGAAGCACCTGGATAATGCCTATTTCCAGCTCGCCGATATCGATTTTCAGAACCAGAGCTACTCAGCGGCGGTCAAGGGCTTCACCCGGATGATCAATGAAAAGCCGAAAAGCACCCTGATCCCGGCTGCATTGCTGCGTCGCGCCCAGTCGTATTATAACTTGCAGGTATACGAACAAGCCATCGTGGATTTCCGCAAGATCCTGACAGAATATTCTGATTCACCGTCTGCCGAAAGCGCGTTGGAAGGTATCCAGGAAAGCTATTCGGCAGTAGGACGCCCGGAAGAGTTCAACCAGGTGCTAGGAGTGGTGCGTAAAAACAACCCAGGCAACGAAAAACTGGAAGGCGTGGAGTTCGATAACGTACGTAACCTGTATTATGCAGAGAAGTACGACAATGCGATTACGGCATTGCAGGCTTTCCTGCAAAGTTATCCGGCCAGCAAGCACCAATATGATGCTACTTATTTCATCGCCTCATCCTACGACAAGACTAACCGCGTGAATGAAGCACTTCAATATTACAGTAAAGTAGTTCAACAAAACCGTTCGCAGTTCGTCGGCGCAGCGGCGCAGCGTTCGGCCGAGCTGGAAATCGGTCGCGGGAACTTTAATAATGCGGTAACCAACTTCCGTGTGCTTTCGCGCAATGCGGAAAACAAGAAGGACCAGGCTACTGCCTGGACGGGCCTGATGGATACTTATTTCACATTGAAAAGCTACGATTCGACGCTGTATTACGCGAAAGAGATCATCAACATGGGGAATGTCATTCCGGCCAGCCTTGGCAAGGCGCAGCTTTATCTCGGCAAAGTTCCGTACGAGAAAGGCGATTTGAAGAAAGCCGGTGAAGAGTTCAAGAAAATTTCGGCTTCCTCCAAGGATGAGTTCGGTGCGGAAGCAGCTTACTGGTCGGCCATGGTTCTTTATAAAGAGAAGAAATACAAGGAAGCGGAAACAGCCATTATCGAAATGGGGAAAAATTTCGAGGGATACGACTTCTGGCGCGCACGCTCGTTCATTCTGCTTGCGGATGTGTACGTGGGCATGAACGAGAAAGTTCAGGCGAAGGCGACGCTCAACTCCATTATCGAGAATTCCGATGATAAAGAGGCGGTTGAAATGGCCAAGGAGAAGTTGAACAAAATTGAAAAGTAACCCGTGAACACGGTTTCATTAAACAGAAAAACCCGTTACCATGACGCATTCCAAGATATTACGTTCCTCCCTGTTTTTGCTGGCGCTGGGTTTCTCTTCCCAGTTTGCCGTTGCGCAAAAAGGAGAGATTGAAAGCCAGACCTACGAAATTTTAAAGGATAAAAGCATAGAATTTGCCCCGGCTGACCGGGTTTTTGACAAGGTACAGCCTGTGAAGGGCGAAACCGGCAAAAAAAAGGTATCGTACCAGATTGTTGATCCGGAAATCAATATTGCTTCCCCGAAACTAACCCCGGCAGTAGCTGCGTCGTCGGACGAGCAGAGCCGCAAGGACGAGCCCGATGTGCTGAACAACTACGTGAAAGCGGGTGGCGGTAATTACGGTCGTTTCATGGGCGAGTTATTTGTTGGGGGGAGGCCGAAGGAGGACCTCGCGTATACCGTACAGTTGAAGCATCTTTCGGCAGCCAACGGACCGGTAGACGGTAAAAACTCGGCTAGTGCAGCCACTGGTTTCAAAATTGGCGGGAAATATATCCGTGAGAAATATAAAGTCGATGCAGGCTTCAATTTCGACCGCAAAAACTATTACTTCTATGGCTACAAGCCCCAGCCCGATGGTGTGGTAGTGGACCGTGACACGATCCGGCAGACGCTCAACCAGTTCGGGTTCAATCTGGGCTTTGAAAACACCGACGCTTCCGTACTGGTAGATTACTCCGTGAAAACGAGCCTGAACAGCCTGAAAGACCGCTACAATGCATCGGAAATAGACTGGGGGACTAACCTGACAGCCTCTGTGCCTATTTCGGAAACGTTCTTTGCATTGTTGGAAGCCGATGCCTACGTGTCACAGCGTGTCGATTACTTCACTTATAACCGTAACCTGTTCCGTGTTAAACCCACGTTCAAGTATGTGAACGACATCTTCTCTGTTTCGGCAGGTATTAATGCTGTTAACGAGACCGATAGCCAGCTGGATATTAACCGGACGAAGGCGTTTCCGGCCGTGAATCTCGATGTAACCCCTATTTCAGGCGTGCACATTTTTGCGGGCTGGAATGGCGATATCGTACGGAATACCCTGAAGAGTATGCTGAGCGAAAACCAATGGCTTGGACCCAACGTACTTGTGATGAATACCGAAAAAACTTCGGATATCAGTGCAGGTGTTAAAGGCGAGACCGGTACGGGCATTAACTACGAGGGCAAAGTGGCCTACACTTCCTACCGGAATTTTTACTCTTATAACAACTCGCTCTCGGACACCTCTCGTTTCTCGGCGATTTTCGATCCGGGTAAGACCAAGGTGTTGACGATTTCCGCCCAGGCCGGTTATAATTTTAATGAGTTGTTCAAAACATCGTTAAAGGCCAATTTTTTCGACTACGCCGTGGATAAGGTGGAAGAACCGTGGCACCGCCCGGACCTTACTTTGAACTGGTTCAATGCCCTTACCATCAGCAAAAAGCTCTTTGTAACGGCAGATTTTTATATGCTGAGAGGCTTGAAAGCGAAAAATTTTCAGACCGGAGAAGTGACCAAACTACCGGTGGTCGCGGATCTGAATCTTAAAATCGACTATCTGTTAACCAGGAACTTCTCTGCGTTTGTGAACCTGAACAACGTGTTGGGCAAGAACTACCAGCGGTATCAGTACTACCCTCAACAGGGCCTGAACTTTATTGCGGGATTGTCTTTTTCTTTTTAACTTCGCTCAGTTAACACCAAACTTTGCTTCATGATAGCAGTTGAAACAGTCATCCGGAAACTCATAGGAGAATACGAATTCGTGATCATTCCCGGCTTCGGTGCCTTGCTCTCGCATCAGGTACCGGCGGTTTATGATAGTAATTCGGGTATTTTCGCACCGCCTGTCAAAAGACTGGCGTTTAATGAGTATCTTAAACTGGATGATGGCTTGCTGGCGAACTATATCTCGCGTCACGAGAAAGTGACGCATGCGGATGCGGTGGAGTACATCAAAGGCTATACCGATCGGCTGAGATCCGGTCTCGATCTGAACGGGGAAGCGAGCATTGCAGGCATTGGCGAGTTCAAGCAGAATGTAGAAGGCAAGCTGGTATTCGAACCTAACACTGGTAAGTACTTTAAAGATGAGTGGTACGGCTTCGAGAAGATCAAGGCGGTTGTGGCACAGGCTCGTCCGGTTGCTGCATTAAATTCAGCACAATATATCAATGACGACGTTGAAGTGGTTGAACTGGAAACCGAAGTGCGGCCGCGTCGCTGGACGGGCTGGGCTGCCGCAGCGGTTATCGCAGGCCTACTTTGCGGATTGAGCTTTTTTCTGGTTAATACAGAGAACGAATATATCAAAAGCACGCTGAACCCATTCTCGGAGATGTTCAGCCATAAAGGCGCGGCTGAAACGACGGTAGTGAAGCATGAGGAAGCTGAGGCGCCGCAACCGGAAGCAGTCGTTGCAAAAGTAGATTCGATGACTGTTGATTCTGCTTCTGCAAAGGTTGAGCCAGTGGCTGCCGCACCGGCGCCTGCTGTTGCTGAAACAAAACCTGTGGAGATAACTTCGGCGAAGTTTTATGTGATAGCCGGGGCGTTCAAGGGCACAAAACAAGCAAATGTCTTGCTTGCTGAGCTAACAAAAAAGGGTTTTACAAAAGCATTAATCATTCCCGGCAATGAGCGGAGCAAAAAGGTAAAGGTTGCCATCGATGGCTTTGACAATGAAATTGATGCTTATCGTGCATCGAACGAACTGAAAAAAGTGATCGGCGAAGCAGGTTGGGTTTACAAGCAAAAATAGGGTTCTTAACCTGGAAATACAGAAAGGAGGTCAGCTGGCCTCCTTTTTTTGTTGCATACGTTTTTTACTACTTTTACGTTTTCCGAAAGAAAACCCATTTTTTGATAAATGATCACATTACAGGCAGAAGACCGGCAACGAATCGCAATTTCATGGGCGTGGTCCTTTGGGATTACCGCGGCTATGCTGGGCATATTCTTTTTCATCCGTCTTAGCTCATCACTTCCGAAAGTCGAACCCATGGAATTGTTCGTTGAAGTGAACTATGGTACCAGCAAAGTCGGTAGAGGGGACGTGCAAACATACAATAAGCCCAACGACAGCAAGGTAAGAGAGAACATGAAAGCGGATGCGGAAGAAGTCAAAAAGGTGAAATCGGTAGCTACACCGAAGCCGACACCTCCTACACCGCCTAAAATAGAGTCGCCAAAGCCCACAAAAACCGTCGCTGAGAAGCCTGCGATCACTTCGAAGGTAGAGAGCCCGGTGGAGGCTCCGGAGAAGACTGACGTGAAAAAATCGACGGGTAGTGAAAATGCTTCGGCACCTGTGTCAAAACCTGCTCCTGAAAAGGCCGTTAATAAAGACGCATTGTTCAGCAAATCGTCCGGCGCCAAATCGGGAAGCAATGGAACAAACGGCACGAAAACCGGCATCGGAGGCAACAACAATGGTGACGATGCGGAAGGTGTGGGCGATAAGGGATCCAAAACCGGTAGCCTTTTTGCCAAAACTTATAAAGGTGAAGGCGGCGGCGGCGGAACGAATGTGGGACTTAACCTGTCGGGTTGGAGCTGGTCCAGAAGACCGGTTGTAGACGATAATTCGGACGCTACGGGCGATATTACGTTCAAAATTACGGTCGACAGAAATGGTCGCGTGAAGAGCGTAATTACCCAGGCAACAACGGTCACGGATTACGCGGTAGTCAACAAATATAAAAACGCCGTCAGAGACCTCACTTTCGTTCCGAAGTCGGCTAATGTACCGGACGAATCGATTGGTACCATCACTTTTAAAATACGTTCACGTTAATACTTAAATGACATACCAGGAAACGATCGGATATCTGTACGACAGATTACCGGTTTTTCAGAATATCGGGGCCCGTGCTTTCAAGCCGGGCCTTCATACTACCAGGGAACTGTGTAAAGCACTGGGTGATCCGCAGGACAAATATCCCACCATACATGTCGCCGGCACGAACGGCAAGGGAAGCACATCGCATATGCTGGCGGCGATCCTGCAAGAATCGGGATACCGGGTGGGGCTGTATACTTCGCCTCATTTAAAGGACTTTCGTGAGCGCATACGGGTAAATGGCGTGTGTGTACCCGAGGAATTTATTATTGAATTTGTCGCCGGACAAAAATTTAACATTGATAGATTGTCTCCGTCGTTCTTTGAAGTGACTGTGGCGATGGCCTTTTCCTATTTTGAGAAGGCTCATGTGGATGTCGCGGTGATCGAGGTCGGTATGGGCGGCCGGCTGGATTCGACGAATGTGATCACGCCAGAACTGTCGGTTATTACCAATATTAGTTTCGATCATATGCAATTCCTGGGCGACACGCTGGGCAAAATTGCCGGCGAAAAAGCCGGGATTATCAAAAACAGGGTGCCGGTAGTAGTCAGTGAATACCAAAATGCAGAGATCGGTGATGTGATTACCGCAGCTGCCGAGGCGGCAAATGCGCCGTTGAGGTTTGCATCGAATGCATTTGAGGTGAAGGTTAACGACTTCTCAGAAGGTAAAATGCTTGTCGACGTGATAGAGAAGGCTTCTGGACGTACCGTTTCGAAAGGCCTGGCTACCGACCTGACCGGTTCGTACCAGTTGAATAACATCGCCGGGGTATGGGCTGCCAAAGATGTGCTCATTGCAAAAGGCTGGAAAATTACGGACGATGCCGTAAGAAGTGCGCTGCAATCCGTGAGGGCAATCACCGGGCTGAAAGGACGCTGGCAGCAGTTACGCCAAAATCCTGACGTTTATTGTGATACGGCACATAATACCGCAGGTCTCACCATCACTTTGGCTCAATTCGACACGGTCTGCAAGGGGCGGAAGCGGTTTGTCGTCGGTTTTGTTGGCGATAAGGACATTTCGACGATGTTGTCGCTTTTTCCAAAGGACGCGGATTATTACTTCTGCGCGCCTTCCAATATGCGGGCATTAAAGGCGGAAGAATTGCAGTCCACGGCGCTCGAACACGGTTTGATTGGGAAGACCTTCGGAAATGTGAACGAAGCGCTTGAAGACGCTATCAAGGATTCCGCGCCGACAGATGCAATTTACGTTGGCGGTAGTACCTTTGTAGTCGCAGATATTGAAAGTTTATAGAGCATACAAGTATAATGGCAAGAAGAAAGTTACATCATTACAGGTTCAGTGAGCAGGCAGAGAATGTAGTTCAGGCGGGAAAACCACTTTACTCGGAAATAAAAGGAAATTGGAATAAACTGTATTTTAATAACGAAAGCCCGATTGTAGCGGAACTGGCGTGCGGTAAGGGAGAATACACGATCGGATTGGGCAAGAAATTTCCGGAAAAGAACTTTATCGGCGTCGATATCAAAGGCGACCGGATCGCTCGGGGCAGCGCATTGGCCACGGAACAGAACTTATCGAACGTCGCTTTCCTCCGGGCAGGCATTCAATATTCGGAAGAGTTCTTCGGGGAAGGTGAATTGAGCGAAATATGGCTCGTTCATCCCGACCCGCAGGTGCGGGACCGCAACGAGAAGTATCGGCTCACCAATCCCAGTTTTCTGGCCAAATATGCGTCGTTTTTGAAAGAGGGAGGCATGTTCTTTCTCAAAACAGACAGTGATTTCTTGTACGAGTACACTCTTCAGACACTCGCTGATGCGCCTAATTTCCGCATTATTGAACATACCTACGACTTGTATCAGTCGCATTTGCTGGACGAGCATCACGGCGTTCGCACGCATTATGAAGGTATTTTCACGGCGAAGGGATATACCATCAAATACATTAAAGCGGAGCTTGTCTAAAAAGATCTGCAAAGAAAAACGGCCCGTTCCAGCATTTGCCGGAACGGGCCGTTTTTGTATTAAAGTATGTTATTACTTCTGGATCAAGCCAGCGAAGTAGTAAACGGTTCTTACAAGCTGAGACACGTAAGACATTTCGTTGTCATACCATGAAACAGTTCTAACAAGCTGAACGTCACCTACTTTCTGAACGCGGGTCTGCGTTGCATCGAACAGTGAGCCGTAGTTGATACCGATGATATCGCTGCTGACGATTTCGTCTTCTGTATAGCCGTAGCTTTCGTTAGCGGCAGCTTTCATAGCAGCATTGATCTCTTCTACGGTAGTTTCGCGGCCTAGAACAACGGTCAATTCAGTCAATGAACCAGTTAATGTAGGAACGCGCTGAGCAGAGCCATCCAGTTTACCTTTCAATGAAGGCAATACGAGACCGATTGCTTTTGCAGCACCAGTGCTGTTAGGTACGATATTCTGAGCAGCAGCTCTCGCTCTTCTCAAATCACCTTTTGGGTGTGGAGCATCCTGCGTGTTCTGGTCGTTGGTATAAGCGTGGATGGTTGTCATCAAGCCGTTTACGATACCAAATTTCTCTTCCAGGACCTGCGCCATTGGAGCAAGACAGTTTGTAGTACAGGAGGCACCGCTGATAATCGTTTCAGAACCATCAAGGATGTTATGGTTAACGTTGAAAACGATTGTTTTGAGGTCGCCGGTAGCGGGAGCGGAGATAACCACTTTTTTAGCACCCGCTTTGATGTGTGCGCTCGCAGATTCTGCGCTGGTAAAGAAACCAGTACATTCAAGAACTACATCAACATCGTGCTGTGCCCAGGGAATTTGTGAAGGGTCACGTTGCGCATAGATCACGATGTTTTCGCCATTTACAACAACTGAGTTGTCAGTAGACTTAACGTCCGCGTCGAAACGTCCTTGTGCTGTATCGTATTTGAGAAGGTGTGCTAACACTTTTGGACTTGTCAAATCATTGATGGCTACGATGTCGATGCCCTCCATGTTATAGATTTGACGGTAAACAAGGCGACCGATGCGGCCAAATCCGTTGATTGCAACTTTTACTTTTGACATATCGAGGTAGATTGGTTATTTCAGCCGCAATATTAATAAAAATGTATGCGGATGAAAAGTATTGGACAGAAATATAAGAAACTAGGCAATTGAATGGTTGATTGATATTGAATTTAGCAAATTAGAATGAAAATTCCTATATTTTTGGCAATATATATTATCTCACTTGCTAAAATAGATGGTAATCCGGGGTTACTCTGCTTTTTACTTATCTCTTTGATCCTGCACTAATAACCTATTATATTGCATTGTGGTTCCGTTCAACTTAGCTATTTCTCTCGCGTTTAACCCTGGTAGTTAAATGCAAATATTATTTACTGTTTTATGATATAACTGTTTGATAACCAACGTATTAAATACTTTTTATTAACTCTATACTTTAACATGAATTTTACCGAACAAATTGAAAATTACTGGGCAAACCGGGAATTATTAAAAGAAGAATCAGCAAAGAATTTTATTCGCGATATTATTGAGGAGGTAGACAAAGGAAGATTGCGCGTGGCCGAACCGGATGCTAATGGGGGATGGATCGTTAATGAAGCGCTAAAAAAAGCGATTATTCTATACTTCCCAATTCAACAAATGCACGTTAGCGAAGTTGGCATTTTCGAATACCACGATAAAATGAAACTAAAATCGGGTTACGAGCAACTTGGCGTGAGGGTAGTGCCGCCGGCTGTGGCCAGATATGGTGCCTATATTTCAAAAGGGGTTGTACTAATGCCGTCGTATGTGAACATCGGTGCCTACATCGACGAAGGTACAATGGTCGACACCTGGGCGACTGTCGGGAGTTGCGCGCAGATCGGCAAGAATGTCCACCTCAGCGGCGGAGTAGGAATAGGAGGGGTGCTCGAACCGGTTCAAGCGGCTCCCGTTATCATCGAAGATGGCGCATTCATTGGCTCACGTTGTATCGTTGTAGAAGGTGCCCGCGTTGGAAAAAGAGCCGTTTTAGGCGCAGGAGTAACGATTACAGGAAGCTCTAAAATCATTGACGTGACCGGCAGCGAACCCGTAGAATATAAAGGATATGTACCAGAAGACTCCGTAGTGATCCCCGGAACACTACCCAAAGAGTTTGCCGCGGGGACCTATCATGTACCTTGTGCATTGATCATCGGTAAGCGTAAACCGAGCACAGACCTTAAAACTTCCCTCAACGACGCACTGCGCGACAATAGCGTAGCGGTGTAGTTCCCCCGAAAGAAATCCGAATATCGAAATCTGAGTGCGGCATGAACCATCGTGTCGCACTTATTTTTTTTCAATCTAACTATTTACAAGTATATACCCAACCTCATAACTTTCGATTTATATTTAGCAATTATGATAATTTAATTTATTAAACAATAATATTTTCATTAATTTACATAAATGCACTTGTTGGTTAGATTTTGTAGTTTATATTTGTAACATCAATTACAGGCTACGATATGGACCTCACTGAAAAGATTAAACAGATACTGATTGACAAAAATATCACCCCTTCGCTTTTTGCCGATGAGATAGGGATACAGCGATCCAGTATGTCGCATATACTTGCTGGTAGGAATAAGCCGAGTCTGGATATGGTGCAGAAAATTGTTAAGCGCTTTCCGGACCTGGGCATCAATTGGATCCTGGATGACGAACCACTGCCGGTAACGGCCCCCGCGGCGATTCACGAACCCGCCTTAGAATCGCGTAAAAAGACAGTCCCTGCTCCACAGCCCACACAGCCGAATGTCGTTAAGGAAAAACCGGTTATTTTACCGGAGAAAAAGATCGAAAAAGTGCTTATTTTTTACTCTGATGGCACTTTTCAGGAATTTAAACAAGGATAGTAAAACGCGAAAACAAATTTCAATAATCCGCAAGAGCAGCTCTCCGCGCTCATTTTAGGCTCATGTTCGCTTGATGCCGGTCAACGGCATCGAAAATTCGGACGTATCACTATCACCGTCACTTCACTGCCAAAGGAGGCACCGACTCTACAACTGTGTCTCACCAGTTTAAGGTGCTGTTAATTTCCTACTGCCGGGTCAACGATAATTTAATTGTGTCCTGCTCACAATTTTGATAGCATACCGGACAGCACAGGATAGTATGGAATTCAAATACCGATACTATTGCGAAATGATATAATTCAAATCATTAATTGTACATATCAAACATAAAAATTGATATGTACTTCAAGGTCAAACATTCTGTCTCCCGGCAATATGTTTGAATTTTATTATTCCGTTCCGGCCACTCCGGCCAATATGTTCCACTTAAAGCGGCTGCCTATGGAAAGACCCAAAGTATAAACCCCATTTTACTTATTTAATTACTATTCCAATCCTGAACGTATGAATCAATCTCGACAATTAAGATTCAATACCAGGCTGCGTCCGCTGCGAAAGCTGATGCTGGGCCAGGTATTGTTCGGTGTTGCACTTGCTGGCGTCTACCACGCCCCGGCTGCGGCAGCCCTAACGAAGAACCCGGTTCTGGTGACCGTCGACCGGTCACTGGGTGGGAAAGTTACCGATGAAAATGGCGCCGGGCTCCCGGGTGTAAGTATCATTGTGAAAGGTTCCAGTACCGGGACCGTAACGGATACCGAAGGCCGTTACTCCATCAATGTACCCGAGACAGGCAGTCCTGTTTTAGTTTTCTCTTTTGTCGGGTACGTACCAAAAGAGATTACAGTGGGAAATCAGACGTCTTTGGACGTTCAATTAGCCGTGGACAATAAAGCATTGGAAGAAGTAGTGGTGGTGGGTTATGGTACCCAACGCAAGCGCGATATTACTTCTGCGGTATCCAATATTAACATCGAAGATATCGGTGAAGTCCCCAAGTCCAACGTCACACGGATGATCCAGGGACAAGCGCCAGGGGTGATCATCAAACAGAAGAGCGGTACGCCGGGCCAGCAATTCGAGGTGAAGGTACGGGGCATCAGCTCCCTCGGGGCTGGCAGCGACCCGTTGTATGTCATCGACGGGTTCCCTGTGGGCATCTCGGTAGGCCAAAACCTGAATCCCAACGATATTGAAACTATTACCGTTTTGAAAGACGCTGCTTCAACCGCCATTTACGGCGCACGCGGTTCCAATGGCGTGGTACTGATTACGACGAAATCGGCCAAGGAAGGCAAAACAAATCTAAACGTTTCCATCGACTATGGCGTGCAGAATGTTCCGGATTCCAGAAAAACCAAAGTGCTGAACGGCAAGGACTTCGCACAGTTCAAGAAAGAGGTATTCATCGGCCGCTTCGTGCTGGATAAGAAAAGACAGCCCACCAATGAAGAAATACCGATCGACTTCCGCAATCCGGAGGACACCAAGTATTCAACCAACTGGTTTGACCTGATTTTGCACAACAATGCGCCTTATACGGACGTAAACGTGTCGCTATCGTCAGGAAAAGGACCGATCAAATCGATGGTTTCGATAGGCTATTATAAAGAGGACGGTGCGCTGAAATACACCGATTACGACCGTGCGTCAGTCCGCACCAACCTGGCCGGGGACATCAACAAATACATTTCAATGGGTGTCAACATCGCCGGAAGCTACTCGCGGTCAAGCCTCGCAGCGACGGATGGCCGCAGCGCATTGGTGGGCCTTACGCTCATCAGCGACCCGCGGTATCCTGCCTATGATCAGAAGGGCGAGCTGATCCCGTATTACAATGGGGTAGGTGATATTTTCGGCTTTCCGAATCCGTTATACTTGCTGAAAAACATCGACCGAGACCGGAACATCGCCGATGTGCTCGCAAACGGCTATATTGATTTCAATATTGCTAAGGGACTGAAATTCAGAACGTCCGTCAATGCAAAGATCAACTACAACAAATACAAGGAATACGTGCCCTCGACGATCGGCCTGGCAATCGCCACGGGGTCTAATGGTGCGCCTCCCCGTCTTGCCACTGAGCGCGACGACGCCGAAGAGCTCAAAAACTACACGGCTGATCAGCTGCTTACCTACAATGTTAATTTCGGGGAAAATCACCACCTGGATGCAATGCTGGGTTACACCGCGCAACAGGAGGTCGTAAAAGGACTGTATGGTTCGGGTAATACGTTCCCTGACGACCTTGCGCCGTTCCTGGGCAACGCCACCATCCGCTCTTCATTTTCCATGGAGCGCAAATGGACAATGCTGGCCTACCTGGCCCGCCTAAACTACTCGTTCAAAGATCGTTATCTATTCTCGGCATCATTCCGCAGAGAGGGCAGCTCACGGTTCAGTGAAGGGCACCAGTTCGGCAACTTCCCGGCGGTATCCGTAGGTTGGAGACTTTCAGAGGAATCATTTATTCCAAAAATGGCGTGGCTGACCGACCTGAAAGTACGCGGAAGCTGGGGGATGACGGGCAATAATACCTACCAGGTGAGTGCCAATAATAACTTCGGTACTGCACAGAACGCCGGTGACGACGGTAACTACGCCAGCCTCGCGTTCCTGACTTTGAACAATTATGTCTTCAACAACTCGTTATCGATCGGCAAGACAGTAAACCGCTTTGCCAACCCGGAGCTGACTTGGGAAAAATCCAATCAGTTGAACATTGGACTTGACCTGGCAACTTTCAACAACCGTCTCGTATTTACTGCCGAGTACTACAAAAAAATCACGGATGACATGCTGCTGGGTTACAATATTCCGGCAGTTTCAGGCTTCACTTCGACCCTGAAAAATCTCGGTAAAGTCCAGAACCAGGGGGTGGAACTTGCGGCAAGCTATCGGATGAAAATCGGTCAGGTTAATTTCAGGACCAATGCGAACATCACTTTCAACCGGAGTAAGATCCTCGCCATCCGCGGGCAAAATGACTTTATTCTGCAGGGAAGCCAGTATGGCGGTTATAACATTCAGCAGGTAGGCCGGCCCATCGGTATGATTTTCGGTTACAAAAAGTTGGGAATCTTCAACACGCAGGCGGAGATCGATGCTTCTCCATTGCAGGAAGGCGCCGTGCCGGGCGCTATGAAATTCGCTGATTTGCATGGTGCTCCCGACGGCGGCCCCGACGGCATCGTTTCCTACGATACCAAAGATATGACCGAGATCGGCAACCCTAACCCAAAATTCAACTGGGGATGGACTGTCGGGATTGACTACAAGCGCTTCGATGTGAATGTATTGCTGATGGGCGCCCATAAATTCGACATTTACCGGAATATCGAAGCTTCGACGATGAATATGGATGGTGTTTTCAACGTGCTGGAAAAAGCGAAAGACCGGTGGCGGTCACCCGAAAACCCGGGTTCGAATCCTAATGCCATGAATTCGCAGGGAGGTACCGACTACTTCAAATGGTCACGCGAAAGCAGCGAGCGGTATGTGTATGACGGAAGCCACACTTGGATTAAAAACGTCACAATCGGCTACACGCTTCCCAAAGTGGATGGCATTCTGTCCGACGCACGTATCTTCATTAACGCGGCCAACCTGCTACTCATCACGAAGTATCCGGGCAACAACCCCGATGCAGGTGTTCGCGGTGGAACGGAGCTCAACAACGATGACGAGTCGTATCCGGTACCCAGAACGTTCTCGGCAGGTATTAAAGTTAACTTCTAATAATGACGAAGATGAAAAAAGCAACGATACTCGGAATCGCTCTGGCTATGTGCCTGTCGTCATGCAGCGAAGATTTCCTCAACCAGACCGACCCTACGAAGGTAGAAGTCGATTTGTTTTATAAAAATGAAGAGCAGGTAAAACAGGCCGTCAGCGGCGTTTACAGCCAGATTCAGGCATTGACTAACACCGCCTATTTATTTGGTGAATTTCAAACGGACAATACAACCATTGACCTGAACCCTTCCGATCGCGGCGGGGCGGGCGGCTGGGAAGCATTTGAATTTGCGACTGTAAACTCAGGCAACGGCGAAATCGCCAACTTATGGAACGGTTACTACGCAGCCATGTACAACTGTAACCTGACGCTCGAAAAAATGGTAAACGCCACGATGAGCGAAAATAGCCGTAAGGAGGCCGAAGGACAACTCAAATTCCTGCGTGCCTACATGTACTTCAACCTGGTCCAGTATTTCGGCGATGTTATCATCGTCACTTCCACGCTGGAAATTCCCGACCCCGCATTTGAACTTGTACGATCGCCTCAGGCCGACGTATGGGCGCAAATCGAGAAAGACCTGAAAGAAGCGGCCGCCGCTCTTCCTGCGAAATATGCTGCCGCGGGCGATCTGGGCCGTGCTACGAAAGGGGCTGCATTGAGTCTACTGGGCAAGTCCTACCTGACGCAGAAAAAGTACGCCGACGCGATCACGACGCTGAAAGAGGTAACGACGCTCGGATATGCGTTGAATGCGAACTATGCCGACAACTATAACATCTCGAAGAAAAACGGCATAGAATCGATCTTCGAAATCCAGTACCAGGGTGATAACGACCTCGGCGAGTGGAGCAATTTCGAATATGTCTTTGCACCAAGGGTTTCGAAAGGGGCGGTGACGGGCTTCGCGGCGGGATCAAACGGCGGCCGTAATATTCCCACCAACGACATTATGGCGGCTTATGAAAAAGGGGACTTGAGGAAAGATATCTCTCTGAGACCTAATTTCAAGCTGGATACAACCACCTATCAGGTGCCTTACATTGTCAAATACAACTACCCGCACACGATTGTAAACCGTACCAATTCCAATTGGCCGGTCATACGTTATGCCGATGTCCTGCTGATGCTGGCGGAATCGATCAACGAGCAATCCGGCCCGAATGCGGAAGCACTTGGCTACCTCAACCAGATCCGGAAACGCGCAGGCCTCGCGGATCTCGCGATCGCGGATAAAACGGCGTTTAGAACGGCTGTTTTGAAAGAACGCCGATTGGAGCTGGCATTCGAAAATCACCGCTGGTTTGATTTGAAAAGGACTAAAACACCTGCTGAATGGGCGGCCTTTATGAATGCACACGGTGCGCAGGAACGCGCGAAACCCACTGTGGCACGAGGAAACGTACCGTTTAACTCGACAGACTATGTCTACACCGAGAATGAGTACTTCCTGCCGCTACCGGCACCGCAAATTCTGATCAACCCGAAACTGACTCAGAATCCGGGCTATTGATCGATTGGAATGTTAACCATGCACAGGAGGGACATTCAATATGTCTCTCCTGTTAAATTTTATAACTAATCCGTGAAACAGATCGTTATAACCTTAATAACCAATTTACTACATCAAATACATTTTATATAAACTTTTTCAGAAAATCATGAACATTTTTCACTTATAACAAGACAGCACAGGATACTATTCACCTCGCTGCATTTTAGTATTGTATGATTGCGGAATATCCCCGCTGGTGTTCCTGAACCACTAACCCCTTGAACTTGTGTTACTCCAAGCAACCGAAACTTTCTGGCTTTGGCAATTTTTAGGACGATTGCACCCTTTACTGGTCCATTTTCCCATTGGGCTTCTCTGCATTGCATTGCTTTTTGAACTCATCGACTGGAAGCACCGATCGACCGTCCTGCGCGACGGTACGCGCATTATCACGTGGGTGAGCGCAGGAAGCGCGGTGCTCGCCGTTGTATTTGGCCTGCTGCTCGCCAGTTCCGAAGATTCCAGCGGTACTAATCTCGAAATCCACCGCTGGGCCGGAATTGCCACAATGGTACTTTCCCTTGTTACGGCATTTACGCTACGTTCCGGCAACAGGAGCCTCTTCCGCGGACTGCTGCTGACTACGGTATTAGGTGTTTCATTTGCAGGGCATTACGGCGCCATGCTTACCCACGGCGAGGATTACCTCACGAGCGTATTGCCTGGAGCCAATGACACTGTGGAGCCGGAGGGCGAGACCGAAGCTGATTTTGTACTGACCAACAATGGCGCATTAACCCCTGAACAAATACAAAACCTCAATGTGGAAGTCAGGACGATCCTGGCGCACAACTGTTACAGTTGCCACAGCGAGACCAAAATGAAAGGAGAGCTGCGGCTCGACAGTAAAGACGCCATTATGAAAGGCGGTGAGCACGGTGTGGTGGTAGTACCGAACCATCCCGACAAAAGCGAACTAATCCGCCGGATTTCGCTGCCTAAAGGTCACAAGGAGGCTATGCCCACCAAAGGCAAGCGCTTGACCGAGAAGGAGGTAAAATTGCTTCAATTCTGGATCGAAAAAGGTGCTCCGTGGCCCGATGGCAAAGAGAAAAGCATTTATCGTGTGGCGGAACTAGCCCCGCGCACGCCGCAGGTGCCTGCCGCCACCGCCGACCTCAATAAGCCTGTCGACCTGTTTGTAAATGCGTATTTTCAAAAGACCAAAGGAAGCTGGAAACCGGTCGTTGACGACCGCACCTATATTCGTCGTGTATACCTCGACATTATCGGGCTGTTGCCGCCTCCCGAAAAGGTGGATGCATTTATAGCGGATACCCGCCCCGACAAGCGCGAGTTACTCGCCAAAGACCTTCTTTCCCAGAACGACGCGTACGCACAGCATTGGATGACATTCTGGAACGACGCGCTCCGGAACGATTACGACGGAACAGGCTACATTACCGGCGGGCGCTTTGGCATTTCCAAATGGCTTTACGCAAGCTTGGTGGATAATAAACCGTACAACTGGTTCGTGAAAGAATTGATCAGCCCTAACAAGGAATCCGAAGGTTTCATTAAAGGCATCAAATGGCGCGGGACCATCAATTCCAGCCAGCGCACCGAAATGCAGGCGGCCCAGAATGTGGCCCAGGTGTTTTTGGGTTTAAATCTTAAATGTGCTTCCTGTCACGATAGTTTTATCAGCGACTGGAAACTGGCCGACGCCTATGCATTTGCCAACATCTTCGCAGACACATTGCTTGAAATCAACCGCTGCGATAAACCTACCGGAAAAATAGCGGGGACCCGCATTCTGTACCCGGAGCTTGGCGAAATCGAAGTGAACGCAAGTACCGAGAAACGCCTCCGTCAGCTGGCCGACTTCCTCGTGCAGCCGAAAGATGGAAGATTGTACCGCACGCTCGTGAACCGTGTGTGGGCGCAGCTGATGGGTCGTGGCATTGTGGAGCCCGTGGATGCGATGGACAATTTACCTTGGAGCCAGGACCTCCTCGACTGGCTGGCATCCGACTTTGTGACCAATGGCTATGATATCAAAAAACTCATTTACACGATCGTGACTTCGAAGACTTACCAGCTGCCCTCTACGTCGGTGAAAGAAGCGGGCGATATTATGGCGAACGATTTCAAGTTTACCGGCATGGTGCGCAGAAGGCTTACCGCCGAGCAATTCGCCGACGCGATCAGCGCGAGCTTCACGCCGATGTACGCCGACACTGCGCTTGCATTGAAAAAGCTCCCGGAAGATATTCAGTCGCGGCTACCGTTCCCGCGTGCGGCGTTCGTGAAGAACGACCCTTTTCTTACCTCGCTGGGGCG
Source organism: Dyadobacter sp. SRI_021 (assembly GCF_057586235.1). Classification (NCBI taxonomy): domain Bacteria; kingdom Pseudomonadati; phylum Bacteroidota; class Cytophagia; order Cytophagales; family Spirosomataceae; genus Dyadobacter; species Dyadobacter sp. SRI_021. The sequence goes on from NZ_JBYCZM010000002.1 coordinate 801,095, forward strand.
CCCGAACCGCGAGACGGTGAGTACCGGCCGTACTTCCCAGGCGAACCTGCTCCAAGCACTGGAACTTACGAACGGTTCGAAATTCACCGAGACGCTCAAAGCGGGGTCCAAAGTTTGGAAGTCGCAATACCCAACATCCGACTCGCTTGTGACGGCACTTTACCGGAAGGCATTGGGCCGCTCGCCGGTGCCGAAAGAGCTCGCGGCCGCGAAGAAGATCCTCGGCCCGACACCAAGCGAAGAAGGCATTCAGGACCTCGTTTGGGCGATCGCACTGGTGCCTGAGTTTCAGTTGATATATTAAATGTAGGATACAGATAAAACATATTTAAAATATCAAATGAATAAAGCTTTAAATACAGACTTAACATTTATAATGTACATAAAGAATAAAATTTATAGTATTAATTGTAAATATTAAAAGTATTTAAAGCATGAAAAGTAGTTTTAGCTAAACTAATGAAATACAACCATTTAAAATATATTAAGAAATGAATATCCAATGGAATAGGAGGGAGTTTCTGCAACGCGCCAGCGCCGCTACGATGGCCGCTCTGGCGGCGGGAGCTCCTATATCAAACCTGCTCACCTCATGCCGGGGCAAGGCAGGAGCCAATTCTTCGGCGGACACAGTAATACTCTTATGGATGGCCGGTGGTATGGCGCATACCGAAACTTTCGACCCGAAGGCCTACACGCCATTCGAAAAAGATATGGAGGGCAACCGCGTTTTGAGCACATTCAAATCGTTCCCGACGAAGCTCGACGGCATCCATTTCTCGGACGGCTTGCAGTCGATAGGGCAGGTGATGGACAAAGGAACGCTCATCCGTTCGTACGTTGCAGCCGACATGGGACACATCCTGCATTCGCGTCACCAGTACCATTGGCACACTTGCTACGAGCCACCACAAACCGTGGCGGCGCCGCACATCGGTTCCTGGATCGCCAAGGAACTGGGGCCTAAAAATCCGGTGATCCCGGCATTCATTGATATTGGTCAGCGATTCACAGTGGGAGAGGCCGAAGAATTGAAGGCATTTCACACGGCCGGTTTCCTTGGCAATGAGTTCGGGCCGTTCTTCATTCCCGACCCAAGCCAGGGCCTTGAAAGCGTACGTCCGCCCGTGGGTATGGACGCGAAGCGATTTGAACGCCGGAACCAGTTATACAACGAACTGATCAATAACAGTCCGGTAGGAGAGTTCGGTAGCGATTACCAGCGGGAGTCGTTGAAGCGCTCGATGGAACAGGCCTATGCTTTACTCAACTCGCCGGAATCGAAGGCGTTCGATTTAAGTACTGAACCCAAAAAGAGCTACGACATTTATAACACCGGCCGGTTCGGGCTCGGTTGCCTGCTTGCCCGCCGGCTCACGGAACAGGGCGCCCGCTTCATTAGCGTCACCACCGAGTACGAGCCATTCAAAGGTTGGGACACGCATGAAAACGGGCACACACGCTTGCAGGACATGAAGAAGCAAATCGACGGTCCGGTTGCTCAGCTTATCAAAGACCTCGATGAAAAAGGCCTCCTTGACCGTACGATGGTCGTGCTGGCGAGCGAATTCAGCCGTGATATGATGGTGGAAGGCCGCCCAGATGCCAAAGTGAAAGAGCAGGTAGCCCAGCCCGACATTCTTTCGGATCTTAAATTCTACGGCATGCATCGCCATTTCACCGACGGATGCTCGATGCTCATGTTTGGCGGCGGCATCAAAAAAGGTTTTGTCTACGGCAAAACCGCCGATGAACGTCCTTGCAAAACCATTGAAAACCCTGTCAAGATCGACGGCATTCACCAGACGATCTATCATGCATTGGGCATTCCGCCGGACACCCAATACGAAATCGAGAAGCGGCCTTTCTATACAACTCCCGACGGAAAGGGCCTTGCGGTGAAAGAACTACTCGTCTAGATTTGCCCATTGGATCTGTCGGAAGGTGCTGATAGCCAGCCTTCCGACAGACCTTTTCCTTACTATCTCACCTGCCTCATATCCTATATTACGGACCGTCGCCTCGCTGCGGACGGATGGCTTCTTCATGCCATATATAAGATATATCCAAAAAACTCATGTTAATTAAATATTAATCAAAACCAGACAGAGCAGGACAGTCAGTTCTTTCAATCATTCTACTATTGCATAAATGTTACTTTAAGCATGAACAATTGTCTTTTATGCGTCAGAAAGACATTTATTTCTTAGAGTATTCCAAAATCTTCATCAACGTTAAATCCGGCAGCTTTCAGGCCTGTTAACATGCTGGGAGGCTGTCCGTTGTGACCTGACGACACCGTATTATTTACATACCTAAACGCTGCTTTTCCCCAATCCCGACAATTATTCACTTAAACCGATGACTATGAGAATAAAAAGCTTAACCGATTAACCCCGTTACCCGGGCTGTTTAAACACTGCTCCGGGCCTCTGCTAATTACTAAATCTAAAAATGAAGCTTATGAATCAATTTCGACAATCCCCTTACTACGGCCGATTGAATTCGATCCTGAAACTGTCGGTAGGCCAGGCGCTGATCGGTGCGGCTTGCGGGCTCAGTGCAGTAGCCGGCAATAGTTTCCATCTTAATCCGCTGGTGGTAAGCACCAATATCAACGCCGACCGGACAATCAAGGGAAGAGTAACCGACGATACCGGCGAAAAACTGCCGGGTGTGAGCGTGGTACTTAAGGGCACCACCATTGGTACAGTATCCGACGCGGATGGAGTGTATTCCATCAATGTTCCCGACAGAGGTGGCGTACTCATATTCTCTTCCGTCGGCTTTCTCACCCAGGAAGTTCCTTTGGGAGCTGCCTCGACAATGGACATCAAACTCGCCACTGATGCCAAAGCACTTACCGAAGTAGTCGTAGTGGGTTACGGTAGCCAGTTGAAAAAAGAAATTACAGGAGCGGTACAAACCGTTAAAAGTGAAGAACTTAAAGATATTCCGGTGTCCCAGGTGACTCAAAAACTGCAAGGGCGCCTCGCCGGTGTGCAGATCAACCAGACAACCGGTAAGCCGGGGCAGGGGATGTCCGTTCGTATTCGCGGCCAGGTATCGGTTACAGCCGGTAGCGACCCGCTTTATGTCATTGACGGTTTCCCGATTACCGGTACCATCGGCCAGATGAACCCCGATGAAATCGAAGACATTACGATTCTGAAAGATGCCGCTTCGACCTCCCTTTACGGCTCGCGCGCGGCCAATGGCGTAGTGCTTATCACAACCAAACGGGGTACACCCGGCAAAATGGCCGTGAGCTTCAATGCCTACGCGGGTATTCAGAAAGTCCCAATGAGAGGCCGTGTGAAAATGCTGAACGCCGAAGAATTCGCGCAGTTCAAGAAGGAGATGTATGAAGATGAAAATAAACCAGTACCTGAAGAGTTTCAGGACCCATCCAAGTATCGCGGCAAAAACAACGACTGGTACGATGCATTGCTTCGTACTGCTCCCATCCAGAGCTACAATCTAACCGTCAGCTCCAACAAGGAAAATATGCGCACATCGCTCGTGGCGGGTATTTTCAACCAGAAAGGGGTGGTGCTGAACAACAACTACAAGCGGTATTCGCTCCGTATGAACACCGAGTACGATATTTCGAGTAAGGTGAAAATCGGTTTCAACGTAGCGCCGCAATTTGTATATGACAATACCCCAAGAACGGATGGTGACCGGGGAACCGGTGTGCTTTTCAATGCATTGCACACATGGCCTGTAATGCCCATCCGGGATGCGAACGGCGATCTTACCAAGTTCAATACCTTTCCGAGCAGCACGGGTAACATCTTCAACTATCCTAACTGGGTGCGTGCGGCGAATGAGCTAACGAACGAGACGAAGATTAACAAATTACTGGGCAACACTTACATCCAGTACAATCCGATCAAAGGTCTGACGCTGAAATCGACTTTGAACGTGGAGATGGAGAGCAACAAGTTCTTCTTCTTCAACCCGTCGACGGCTACGAGTGCGATTAACGTGCCAATCCCGACAACGGCCGTTTCGATCCGCCAGAACTATCAGAACTTCTCATGGCTGAACGAAAACTTGGCGACTTACAGCCATAGCTTCAACGAAAAACACAATTTCGAGTTGCTGGCTGGTTTTACACAACAACGTTTCCGCCAGGAGTTTGACCGTATCACGGCCAACACCTACACTGACGACCGCCTTCCGACAATCCAGGGCGCGATCAATATCGACCGCGGAGGGTCTTTCAACGTGAACGGTATCTCCGGATCGAACACTTTCAATGGTGCGAACGAATGGGCGCTGATGTCCTACATTTCACGTCTGACCTATAACTACAAAGGCAAATACCTCTTCACTGCAGCTGTCCGTGCCGATGGTTCTTCCCGTTTCGGTTCCGACAACCGCTGGGGTACTTTCCCGTCGGCGTCTGTGGGCTGGGTAATTTCGGATGAGAACTTCATGCAGTCGATCCCGAAAGTGTCGTTTGCCAAAGCACGCGCCAGCTACGGGGTGATCGGTAACAACAACATCGGTAACTACACTCAGTATGCATTGGTTAACAACACAACCAACGCGGTTTTCGGAAGCACGGTAGCTACCGGTGCCCAGGTGACTTCGCTTTCGAACAGCAACCTGGGCTGGGAAACAACCAAGCAATTTGACGCCGGTCTCGACGTGGGGCTCCTCAACGACCGCATTCAGCTGATCTACGATTTCTACACCAAGCGGACCACCAACTTGCTTTACGCGGTTCAGGTTCCTCAGGAATCGGGTTTTTCCAACTACAATGACAATATCGGTGAGATCAAATTCTGGGGACATGAAGTCTCCTTGACTACCCGTAACCTGGTGGGCAAATTGAAATGGACTACCAATGCCAACATCTCGATCAACCGCAACAAGGTGATGGAACTCGCACCGGGCATCGACCGCGTGTATGGTAGCTTCCACATTACTCAGGTAGGCCGCCCATTCGGTCAGTTTTATGGTCTGGTAAAAGAAGGCTTCTATATGAGCAAAGAAGAACTGGCCAGCAGCGCTATCATTCCCGGCCGCTCGGCAATCGGTACGATCAAGTTCAAGGATGTGAACGGCGATGGCGTGATCACCAACGGTGGCGATGCCGACGACCGGACGGTCATCGGAAATCCATTCCCGAAATTCACTTACGGCCTGACCAATACATTGAGCTACGGCGGATGGGATCTGTCGATTACCGGATCCGGCTCGCAGGGTAACCAGCTTTGGGTACGTCACCTTTACAGCACAGCCAACCTTGATGGTGTTTTCAATATGGTGGCTGGCGCCAAGGACCGCTTCCGCGTAAAGAACGGTGTGAACCCTGTAACAGGCGTTGTGGAAGCTCAGACAGTAATTACCCCGGGTAAAGGAATGTACGGTGCTACCAACAACGGTGGTAACTATACCGGCGTGGAACGCGACTGGAACAGCTCGCACTTCCTGGCGAATGCATCTTACTTTACACTCAAGAATATCACATTGGGCTACAATCTGGGTGGTATCAACAAGTTTTTCAAATCGGCTCGTCTGTATGCAAGCGTTCAGCAGGTGTATGTGTTCACCAAATACTGGGGTGGACCTAACCCTGAAACCAGCGCTCAGGGCGACGGACAAGGAGATGGCGGTAACCTAAGCCAGGGTGTGGATCTTTCCAACTATCCGGTACCACGTACCTGGACACTCGGTTTGAACCTCAACTTCTAAGCCTGACTTGTAAAACATCTCATCTTAATTCCGATAGAAATGAAAACTAGATATATAGCAGCATGGTTTCTGGCAGTGGGGCTAACGAGCAGTTGCGGGGACAAATTCCTAACTGTTAACCCGGAAACCGCATTGAGTTCCAACAACTTCTTTACCTCTGAAAACGATTTCAAGCAGGCGGTAAACGCGGCTTACGAACCGTTCCGCCAAATGTTCAACGAGCGTGCCTGGATTTTGGAGGAAATGCATTCCGACAATACCTACTACGCCCGTAACAAACTGTACGGTGCAGTGGACCCTACGGAAAACGTTGCGGATTTCGCAATTCCGACGGCTAACGGCATCACTGCCAACGACAATGTACTGGTGCAGTACCGCCTGAACTACCGGATCATCGCCCGGGCAAACCAGATCATCGCATTGATTGACGGCGTGAATTTCGACGCGGCGTCCAAGGGTAACCTGAAAGGACAAGCGCTGTTCCTCCGTGCATTTGCATACTTCGACCTCGTGCGCCTGTTCGGTAAAGTACCCCTTCACCTGGTACCAGCAACAGGTCGTGACGATGCGCCTTTGCCATTGTCGACAACCGAAGAAATTTATGCACAGATCGAGAAGGACGCGAAAGAAGCGATCACCGGGCTTCTGGACAAATCCAAACAAGAGGCTGGACGTGTTACTTCAGGTACGGCTAGAATGTTGCTGGCGAACCTTTATATTACTCAGAAAAAATGGGCGCTGGCCGAGCCATTGCTGAAAGAAATCGTAGCTAGCGGTCACTATGCGTTGATGCCTGATTACAACGATGCATTCTCGACCACGACCGGCAACAAAAACAACAAGGAGTCGCTTTTCGAGATCCAGTACATGGAAGGATCGTCGGGCTACAACGGCAACCAGATTTACCGCTTTATTCCGTCGCCGATCACTGCTGCCGAAATCGCGCCGATTACCGGCACTTCCAACCCGCAGCCGACCTCGCAGGAAAGTAACAACATTCCTACGCCGGACCTGATCGCGGCATACGAAACCGGTGACAAGAGAAAGGATATTTCGATCGGTTGGGTGACCCTGAGCACCTCGCTGGTAGACAATAAGCTTTATCCTTATATCAAAAAGTACGCTCGGCCACACTCGTTGCATAACAACACCGGGCAGAACTGGCCTGTGTACCGCTACTCGGAAGTGCTGCTGTTCCTGGCCGAATCGTTGAACGAGCAGGGCAAAACCGCCGACGCCGCTACTTACATCAACCAGGTTCGCACCCGCGCGGGACTTGCAGCGACCAAGGCGGCCTCGCAGGCAGATATGCGCGAAGCGATCTTCAAAGAGAGGAGGGTGGAGCTCGCATTCGAAAACAAGCGCTGGTTCGATCTTACGCGCACTGGCCGTGTGAAGGAAATCATCACTGCCTACGGCGCCAAGGTGAAGGCTAACCCGGCCGCATACTATTTCCCGGCGGGAGCTGTGCCACCGCCGAATGCATTCACCGTCCTGGACGACTACTACGGTCTTCCCGCCGTTGAAGCTGCATTGACGCCGCATTTCTGATGGATGCAAAAGGATAAAAAAGTGCAGCTAGCGCGAGCTCGCTGCACTTTTTTCATTATAAACATACTTATCCGCCTGATACCCCACAGAACAGGATAGTCCCGTGGATGTTTCAATCTAATATTGCAATACCAGATTATTTAAAGTTTTAGTTTGCTTTATTTAAGACAAAATAAATCCCGTCAAGCGGAGCGCCCGACCAGGGCACATATCAGGTTAGCCCCCATACTTCATCCTTTTTTATCAATCATATTTACTTAAACGCTGAGCTGTAAAATGTACACAAAAAAACAATGGTTAAAACTTCCGATGACGCTCGCGGTACTGCTCGCCGTGGGGGTCTTCTGTGGAGTGATGCTAAGTAACCGAACTGCCAAACACCATCCTCCCGGCTCAAAGGTCGACAAATTGAAACTCCCGGAAGGCTTCAAGGCCGATCATTTATATAGTGTTTCGGAAGAAAAGAACGGATCATGGGTATCCATGACGTTCGACAATAAGGGAAGGATGATTACTTCCGACCAATACGGCGGATTGTACCGCCTGATACTGCCGGCCATCGGCTCCGCCGACAAGCCTCAGGTTGAAGCATTGAAGATAGAAGGAGATACCGCGAAAGTGGCGATGGGTTATGCTCACGGTTTGCTCTACGCATTCAATAGCCTTTACGTGATGATCAACAACCGGTCGAACGCCCGCTTCCCGAAAGGCAGCGGTTTGTACCGTTTGCAGGATACAGACAACAATGATCAATACGACAAGATCACGCTCATCAAACCGCTGACCGGTGAAGGTGAGCACGGACCGCACAGCATAGTGATGGCGCCGGATCAGAAATCACTTTTTGTGGTGGCCGGGAACTTCACCGACCTGCCCAAAATGGATATCTACCGCTTGATGCCAAACTGGAAGAACGATAACCTTTTCCCGTTCATTAAAGACCCTCGCGGTCATGCGACCGACCGTCATGCGCCGGGCGGCTGGATTGCCCACACTGATCCAGAAGGCAAAAACTGGGAATTGTACACAGCCGGTTTCCGTAACCCCTACGACATCGCATTCAACGAAGCAGGCGATCTTTTCGCCTATGACTCGGATATGGAGTGGGATTTCGGAACACCATGGTATCGTCCTACGCGCGTTTGCCATGCGGTGAGTGGCGGTGAGTTCGGTTGGAGAACAGGTTCTGCCAACACGTCGCCCGCATTTGCCGATTTCCTTTCGCCCGTGATGAACATCGGACAGGGATCGCCTACCAACCTCATTTACTTGAAAGACGCCCGGTTCCCCGCAAAATACAAAAACACACTGCTCGCATTCGACTGGAGCTTTGGTATCGTTCACGGGCTGCATCTGAAACCCAGCGGTTCTACTTACACTGCTGAACACGAAGAATTTCTATCGGGAGCACCGCTTCCATTGACCGACGGTGCAATCGGCCCTGACGGTGCATTGTACTTCCTGACCGGTGGTCGTCGTCTTGAATCGGATCTTTATCGTGTATATTATAGCGATTATAAGAATATTGCACCAGGGTCGAATGCAGCGACGCCGGTGATTACTCCTGAGCACAAGCAGCGTACAGCGATCGAAGAATACCACGTTAAGAAAGATCCGAAAGCGATCGAGCAGGCATGGCCGTTGCTGAAAAGCCCGGACCGTTTCCTCCGCTACGCGGCCCGCCTGGCTATCGAACATCAGCCTGTTAGCCAATGGGAGAGCAAAGTTTATGCCGAAAAAGATCCTCAGTCGATTATTTATGCAGCCATTGCATTGGGCCGTCAGGGCGATTCGACAAAAGTAGGAGGGCCCCTTTTGAAAAAACTGACTACCATTGATTACGCGAAGCTCGATGACCTGAACAAGCAAGCGCTCTTGCGTGCGGTAGAAGTGATCCTGTACCGCACAGGTCAGCCCGACGCTGCTACGAAAGCTGCATTGATTGCTTATTTGAACCCCAAATATCCATCTGCTAACGCATTACAAAACAGATTCTTAGCCAAAATCCTGATAACCATTGAAGCGCCGAAAGTGGTTGAGAAAACCCTTTCATTGATCGCGAAGAACGAGAAGTTCGATGACAAGGACAACGAAATGGTAACCGCTTCGGCCGACCTGATCCTGCGCAACCCGCAATATGGTCTCGACCTGGCTGGCTTGTTAGAAAAAATGCCGCCGCAACAGCAGACGTTCTACGCAATCATGTTGAGCAGTGCTAAAACCGGCTGGACACCCGCCTTGCGCGAAGAGTATTTCAAATGGTTCCACAAAGCATTCAGCTACCAGGGCGGGCGCAGCTACATCGGCTTTATTGACAAAGCTCGTCAGCTTGCATTGAAAAACGTACCAAGCGACAAAGTGGCCTATTACAACAAATTGTCTGGTTCTGAATTACTTACAGGAACCGGTAACGACCTGGCGAAGCTCTACACACCGAAAGGCCCGGGCCGCGGATGGAAAGTGGATCAGGCCGTTGAACTCGTAAAAGACAGCCTTAACAACCGTGATTTCGAACGCGGCAAGCAGATTTTCTCTGCCGTGCTTTGCAGCCGCTGCCACACAATCCAGGGCGAAGGTGCCGACGTTGGTCCTGACCTGACCCAACTGGGAACCCGTTTCTCTGTGAAGGATATGCTCGAAGCGATCATCGAACCGGATAAAGCGGTGTCTGACCAATATGCTTCGATCTCATTTCAGATGAAAGACGGACAGTCGATTGTTGGCCGCGAGGTGAACCAGGATGCCAACTTCTATTATGTGTCGCAAAACCCGTTCGATCCGAAAACGATCCGGAAAGTGGCCAAGAAGGATGTGGTGTCCAGCAAAATATCTCCGGTCTCTATCATGCTCCCGGGCCTGATCAACGGTTTGAACCCTAACGAATTGAGAGACCTCGTAGCCTACCTGATGGCTGGCGGTAACAAAAATAACCCGATCTACTCCGAATCCGGCGCGCCGAAAAGCGGAAAATAGATCAAACGATTTTTTGAGTAGATTATAATTAATTAGGCTTAAGATAGTGGTGCTGCGTGTTGATCCTGATGCTTCTAAAAGCAGAAATGGATCCGGTAGCATCACTACTTTTTTTGTGGATACAGCAAAAGAAAGTGAGGCTTAGAACAGGCGTATACGACAATACGTTCATACGCAAAAAGGGTAGGGGCTTCCTGCTCTTATGACAATAAACTTACATTATTTCAGATAGTTAACCAATAAATGAAGTCACTTCCAAATCGAAGAAACGCGCTTAAAAACATGGTTGCCGCGGCAGGGCTGGGTACGTTTTCGAGCTCGCTTGCTCATGCGTTTGCTGCATCCGCAAATGCGCTTGGGCCACAACTGAACGGCAAGATTAATCACTCCGTTTGCAAATGGTGTTATAGTAAAATTCCACTGGATACCTTCGCGCAGGAATGTAAGAAGATTGGACTGACTTCCATCGAACTCCTTGGCCCGGAGGAATGGCCGGTGATCAAAAAATACGGTCTTACTTGTGCATTACCCTGGGGCGAAGGACTTACGCGGAGCATTGACAAAGGTTTCAACGATCCTAAAAATCATGAGGAACTGATCAAGGGATTTGAAGACGTGATTCCCAAAGTACGCGCTGCGGGTTATGACAAGATTATCTGTTTCTCGGGCAACCGCCGCGGGATGTCGGACTACGACGGCATCCGGAACTGCGCCGAGGGCATCCGCAAACTGATCCCGACTTGCGAAAAGCATAATGTGACACTGGTAATGGAGCTGCTGAACAGCAAGGTCAACCATAAAGACTACATGTGCGACCGGACGGAATGGGGTGCGGCACTTTGTGAAGCGGTTGGTTCTGAGAAGTTTAAGCTGCTCTACGACATTTACCATATGCAAATCCAGGAAGGCGACGTAATCGCGACGATCAAAAAGTACCATAAGTATATTGCGCATTATCACACGGGCGGCGTGCCGGGGCGCCACGAGATCGACGAAACGCAGGAGCTTTATTATCCGTCGATCATGAAAGCAATTGTAGAAACCGGGTATAAAGGATTCGTAGGGCAGGAGTTTGTCCCGAGCCGCGGCGACGATCTGGCTTCTTTGAAGCAGGGAGTCACTATTTGTGATATCGCTTAGTACTGATATTCCATATTTTAGATTATGTCAACCAGAAGAAACGCCTTAAAAAATATAGCCGCGGGAACCGCCGCAGGTGCCGCAGCCGGAGTGATGTCCATCTCGGAAGTTTTCGCCAAAACCGAATCCGTACTGGGTACTAAACTGAATGGTAAGATCAATCACTCGGTTTGCAAGTGGTGTTACGGAAAAATCCCGCTAGATACGTTCGCGCAGGAATGCAAGAAGATCGGTATCACTTCCATTGAACTCCTCGGACCGGAGGATTGGCCGACATTGAAAAAGTATGGACTCACGTGCGCGCTACCCAACGGCGCGGGCATGGGTATCGAAAAAGGTTTCAACGATCCGGCCCTGCATGACGAGCTTGTCAAAAGTTACGAGGACCTTTTTCCCAAACTGAAAGAAGCTGGTTATAAAACAGTTATCTGCTTTTCGGGCAACCGCCGCGGGATGTCCGACTATGACGGCATGCGCAACTGCGCCATAGGTTTGCGCCGCCTGATGCCATCCGCCGAAAAGTACGGCATAACCATGATCATGGAATTGCTCAACAGCAAGGTCAACCACCGCGACTACATGTGCGATCATACCGCCTGGGGTGCCGGACTTTGCGAGATGGTCGGTTCGGAAAACTTCAAGTTGCTTTACGACATTTACCATATGTCGATCATGGAAGGTGACGTGATCGCTACCATTAAACAGTACCACAAATACATCGGCCATTACCATACCGGCGGAGTTCCGGGCCGCAACGAAATCGACGAAGGCCAGGAGTTATATTACCCGGCAATTATGAAAGCAATTGTCGAAACCGGGTACAAAGGATTTGTCGCGCAGGAATTCATTCCCAAGCGTGAGCCGTTGGCTTCTTTGGCCGAATGCGTGAAGATTTGCGATGTAGCCTGACGCCGAAGCGCTATATTTCCACAGGTTTCTCTGAAAATTGCCTGAAAAAACTGTTTGAAGCGCTGAAAAATCGCCAAAAACGGTATTTTCAGGCAATTTTGAATTTAACCGATCAGCTTTTCCTCAGTCAAAAACGCCCTTAAAACAGCTCAATTTCAGAATATTAAAGCACAAAAACCTGCAAATGTACCACCTGAGATTTTAACAGAAATTCCAACCTGACCCGCTGCACAGGCTAGCAAAATCTCAGATCGATCAATAGACCATTTCAAGTTTAGTATTTCCTGTGATCGCATAAGTTTGCGAAATCAGCTATTTCCTATATAATTGTTGTATAATTTATATTATGTTAAATAGACATTCTTAAACGAAGAGAGCATCGATTACCCGATGCTCTCTTCTCTTTATTTAAGGCCTCTGGCCGATTTTACATATCCGTCGGCCAGAGGCCTTCGAATAATTGTCACGAAGCAAGAGCTTCGCGCTATTTACTCTTCGATACAAGCAACACCTTTCGCAGCGAATTGTTCGAGAACGCCGTTCAGGTTTGTCAGGTTATCCTTAGCCTCAGCTTCGTCCTTCGCCTGGATTGCTTTTTCGAAATATGGTTTCGCTTTTTTGAATTTACCACAAACACGGCCTTCAACTTCTTTACCACGCTGCTGATACTCAGTCATGTTCATGTTATCCACTTCGCCTTTCAGCTGTACCGCTTCGTTGAAATAGAAAACGCCCAGGTTGTAAAGCGCGTCATAGTTTGTAGCATCGATTTCCAGAGCCTTCTTGTAGTTGGCTACCGCTTTTTCGCTCGCTTCTTTCTGCTTTGCTTTTGCGTCAGCAAGCTCTTTTTGCAATGCAGCTACATCCTGTCCTTTTGCAGCTTCCTGTGCAGCTTTCACTTCGCCTTCCAGTTTAGCGATCGCTTCGGTGCTTTCTTTTTTCTTGGCAGTTACGTCTGCGAGCTGACGTTTCAAGTCCGCATTCTTAGGCTGCTTCTTGATCAGCGCCCCGATACGTTTTACCTCTCCGTCATACACAGCGATCTTGTCTTTTTCCGAGGCAAGATTTTTCTCCGCTGTGCTTGCTGCATTGTTACCGGAACCTACTTTGGCGTTCAATTGCTTTACCTTATCGGTAGCTGTTCTGTACATGTTATCGTACAAAATAGCCAGGTTTACCACATTTTGGGTGTTTTTAGGATCAGCAGCAGCCAAGGCTTCTAGCTCCTGGATAGCCTGATCTTCTTTACCCGAAGCCAGCAAGATATTCACAACTTCCGCTTTCAGGTCTTTGTTACCAGGAGACTGCTTCAAACCGTTGTTCAAAGTTTCGATAGCTTTATCGAAGTTGTTTTCTGAACGGTACAGTTGAGCCAGACCGTAGAAAACGCTGGGGTCTTTACCGCCGTTGGCAGCATATTTCTCGAAAGAAGATTTTGCAATGTCCTTTTTGTCAAGCTGTTGCGCAGCAATACCACCATAAAGGGACGCCAAAGTATCCTTTTTATTGATCTCCTGAGCAGCCTGGAACATTTCCAGCGCACCGCTCAGATTTTTTGCCTGGTATTTCTCAGCACCCTGCTTTACGAACGCATTAAAAAGCTGGGTTCCTTCACCACCGTTGATCACGTTAGTGGCCTCCTTGGAGGATTTGCCCGGCTCCCCTTTCTTCGTAACATCCAGCTCAACAACCTTTTTGTAGGCTTCCAAAGCCGTTTTTGCTGCACTAGAATCTACTTCTGAACCTTGTAGGGCTATGTTTTCATAAAGTTTAGCGCGTTCGAGCCAGAATGAAGCTTTGGCACTTGCTTTCGGATCACTGGCATCTTTATCGCTTTTCTCTTTGTCCTTACGAAATCCATCTACCAAAGCCTTGTTCACAGCGTCCTGCGCCATCGCAGCACAGCCGAACAGGCTAAGTGCAGAAACAAAAAACAGTTTTTTCATAAATATTAACTTTGGTTGTGATTGATTGTTCGAGTTCTAAATATAAATCAATTAATATAATTTTTACAAAAATCATGCCTCTGGGTCGTCGGAAGGCTCTTCATCGTCCTCCTCCTCGTCATCAGCGACATCTTCATCCTCGTCCAACTCATCATCCGTAACAATTATATCTTCTGCCGAAGCACCTTCCACTTGTGCTACCGGTTTAGGAACTACGTTGCCCTCTTCATCCAGCTCCTCTGCTTTTTCATCCGGATCTTTCAGAATGCGGGTTACCGAAGTAATTTCATCCGTGCTGCTGAGACGGATCAGTTTCACACCCTGTGTGTTACGTCCCGCCTGACGGATATCCTGCACACTCATGCGGATGGCGATACCGTTGCGCGTGATGATCATCAGATCGTCCTCTTCAGTTACCTCGCGGATCGCCACCAGCTTACCCACCTTGTCGGTTGCATTCATGGTCGAAACGCCCTTACCACCACGGTTCGTAACGCGGTAACTGTCAATCGCTGAGCGTTTTCCGTAACCGTGCTCGGAAACCACAAGAAGTTGCGCATCCTCGCGGCTGATACAAACCATTCCGATTACCTTGTTTTCAGGATCGTTCAGGTTGATACCCCGTACACCCGCAGCCGTACGTCCCATTGGACGAACACCTTTTTCGTTGAAGCGAACTGCCCTACCGGCCGCCGACGCAATCACAATATCATTGTCGCCGTTGGTTAACGCCACATCCAGCAAGCGGTCGCCTTCGTTGATCGAAATCGCGATGATACCGTTGGTACGCGGACGTGAATAGGCTTCGAGCAAAGTCTTCTTGATAGTGCCCTGCTCGGTACACATAATGAGGTAATTATTGTTGATATAATCCTCATCCGACAATGTCTTCACATTGATTACCGAGCGAATCGAATCTCCGCTTTCGAGGCTGATCAGGTTCTGGATCGGGCGGCCTTTTGAAGTTTTGCTTCCTTCCGGCACCTCGTAAACCTTCATCCAGAACAGCTTACCGTATTCCGTGAATATCAGGAGGTAATTGAGCATTGTCGCGGAGAACAAGTGCTCGGTAAAATCGGTGTCCTTGGTTTTCACACCGCGGGAACCAACCCCTCCCCTTGTCTGCGTACGGTATTCCGAGAGCGGTGTACGTTTGATGTAGCCTTCTTTGGAAATGGTAATAAGCATTTCCTCGTCGGCGATCATGTCTTCGTCGCTGAATTCTTCGGCCGAGAACTCGATTTGCGTTCTGCGCTCGTCACCGTAGCGTTCCTTAATGTCGGTCAGCTCGGTTTTAATGATTTCGTACTTGCGGTATTCGTTGGCCAGAATGTCCTTCAAGTCGGCGATCAGGAGCATGATCTCTTCATATTCCTTAACAATCTTCTCTCTTTCCAGACCGGTCAGACGTTGCAAGCGCATATCGAGGATCGCACGTGCCTGTATTTCCGACAAATTGAATTGCTCCATCAGTCCGGTCTTGGCTGTTTCCGGGTCGCGCGCTGCACGGATCAATGCAATCACCGCGTCAAGATTATCGAGTGCGATCAGCAAACCTTGCAAAATGTGCGCACGCTTTTCAGCTTCACGCAGCTCATACTCCGTCCGGCGGGTAATTACCACAATCCGGTGGTCTACGTAATGCTTAATCAGATCTTTCAGGTTCAGCAACACCGGGCGGCCTTTTACGAGCGCTACGTTGTTTACCCCGAAAGAGGTTTGCAACGGTGTATATTTGAACAAGTGGTTCAATACGATATTAGGTATGGCATCCTTTTTCAGGTCGAAAACAATGCGCATACCTTCGCGGTCCGACTCGTCGCGGATGTCGGAAATACCTTCGAGTTTCTTCTCATTGATCAGCGACGCGATCCGTTCGATCATCGCCGCCTTGTTGATCATATAAGGAATTTCGGTAACGATAATCTGTTCACGGCCGGTTTTAGAAACCTCGAACTGTGCCTTCGAACGCATGATAATGCTTCCACGACCCGTTTCGAATGCCGAGCGAACACCATTGTAACCGTAAATGATCCCTCCCGTCGGGAAGTCAGGAGCTTTTACGTGCTCCATCAGTTCGGGGATCGTAATGTCGTTGTTGTCGATGTAAGCGAGTACCCCGTCTACCACTTCGCCCAGGTTGTGCGGCGCCATGTTGGTGGCCATACCTACCGCGATACCGGAAGAACCGTTCACGAGCAGGTTCGGGAATTTAGCTGGAAGTACCGACGGCTCGCTCAGCGAGTCATCAAAGTTGGGCTGAAAGTCAACCGTGTCCTTGTTCAGGTCGGCCAGCAGCTCGTCAGCAATCCTTTTCAGCCTTGCCTCCGTATAGCGCATTGCCGCCGGGTTGTCACCGTCGACAGACCCGAAGTTACCCTGACCATCTACAAGCGGGTAGCGCAGCGACCATGGTTGGGCCATACGCACCATCGTGTTATAGACCGATGAGTCACCGTGCGGGTGGTATTTACCCAAAACCTCCCCAACAATACGAGCCGATTTTTTATGGGACCGGTTGTAACTTACGCCCAGATCGTCCATTCCATAAAGGACCCGTCTGTGAACGGGTTTCAGACCATCGCGAACGTCGGGCAAAGCGCGGGAAATGATAACGGACATCGAGTAGTCGATGTAGGCTCCACGCATTTCATCCTCGATATTAATCGGGATAATGTTTTCACCAGAAGATTCTGCCATAAATGATTAGAAAAGAATCAAAATTTTAAATTGGGCTAAACCGATAGATTCAATCGCCCAGCGGATTAATACAATCTTGTTGGTACTAAAAAGTCAAATTTCGCCATTTTTAAGCATTCTAACAAACTATCTTTTGTGCTATTTCGGCCCCTGGGGCGTATATGCGTGACTATCCGCGCATTACCATTCAGAAATATCCCAGGGAAAACTAAATTGGCATCTATCATTAAAAATCCCGTTCTTCCTGCTTATTAGCAATAGCTTAATTTTCGACAATTTTCACCTATGCCTTTACTATTAACCTTTATCGCGATCCTCGCGCTCATCCTGCTCATCGCCTGGCTTAAAATCGATACATTCATTTCCTTCCTGCTGGTTTCCATCGCTCTTGGACTTGCGAGTGGGCTGGACGTCGACACGGTTAGCAAGGCCATTCAAAAAGGCGTGGGAGGGACCCTGGGCGACCTTGTGCTCATTGTCGGGTTTGGGGCGATGCTAGGGAAGATGGTCGCCGACAGCGGGGCAGCCCAGCGCATTACAGACGCGCTGATCAGCCTTTTCGGTCAGAAATACATCCAGTGGGGTATGGCGCTCGCGGGATTTGTAATAGGTATTCCATTGTTCTATAATGCAGGGTTCGTGATTGTAATTCCACTAATTTTTATGATCAGTGCAACCGCCCGGCTACCATTATTATATATAGGTATTCCCATGTTATCGGCATTGTCGGTCGCGCACGGGTACCTCCCACCCCACCCTTCCCCGGCGGCGATCGCCAGCCAGCTGCATGCCGACCTGGGAAAGACCCTATTCTATGGGATGATCGTTTCGCTGCCGGCCATTGCGGTGGCCGGTCCTATCTTTGGAAAGACATTAAAGCGCTTTCAACCCAAGCCTGACACCGACCTGTTCGATGTAAAACCCCGCCCCGCTTCCGAACTTCCCGGGTTAGGGATCAGCGTCGTTACCGCATTACTGCCCGTCTTTCTGCTTACCACCATGTCGGGTGTCAAACGCGTTTATCCCGACAATAAGCTAATCGCACTGCTGGCCGAGCCGTATTTCGGAATGCTCGTTTCGGTGCTTTTTGCAGCGTATGCATTGGGGGTAAAACGCGGTATGAGCATGAAAAAGGTAGGTAAATCCATGGAGGAAGCTTTTAAAGGCGTTTCCTCCATTCTGCTGATCATCGCTGGTGCCGGTGTATTTAAAGAAATTATGACTGCCAGCGGCGTAAGTACCTTCATCGCTGAAAGCCTCAAAGGTCTGGACATCTCCCCGCTCCTGCTGAGTTGGGCCATTGCAGCGGTCATTCGTGTGTGCGTGGGCTCCGCTACCGTGGCCGGGCTCACGACCGTCGGCATTCTCGCACCCCTGCTCGCCAATGCAGGCGTACCTGCGGAGCTCCTCGTACTCGCCATAGGTTCGGGCAGTTTGATGTTCTCCCACCTCAATGACGGCGGCTTCTGGCTTTTCAAAGAGTACTTCAATCTGAGCATTAAAGACACGATCCTTACCTGGTCGGTGATGGAAACAATCGTGTCAATCATGGGTTTGCTGGGGGTTTTAGCGCTAAATTTGTTCGTGTAGTTGATACCGCCCTTTGAAAGTTCTAGTCAATTCCGTCCGTTAAAACGGACGGTAATAGATACTAGAAGGTTCCCCTATCGCCCATTAAAACGAACCGAATTAAATCTTTTTCCCTCCATAAAGAGTATTCAAAACCCAGACAGCAATCTTTGCAATATCAACTTGCCGTTCGTTTCAACGAACGGTCCCAGATTAGTATTTATAGAGTAAGAAAAAATTAGGAATAAGGATATTAAATTCAATCCACTTTACTACCATGGACAGTACACCAGAATCAAACTTCGCAGCCCTTGGCCTTAACCTCCCGCCTGCCCCGAAACCGGTAGGCGTTTATAAACCCCTATTGATCGTCGACAAACGCTGGGTTTACGTTTCCGGCCACGGTACCGTGCAGGACGACGGTTCCCTGATCATCGGACGCATCGGAAAAGACCTCAATGCAGAGCAAGGCAAACTCGCTGCGCGTCAGGTTGGCCTGGCCATCTTGTCCACACTGAAAACCAATCTCGGCAGCCTCAACCGCGTCAAAAGGGTGATCAAGGTCCTGGGTATGGTGAACTGCACCGATGATTTTGAAAAACATCCATTTATCATCAACGGATGCAGCGAGCTTTTCGCAAAGGTTTG
The DNA here is from genome assembly GCF_057586235.1 of Dyadobacter sp. SRI_021. Taxonomy (NCBI): domain Bacteria; kingdom Pseudomonadati; phylum Bacteroidota; class Cytophagia; order Cytophagales; family Spirosomataceae; genus Dyadobacter; species Dyadobacter sp. SRI_021. The sequence continues at coordinate 820,240 of NZ_JBYCZM010000002.1, forward strand.
GGGTGAAGAAAACGGTATCGGCGTAAGAAGCGCCGTAGGAATGGGCACATTGCCTGACAACATTCCGGTCGAGATCGAGGCGCTGTTTGAATTGGAAGAAAAGTAATTTTGAATGATTGAATGACTGAATGACCGAATAATTCCTATTCAATCATTCAGTCATTCAATCATTCAGTCATTCAAAATTAGAACCGATGTCCTGGTACCAGCTCAACAATCCCGGAGAAGTCATATCTCCGTCGCTCCTATTCTATAAAGACCGCATTGAAAGCAACATCCGGAGTATGGTGAACATTGCCGGCTCCCCAGAGCGGCTCGTGCCGCATGTCAAAACCCACAAATGCCCGGAGGTTGTTGAAAAACAACTTTCTGCGGGCATTTCCAAATTCAAATGCGCCACCATTGCCGAAGCTGAAATGGTAGCTGGCACCGGCGCGCCGTGGGTGTTGATCGCCTACCAGCTCGTCGGTCCAAATATCGACCGGCTCTTCGCACTACGCGAGAAGTTCCCGCATACGACATTTGCGTCGCTCATAGACCACGACCAAACTGCCGCAGTACTCAATGAAGCGTCCATTTCAAAGGAGCTTCGATCGACCGTGTTCCTGGACGTCAATAACGGCATGAATCGTACGGGCCATGCCACCGATGAAAGCCTTCTGTCACTTTATCGCTATGTGAGCAGCCTCGAAGGGCTCGCATTCGGCGGCGTGCACATTTACGACGGCCATATTCGTAACCCGGAGTTTTCAGAACGCAAAGCCGCGGCCGACAGCGATTACGAAAAAGTGCTTCCGCTGCTCGACCGCATTGAGACCGAATGCGGTTACGAACCAATGATCATCGTCGGCGGCTCGCCGTCGTTCACGGTGCATACGCTGCGGCCGGATGTTTACCTGAGTCCCGGCACGAATGTGCTTTGGGACTGGGGATATGGCGACCGTTTCGACGGCCAGCCGTTCGAGCACGCTGCGCTTATCATCACCCGCGTGATTTCCAAACCGACAACGGGCACCATCACGATCGACCTTGGCCACAAGGCTATCGCTGCCGAAAATCCGATCGAAAACCGCCTGCGCCTGCTCAACCTGCCCGAATACTCGCTGCAAAGCCAGAGCGAGGAGCACGGTGTGATCCAGGTCAGCGCCGACGTCTGGGAAAGCATCCAAATCGGCGACGTATTCTACGCCCTGCCCTACCACATCTGCCCGACCGTTGCGCTGCACGACTTTGCTACGGTGATCGAAGATGGTAATGTGACCGCAGAATGGCGCATCACGGCGCGCAGCAGGCGGATTACAATTTAATTTTGAATGATTGAATGACTGAATGATTGAATGGGTGAATGATTTTTGAAGCCATATTTAACTCGATGGATCATTCAGAAGCCTATAAAAATATTCAGTCATTCAGTCATTCAATCATTCAATCATTCAATCATTAACATATGTTCCTCTTCGACGCACATCTCGACCTTTCCATGAACGCTGTGGAATGGAACCGGGACCTTACCCAGGATCTGTATTCAATCCGCGACCGCGAAAAGAACCTCACAGACAAGCCCGATCGCGGCAAAGGCGTGGTGAGTTTTCCGGAAATGCGCAAAGGCAATATCGGGCTTTGTGTGGCTACACAAATAGGCCGCTACATTAAACCCGACAGCAAAATACCTGGCTGGCATTCACAGGCGCAGGCTTGGGCGATCACCCAGGCGCAGGTGGCATGGTACAAGGCCATGGAAGAAGCCGGTGAAATGGTACAGATCACCGGATTGGCCGGCCTGCGCAGCCATCTGGAATTATGGCGGAATGCCGAATCGACGGAAGGCTTGCCTATTGGCTACATTCTGAGTCTGGAAGGTGCCGATTCATTCATTAGCCTCAAAAACCTCGAAACCGCCTACGGCTACGGCCTGCGCGCGATCGGGCCGGCGCACTATGGTCCGGGCGTGTACGCGTACGGGACAGACTCGGACGCCCCCCTGAGCGAAAAAGGTAAAGACCTGCTCCGCGAAATGGACCTACTCGACATGATCCTAGATGCGACCCATTTATGCGACACGGCATTCTGGGAAGCGATGGATTTGTACAAAGGCCCGGTTTGGGCGAGCCATAACCTTGTCCGCGCCATTACACCGCACAACCGCCAGTTTTCCGACGACATGATCAAGGTCCTGCTGGAACGCGGCGCGGTAATCGGCATGGCGTTCGATGCGTGGATGATGATCCCCGGCTGGATACGCGGCAAATCGACGCCGGAAAGTACCGGGCTGAAAATCGAGCATATCGTGCAGCATATCGACCATATTTGTCAGATTGCGGGCAATGCGTTGCACGTCGGCATTGGGTCCGATCTCGATGGCGCATATGGAAAAGAGCAATCGCCGGGCGACCTCGATTCTATCGCGGACCTGCAAACGATCCCAGGGCTATTAGCCGCACGGGGCTATTCCCAGGGCGATATCGAGCGCATTATGTGGCGCAACTGGGTCCACTTCCTCGAAAGGAACTGGGCCTGATGGCATTAGCCTGCTATTGCCAGGATTTATAAAATCTAATAAATTCTTAATATAGCACTAAAAGGAGTTTTCAAAAAAGCTTCGCAACTTGGCATCACGGTTGCGGAGCTTTTTTGTTTTGCGTAAAATAAACGCCACTATCTATTTGGAATGATTTTAAATAAGTATTAGCTTTGATTCATTAAATCAACGATCTAAATCAGATCGGTAACATCCGATCTCTAAATTTCACGTAACGACCAATGGCCAATACATATAAAATTTTCTTCCGGACACATATCCAGGCGAGCAAATCGCTGCAAAAGTTGCACGACTGCCTGAAACAATTAAATGTAAAACACTGGGCTTACGATTTTCAGGATTTCCTTTTGACCCTGACATCCGAGCTACCTGATTTCACCCGTATCCAGCTTGCTCTGCGGTCGGCCGGTTACGTTTGCCACTTTATCAAGCTCGAAAACATGAATGAGGGCCGCCTGGATCCCAATGGTCTTACAATTGCATAACCTACTGACGTTTATCGGCTATCCACTCCCCTTTTCCAGACAGTCATCGGTTTCCGGTGGCTGTTTTTTAATAAAAAGGGCCGGCCTGGCACGCAGCCGACCGGCACCACCGGTAAATGGCTAATAAATGCTTTCGGGTACCAGGTTTCGTTTCGCCTGCTGTAAATGACGTTCGTTATGAGCGATGATGAACTGAAAAACATCGCCGATTTTCATTCGGATAAATGGCAGGATTGATATGGGAATGCGGATCGCATCAAGATCTTTGTCCACTCCGTCGCGCAAGAGGTACAGTAATTCCTCCTGCTGCCTGATAAACTCACTTACGACCTTGGCTGAATCCAGTTGCGACGGCGGGATATGCCCTTTGAAGGCTTTGTATTTACGCTTCCCGGTCTTGGGGTCCATCATTTTAGTGAAATAGGCACCTATCCAGGTGCTGGTAAAACCTTCCGCTTTTGCAGGCGGCGATGCCCGGAGCTTGTCGCGCATACGGGGCAAATAATAATGTCCGTAGCTGTTCAAATGGTCCAGGCATTGCGCGATGCTCCAACCGCCTGTTGCCGATGGCCTGTTCAGAAATTCGCTATCCCGGTTCTGAAACAAAGCGATGGCATCCGAAATGTGCTGCTCGACCACATCGTCAAGCCTTTGCAGTAAGTCCTTCTTATTAATGGTTTCCATGGGCGTTCGATACTTGATACTGCAAAGTTGCACATCCGTTTTTTTGAAATATTTGGTAAAAACCAACATTTTCAAATCCGGACCTTGTTCACAAGCTTGCTGAAATTGGTAGGATCGATACCCAGATAATTGGCGAGGTATTTATGAGGCACCAGTTGCAGGATATGCGGGCTGCGTCTGAGCAGATTTCGAAATTTATCCTCCGAAGAAAAGCATTGTACCTCCACCAGGCGTTCCAGAATGCCGGAAAGGGTCTGCGTCATGCCCGCGCGCAGCATCCGTTCAATAGCCGGACGTTCATACGCTACCTCCTTAAACTCGCTGTAAGGCGCCCGGATAAAGCTCGAAGGCGTCAGCGTTTCGTAGTAATACCGCGAGGATACCTCCATCATCGCTGAATCGATGATGCCACCGAATGACGGCCGGTAGGTGAATGCAATGGTTGCCTCGCGGCTTTGGTCGTCGAGATAATAAATGCGCTGAACACCATCCGTGACGAAGTATATGTAACGCTCGGTTTCACCTGCGGAAGTGATAATCTCTTTCCTCCGAGCGCTGAAAGGTCTCCAGATCTGTGAGAGTACTCCCCAATCGGTGTGATCGAGCGGATAAATGGCCTGAACGACCGAATGAAGCAATTTTAGCGGTTCCTCCATAGAACCGCTAAAATACAAAACCACTGCCTACTCGCCTACGGGCGAGACCATAAAATGCAGGAAATGGAAAACTTCATCCTGGCTGCGGATATGGTTGCGCGCGGCCGAAAGGTCATCCCCGATTTTGATGGTAAACGAAGTATCCGGCAATGCCTCGAACATGTCTTCGTCGGTGGTATCGTCACCAATAGCCAGAATAAAGTCGAAACCGCCCCCCTCGACGAACGTACGCGTGGCAGTCCCTTTGTTGAATGCGGTTTTCTTGACTTCCACTACCTTGTTGCCGTCAATCACCTGCAAATTCAATTCGGGCTGGATATAGTTTTTGAGTTGCCATAACAGCTCCTGCGCACGGCGGCTCGCATATTCCTTGTCATCGGCGGTGCGGTAATGCCACGCCAATGCGGTTTCCTTCTCTTCTATAAATGCGCCTGGGCAACGTTTGGCATAGATCTGCATCATCGGACGGATCCCATCCTTCCAATTCTCCTCGTAACCTTCATTCAACTGCCATTCACCCGAATCTTTTGCTTTGATCAAGGCGCCGTGCTCTGCAATCATATGTACGGGCAGATCACTGAAAAGCTTATCTAGAAAATAGCGGTCGCGGCCGCTGACAATCACTACTGTATCACGTTTGGCGATATCGGTCAGTAACTTTCGCATATCCTCGCCCATAATGGCCTTTGCCGGATCGGGAACGATCGGCGCGAGGGTGCCGTCGTAGTCGAAAAAGAGAATTCTGTTGTTGGACAACTGGTAAGCGTGCCGGATTGCGTCGATGCCCTTGTTGTTCAGGAAAACCTGGCGCAAGCGGTCGTGTTCTAATTCTAGCATTGTCATTTGGGTAAAAAAATCACTAGTCCAGGCGAATACATCATAGTCACGAATCCTTTCGCGCATGGCCTCCATTCGTTTCTTCTGCTCGTCTTCCGGCATTTCAAATGCTGTTTTAATCGCATCGGCAATGTCTTGACGATCGAGCGGGTTGATGATCAGGGCCTCGCCCAACTCGGCCGCGGCACCCGCCATCTCACTTAAAATCAATACCCCCAGGCCATCCTGCCGGCTCGCTACATATTCCTTGCAAACGAGGTTCATGCCGTCGCGTACAGGCGTGATAAGCGCGACATCGCTCGCGGTGTACATGCCCACCATTTCGTGATACGGCATTGAGCGGTATTGGTATATGATCGGTTGCCAGGATATGGTCCCGAAATCGGCATTGATTTTTCCGACGGTCTGGTCTATATCGGATTTCATTTGCTGGTATTGCTCAATTGTGTCGCGCGACGGCACAACCACCATCACAAACGATACCTTCTCATGCCAATTCGGATTTTGTTCGAGAAAACGTTGGTAACCATGGAGTCGATGGATAATGCCTTTGGAATAATCAAGCCGGTCAACGGAGAAAATAATCTTCTCTTTCAGAGATTGCCGGGCGTCGGAGCGTGCGGCGGTTACATCCGGGTCATCGTAGGCGTCGTTAAACTTATCGAAATCAATGCTGATTGGAAATGAATCGACCTTTACAATGCGGTTGCCCAGGTTGATGTAATGCAATTTATTCCCCAATTCGGAGACAAGTCTCGCCGCTTTCAAGAAATATTCCACATAATCATTGGTATGGAACCCTACTACATCGGCTCCCAGAATACCATCTACGATCGCCTTTCTCCAGGCCACCGGCAGCATCCTGAATATCTCGAAAGAGGGAAAAGGAATATGAAAAAAGAAGCCGATTTTGTTCTCCGGAAATGCGTTGCGGATCATTTGCGGGAGGAGCATCAGCTGGTAGTCCTGGACCCACACCACATCGCCGGGGCGGATCACTTCTTTCACCTTTTCGAAGAACAATTCATGCGCCTCGCGGTAGGCATCGAAATATACATCGTGAAACCGGGCCAGCGAGGGAAAATAGTGGCAAAGCGGCCATATCAGGTTGTTACAGAAGCCTTCATAGTAATTTTCGTTGAGCTCCTCGGGAATGAAAACCGGGTGCGCCCGGAAGTTTTCATTCTCCATCGACTGGCCTTCCAGCTCCTCCGGTGTATTCTCCGAAAAACCGATCCACTGGATTTTCTGATGGGCGTCGAAAGCCTCGTTTTGCTGATCTTTCACCAGCGAAAGCACCGCTGAAACCAGGCCGCCGGAGTTTTGAAATAGTCGGGAAACGTCGCCCTCGCGGACCACCTTAAACGGCAGCCGGTATGCGACTATGATGAGCCTTCCCGTGTTAACTGACTGAGATAAACTTTCCATAATATGCCCGAAAGCACTCAAAAGCCATGCCAAAATTGGCCCTGGGAGGCCAATTACCTCTGTGGACGCAACAGATGAAGCGTACATTGCCATTTGGCAGACTCGGCCTACTCTATCAAAAAATGAGTAGGCCTATCAATCCGATAAGGTTTTGCCGGAAGAAATGAATGTGTTATTTTCGCTGTCGCAACCTCTTTTATCACATTACAGGAACCGGATTTCTAGGCAACTTCATTTCCGGCGCCGGTCGGACCAACAAACGAACGGCAAGCAACCAGGTTGCTGTTTTCCATGAGTTAATGTGATAACTGACCACAAATACAGGCTTGTAAAAGCCCAAGATTAGTCAAGGACTACAATTATGTAATCGCAGATTAATACTGTGCCACTCTTTGTTGTGGGTTGCAGGCGGCCTGTAAATGGCCGCCATTTTTTTTGCCCTGCGCATTTTGCAAATCTCTCTGCCTTTCTCTTTGTGCAGCCCGCAGAATCGGAGGGACAGCCCTATAACATGGAGATTGATCCTACGGAAGCTTCTAATTTATTTAAAGACCGCCTGAAATTGTGAAGGAGCTCAAAGCGCTTTTATAAAGTGCAAAAAAGGCAGGATTATATTTGGCAATTGTAATAACCAGGATTATATCCATCTAACTTGTATTAGTACTTAACTTTCTGGCTACGTCCCAGGAAATAATAGAGTATACCTCCAAAAAAGGGAAAACAAATGATCACTATGATCCATACCAATTTGTTAATATCCTTTTCGAAATCACTCTTGACGGCATCTATCAATGCCCAGATCGTGACGGCAAGCGGGAGCAACACGAACAAAAACATAATTTCCATTCCTCCCAAACCCATGAATAACAGAATGGCTGATAGCATCGAACCTGTTTTTAAGTTTTATTCTTTCCAAAATAATATAACTTCGGTTACTAACAAATAACATTGGTACAAATGCCCGAAATGTTTGACAAACGGCTTTCAACAGTAACTTCCATTGTCTAATCGTTAAAAAGGTGGTGTATTAACTTCGCCACCTTTTCGAAAACTTTGTAGTTTAAAAATAGCTCCGCATGACCTCGATATATTCTTCAATAGGCAGGGAATTACGCATTTGCATTAACTGGTTTCCCGTCGCCCCTATTACGTTCCTGAATTGGTTGGTTTTGCGCGTGGCGAGGCTATGAATTACGTTCACAATATCCATTGGATCGTCGAGCAGGCCCTCGTCGGCATTCTCCATAATGGATTGAAGTTTGTTCGTCAGTTCGTCGTACGCAGTAATTTCCGGATGGATATTCCACACGATGCTTTCCTTGAAATTATTCCCTTTCGAGCCCCCTTGCTCAATGAGTCGCAGATCGATATTCAACGGCTTCAATTCGTAATACAACCCCTCGGTCAGTCCTTCCAGCGCGAATTTCGACATATTATATAGTGAACCTAACGGTACGGCCGTGGTAATACCCATAAACGAGCTGATATTGATGAACATCCCGCCTCCGTTCTCCCTGAAATGCGGCAGGAATCCGCGGATCACATTGATCGGGCCACGTGTGTTGACCGCAAACTGCCAATCGATATCCTCCTCTCTCGCCAGTTCGAGCGCACCGTAAGTACCCATGCCTGCATTGTTGACTACGACGTCGATCTTTCCAAATACTTCGATCGCCTGCTCGGTAGCTGCTTTTACCTGCGCCGGATCTGTCACATCCAGTTTGAAGATCCGGATATTCTCGTATTCCGTCAGTTCCCTTTCCTTTTCCGGCGTGCGCATGGTCGCGGCAACGTTCCAACCGTTTTCAGCGAAATATTTAGCGGTCAATTTACCCAGCCCGCTGCTGGTGCCTGTTATGAAAATGGTCTTTTGCTCGTTCATTTTAGATAAAATTTGATTTGAATGGGGCAAAATTACCGCATATTGGTATAACTTTGTAATCAGTATCACATAGTATACCAACTACGGTTATGGCAAAAGCAGCATTAGTCAGGAATCAGGCGGAAGAAGTGAAAGCCCTTCAAGACACGATCTACGTCATCGGCGGCAAATGGAAGTTGCCCATTATCAATTCGATATGCAACGGCAACAAGCGTTTCCGGGAAATAGAGAGGAGCATTCCCGGCATTACCACGCGAATGCTCTCCAGGGAGCTGAAAGAAATGGAAATGAACAAGCTGATCAAGCGCACCGTTTACCCCGACTCCCCCGTGCTCGTGGAATACGAATCGACACCCTACTGTAAAACCTTCGGAAACATCATTCTTGCGATGATCGAATGGGGCAAGGAACATAAAAAGTATATTCAGGAAGAGGCCTGAAACCCGGCAAAAGTAAAGCCCACCGTTTTGCGGCGGGCCAGGTAATATCAGGCAATGCTGCGTATCCAGGCTTCCGCTTTTTCGGGATCCGTGAAAAAACGTTCGTTCGGACTACTGTAAAGCGATTCGTATTTCTCGATTTTCGTCGCATCCTGGTGGCAGTGCGCCGCAGCTACGCACCGTATGTTACGCTTGCTGGAAAGCACGAGCTTGTCGGCTTCTTCTTCGAACATCGCCACATAACCTACTTTCCAACCGTAATCCGCCAGGGTCAGCGGCACAATGGTGCGGAAGTGCTTGTGCGCTTCCAGGTTCACGGCCGTGAAGCCATGCAGGTTCACGAATATCCTGAACGTGCCCCCTTCTTCGATCCGGTCGAGCACTTCGTGAAGCGATTGCTCCCAGCGTATGACATCCTCCTTCGCCAAATCTCCGCTGATATGCGTGATAATAAGCCTACCAGCTGGCTCCCAGTCGGTCTTTGTTATTTTAAAATCTGACATTTGAAATGGGACTAACGAATACTAACTGACGACATAATCCGCAAGCCTTCGCATTCGTTCCGCACGTCGACCAACAGCATTCTTTAATCGACAAAGCGTAATTCAGGCAAGCAATCCTCTTGCATGCAGGTCGTCAAAAAGCAGTTGCGCAGCCAGCGACACGCTGGAACGATCGGCATAGCCCAGCCAGGAAGCTTCATCGATTTCCGCGGCGGCTTTCACCTCTCCCCTCTCGCTGGTGGTATAGCACCTGAGCCTCACCAAAACACCCTCGGGCTGCCCGTGCGCCTGTGCGTGAAACTCCCCGTAAAAACTCAATAACGAAGGGTCCAACGACATGCTGATCTCCTCATAGATCTCCCGTACCAATGCCTCTTCGTCCGATTCCCCCGGCTCCCGCTTACCGCCTGGAATGTAATAGGTATCCCGTCCGCGGCTTCTGGCGGCCAGTATCTTTTTATCCTCCATATAAATAAGGGCCAGTTTATCGATCATAGTGCTATTGCTTAAAATGTAGGTTTGGTAACTCGCTGAGTCCAAAACTACAAAATACCTCAGCCGTCCACTCAGAAATTCAAAAAGAATTCAGAATTCGGTGGTACGTTGGGCGCCTGACACGGTACATAAGCCCAACTGACACTACCTAACAAAACCTAACTAAATGGATACTGCCACTCAGGGAGTTGGAACACCGAGCATACTACGCTCAAAATCAGATTTTTTATCACGCCCTCTCATTATTGCAATCCTGTTGATCGGCATCTCGATGCTGACGCGGATCACACTCCTGCTGAAAGCCGGCAGCGGCGTCGATTACAGCATTACGAACGTACTCGGCATTTTCGGCATTGGACTGTTTTATGATATTCTCAATTCCCTGTATTTCCTTATTCCGGTCATGCTGCTCGGCTGGATAACTCCTGCCCAACATGCGGGCAAAATCGGGTTCAGAATAGCGGCCGGTATTTTGCTGTTTATCCTGGTTTTCCTGCTTTTGCTGAATGCGGTCTCAGAGTGGGTATTCTGGGATGAATTCGGTTCCCGGTTCAATTTTATCGCAGTTGATTACCTGGTTTACACGCAGGAAGTGGTGGGCAATATCCGCCAGTCATACCCGGTAGAGACCATCATAGGCGTATTGCTCGTTCTCGCGGTTTTACTCACTGTACTGGTGTCGCGGCTATCCCGCCGGTTTACTTTTGCACAAATGCGTTTTGGAAAGCGGTCGTTGGTGATGGGCGTATACACTGTTATCGTCACTACGGTTTTCCTGACGGTCGATAATAAAGTCCGGCAGTTTAGCCGCAATGTCTTCGTCAACGAGCTGGCCGGGAACGGCATGTACGAGCTCTTCGCTGCCTACCTCAACAATGAGCTGGATTACAACCAGTTTTATATCAAACTCGATGAGCAGCAGGCATCGTCGACCATACGATCGCTGGTGAAAACACCGGAAAGCCGGTTTACCGATCATAAACAGTTTTCCATTGAAAGGGATATTGTCAATACCGGCACAGAGCTGCACAAAAACATCATCCTGATCAGCGTCGAAAGCCTCAGCGCCGACTTCCTCGGAAGTTTTGGAAATACGCAGGGCATCACGCCCGCGCTCGATTCCCTGGCCCGCCAAAGCCTGTTATTCACCAACCTTTACGCAACCGGCACGCGCACGGTCCGCGGTCTGGAAGCGCTGTCGATATGCACACCGCCTACTCCCGGCCAGTCCATCGTACGCCGGCCGCACAACGAAGGCCTCTTCTCCATGGGCAGCGTACTCCAAAATAAAGGTTATCAGACCCGCTTCATTTACGGCGGTTATGGCTATTTCGATAACATGGGCTACTTCTTCGGCCATAACAGCTACGGAGTCGTCGACCGGACCGCGCTTTCCAAAAAAGAGATCGACTATGAAAACATCTGGGGTGTTGCCGACGAAAACCTTTTTGAGCTGGCCATCCGCGAAATCGGCTCCGCGTCGAAGACCGGCAAACCCGTTTTCGCCCACATCATGACCACGTCCAATCACCGTCCCTACACCTATCCCGAAGGTCGGATCGATATCCCCTCGCACACCAGCCGCGAAGGCGCCGTGAAATATACCGACTTCGCGATCGGCCAGTTCATCCGCAATGCCCGAAGCCAGCCGTGGTTCAAAAACACGCTGTTCATCATCGTGGCCGACCATTGCGCGTCCAGCGCTGGCAAGACCGACCTACCGGTGAACAAATACAAAATACCCTTGATGATATACGCTCCGGGATTCATTCAACCGGGCGTGATGCCGAGGCTTATGAGCCAGATCGATATCGGGCCGACCGTACTGGGCCTGCTCAATTTCTCCTATCGCAGCAAATTTTTCGGATATGATATTTTCAAACTCGAACCCGGCCGCGAGCGGGCATTTGTGAGCACCTACCAAAGCCTCGGATACATCAAGCACGACTCGCTGATCGTGCTGAAACCGCAACGAATTGCCGCTACCTTCACGCCAAACTTTACAGATGGCTCTACCACGCCGGCCTCTCAAAACGCGCATTTACTCGACGAAGCCATTGCTTGGTACCAGAGTGCTAGTTTTCAGTTCAGGAATGGCCTGATGAAAAAATAGTTTGGTATATTAAAAGTATTTCAAGGTTACATAGGCGTTTATATTGATATTTTCATCAACATAAATGCCTTGCTTTGAAAACCTCTGCCCATCTCGTTGCGAAATGCTCCTTATCGACACTCCTATGTCTATACGCGCACACCAATGCGCAGGCTCAGCACGTGCCTGTTGTACACACGGGCAGTACCAGCATGGACGTACGCGACGGTACCGGGTTTCGAAAAGGCGGCTGGGGTATTGACCCCTCGGTCCGGCCGGACGTGTACGAAACATACATTGAAGGCGAAAGTAAAAAAGTCAGCTTTATCACCGACCGCGATTCCATTACTAGTTCGCCAAGTCGAGCCGGTTTCAGGAATTTTACAAGGCCCATCAACCATTCTACAATCAGCTTATCACGGCTTACCGCGATTCAATCGGAGTGCCTGAAATGCAGCGCTGGCTTGGCAGAAACTTTCCTTCGACCCGTTATGATGCCTTCAAAATCATCCTGTCGCCACTGGTAGGCAATAACCAATCTGCAAGTTTCTTTGAATTCAATGGCTTCCGTGAGGCACAGGCTCACGTGAATTTTCCATTCCATACGCCGGAAAATACTGCCGGATGGTCGCCCGAGGCGATATATGTGAAGGACGGCAACATCGTTTTCACCGAACTGAACCACGCCTTCATCGGCCCCGAAGGCGAAAAACCGGCCTATCGGGCACGCATTCAAAAAGCATTCTCCGATCTCGCCATCTGGAACGACCCATCCAAACCGGCCCGAAGCTACAACACCCCACAAGCCTCTTTTGATGAACACATGAACTGGGCGCTCGTAAACCTCCGTTACGTGGACTACGCCCCTCCGGCCGAGCAAGACAAACTCATTGCAGGCATTGAGGATATGATGGTAAATAACCGCGGCTTCCGACGCTTCAAAGAATTCGATCAGTTTTTGATCAAAACCTACAAAGCGCGGAAAAAGGGGCAAACGGTTGCGGATTTGTATCCGGTGATTATTGGCTTTTTTGGGACAAAACAGATAAATCGCACACCCTGGTCATTGCAACGCATGGCTTTCTAAAAAAGCAAAGTAAAGTACCCGATACTGAAATAATGAGGGCTCAGAACCTTAGAAATAGCTACTTTAAAGATAAAAATTCAAATTCATGAAGACGTATTCCCTTGATGAACTGGAAGATGAGATCATCGGTAAAATTGGCACTCCGGACCGTGACCGTTATGAATACGATCTGCAAACGGAGTTAGTAGGGGCGGCCATAAAGCAGGCACGCAAAAAAAGAAGAATCACCCAAGAAGCATTGGGTGAGTTAATAGGTGTTCAAAAATCTCAGATTTCGAGGCTTGAAAATAATGCAGGGAATATAACCCTCGACACGCTACTTCGCGTCTTTGGTGCTTTGCAGGCCAACGTCAAGCTGCAAATAGAGCTCACTTAGTTCCATTGGTGGTTACACACTAATTCCCTAATACCTTCCCAAAGCAAACACTATTCTCCACTCCCACATACTGCCCGTAATTCTCCGTACGCTGGTAGCCGTTCTTCTCATAAAGCGCAATGGCTTCGGGTTGGCGTTTGCCCGTTTCGAGGACGCATCGGGCATAACCTAGCTCATTCGCCCAGGTTTCCAGTTCGGTGAGCACTCGGGTGGCAATGCCTTTATTACGGCCATCGGGTGAAACGTACATGCGTTTCACTTCCATCGCCTCGTCGCTGAATGCCTTCATGGCGCCACATCCAATAGGATGGCTGTTTTCGTAGCAAACCACAGCATGACGGATCTTATCAATTTTATTGAACTGGGCGTAAAAACCATGGTCAGCGCCGTCCCGTTCAGCGAGTTCGGCGTCGAGCAGTTTTACCAATGCGATGAAATCCGGATCGTCGGAGTCGGTTCTTCTTAAATTAATCATTGCAATTCTTCAAGTTCTACTACTTTGGGCGTTTTGGTGAGCCAATGGATAATCAGCCACGCTACAAGATAAGTAAAACCGCAAATTGTAAAAATGATGTTATAACCCGCCTGGATGTTGCCCGCCGCTTTGTAGCTGTCGAGCAGGCTGCCGATCAGGATCGGGAAAAGGATGCCGCCCACAGCTCCGGCCATACCACCAATGCCTACGACCGAGCTAACAGCTTGTTTTGGAAAAAGATCGGACGGTAGCGTGAAAACATTCGTCGCCCAGGCCTGGTGTAATGCCACTGCCAAACTAATGAGTCCGACGGCCATCCAGACGCCGCTGGAAAACTGAATCAGTATCACCGACAATTCGCAAAATGCCAGCCCCAGCAAAACCGTCTTGCGCGCTTTGAGCGTCGGCCAGCCCCGTTTGATAAGCCAGGACGACAAATAACCTCCGCCAATGCTCCCGACGGTCGTTGCGGTGTAGATCAGCATGAGTTCGAAACTCGGTTTTTTGAGATCCAGGTTAAATGTGGAAGCAAAATAGGAAGGCAGCCAGAACAGGAAAAACCAGTAAATCGGGTCGATGAGCCCTTTTCCGGTAATGTAGGCCCAGGTTTGCGGGAAGGTGAATAGTTTAATCCATTTAACAGGCTGCTTCTCGGCTTCGTTTTCGTCCTGCTCCTGTCCGCTCAGGATGTAATGCAGCTCATCGGCACTTAATCGCTTCTGTTTGACGGGTATATCATAAAAAATCAGCCAGAATACCAGCCATACAAAACCCAGCGCGCCCGTGATCCAGAACACTTCCTGCCAGCCATAATGGCTGAGAATCCACGGAACAAGTATCAAGGCAACCACGACGCCGACGCTGGTACCGGCATTGAAAAGGCCGGTTGCCAAAGCCCGTTCCTTTTTCGGGAACCATTCGGCCACTGTCTTGACTGCCGCAGGATAATTACCAGCCTCTCCTAACCCCAGTCCCACACGCGCTACCCCGAACCCGAACGCGCGGCGCGCGACCGCATGGAGCATCCCCGCGACACTCCAGAAAATGATGGTAAACGAATACCCCGCTTTGGTGCCGATTCTGTCGATCAGCCAGCCGAAAACGAGCAGACCGACCGCGTAGGCGGCAGTGAAGGCCATCACAATACGCGCGAAATCGGTTTCCGTCCAAACGAACTCCTTTTCCAGAATGGGTTTCAGCAAACCGATGATCTGCCTGTCGAGGTAATTAATGGTCGTGGCGAGAAAGAGCAGGACCACGATGATCCAGCGGTAATTCCTGATTTTACCCATTTGTTAAGCGAGTTTTTGTACGAATTGAACGAAATGTGCTTTCAGTCCGTCCCAGTTTTTGTCCTGGATCAATTTTTTATCAAAGAGCTGTCCGCCAATGCCCAGCCCGTTGGCACCTGCTTTCAGGAAGGCTTCCATGTTTTCAAGGCTCACGCCGCCGGTAGGCAGGAGTTTCAGCTGGTTCATGGGAGCTTTGACGTCCTTAATGTAGCCGGGGCCCAATGCCGTAGCGGGATAGATTTTCACCATCGACGCACCCCACGACCACGCCTGGAAGATTTCAGTGGGGGTATAAGCCCCCGGGAACACCGGAACGCCCTTTCTGACAGAGGATTTGATCACCTTTTTACTTAAAACCGGCGTCACGATAAACTGCGCGCCCGCATCCAGCGCCGCGTTCAGGTCGTCTTTGGTACACACCGTTCCGGCACCGATGTTCAGACCGTAATGCTCGTTTTCCAGTGCATAGCGGATCATATCCGTCGCACCAGGTGTATTCATCGTAATTTCGACGGTGGTAAGGCCCGCTTCCCGGTAAATGGGCAAGATACGCTTGACGTCCTCCGGCGACACGTTACGGATAATACCGACCAGCGGTGCTTTATTGAACAACTCCCACGAAAATGTACGCTCACTCATAAATTTGTTTTATTCAATGTTAAATGTTGGTTCTCAAAAATCCGGATATGTCCGGTGGTAGCGGCACGGTCTACGATCTCCGACGGGATGACGGTCGCCCTGCCGGCCAGCCCCAATGTTTCAATGGCAGCCTTGTACAACTGGTACAGGTTGTTTCCACCGCAAAGCACCAGGTGCGCACTTGTCTCCTTCGTCAGGTCGCGGATTTCATAGCCGATCAACAGCCCGCTCAGAAACATGCCGTTTTCCCGCTTATTTAATAAATCAAAAAGTTGGTTGGTTCTTACTGTAAATAATGCATTTAAAATATTTCCCGATCCCGATTCGCGTATGCCAGACCGGAATGCAGCAGCGGCTCCTTCGTTGAAATCGGATTGGAAGTATTGATCGATGGAGTCTTTCAGAATGCTTTGATTGGCCATCAGATTGAACACTTCACCGGTCATAAAAGTCTTGAAATCAATTAACCGGCCATCTCGCACGAACATATGCTTGGAATGCGTGCCTGGGAAAATGAATATCGCATCCCGGCCGGAAAGATCCATCGCCGCCCCCAGGCCTATCAGCTGCGTTTCTTCGCCGCGCATTACGTCGTGATCGCTGCGCACGCCTGAGATCAATGTGACTTCGTGCGGAAAACCCGCATAACCTTCGTAGTGCCTCATTCCCAAATGAGCCCCATCCAATGCAAACGGCAGCCGCGCATACGGCAATTCCTCCATTCCGATCGACGACGAGGCCATGCCCGACACCACGATCGGCACTCCCGCCAGGTCTATACCCGTCTGCTTGTGCAATGCGGTGATCTGCGTTGCGATGATCGAAAGGTAATAGTCTGCGCGCGCAACCGAGCCATCCGCATTTGCTTCCTGCCAGGCATTGTAAACCGCACCAATCCCATTCGCGGACGTCACCTCGCCTACCACATCGTGATCCGTCACATTGACCAGCCTCAACCGAAACGAGGACGTTCCCCAGTCACAACTTAGCAGGTGTTTACTCATGGTTTCTTTGTTAGGTACCGGGATTGAAACCCCGGGTTATGAAATGTACGTGCCTTCGGCACTTGGCCGTCGACTTCTTTGGTCCTCGACTTCTCTGGCCGTCGACTTCAGTCGACGGAACAAGGAAAAGATTATTAGGGCAATGCAAATGCGATGTAATTCCCTCCGGGTTTCAGACCGTATCTGGTGCCTCCCGCTGCGATTGCAATATATTGCTTTCCATCCACCATATAGGTAACGGGCGTGGCAAAACCGCCGGCCGGGAGCTGATATTCCCAGACAACCTTGCCCGTTTTGGTATCGAATGCCCTTAGTTTCTCGTCGTAGGTGGCTGCTATGAAGAGCAGGCCTCCGGCGGTCACCAGCGGGCCACCGTGGTTTTCGGTGCCGGTTGGGAGAATGCCCTGTTTCGTCAGCTCAGGGTATTCGCCGAGCGTCACTTTCCAGAGGTATTCACCCGTGTTCATATTGATAGCGTTCAACGTGCCCCAGGGCGGCTTAATGGCCGGGTAGTTTTCCTGATCCCGGAACTGGACGTTGCCATTGTTGACATAAGGCGGCTGGTACGGGAAATGGGCATTGCTTTTCGGCCCGGCGGTCGCTATTTGGGCATGAATGTCGTTCGTAGAGGGTTTGGATTCTGTTTTTAAAAGGAAATCCAAAATCGATGCGCGGTCCTCCTTCGAAATATGCTGGAAAGACGGCATTCTCCCGCGCCCGGTTTCGAGCAACGTAGCAATCTGCTCGCGGTTCATGCGTTGGCCAATGTCCTTTAAAACAGGGTAAGCCTGGGTAGTTGCGGAAGCTGTCGCTGTTTGGGAATCAGTAGCATGGCAAACCGCACAATTTGTATTGAACAATACCTGACCTCTTGACCATCCCTGACTTTTCTGACCGCTCTGTGCATCCCGCGCATCCCGCATTTTGAGCCACCAAAGCATATTATTCCCATTAACATACATGACCCCTTCCGGATCAGCCGCCGTACCACCCCACTCCGCGCCACCCCCGATGCCGTACAGCAGCCCGCCCGACAGATCGGGAGGCTGGTTTTTGGGGCCTCTGTTGCTGGTGCGGAAGCGGTCGAGCACATACGCATGCGCCTCGGGCGTGCGTATGGTGATGTCGGCTTCGGTCAATGTCTGGTTGGCAAATGGTGCTGGTTTGACCGGCGCTGGCTGCGTCGGCCAGGGCTCCTCGCCTGGCAGCGGCTTCGCGTTCGGTACTGCCACCTCCTTCACGGGGAAAAGCGGCTTACCCGTATCGCGATCGAACAGGAAAACGTAACCATCCTTGGTCGCCTGCGCCACAGCATCGACCATTTTACCATTCCTTCTGACCCTGATCAGATTGGGCGGGCACGGAATATCCCTGTCCCAAAGGTCGTGATGAACGGTTTGGAAATGCCACACGCGCTTGCCGGTGGCTGCATTGAGGGCAATCACGCAGTTGGCAAAAAGATTGCTGCCCTTCCTGGCCCCCCCGTAAAAGTCCACCGACGGTGAGCCCGTTCCGAGAAATACCATTCCCTGCTTGTCATCGATCACCATGCCTGCCCAGCAATTGGCGCCGCCCAGTTTCTTGTAAGAGTCTTTCGACCAGGTTTCGTAGCCATATTCTCCCGGCAGCGGAATTGTGCGGAATACCCACGCCACTTTACCCGTCCGGACATCGAATGCGCGGATATGCCCCGGTAATGCGTCGCCACCTTCCGAAACCGACGAACCGGTAATGAGCAGATTCTTAAAGATCACCCCGGGAGTAGTGTTCCGGATATTGAACTGATAGGGATCGTACCCATAAGTAGCGGCATCGCCCAGCCCGTCATGAAAATCTACCTCACCGTTTTTGCCAAAGCTCTCAACCAGTTTCCCCGTTTCGGCATTCAAGGCAAACAATGAGGCCCCTGCAGTGAATAAAATGCGTTTATCGCTTCCCTCAGACCAATAAACCACGCCGCGCATCGGATGGAACCGCGGCCGCTTTCCTTCAAAAGGATCGAACTTCCAAAGCTCCTTCCCCGTGGCCGCGTCGACGGCAAATATTTTCAACCGCGGCGTGGTACCATACATTACGCCATCGATCACGATAGGCTGGCATTGGATATCCATACCCCGCTCACCGGGCTTGTTTTCTCCGGTGTCGTATGTCCAGGCCGGTTTTAGGTTCTTTACATTATCCTTGTTGATCTGGGTCAATGCAGAATAACGGTTACCGGCATTATTGCCGCCATACACCGGCCAGTCGGCGTTTCTGGGATCGTCAGGGATGGCTGGTGCCAATGCGCAGAATGTTGCTGCAAGAAGTATTGAACATGTGATCGGAAAGCGGATCGTCATAGGGTTTATTTAGGAATTTGTATTTTAAAAACGGCCCGGATGTTATGGTTGTGCTCTGACTATTGTCGTTGCATGCCTACGAGATTGTCTGGTTGATCGAAATCGCGTTTTATGCTACCCATATTACGTCGCTAACGCGACTTGGAATTTTACCGAACAGTGCCGCCAGGCACGTAATATGGGTCGCAAAACCGATTCAACATCACCTCAAAATCCCGTAGGGATGCAACAACAATAACAGCACTTTACCCACTTACTGATTCAAATTCGGATTAATGGACGTGTCCGTATAAGGTAACGGGAACCAATAATTCGCCTTCACAATCGGTTTAATAGGCTGCAAATCGTCGGCGCTTTTCCTGGCGTTGGCTTCCTCCACCTTTTCGAGGCGCACGAGATCAAACCAGCGCGTGCGCTCGCATGCGAACTCCCACGCGCGTTCCTGCACGACCTCGTCGGCGAACTGTGCTGCCGTCAGGCCATCACCGGGCGACAATGGTTTGGTTCCAGCTGCACGTCCGCGCAAACGTACCTTGTTCAATGCGTCGTAGGCCGCCTGGTCAGGGCCGCCGGTTCCGCGCGCCTTGGCTTCGGCGTAAATCGTCAGCACGTGGGGATAACGCATCATCACCGACGGCAGGGATATGCTCGACGTGACGATATTGCCTTTGATATACCATTTCTGATAATAGGGATGTTTGGTCAAACTATTCTGCCAGGGGATTTTCGTAGCACCGAGCCCAAATTCCGTACGGAAAGTAGCATCCTTACGTGGCCCCGCCGGAAAATCACGGAAGAAATTCAGCTCTGCAAACATATCGTCCCAGCCGCCTTCCTCACCAGGCATGGTCGTATTACCATAGGTGGCATTCGCCGTGCCGCTTCCGCCAAGGTAGCCGCTGATCTGAAATACGGCCTCCTTCGTTCCGGACGACGCAGGATCATTCTCAAAAACCGCCGCGAAAGTCGGCAGCAACTCGAAGCCGTAGGTGGCCGCATTATCGATCACCTCTTTGGCCTTGGCTGCTGCCAGGTCATATTTATCGGTTTGTTTCAAAGGCCAGCCCGCCATGGTCAGGTATACGTCCGCGAGGAACGCTTTGGCTGAGCCCTTGTTGGGCCGCCCCGGATCGCGTTTCGCATTCGGCAAATTGGTTTCCGCCACTTTCAAGTCTGCTACGATCAGGTCATAGACTTCCTGCGGCGTCGATTTTTTAACGGTCAGCAAATCATCGGAATACTCACCAGCCATGATCAACGGAATATTACCCCAGAAGCGGGTCAGCCAGTAATACGAAAACGCGCGGATAAAATGCGCCTCTCCTACGATAATATCAATCGTCGCCTTGGTACCCACTGTTTTCTGATAGTTGTTAATCACATTGTTCGCTCCCTGAATGGCCTTGTAACAGCCATTATAAACGGCATTCGAGCGCTGATTGGTAGTCGACACATTGAACTGGTCGAACTCCCGCCAGTCGGCCTTGTTACTGGCCGGGTGCGTCGTAACATCATCCGCCCCGAGCACGGCTGCATTAGCCGACGGGTGTAAAAAGCCGTAAGTCCACTGGTTGGCAAGGCCCTTGTACGCTCCGGTCAATGCAGATTCGAGACCATCCTGCGTCGAAAGCACATTAGGTCCGTACAACAGTCCGGTCGTATCTTCATCCAGATAATCGCTGCAACCGGCTCCCGTCAGAAGCAGGCCGCTTAAAAGAAGTATGGTTAGTTTTTTCATTGGTAAAAATTTTATGCTTTAAGCTATATGCTTTAAGCTGTAAGCTGTGCGTTTCGCGACAGCAGGTGTTTGAATTTCTATTTAAACCACATGCAGAGAATCAGAGCTTGTTGCCTAAGGCTTATAGCTTATAGCTTGCTTACAGCATATAGCTTACTGCCTACAGCCCAAGGCCTAAAGCCCTAAAACCCGAGCGTCAACCCAACCGTATACACCTTGGCATTCGGATACGAACCGCGGTCGATGCCGATGGCGGTGTCGGTACTGGATCCCACGTTGCTGGTTTCGGGATCGGGGCCGGTATATTTGGTGATCGTAAACAGGTTGGTAGCGCTCGCGAAAATGCGGATGTTGGCCTTGTCCCTGAAAACCGACGACGGCACATTGTAAGCCAGGCTCACGTTTTTCAACCTTACGAAACTTCCATTTTCTACAAACCGGCTTGATTGTGTAAATGGCTGATAAGTTTTGGTAAATGCCGGAATATCCGAATCCGTATTGCCTTCGCGATAGTAGTCGCGGATTTCCGTGAGCAGGAATTGGCGCGCTTCACCAGAACCCGACATCGCTCCCGCGCGGGTATAATTCAGCTTGTCCACCCCGAACGCGCCCTGGAAGAATACATTCAGCGTAAGCCCGCCATAGGTAAAGGTGTTATTCCAACCGCCGGTCAGTTTCGGGAACGCATGCCCGACTATCTGAAAATCATCGGTAGTGATGGCATTATCGCCGTTCACGTCCTCATAATGAGGGTCTCCTGGTACGCGGCCTTGCTTGGCAGCGATATCGGCTTCATTGGGTTTGAAAGTACCAAGGTATCTGAGGCCCCAGTAAGAGCCCAGCGGTTGGCCCGGCATAAGCATAAACTCGTTGGTAATCGACATCCCGCCGCCCGCACCGGTTCCCGTTCCAAGCCGCGGCAACCCGCCGAGGCTTACCACTTCGTTTTTCAAGGTTGAGAAATTCAGGTTCGTTTCCCAGCTGAATTTCCCTTTTTCGATAGGTGTGCCGCCAATCGCAAACTCGAACCCACGGTTTCTGATCTCGCCCACGTTGCGCGGCTGTGTTCCACCGCCAGCATAGTTGGGTAGCTGCACGTTCAGCAGCAAATCGGTCGTGCTCTTGTTAAAATAATCCGCCTCGAAATGTAGCCGCCCATTCAGGATCTCCATTTCAATACCGACGTCGGTCTGCGTGGTTGTCTCCCATTTCAAATTCCTGTTGCCCTGGTTCCCCTGGATCACCCCGGCCGTCACGCCGGTATTGTTGAAACCGACCTGCGTAGAGTTGTAGGGCGACAATGTCGCGTACGGGTTAATAGCCTGGCTGCCGGTTTTACCCCAGCTTCCACGGAGTTTCAGGTTGGTAAATACATTCAGATTTTTGATAAACTCTTCTTCCGAAAGCCGCCAGCCTAATGCTACCGACGGGAAAACAGAGTTCCGGTTATCCTTGCTGAATTTCGAGGAACCATCACGACGGATAGCAGCGGTTACGAGGTATTTGTCTTTGAATGCATAATTCACGCGCCCGAGCAACGAAAGCAGCGTCCATTTCGAGAAACCCGAGCTAACGGTAGCAGCCGAGTTGCCGCCGATGTTATCATAGCCCAATTGCGGGAAACGCAGGCCGTTGGCCGTTGCCGTAAAGTTCTTGTCGGTAAACTGTTGCGTCTCCAATACCGCCACGGCATTAATCGAGTGATTTCCGAATGTACGGGTGTAATTCAATGCATTGGTATTCTGCAAAGTAACCTGGTCTGACGAGTAGCGGGTTGCATTCGGGTTATTGTTCGAAAGGCGCTTGCCGTTGAAGTTCTTGTTCTGCGCATCGAGGTAGTTGATCGCATATTGCAGATCCAGCGAAAGGCCATTAATCGGCAGTTGGTAAGTCAGTCCGCCGATAGCGTTGATATTCATACGCTCCGTGTCGATGGATTTGTCGTACAAATGATCCAGCGGGCTTCTGGAAACGGAACCGGTAGGGTCCGCAAAGGTCGGTTGACCGTCGGAGCCATAAGCCGGCGTGGTAGGCGCCCATTGCAATGCTTCTATCAGCGCACCGCCGCCGTCGGTGTTGTGGTTGGCGGTTTTAGCACCCGACAAATTAAGCCGCAATGCGAGGTTTTTATTGATTTGAGTACTGAGATTGGTTCGTAAAACATACCGTTTGAAACCGCTGTTGTTCACGATCCCTTTCTGGTTCACATAGTTGCCAGAGATCAGGAAAGAAGTCTTCTCACTCCCTCCCGAAACCGTCACCTGGTGCTGCTGGCCGCTTCCCCTGCGGTAGACGAGATCCTGCCAGTCAGTACCGCCGTTCTTCTTGAAGCCATCGATCTGCTCTTGTGTAAATGGCGCATTGGAGCCTGTGGCAGCCGCACGTGCATTCACGATCTCGGCAAACTCGCCCGCAGGCAGAATATCGAACTTCTTGATCACATTCGACACGCTTCCCTGCCCTTCATAGCTCACTTTGATGCCCTTACTGCCCTTTTTGGTCGTGATAATAATTACCCCGTTGGCACCCCGGCTTCCGTAAATGGACGTTGAAGCCGCGTCTTTCAGCACCTGCAGCGACTCGATATCATTGGGATTCAACAAATTATAATTAGCCCCTACAAAACCATCGATCACGTAAAGCGGGTCATTATTACCAAGTACGGAGTTGGCGCCCCGAACGCGGACTTTCGAATCACCGCCGGGCGCGCCGTTGGACTGTGTCACCTGCACGCCAGCTGCGCGCCCTTGCAATACCTGGTCGAGGCGGGTAATGGGTTGCTGCGAAAATTCCCGTGTCGATACCACCGAAAGCGCGCCGGTAACATCGGTTTTCTTCTGGGTACCGTAGCCCACCACCACCAGTTCGTCCAGACTGCGGGAGCCCTGTACGAGTTTAATGTCGATTACCGAACGGTTACCGATCTCCACCGTCTGACTTTCGTAGCCGATAAACGAAAACACCAGCGTGCCGTTCCCGGGCGCCTGGATCACGTAATTCCCCTCTCCGTCGGTCACGGTACCTTGCGAGGTACCACTGATCAGGATGCTCACGCCGGGCAGCGCTGCATTGTCCTGGTCCGTCACTTTTCCGGTCACTCTGGCATTCTGGGCAAGCAAACCTCCGCCGCCCAGGCCCAGGAGAACCAAGCATAAACTCAGTAGTTTTTTCATGGATTTTAGGTAAATATATTTATATATAAAAGTTAAATAATATTATTTTAATAAACATTTGAACGAGTAACTCTGCGCTTACCGATTTTCAATCGGAAGCGGGTAGCTTTCAGAATGTCAAATGTCAGTCAGGCAATTGTTACGGCTATATTACCAATCCACCACCGAACCATCCAGCGCATTATAGCTTTCCGGGTTCTTCCAATCGTGGCCGATTTTGTCTTTCAAAGCGTCTTCGTCGAGCTCTACCCCCAGACCGGGCTTGGTAGGCACCATCACGGTTCCGTCCTTTTGTAATTTAAAGGGTTCTTTGAGGTAGCCTTCGCCGAGCGTGACCTGCTCCTGCACGAGGAAATTGGGAACGCTGGCTGCAAGTTGGAGGCCGGTAGCGAGCGAAATCGGGCCCATCGGATTATGCGGGGCAATGGGAATGTAATAGGCCTCGGCCATTCCGGCGATGAGCCTACCCTCGGTAATACCGCCTGCGTGGCACAAATCGGGCTGGATAATGCTAGCTGCGCCTTTTTCCAGGATTTCGCGGAAGCCCCATTTGGTGAAGATCCGCTCGCCCGTCGCGATGGGAATATGTGTTCCCCGGGCAATATCCACCAGCGTATCGACATTCTGAGCCTGGCAGGGCTCTTCTACGAAAAACGGCTGATATTGCTCTAATTCCTTAATCAAAACCTTTGAAGTCTGCTGCGGTACCGCGCCGTGAAAGTCGATGGCTATATCCATTTCTGGCCCGCCGGCCTCGCGCAATGAGGCAAAATTGTCCGAAGCATATTTGATGAATGCCGGATTCTCGACGATGTTCGCCGGGTTCTTCTTGGCGACGCCGGTTTTAATAATTGTGTACCCTTCTGCTTTCCGCTTCTTCATGTCCTCCGCGTTGGATGCGCGTCCATATATGCGTACACGGTCGCGGGTGGGCCCGCCCAGGAGCTCATGCACGGGTACGCCCAGGAGCTTGCCTTTGATATCCCACAATGCCTGGTCGATGCCGCTCAATGCGCTCGTCAGAATCGGCCCGCCCCGATAGAATGCATGGCGGTAAATAGCCTGCCAGTGGTGCACCACCGCACGCGGGTCTTTGCCGACGAGGTATGGTTCCACTTCCTTGATCGCAGTTTGGATCGTCAGTGCGCGGCCTTCC
Organism: Dyadobacter sp. SRI_021; assembly: GCF_057586235.1. NCBI lineage: Bacteria > Pseudomonadati > Bacteroidota > Cytophagia > Cytophagales > Spirosomataceae > Dyadobacter > Dyadobacter sp. SRI_021. Next base: position 845,560 of record NZ_JBYCZM010000002.1, read on the forward strand.
AGCAATGGCTCACCGAGTCCTACAACACCGGCATCGGTGTGGATTTTAAGGAAAATCCAGCGCGGCTTTACCAAAAATGTTTCCAGCTTGGTGATCTTAACTTTGCCATACGCCTGAAAAGGCGCCGGTCTGGCTGCATACGAAGTTTTGGGCAGCAGCATTGTACCCGTCGCGGCAACGCCCAGCACGGATTGTATAGCCGCCCGGCGCGATAAAGTGGTAGATTTTGGGTTGGATTTCATAGGATTACCAGTTATGGATAGACCCGTCCGGACTTTTCAGGATCGGGTGCGGGAATTTGGTTTTCTCTTTGACCTCCATGATGAAAGTCGCCTTTTTCGGATCAAATTTTACTCCCAGTCCGGGCGCGTCATTGAGATACAGCTTACCATTTTTGAAATTGATAAAATCTTCATTGAAATAAGGCGGCCGCTCCGGTTCGCCTCCGCCCAACTCCATCAGCGCGCGCGCCGGGCTGCTAGACCCGAGCACATGCACCAGCGTAGCCGTCGCCAATGGGCCTGTGAAATGCGGTATCATACCTACATAATGCGTTTCGCACATCGAGGCCAGTTTTTTGAATTCACTGATACCGCCCGTGTTCGGCAATGTAAACCGGGTATAATCGATCCAGCGGTTTTCGATAAACTCATTGCAATCCCAGCGGTCGCCGAACTGCTCCCCCACGGCAATAGGCACCTTGGTCATGGACCGCACGGTTTTGTATACTGATGGATTCTCCGATCGAATAATGTCCTCTACGAAATAGGGTTCGAGCGATTCAAGCGCCGTGCAGATCTTCAAGCCGTCGGTCATATCGAAGCGGGTATGCAGGTCGATAGCCCATTTCCCCCCGCCGCCCACAGCTTCGTCGATCCTTTTACAGAAATCGATCGTCTTTTTCACATTTTCATAAAAATCGAAAGGCTGGTCGCCATTACCGCCCGTCGGGCCGATGCGATAGGCCCGCAAGCCTGCCTCGATGCAGTCCCTGGCCCGTTCCTCTTCGGTTTTGGCCTTTGACGCACGGAAACCGGTGGCATAGCACTCCACATAATCCCGTGTGGCTCCGCCGAGCAATTCGTACACAGGTACATTCAGCGCCTTGCCTTTAATGTCCCAAAGCGCCATTTCCAATGCCCCCAATGCGTGCAGCTTCTCGCGCCCCGGCGGATAGAACATCCCCCGGTACACGTTCTGCCAGATGTGCTCGATGCGGAACGGGTCCTCCCCAATCATCATCTGCGCGCATTGTTCGATCATATCCTTCGAGCCGCCCTCACCGATGCCGATAATCCCGCCGTCGGTTTCGATTTCGACAATACCCCTGGCCTGGTTGAAAAGCGGCTTGTTGTATCCCGGCGCTGCGTAATAGCGGATTTTGGTAATCTTCATTTTGGACGCCGCTTCGGCCTTCACCAAAGGAAAGCCGGTGGCGACGGCCGCGGTGCCGAGGAAGGCTGTTTTTATGAAATTTCGTCTTCTCATTAGTATTTCGTTTGGTCAGGAATTGTCAGATGTGGTCAAGTGTGGTCAGGAAATAGTCAGGAATTGTTATTTGTGGTCAGGAATAGTCAGGTATGTCATTTGTAGTCAGGAGTTGTATGTTGATTGAATTCGTTGTTTTCATGTTTTTCCATTCCGCTGCAATGAACCGGGGTTAGAAGAGCCGTGGTATTCGATGTTCTTATCTTTGCCAGAAAAGAGGAGGCTCCGCCGGAGCCGCATTATTCGATATTCATTGCGATTGCTATAAACAGGAGGCTCCGTCGGAGCCGCGTTGTTCGATATTCATTGCCATAGTCCGCCGGAGCAGCTACCGCGTCGGACTATGGTTACCACCTTGCCCCGGGAGGGGCTCCCTGTTTATAGCAAATCAAGCAAGGTCCACATTTCCACGACTCCGAAGGAGTCTCCTGCGCCCATCGTCCAAACATCCGGTCAAGTCACCGATTTTCGATACCCTCTCTGCAAGCCCCAAAAACCCCAACTTCCCCAACACACATTACTACTATCCATGACCATTCTTGACCAAACCTGACTACACACGACCAAACCTGACTCCCCTATCCAACCGCCGCCGTTTTAGCTTTCGACGACTCCCGGGCGATCAGTTTGGCTCCCATCAATATCTGCTTCACATCCTCCTCCGGGTTTTTCAGTTTCATCAACAAATACTCAACGGCTGTTTTGCCGAGCAATTCCAAAGGCTGCTGCACGTAGGTGATCGGGCAATAGTACAGGTCGAAAACTTCCGCCTGTCCGAAGCTGACGATCGCCAGGTCGGACGGCACTTTGAGGCGCAATTCATTAATGTATTTCAATGCATTGATAGCCAAACCATAAGTCGCAAAAATCATCGCATCCACCCGGTGCCCGGAGGCCAGGATTTCATCGATGGCGGTGCGCACTTCGCTGTCCATGGATTCGAAATGCACTTCTTTCAGCCACGAATCGTGGAATTCGATATCGTTATCGCGCAATGCATGCTTGTAGCCGCGGACACGCTCCTCCATATGGTACATATTCGATTTGTAAGCCATGATGCCGATCTTCGAATAGCCGCTTTGAATGAGGTGAACGCCGGCGTCGTAGGAGGCCTTATAGTTGTTGGTCGCTACGAAATCGGTCTGTATTTCGGGAAAATGGCGGTCCAGCAACACGAATGGAATATTCCGCTCTTTGAGATAATGCACCTGGCTTTCGGAGCCTTCACACGACACGATGATGAAGCCGTCGACCTGTCGGTTGATCAACACATTGAGCAAATCCCATGATTTCTCGGCGTGCTCGTCGCAGCTACCGATGATGACGGTGTAGCCGTTCTTTTTAGCTTCATCCTCCACCACACGCGCAATGTTGGCAAAGAAAGGGTTGGAAATGTCGGCGATGATAAGCCCGATGGTGTACGTCTTGCCACTCCGGAGGCTTTTGGCCAGGTGGTTGGGTTGATAGTTCAACTCCTTTGCTATCTGCTTGATTTTCTGCGCAATAACCTCTCCTACCCGAGTCTCTTTCTCCTTGCCATTGAGGACATAGGAAACCAGGGCTGTGGAGACGCCCGCTTGCTGTGCAATATCTTTGAGCGATGCTTTTTTCATGGACGTATAAGCGTACCGTCGAATTTTCTTACTTGCCAGTTCGATTTTGTGCTGATTGGAAATTTGGCCGCGGCCTTTTCATCGATGTCCACGCCGATGCCCGGCACCTCATTCACCGACATATAGCCGTTCTTCATCGTCGGGCAACCGGAGAATACTTCCAGCGTTTTATCATTGAACTGCACCGCCTCCTGAATACCGAAGTTCCAGACTGCCAGGTCGATATGCGCATGGGCTGAATGTCCTACCGGTGACACGTCACCTGGGCCATGCCAGGCTGTCTTGACATTAAACCATTCTCCGAGCCGCGCCACTTTCATGGCCGGCGTTACCCCGCCGATCTGCGACACGTGAATGCGGATATAGTCAAACCACTGGTTAGCCATCGGTTCGAGGAATTCATTGATATTATTAAAAAGCTCACCCATCGCCAATGGGACCGTAGTGCTCTGGCGCAGCAGCTTGAACCATTTCATGTTTTCGGGAGAAAATGGGTCCTCAATGAAGAATGGCCGGAACTCTTCGAGCTTTTTAATCATATTGATCGCATTCATTGGCTGCACACGCTCATGGATGTCGTGCAACAATTCGACCTCTTCGCCGCATTGCTTGCGCACAGTTTCGAAGAGTACGGGAATGGCTTTCAGGTAGGCATTTTCGTCCATATAGTTGTCCGCAGCCCCGCCGAAGCCCGCTTCTTTGAAATCCGGCTTCCTGGTAGTGCTGCCCACTGCGCCATACCCGCCCTGCTGAATGCGGATATAGCGATAGCCCTGCTCCTGGATCTTCTTCACGCTCTCCACTGTTTCCTCGGGTGTACGCCCGTTCGCATGCGTGTAGCACGGCACGGCGAAACGGACTTTTCCACCCAGCAACTGGTACAACGGCATTCCGGCGCGCTTGCCTTTGATATCCCAAAGTGCCTGGTCCAGGCCGCTCAATGCATTGTTCAGCACCGGCCCATTCCGCCAGTACGAGCTCACATACGCGGCGTGCCACATGTCTTCGATATTGTCCACATCCCTTCCGACGCAAAACTCATTGAGATAAGTGTTGATCGCCACCAGCACTACCTCAGCGCGCTGCGTAAAGGTGGCGCAACCGAGCCCATACAATCCCGGCTCGGAGGTTTCGACTTTTACCACAATGAGGTTGGAACCCTGCGGTGCCGTGGCAATGGCGCGAACGCTTTTGATCGTGAGCGGTTTCATTCCTTTGGCATACTGTGGTGTTTCGGCTTCGACGGTCCGACGGTCGGCGGTCCGACGCTCGGCGATCCGACGCTCGGCGATCCGACGGTCGGCTCGGGCGTTAGAAATGTTTCCAAACAGGCCCAGTATCCCCGCAGATCCGCTCAGTCCCAATGCTTTCATCGTGTCCCGACGACTCATTCCGTGCTCTTTCATCTATTTCAGGTTAAAGGTTTAAGAATTGCTGCTATTACTTTTTATCCCACCATATCCTGGTATTCAAATCATTAGGTCCCTGGCGTGCGTTGGCATCGTTCACGTTCTGTAAGTTCACGACGATCTCGCTATCGGGGTACGGCATACGGCGGATGAAATCTTCTTTGATCTCCGAACCCGGATAAGGGTTCTTTTTCAATGCAGGGAAGCCACTACGGCGGAAATTCGCCCACGATTCGTTGCCATCGAGAAATGTCGCCACCCAGTATTGCGTGTTGATCTGCTCCAAAGCCCTGGCTTCATCGAGCGGGTGCGCTTTCAGGTAGGTCAAAATTGCGTCCTCCTTAATCGCCGCCTTGGAGTCATATAGGGCCATTTGTTCGAGGTTGGCGCGTATACCTTTGGCATAATAATCCGCGGCCTTGCCCGTCACCCACCCGCGCACGGCCGCCTCCGCGAGCAGGAGCTGCACCTGCGCGTAGGTAATGTGAAATTCCGGCGCGTCGAGCTTCAAAACGGTCGTGAGGTTAATCTGCGTAAAATCCCATAAACTTACCACGCCATTTTCGGCCAATACGCTGTTGATCGTCACGTCGTTATAACCCATCGGCATCCCGATCTGCACTTTCGGATCGGATGAGGCACGATCGGACGACTGTTCCGGTCCACCCTTCGCGCCCACATACCGGACCGCGAACACAGGCAAGCGGGGGTCGTTGTTTTCTTTGAGGTAATTCACAAATGGCGCAGCGAGATAGAAGTTGGTCTTTTCGCGTGCCGCCAGGTGATTGGCTATGAAATTATTGTAAAGCGAAGTGTGCCGGATCACCGAATTATCCGCATTGCTTTCAAAAACACCGCCGGCTACGGCTTTTGTCACGTAAGATTTGGCGGTAGACGGATCCACTTTCGTCAGCCGCATTCCGGCACGCAGCATGAGCGAATAGCCCAGCTTTTTCCAGCGCGCGATATCGCCGCCATAAAGAATATCGGTCGTAACGGGGTCTTTCGACGCACCGAGTGCGCCCGACGCTTCTTCGAGCTCTTTCAGAATGTCTTTGTAAATGGCTTCCTGCGGATCATATTTCGGGCGGATTTCTTCGCTGATATAGCCTTTTCCTGCGCCGAAATAAGGAATATCGCCGTAGGTATCGGTCAGGATCATGAATGCGTAGGCTTTCCAGATCCGTGCGGCGTTGTAGACATCGGCGCTCAACGGATCATCCTTGGTTTCCTCGGTAACCGCTACGAGCTGCTTGATCACATTCCGGTAAAAATTAACCCAAACCAGCGGCGAGTTGGAGTTGTTCAGCTGGTTGTAATTTCCTCCGGAAAGCGAGCTTCCATAGGGTGTAATTACCTGCTGCACAATGCCAAAATTGTAACATAGCATACCCAGCGTCGACACGCCGTCGAGGTAAGTCGTGGCGATGATCGCCTTGTTCAGGATCAGGGAAGGCGCCAGGGATGTCGGGTCGACCTTGTTGGTGTTGATCTCGTCAAATCCTTGGTCACAACCGGTTATGAACGTCAGCGACAAGGCGAGCGCCAGCATATATTTGAATGTAGCTTTCATAGGTTCGGCGGTTAGAATTTTACATTGAGATTGAAACCGATGCTGCGCGTGGGCGGCAAACCGGGCCAGAAATCGAGGCCGGTTGCATTATCCGACGAGTTCAGCACTTCCTCAGGGTCCATGTTCTCCGTCCATTTCTTGATCACGAGCACGTTGTTCGCAACAGCACTCAGGCGCAGGCCCTTCACAAATGCTTTTTCAGGCAGTAGTTTGCCCAGGTCATATCCCAATGTCAGCTGGCGCAATTTCCAGAAACCCGCATTCTGAACAAAGTCCTCGTTGATCCCCAGTGGGTTAATGGACTCGTAGAACGGCTGCACGGCTGCTTTCGTTTGGTTCACTTCGCCGTCCGGGTTCACCCCGTTCCCGATCACATAGCCTTCGGCTCGACCTGGTAATGTGCGTTTCGACAGCCCGTGACGCATGTAATTGATGTTCCGGCCCGCTATCATTTTATGGCCCAGTTTAAAGTCAACAAGCGCCGAAAGCATAATACCCTTGTAATTAAATGTATTGGTAATACCACCAAAATACCTGGGCAATGCATTTCCGACATTCATCAATGTATTGTTTCTCAAAGGCATACCGCTGTTCTTGTCGAACACCTGCCTGCCTTGCGCATCGCGCAGGTATGTGAATGTGTAGAGCTGGCCGAGCGGCTTGCCCACCACCATATTGAGGGTCCGGCCACCTCCACCGCCGACGGTAATCACGGTGTCTTTCTCTGCCAGGCCCAGTTTCAGTACTTTGGAAGTATTGTAGGACACATTGAAGCTCACGTCCCAGGTAAAGTCCCTGGTTTTCACCGGGGAGCCCATCAGCAACAGCTCGATACCCTTGTTCATGCTCCGGCCGACATTGATCAGCTGCGCGGTGTAGGAAGAAGCGTCCGAAATCTGCGCCGCAAGAATCTGATCGTCTGTGGTTTTATGGTAGTACGTTAAATCAAAGCCGAGCAGGTTGTTGAACAACTTCATTTCCAGCCCCACCTCGGCTTCCTTAATGCGGAGCGGGCGCAGGTTTTTATTCGGAACGACAGACGCGTTGACACCGCCCACCGGCACGGCCTGGCCCGACGGATTCGGGAAAGAGTTGTTATCTACTGCATAATACAATGCATTGGAATACGGGTTCACATTGTCGGAACCCACCTGCGCGTAAGCCGCACGCAGCTTGCCGAACGAAATCCAGGCCGGCAGGTTCGGGAAGGCCTGCGAGAAGATGAAGCTACCCGTTACCGACGGATAAAGGATACTCCGGTTCTGCGGCGCGAGCGTTGAAAACCAGTCGTTTCGGGCCGTTACATTCAAGTAGATGAATTCCTTCCATGAAATGGTGGCAGCGCCGTACAGCGAGTTGATTTTCTTCTCGGAAAGCTGGTAAAGCGGGTTTTTAACCCGCCCATTCATGACCGTGTACAAGCCGGGCTGAACAAAATCCTGCACCGTAACGCTGTTGTAATCCATCCGGGCGTAGCGCTGGTTACCGCCCAATGTCACATCCAGGCCAATGTTGCCGAAGTTATGATTGCCACCGAGAATAAAGTCGAAGTTGCGCTCGGTATTGCGGCGCACATCCTGTGTAAATGAGCCATTTACATAACCCACCGGCGCTTTGGCGATCGGTGCATAGCCGTTGGGAATGTTGTAGTCCTGGTTGCGAACGTAAAAGTCCTGAGCGCCGCGGAGTTGCAGGTAAAGCCAGTCGGTAAACTGGTATTTCAAAGCCACATTACCAAACAGTCGGTCGCGGGCAATGTTCTCGAAATGGTGGCTGAGCGAATAATAGGGATTATTACGCACCAGGAAACGTGAAAACACGAATTCATCGCCGTTCGGTTTGGTCTGATTTTGCTTCAATGCTTCGAAAGGCATGGAATTAGCCAACGTGAAAATGACCGTCGATGTCGCGAAATCCTGAGTGTCGATCTGCGGCGGGTTGGTGTTCTTCTCTTTGGAATAATTGATATTCCCGAAAGCGGTAAGGCGTTTGGAAATGTTCTGTGTAAAACCCAGGTTTACCACCTTCCGATTGAACTTGTTATTCTCGACAATGCCCCGGTTATCGCTGTTGGCCAGCGACAAACTGAAACCGCCATTCGGGCCGTTGTTCGAAACAGTTATCGTGTTGGTCATGTTCGTCCCCGTGCGGTAAAATTTCTTCACACTACCACGTACAGGCTCGTAGGGCCAGGTTTCGTTGTCGAACAAGATTTGGGTCATGCCTGGCTGGAACTTCTCGCCGAAGCTCCACACGCCCGAGGTCGGATTCTCGGTCGTAGGACGTTTGCCGCCTTCTCCCTGACCGTATTCGTATTGAAAATCAGTAAAATCCAGCGGCGTATCGGTTGTAAAATTGATATTATAATCGAGGCCAATGCCTTTTCCCGTGCCCCGGTTTTTAGTCGTGATCATCACCACGCCGTCCTTCGCCCGCGAGCCGTACAGCGCCGCGGCGGTAGCACCTTTCAGCACGGTCATCGACTCGATGTCGTCCGGATTGATGCTGGAAAGACCGTCACCTCCATCGGAACTGTTCGCCGCACGCGGCCCGTAATCCCCGCCGCCGGCGAAGTTGGAGTTATCGATCGGCACGCCGTTCACGACAATGAGCGGGTTATTCTGCCCGCTGAACGACGATTGCCCGCGGATACGGATCTTGGCCGTTCCTCCGGGGCCAGTCGATAACGATGTAATATTCACACCCGCCATTTTGCCCTGTAACGAGCTCATGACGTTAGGCGTACGATTAGTAGAAATCTGGTCCGCATTCACCGTAGCGGTGGCATAACCGAGCGTTTTGGCCTCACGTTTAATACCAAGTGCCGTTACTACCACCTCCGTCAGATTCTTCGATTCCTGCATTAGCTGCACATCAATCGCCGACCGCGCGCCTACCGCAATCGTTTGGCTTACATAACCTATAAAGGAAAAGACGAGTGTCGCATTAGCTGGGGCATCCAGGGCATATTTTCCGTCGGCATCGGTCACGGTGCCCTGCGACGTACCGCCGATCAGGATATTCACACCGGGCAAGGGTTCCTTATTCTCGCCGGTGACGGTGCCGGTTACTCGGCCTGCCTGGGCAAAAACCGGGCCGCTGTACAGTGTCACAAGCAGCACGATCATCGTAAAACATTTCTTCATCACATCTAATTGGGTCAAAATTCAGGGTGAATAGGAATTATGCAAAACGTACGCGAAAACCGTAATTGCTTACGGACACAAGGGCCAGGAATAGAATAAGCAAAAAAATAATGGGTACGGCCGTCATGACCGAACGATATTATATATACGTAAGCAAAAAAGAGTCCGCGCCGCCGTCGATGGGATGTCATCTACGGAACCTATGCCTACATGGCAATGAATACAAGCTATGTTTGAACTATATCTTTATGTTTAAACGATTAAGCAACTTATTAAACAAATGTCGAGTGATACTTGTCTTAGTCAGGTTGTTCTGTGATGGTATCGGGTACTTAAATAGCTTACCGGAACTGTGTCCGGTCGCAGGAGGAAATATTAAGCACCTATGTTTTTAATATCTGATACTTTAATCGGCGATAAGGAAACAGTGTATCCAAATGTAGATTTAATCGATTAAACAACAAAATTTCAAAGCAAAAATTTTAACATTTTTTCTAAAAATAAGCACATAACCCTTTCCTTCGCCCCCTAACGGATCGGACAGCTACAATGTATTTCGGATAATGATTCGCCCGCTTTGCGTAAATACGGGCTGCATCCAGGCCGCGGACCGTTAGATTTACCCTGAAATCCTCCTTATGGTTTTCCGATCATCCATCCTGTCATGACCTTTTTAAAACGTATGTTGGAACAATCCAGGCTCCCGCTGTCTGTCGGGCAGTTCTGGTGGTATTCCTTCTGTTATTGGGGCATTTTCGCGGTGATAACGTTCGGTCAGCTTATGATGCTGTGGCTTTTGAAGGAAGGGGTGGTAATGCAGCCTCACGAAATGTTTATATGGCTGCTCGACGGTCTTTTCTGGTGGTCCACGAGCCCGTTGGTGCTGTATGCAGCCATCAAAGTCCCGATCGCATTCAAGGTTCGCGAAAGTTCTTCTATTTTGAGACCTATCCTGGTGCATCTGGCGATCGTTACTTTTCTCAATCTCTTCATCAACATCCTGCATTATTACATTACCAACCCGCTCATGTACCGTGCGGTGGGTAAATCGGTGCCGTTGGAAAACTACCTGTTTTCATTTTTTATCGGCTATACCGCGAGTTTCGGTCAATACCTGCTGCTGGTGGTCGGTTTCAACAAGGTATCCTACATTTATCGCTACCAGGAACTAAAACAGCAGAACTTCGAGACCGAGCTGCACAACGAGCAGCTGCGCGGTCAACTGGCGAATGCGCAGTTGCAATCGCTCAAAATGCAACTCAACCCCCATTTCCTTTTCAACACGCTGCATAGCGTGGTAAGTCTGATGGTCAAAAACGACATCCGCAAAGCGACGCTCATGATCACCACACTGAGCGACCTCCTGCGCGCGGTGCTCGTGAACCAGTCGGCCGATTTCATTCCCTTGCAGGAGGAACTGCAACTCACCCGGCAATACCTCGATATCCAACAAATCCGTTTTCAGGACCGCCTGAAAGTCGAATACCACATCGACCCGGCGTCGGAACTTTACCCGGTGCCGCAACTCATCCTGCAACCGATCGTAGAAAATTCCATTACTCACGGTATTTCCGACATCAAAACCAACGCGCTGATACGCATTACCAGTGCTGTGAGTGCCTCGGGCATGCAGGTAACGGTTTACGATAACGGCATTGGCGCTGCGTCACGGAAGTCGTCGAAAGGAATGGGACTTGGTTTACAAAACACACGACTAAGGCTTCAACAAGCCTACGGCGCAAATGCCCGACTGGAATTTGACCAGCCGGTGGGTGCAGGTACATCGGTAACGCTCTTCTTTGAGCGCCGGCAACCGACCGCGGACGGCTGTGAAACAAATAACAATAACCCCGAAAAACTATGAAATACCGCTGTCTGATCATTGACGACGAAGTGCTGGCCAGGGACGTAATCAGGACATTTGTACAGCACGACCACTCCATTGAAATCACCGACGAAGCCGCTAATGGCCCGGAAGCGGTGGTGAAAATACTCCAACACCGCCCCGACGTCATTTTCCTGGATATTCAAATGCCCGAGCTCGACGGATTCGAGGTGCTGCGCGAGGTCTGGCCGCACCACCAGCCGTTCGTCGTGTTCACCACCGCATTCGACCAATATGCGCTGCGTGCATTCGAGGTGAATGCGATTGACTATTTGCTGAAACCTTTCGACGAGATCCGCTTCCACCAGTCGCTCGGGCGGTTGAAAGAGCGGCTTAGTCAAAAGTCGCAGCCGCGGATCGAGGAATTGGTAAATAGCCTCCTGCGCGACCAGAAAGAAAAGGAGGAGAACTATTTGCAGCGGTTGCTGGTGAAAGAAGCCGGCAAAATGTACCTGGTCAAAACGGACGATATCACGCATTTCTCGGCCGACGGTAATTACATATCCGTATACACGGCCCAAAAGAAAGTTTACACCGTTTATGAAAGCCTCGGCAGTCTCGAAAACCGTCTCGATCCGTCGGTCATGATCCGCGTGGGACGGTCGAACATCGTCAACATGAACTTCATTTCTGAGCTCGAAACGTACTTCAACGGCGAGTACATCATCCATTTGTCCACCGGTGAAAAAGTGAAATGGACTCGTGGTTACCGCGACAATATCAAGGCCTTTATCACCAAAATGGGTTAAGCAGGCAATACGGTTCACGATTTGAAATGCACGCTTTAAATAATAAAAAGTCCAGATCAGACATTTTTCGTACCCATTTCAACGATTTCGAGTACAAATTTGTCGGACAAGATAGCTTCCGGCCTTTGGCGGGTAGCCCCAGGCGGGTAGCTCCGGGCGGGTAGTCATCCCCGACACTCAATTGTAATTAAATCCGTTAGCCATGCTCTTCAAATCTACTACCAACTTGACCTCAGCGGTATCAGCCGCGCTCCACAACAGTAAGGGGCAACGCCAGGCCATCTTCATCGTTGCTTTTGCAGCTGCAATCATACTCTGGAAATGGTACGCGGGCCTCGCCCCTGCCAACCACGCGAATGCATGCAGCTCCATCTCGGAAACCGCCACCAGCGACCAGAAAATGGCCGGTATGAAATGGAGCTACGACGAACTGGCCCACAAACTGATCATTGAAAACACAGATCTCGCCTATGCCGAAATCGGCGAAGGTTTCACGAAAGGAATTGGCCGGGCCCTCAACAAGGTTACCCGACAAGGCATTGCCCGGCAAAATTCCGGCAAGCGGGTGTTGGTTAATTTGTGACCTGCACCACGAGCTTGCCTGTTGCATGCCCTCGCTCCATTTCTTCATGCGCCTGAGCGAGGTCGTGCCAATCGTAAATTTTTGAAACGTGCGGCCGTAGCTGGCCGGCTTCCACCATTTCTACCAGCTTTTGCAATACTTGTCCCTGGTGGTTATCCTGCTCAGGGGCATTATGGCGCCGGCGGCCGCCCATAAACTGATAGCTTAGCGTGATGTTCTTCAACAATAGCTGATAACCTTGCTGCTCGCCCACGGCAACCGGTAATATCGTGCAAATGTGGCCGTTATGCGAAACGTAGCTAAGGCTATGGGAGAAGCAATCCGCTCCGACGTTGTCCATGATCAAACCAGCTCCCTGGCCTCCGGTAATGTCCATAACAGCATCGGTGATATTCGTTTTGTAATTCAGCACATGGTCTGCTCCCAGCTCATCGGCACAAAAAGCGAGGGATTCGGGGCGGCTTGCGGTGGTGATTATCCTGCACCCGGCATTTCTGGCGAGTTGAATGGCCAGGTGCCCTACGCCACCGGCACCGGCATGAATGACGACCCATTCGCCTGGCCGAACCCGCAGCCGATCGAACAATGCCTCATAAGCGGTGATCCCTACCAAAGGTATGGCTGCGGCCGTTGCATCCGCGAGTGTGCCTGCCAGTGCGCATGAGCGATGATCGATAGCCACGTATTCCGCATTGGCACCGTTGCGAAAGGGCGTCGGTGAACCGATTACCCGATCCCCGATTTCGAAGCCCGTCACATCCGGGCCCATTTCGACCACGGTGCCGCAAACATCGAAACCCAACGTAAGCGGGAAATGCCTGGTAACAGAAGCCTTGTTACGAATCCGGCAATCGAGCGGGTTAACGCTGGTTGTCAATACTTTTAAAATGAGGTCATTCGCGGTTGGAACCGGATCCGCCACCTGTTGCATCGCGAACACTTCGCGCGCCGGCCCGTGGGCGGTAATTACATTTGCTTTCATAGTTTTTTGATTTTTTAGCAAATGTCGGGGCATCGACCGCGGGGGTACTTGCGCGTCAGGGAGCGCTATTTGTGCAAACGGGAGTTTTTGAATACCACAGGCCGAACCTTGTATTTTCTTACAAAAGCATTTGAAAAAGCGGCAGCGCTTTCATATCCGCATTGGAAAGCAACGGCCGAAATATCCAAATTCGTCTCCGACAGCAATTTCGCGGCGCGTTCGAGGCGGAGGTCGCATTGATATTGGAAAACAGAGGTGCGTAATTGTTCGCGAAAAAGCTGTTTCAGGCGAAAGCTGTTGGTACCCGTCAGCCGGGAAAGCTCGGCGATCGTAAGAAAGCGCTCGGCGCGGTGAATATGCCAGACGGCCTCCTCTAAAATGGCTTGCCCACGGGAGCGCGGGGTACGCGGGAGCGCGAGCGACGCGAGGTTGAAAAGTTGTTCGGTGATGAGCTTCTCCTGAAAGAGGCTAAGCAAGCCGGGGCTTTCCCGCGAAAGGTTTTTGAGCCGTAAAAATGACTGGGAGCAATCCTCAGACAGGGTTATTACCTGTAATTCTCTCTCGAAAACAGCAGGCGCATCGCGTTGCAGCATCGCCACGTGCGTGTCCGAAAGGTGCAGGTGAATCACTTTAAAACCCGTGTTACCTGGTAACGTAGCCTGGTAGGGCTCCTCTTCCGTCCGGTAAAACAGCGCCTGCCCGGTCCGGAAACCGTATTCCCGCGAATGCCTCGGCACCGACCTCGATTCGCCGGCAATGCACAGCACCATTTTGTAAAAACTCGCCGTGTAGCTCACATTTAACGTATGGCCCACGTTTGTCTGAAAATCAAACCAATGAACACCATGCATTAAAGTAGTTTCCGACTGCTCATAATGGCTGTAAAGCGTCCGGCCCGTAAAAACCGGAGCGGGTTTTCCGGGAAAAAGCGGTTCATTCTGATAGGAAATCCTCATGATAGCTCACATTTCGATTCCTGCAAAATAAAAAACGCACCCGAAAAACCCGCGCGGCGAGTTATTAATAGGCTGCTTCCAGCTCGGTTTCTTCCACAACGGCCTTTTGTTCAACCTTCGGCGGCAACAGCTTGTACATCACCGGCGTCACCAGACGCGACAGCAACGTAGAGCTGATCAGCCCGCCGATCAGTACCAATGCCAGCGGTGAATACAAAGCACTGTACTCGATCACAAGCGGCAGCAATCCACCGATCGCGGTCATAGAAGTGAGCAATATCGGTACGAAACGGATTTCGCCGGCTTCGATAATGGCTTCTTCAATGCTCTTGCCCTGCTCGCGGAGCTGGTTGGTGAAATCGACTACCAGCAGCGAGTTCTTCACTTCAATACCCACCAATGCAATGAAGCCGATCGTGGCTGTGAATGAGAGCGTCTCGCCTGTCAGGAAGAGCATCGCCAGACCACCCACGATTCCCAGCGGGATTACCGACAGTACTATGAGAATGCTTTTGAAGGTTTTGAATTCCAGTATCAACACCCCCAGGAAACCGAAAACGGTAATGAGTATGATCAATCCCAGTCCGCCGAAACTTTCTTCCTGGCTCTCTTTCTCGCCGGCCACTTTGAAATGCTGGCCTTTTTCAAATTTAAACTGGTTGAGCTTCGCCGTAATGGCATCGTTCATTTTCTGCACATTGTAGCCGGGCTTTACGAATGCCGAAACGGTCACGTAGCGGTCTTTGTCGTAATGCCGGATCTGGTTCGGCGAGCTCTCCATTTCAATGGTCGCGATGTTTTTCAACGGAATGCTTGCGCCTGATGCCGAGGTAACATACAGCTTATCAAAAACACTATAATCCTGAATGGCTGCGTTACGCGGCACCGACACGTTGATATTGTAGCTATCCGCCTTACCCACATCTTCGCGGAAAGTGGCCACGTTCAGCCCGGCAGCTCCCAGCCGCACCGTACGATCGATGTCGGCCGAGGAAATGCCCAGCGTTCCGGCTTTCTGTTTATTGATGTTGATGCGTAAGTCGGTCGGTTGTACCAGCAACGGATTGTTGACGTAAATGGTACCTTCGGTTTTGGTTAGCAAGTCGGCGACGCGGAAGGCGGTTTTGCGCAAGTCTTCCAGGTTTTCACCATAGATACGATAGGCCAGCGGCGCTTCGATCAACGGGCCCTGTTCAAAGTCTTTCACTTTGATCTCGGCACCGGGATAGCGTTCCAGCTTTTTGCGCAGCTTTTCGATTACCTCCACTTTTTCTTCAGTTTCAAGTCCCTCTACCTGCACAAAAATCTCGGCAAAGTTTTCGCTCTCATTCCGCTGCACTACATTATAATATACCCGTGGATTCCCCTTGCCGACGTTTGTAGCAAAGGAGGTAATGAGCGGTTCCTGTTTGAGAACGCCTTCCACATAGCGCGCGATCTCGTTCGTCTTTTTGAGGTTGGTACCCTGCGGCGTTTCAATGTCAATCAAAAACATCGGCTTCTCCGACTTCGGAAAAAGGCTGTTGCCAATGAGCGGCACCAATGCCAGTGAACCGGCGAATATCAAACAGGCAATCGCCAATGTCGTTTTAGGCCAATGCAGTGCACGGTCGAGCACGCTCCCGTAGGTCTTGTGAATGCCTTTTTTCATGCCGCGCAACAGCCAGTTACCCTCTTCCGAAGCGTGCGGTTTCAATATTACGCTTGACAGGAACGGTACCACGGTCAGCGACACAAGCATTGAAGCGAATACCGTGGTGATCACCGACATCGGTAAACTGCGGATAAAGTCGCCCGCGCCCTCGGGCAGGAACACGAGCGGGAGGAATGCGAAGATCAGCAAGATCGTACAACCCACCACCGCAAGGCCGATTTGTGACGACGCCTGAATGGCCGCCTGCACCTTGCCGTAACCCATCCGCAAATACCGCTCGATATTTTCCACAACCACAATGCTGTCGTCCACCAGGATACCCAAGGCCACAATCATCCCGACAATGCTGAGCTGGTTGATATTGTACCCGAGCAGGTTCATCATCGTGAGACCGATCGCGAGCGAAAGCGGGATCGAGATCATCACCACCAGCGACGCCCGCGTGCCGAGCGGCAGCAATGTGAGCAATACAAGTAAGATGGCTATCCCAAAATCCCGTGCGAAATGCGACAACCGGGTATCCACACTGCTGGCCTGATCGAACACCTTGATCATTTCTATATTCGGAGGCAATGTCTTTTGAAATTCCGCTACAACCGGCTCCACCTGGTCGCGCACTGAAATGATGTTCTCGCCTTCCTTCTGGCTCACATTCACAAAGCTGCACCGGAAGCCGTTCAAACGGGTAATGTGCGTTTCGTCTTCGTAGCCCATTTTCACATCAGCTACGTCTTTGAGATACACGATCTTTCCATCCGAACGCGACACCACGGTATTGGCCACCTCGTCGAGCGTGCGGTAACTGCCGCTCGTTTTGATATTGAGCTTTTTGGTAGCCATGCTGATGCTCCCGCCGGGAATGTTCACGCCCTCGCTCTGCAATGCGCCCACGATCTGGTCCTGGGTCAGCCGCTGTTGCGCGATCTTCTGCAAGTTCAGGCTCACTTTCACCTGTGGTTCGGGAATGCCCGAGTATTCTACCTTTTTAAGTGTTTTGATCTTTTCGAGGCGCTCTTTGAAATCCTTCGAATACTTCTTCAACTGCGTGTAAGTTGCGTTCTCGCTGATGAGTGCATATTGATAAATGCTTACATCGGACGGGATCTGTTTGTTGATGCGGATATCGGCAATGTCGGCCGGAAGTTGCGAGCGGAGTGCATTGATCTCCCTAACCACTTCCTGGTATTTATCGTCCGGATCGGAACTGTATTTGTATATCACCTGCATCACAGCCAAACCATCGCGGATGTCGGTGATCACGTGCTTCATATCATCGAGTTCGTTGATCTTCTTTTCCATCGGGTCCACCACCAGTTGCTCCATATCTTTCGGGTTAGCACCGGGGTATACTACCACCACTGTAAATTGCGGCGGGTGAATGTCGGGGTCCTCGCTTCGGGGCATGGTGAAGAGCGAGTAAAGCCCCAGCGCCAGCACCCCCAGGAATATCACCAGGGTAAACTGGTAATTTTTGACAGCAAATTCAGGTAATTTCATGGTCTTTGCGGTGAAACAGGTTACTGAACTACTTTAATCGCCGATCCTTCGGCCAGATAGGCCGATCCCTCGCGGATCACCCGCGCACCTGCATCAATACCCGCGAGGATAAATGCCTTGTCTCCATCCAGGAATGCGATCTTCACGCGCTTCTTCTGCGCCCTGTTGCCTTCGGCCACGAACACGAATGCGCTGTCGTTT
Source organism: Dyadobacter sp. SRI_021 (assembly GCF_057586235.1). Taxonomy (NCBI): domain Bacteria; kingdom Pseudomonadati; phylum Bacteroidota; class Cytophagia; order Cytophagales; family Spirosomataceae; genus Dyadobacter; species Dyadobacter sp. SRI_021. The sequence goes on from NZ_JBYCZM010000002.1 coordinate 863,296, forward strand.
TCCCCTTCGATCAATGCGTCGACGGGAACGGAAACCATACTGGTCTTTTCTTTCGGGTAAATATGTACCTTGGCAAAAAGGCCGCTGGCGAGCTTGGCAGCAGGTTTATCAAGTGTGATTTCTGCCTGGTAAAGCCCCGAGACCGGGTCGCTCACCTGCGCGAGGGTTTTTATATGGCCCGTAAATGTCTGGGAGTATGCATCGAAATTAATCTCCGCTTTCTCGCCGCCTTTCAGCCTGGCCCAATCTTTATCCGTAAGGCCGCATTTCACGACCCAGTCGCTGCTGCTGGTGCTGCTGATATGCAGAATGGGCGTGCCACCTTGCACCTGTTCGCCGGCATTCTGCAATTTCTGCATCACTACGCCGTCGGCAGTGGAGAAGATTCTGGTTTGAGACAAATTGAATTTGACAATATCGAGCTGCTTTTCCGCGAGTACCAATGCCGTTTGGGTATTTTCCAGCTGTTCTTTCGTCGCCACGCTGTCGCGGTACAGGTTCTGCACACGGCGGGCATCGCGTTGCGCTTTCAGGAAGTTTTCTTCGGCCTGGCCCATTTGCGCGGCTATTTCAGTGGTGTTAAGCGTTGCCAAAAGCTGCCCTTTGCGTACCTTATCGCCTTCTTTTACCAGAATATCCTTGATAATACCGCCGATCTTGAACGATAAACGCGCTTCATTTTCAGAGCCCAGTAATCCGGATGTTTCTACGGCCTGCGCCTGGGTCAATGCGGCTGAACTAATGACTTTTACCGGAATCGTGTCGTCGGTCTGCTCCGGTTTCTTTTCCTCCTTGCATGCGGCGGTCAGTAGCGCCGTTGCGAGCACGTAGGCGTATATGATGGGATGTGTTGTAGCTTTCATGTCAAATTCAGTTTGAGAATAAGTAGCTCGCCCGGGCCCGTTCCAGCTCTGCCGCACGGGTTTGGACATTCAAATAGGAAATACTTTGTTGAAGCTGGTCGTTGATCAGCCGGTTCTGGGCATCGAGCAATTCAATGTACAGCAACTGACCTTCCCGGTAGAGTTTCTGCTGATCCTGGTAATATTGTTGTGATAATGCGGTCTGACTTTTGGCAGCCCGGTAAGTAAGCACTGCCGACTGAAAAGTATTAGCTGCTGTTTTGTTTTGAAGTTGAAGTTGTTGCTCTACCTGGCTGATCTGCTCACCGGTAGCTTTTTGTTCCAATTCAGCCTGTTTCACTTTGTATTGCGTGCGGTTGTTGGCAAAAACCCGCCAGTCGAGCGTCACGCCAAAGAGGTAATAGCGGGTATCCCGGTTGAAATTCACAAAGTCACCCTGCGAACCAAGGTCTATGAACGTAGAGAGCTTCGGCAATGCCCCCGCGCGCGCCAGCTGGCCGGATAATGCGTTGATTTTCGAAAGCGATTCCAACTTCGCTAGTTCCTCTCTCCTACCCGCCACGGCCGTATCCGCGAGAACCTCCGATTCGCTCGGCCTACCTATTTCCAGGCTGGTTTCCAACGGATTATTCAGCAGAAAATTGAAATAAGCTTTCGCATTAATGGATTGATTCCGCGCGTCCACCAGCCTTGCTTCCAGGCCTACCACTTCATTTTCCGAGCGGGTTACGACCGTGCGGATTGCCTTATCGTTTTTAACCAATGCCTGATTGAACCGCAAATTCTCTTTTGCCAGCGAAACCGCACTTTCCAGGATGCGCACAGCCTCATCGGCCTGCTGGCAAGCGTAGTAGGCCAACTTAATCTCCTTCACCAACTCTCTCTTGTAAACGTCGACCTCCGCCTGCTGCAAATGAATCTGCTCCTTGCGGATCTTCGTATTGTAGGTAATCTCCGCATTGTAAAGCGGAAGAGAGGTGCGGAATTTGGCGTCGTAATAATTCCGCGGATTGAACGTCTGGCTCACGTTTTCCACTTTGGGAAATGCCGACGAGTTGGTGAGTTCATTGAGTGAATTATATACCGGGTTCAGCAAATCACCGATGGGAATGCTGATCTTCCTTCCTCCGCGTGAATCGAGGTAAGAAGTACTGAAATTGACCTCGGGGTAAAAAAACGTCCTTGCTTCCCTCAGCGCGAACAGGTTCCGTTCGAGAATAAAGCGCTGCTGTTTGAGCCCCTGATTATTACGCAGGCCGTGATCTATATACCCTTGCAAATGCGCGTCCTGCCCTCGAACGGGTGCGAAAAGGCTCAGCAAAGGCACAAGAAGGTACTGCCAATGCCGCGGCATGGGTTTCAATAATCGCATCATTTTAAGTAATGTTTAGTTTATAAACAGTGTTTAGTGAATGGCAAAATTTTTTACTTTTTCAGATTGGCTAAAAATAAATCGAATGAGTTATACAGTATTTCCCGTGTAGCGTCGTCCGGCATCATCAGGATGCACATGCGTTCTCTGACGTAGAGTGAAACCAACCCGTGCACAAACGACCACACCTGGATCGCCGTCACATACAAATCGCCCTGCCTGATCCTATTTTCTTCCAGACAAGCCGAAAGCGTCGTCAACAAATAACCGAACGCACATTCACCGGATTTCCACTTTTCCTCATTCTTGATCTGCTCCATCGGCGCGCGCATGATGAACATCAGATCATAGTAATCAGGGTTCTCCAAACCGAATTCAATGTACGTTTTGCCCAAAGCGGCCAGTCTTTCGAATGGGTCGGCAATCACATCGTTCTGGCGCAGGTGCTTTTCTAGAATCTCAAACGCGTTTTCATGAATCACAAAGAAAATTTCGTCTTTATCCTTGAAATACAGGTAGATAGTAGCGGGACTATATTCAATATCATCGGCAATGCTGCGAATCGACGTCTTATCGTAGCCTTGCTTCAAAAACAGCTGAGTCGCCGACTCAATGATCAGGTTCCTCATTTCCTGCTTTTCCCGCTCTTTTCTTTCCTTAATCGCCATGCTTTTGTAATTACAATGTGAATATAATAAACACTGTTTAGTAAATGCAAGTTGTTTATCAAAATAAGGGAGGAATGGCGGAATTCTACCCATGAGCGGGAGAAGAATATGCGGGCAAAGTTATTTACGCTTGAAACGGTCGTCGGTAAGGGCTTCGAGAAAGGCTACGATGTCGTCGACCTCGTTATCGGAAAGATTCAGCGAGCTGCCGAGCGAGAGGTCGCGATTAATGGGACTGCGTACAAATTTGTCGGGTGTATTGTAGTACTGTACTACCTCCCGCAAAGTTTTAAACATGGCATTGTGCATGTACGGCGCTGTAACGGCCACGTTCCGCAGGCCGGGCACTTTAAAAAGGCCGATATGCGAGCTGTCTCCGGTCACTTTAAAACGGCCGGGATCATTCAGCTCTTTGCCATTGAACAACCCGATGCTCTTGAATCGGTCGGCGGTGAAATCCTCGCCGGAATGACAGGTGGCGCAGTTGGCTTTGCCTATAAACAGCATCCTGCCCCGAACGGCAGCCGCCGACATCGCATTGACATCCCCGTCCAGGTAGCGATCATAAGGCGTATCGGTGGTTTCCAGCGTTCGTTCAAATGCCGCAATGGCGCTGAGCAGGTTTTTAGCATTAACCTCGGTTTTGAATATCTTTTGAAATGCGGCGCTGTAAAAATCATCCTTTTTCAGGCGTTCCACAGCTTGGTCCACCGGCAAGTCCATTTCATCGCGCGTTGCGAGCGGCCCGAGTGCCTGCTCTTCGAGCGAACCGGCACGGCCATCCCAAAAGAAATCGATCCGGCCCGAAAGGTTCGTTAACGCCGGACTGTTGCGCGTCAGTCGCGTACCTTTATCGCCAATGCTGAAAGCCGCGGTATCCGCGAACGCAAACTGTGGGATATGGCACGAAGCACAGCTGATCGCCCGCCCTCGCGAGAGGATCGGGTCGGAAAACAGCTTTTCCCCCAGTTCCTCCTTTGTATTCAACTCCACTGATGCCTCGTTGGTTTGCAACGACACGAATGCCAGCGAGCCGCCGCAAAGCACGGCTGCCAGCCATTTTGTAATACCCATTTGAAAACTTGGATTTAAATCAATGTACTTCAAAGGACTCCTTGAAAGGCACGCAGAGGCCGTCTTCGTTGGAACACAAAAGTCCTTTGATCGTCCCGGAAACTTTGCCGCCTGCGCTGGTCACCCTGATCGTCTGCCGGAACTCAGCTTTGTCAGTGAAGTAGGTATAAGCCTTGTCCCAGGTCGGGTCCACGGCTTTGAGTGGCTTCACTGCCTGTATCTCGCCTACGAGCTGGTAGGCGTTGCTGGCGTTGAACGCAAATTCCGTAGGGAGCGGGCCGACATCACCCTTGAAATCGGACGAGTAGAGCTTCCAGTTTTTGTCAATATCCGCCGAAAATACCACTTCTACCTGCTCACCGGGTTTGGCCCCTGTTTTCGAGAGGCTCACTTTCCATCGGGAAATGTCTTTCAGATCCTGGCTAAAAACGCTGCTTGCTGAGCACAGCATCAGTATTAGAATTCTGTAAATCATAGGAATATCATTTTGAAAAAGCAATATCAAACAACTGCAAAGCACACGACACCTTGCCGGGCCGGCCTTGCAGTTGTCTCAAATCACCACGTACCTAGTTTGTTGAACTCACGATTTAGTCCAAGTATTTTCGTGTTGTATAGGAGTACGATCGTTGCGCCATCATGTGACGATGCGCAAGTCCGTAGCATTGTTGTTACATACCTGACGGCATTTCACCAAACGGTCGATATTCGATTGGCTGCCAATATTACATCGCTAACGCGATCCGACGTCTTACAGACCAGCGCCGTCAGGCACGTAACATGGGTAGAAAATGGTGGTCCAATCCGTTTCTGCAATCCCGTAGGGGTGTAACAACAACGACTGTCACAATACCGAAAATCCTATTTCGAGCTTTTGGTCGTACCAACCTCCGCAGAACTAACACCCGAAGGCACCGGCTCAGAGATGAGCTCATTCAAATCCTTATTCCATTTCGCCACGTAATCCTCAAAGTATTTGCCAGTAATCTCGCCGGTATAGCCGGTGTGGATCTGGCGCACTTCGCCTTTACGGTCGATCAGGATCGTAGTCGGGAAAGCCATCATACGGTTGAGCGCAGGCAGCTTGTCGGAAGCTACTTTCTTATCCGCGATACCGCCGAAAAGAATATCATATTCAATGCCATATTTCTTTTTCAGTGTGCCAAGCGTGTATTTGGCATATTCGAGATCGTCCTTCTGCTCGAAACCAATGGCAATCGCTTCTACCCCACGATCCTTGTTGGCACGGTACCACGGCGCGAGGAACGACGTTTGGTCGGTACAGTTAGGGCACCAGGTGCCGATGATCTCCACGATCACCACCTTGCCTTTATACTTGTCATCGCTGAGGGAAACCTGCTTGCCGTCCAGGTCAGGCAATGTAAAATCGAGCTTTTTGTAGCCCTCTTTCAAATAAGTCAGTTTATAAGGATCCGGAAGCTCGGCCTTATCGTTCTTGCTGCCTTCGAATTTGGTATTGTCATAAATCCCCGAGCTGATCACACCGGTAATACTGCCGTCCTCGTTGACTTTGCCCTTGTACACGCGCGGGTTTGGGCCCGAGAAGTGCGACAGCACAAATTCGTCGCCTTCCACGACGCCTTCCAGCTCCCGGCTATCCCCTACCGTGGACATCACCACGCCGGTCAGTTTGTTGCCTTCCTGTTTCAGGAGCGCCACATTATCAGGCATTTTGGCTTTACTGAAAACCTGTAAATCCCATTTGCCCGAAAGGTTATGCTTCGTAGGCCGCTCTTTGCCTTGTTCTACAAAGCGGTAGTTTTTGCCGTATTCGGCCGAGAATGGCAGCGCATTGCCGCGGAAGCCCGGCACCAGGCTGCGGTACTCGCCGGTGATCTTGCCGTCGGTTTCCACCTTCGCCACAAGCGCGGCGTCGTAGGTATTCATTTTCACAAAAATTGAGTCGGCACCGAGTCTGGTGACTTTGAAATCGTCGCGGCGGGTGCCGTTCAGGAGTGTCAGGATCGGGTGGTCTTTGTCTTTGGCATTGTATTCAAAATTAAACGGAATGTGTGTCTCGCTGATCACAAACTCGCCGCGCCATATGCCTTGCTTGGGCGCTTTGGCATCGGGACCATCGCCTGCAAATGCTGCACTGCCGAACAATGTGGCTCCTGCCAATGCCACGGCTTTCATCTGGTTGTTGATTTTCATACAACTGGAAATTTTTAGGTTTTTGTAAAAGAAAAAGCTGGTAATCGTCCTCCACCACGGGCGTTCCGGTATGAAGGACTCATTTTCAATCCAGGGCATTTTGCAGGACTGGCCCGGATCTTCGGCGGGTCGGTGGTGGTTTGTGACCGGCCGTTGAATCATGCAGCAAATATAAAACAGCGATTTCTAATCATCTATAAATTTCATAGACTAAGTAGAATAAACTCGTTTTTCGTACCACCAAATTCGTGCACGCATACATATAATGCGAGGTCAGCATCTGGTGGCAACGTGCCCGAATTATGTTTTTAAAGTTTTGATAAACAGCGCCGCGTGCCGTTACCTTTGTGCCATCTTACAATTAAGCTGTCCGCCGCCACCTTCTTCGGAACCATAAATTAACAAACCATGTCAAAATCACTTCATTCAAAGCATTGCGTGTTGAAAAGCGCTTGTACGCCTCGTCGTTGTTGTCCGGCAGATGTCTGGCGGAGCTAAATGTTCTTTTTTAAAATTGTTTTAGTCTATAAAATCTATATATTAAATGTAATATATCCCGATCCGACGGTGTGCAGGATGGCGACCGACGGGACTGCAGGCTCTCCGACGGAAAGCCATTGCTGCCATCGCCGGATCGGCGATCACATATAATACTTATGAAACATTTATTACTTTTTATATTTTTAATATCTACTCCCCTGCTGGCCCAGCAACGCACGCTCACGGGTCAGGTGAGAGCAGAAGACGGCGCCCCGCTCCCTGGCGTAAACGTGGCCGTTAAAAACACCCGCCAGGGGGCTATTACCGATACCGACGGTCGTTTTACGTTATCGCTGGTAAAAGGTGAAACACTAATTTTCTCCTTCATCGGCTTTACGGCCAGGGAATTGCCCATCACCAATTCCAACGAGTATAATGTGACACTCATCGCGAGCACCCACACCCTCGGCGAGGTGCAGGTGGTAGGCTCACGAAATGCCAACCGCACGAAGATCGATTCGCCGGTGCCGGTGGATATTATAGACTTGAAACCTTTGCAGGAATCGGCTCCGCAGGTTAGTATAACGCAGCTTTTACAATATGTTTCCCCGTCTTTCCACTCGGTGAACGGTACCAACGCGGGCGATGCAGGCTCCGCACTGAACCTTTCGCAGCTGCGTGGATTGGGCGTGGACCAGTTGCTGGTGCTCGTCAACGGCAAACGGCGCCATAAAAGCTCCAATATCAACTGGGGAGGGCTGGGTAACGGGGCTACGGGTTACGACCTGAATGCCATCCCGACCGCAGCCATCGAGCGCGTCGAAATCCTGCGTGACGGCGCGGCGGCACAGTACGGCTCCGATGCCATCGCAGGCGTGATCAATATCGTGCTCAACAAGAGCGTCGACCAGCTTACTTTGAGCTCCACTGCCAGTTCGCGCCGCCGTGGCGATGGCGTAACCACCCGTACCAATGCCAACTACGGCTTCGCATTGGGCAAAAGCGGCGGTTACCTCAATACTACCGCCGAGTTTGCCACACAAGCGATTTCCATCCTGCCCGGCAAGGACGATGCCGGCCTTTACCTCGGTCCGATTTACGGCGGCGGCGCCAACACCCGCAATTACGATGCGATCTATACGAAGGAGATCGACGAGGCCATTCTGGCATCGCGCGGCATAGATCGTCATCATTTCGACCGTCGCGGGGGCGGCTCCAACAGGGCCAAGGACGCGTTGCTTTTCTTCAACGCTGCCGTTCCGATCCGCCCGAATGCGGAACTTTACGCATTCGGGGGAATCAGCCACCGCAATTCGCAGTTTACCGCCGTATACCGGCTACCTGGCTGGGCCGAACGCAACAACTCGTTCCTCTATCCCGACGGCTTCCTGCCGGCGATGGAGAACATCATTACCGACAAGTCATTCGCGGTGGGCATTAAAGGCAAGGTCCGCGACTGGGACGTCGATATTTCCAATGTATATGGCAAAAACGACTTCGGGAATGTGATTACCAACTCGCTCAATGCGAGTCTGGGCCTGAAAACGCCGACTACTTTCGATGCGGGCAGCTACAATGCGAGCCAGAATACCGGCAGCATCGACATCAGCCGCTATTTTCCTAAGGCACTGAAAGGTATTAATCTCGCATTCGGGGCGCAGTATCGCGTGGAAACTTACCAGATTATCGCGGGCGAGGAAGCCTCCTATTCCAAAGCCGACCTACGGACGGTTTACGGCCTCGATACGACGGCAACGGGTATTGTTTATCAAACCAAAGAAGGCAGCATCGGCCTGAACGAATTGTCGCCCGGTTCCCAGATCCACGCAGGATTCCGCCCTGAAAACGAGGTAAATGTGAACCGTTCTGTACTCGCAGGTTATGCCGATATCGAGGCTAACATCACCAGCAAGTGGCTCCTCTCCGGCGCCGTACGGCTCGAAAGTTTTTCCCGGCTACAAAATGTAACGACTTATAAAGTCGCAACCCGTTACAGCATTACCGACTGGCTGGGCATCCGCGCGTCACACAACACCGGCTTCCGCGCCCCCGACCTGGCCCAGTATTACTACACCGAAACGTCCACCAGTTTCCAGCAGGGCCGTGCCATCGACCAGGTAACCGCCTCCAACCAGAGCGCCGCAACCCGCGCCCTGGGCATCCCAACGCTCACACCCGAAAAATCGAAAGGCTATACCGTCGGTTTCACCTCCCAGCCATTCCGCAACTTCGAGCTCACGGCCGACGCCTATCTCGTGGATGTGAACAACCGCGTGGGTAATACCGGCAATTTCTCGGCCACAGATGTCAACCTGCCGAGCGAAGTACGTACTTTGTTTGTGCAGACAGGCACTACCCAGGCCAAGTTCTTTTACAACTCCTTCAGTACCCGCACGAAGGGGCTCGAAGTCACCGGAAGCTACCGCACGCCTTTCCGCAGCGGTACCTTAAGCCTGCTTTTGGGGGCCAATTTTGTCAAAAATGAAGTAACCAAGGTGAATACGCCGAAAGGACTGGAAGCGTATCGTTACATCATCTTCAACGACGGGGAAAAGGCACGCGTCACCTCGCAGATTCCCGGCCAGAAGATCACGTTACAAGGTATTTTCAAGAAAAACCGCCTGACTTACCTTGCACGCGCCGTCTATTTCGGCCCGGTGACCAACGCCTCTGCATTGAATGCGACTTTCCCTAAACCCGATTATTTCTATCAAAAACTGAAACCGATCTGGGTCGCGGACGTGTCGGTATCCTACGCCCTTTCCACGTCCATTCAGGCCACATTGGGGATCAACAACCTCTTCAACGAACTGGGCGACTATTCCGACCCGAAATTGAGCGCATTGAACAATCCATCGGTGATCGGCATTCAGAACGGCAGTGCCGGTATCCAACCCTTCATCCGTATTACCGCAAAACTTTAATACTATGAAAACACTCCAGCGACTGGCCCGCCCGGCTTTTCAGTTCCTCGGCATTATGCCGGCCATATTCCTCATCTCGGGTTGCAAAGATACCAGCTATCTCGACATCGACGCTGCCGACCGCCCGCCGCTCAGCGCTTATATCAGTTTCGTAAACGCACGCCCGATCGATACCGGCTTGTATTTCTGGACTTTCACCGACAAAGTAACGCCCACGCCCGTAGCCATTAACAAAGCCTCGGAGTACTTGCCCACCGTGTTCGGCAATGTGCAGATCAACTTCACAGAAGGCACCAATACCAGCTACAAAGCATCTTACCAGTTCGGCAACTCGGCGACATTCACAGCAACCGGCCGCCCCAACGGGCCTATCGCGACTTTCTACCACACGGTAATAGCCACCCGGACCGCCAACAACAAAGCCGATTCGCTGATTCTCTTTTACGACGATCTCAAAGCGCCGGCCTCCGGCAAGGCCAAGCTGAGGTTCATCAATCTTTCACCTGGTGCCGGCACCTTGAATGTAGTGCAAAACGGAAAAACGCTCTTCAACCAGGTCGCCTACGGTCGCGCCGCCAACTCTGCATTATCAGGAGAAGCATTAAGCGCCTGGTCGCTCGGCCCTTTTGAAACCGTCGACGCCGGTACGCTTAACGTCGATTACCTCGATGCTGCCACCGCCGCAAAAGTAGGAACCGGCAGCCTGCAACTGGAAGCAGGAAAAATATATACGGTCTTCACCCAAGGCCTCCCCAACGCCAAGCCATCCTTCGGCACCAGCGTTATCGAACATCCTGTAAAGTAAATGGTGATTGGACAAGGTAAAAGCCGCACTGCCGATGGCGGTGCGGCTTTTTGTGTTGATTACAAAAACTAATCAAATGTTTGCTATTTACAAACATTTGATTAGTTTTAATACAGATTTAGAAAGTCAGCCAGACGATAATCGGCACACACTATAATGGAAGCCCTCATTCGGAGAATCAAAGAAATCGCCGCTGAAAATGAACTAGGATTTACAATTAGGCTCCCTAATTGTGAGTTTGTTACGTCAGGTTATGTCGTCGCCATGCTGGACACACAAAACTCTTTTGGGGACGAGGGATTAAGGAGGGTGATTGAAATGGCATCGGATACTACCGGAATTATGGGAGGCTGGAACGACGACGGGCTGTTTTACTGGGATGCTGTCTACATTATTCATAATCGCGAACGGGCGATTGAATTAGGCAAAGCCAATGAGCAGATTGCGATATATCACATTGAAAATGACGACGTGATACTCATTTAATCTATTTAAGCTGTTCACTCGTATTATACTATTAGAACTTCGATTATGGAAACTATTATTAAAAACATACATCTAATCAAGGATCTGACTACCGCCGAAAATATCAGGAAGCTTGAAATAGGCGCTTTGCAACACCGAAAGTTCGCCAGAATTACTTTTAAAGTATTGTCCGTTCGTGAAGGGACGCTTGAAATACAGACCATTCAAACCAAATCCCCCCATGAGAACCATGCCAGCGAGGAAAGGTTGATTCTTCGTACGAAGGAGCTGTTTTTGCACTTCTTTCCGGATTATGAAATTGTGGTAACCGCGATTCCATATCAGGGGAACCCGACCGAAAAAGTCACGCCGGAGTATATTCGCGAAGCAATGAACAGCTACGACATCAAGGTAAAGGACATTGTGGACGAAACCGGTATCGATAAAAGCAACGTAAGCGCCTGGGTAAATGGCACGCGCACGATGTCGCAGCCTGTCAGGGCGATGTTCTATTACTACATTTGGCAGAAGGCGGCGGTAGTTACAGGTAATGCGAAAAGCGCGTAGAAATTGTATTATTCCAAAACCACCACCTTCAATTTCGAAAGTCGCGCAATCTTCTTGAATTCGGATTTATTAAAAGTATACAATTCATCACAATGCCGTTCGGCGATGGCGGTGTGGAGGCAGTCGTTGATATGCTGAAAGCCTAGTTGCTTTCCCAATGCTATAGCCCTTTGCATTTCGGCCATATCGTAACCTACCGGCTGGTATTCCAGAAATTTGGATATTGCCTTTTCTATTTTCTGCGTTGGCTGCCCCAGTCGATACAGCACAAAGATGGCCTCCTGCAACACGAGAAACGATACCAATATCTTCTTGGCATCGAAAGCGCAATCGAATACACTTCTGGCAAGTTTATGCTTTACAATGTCTTGCGGGATGAGTAGATGAATCAACACATCGGTGTCGAAGTATGTCATAGATTCACCTCATTTGCAATATCCGAAATATTGATATTGGGATCGATTTTCGCGTCTTTGAAAAGGTCAATTAACTCCAATGTTGATTGGTACAATTCAGCTCTGGAAACATCCGAAACCTGGATATCTTCCACCACAATCCTGATTTCTTTATCTCCAAAAAGTTTTTTGATCATGTGGAGAAACCCTAGTGTCAAATTTGTAGTTTTTAAGTGAAAAGTGTGTTGCATAGTTTTCTGAAATTGCTTTTCTCAAAAATAACAATTCCATAAAGCCCGTACAACCCCAAACGGGCTCGTTGTCCGTTTGATAACTGAGAAATGATCAGAAGGCTACGCCACAGAAAGCATCCTGCGGCTCAATGCGCTTACACGTATCCCTTTCAGATATTTGGTGCGCTCTTCAATTTCATTTTGATAGCGGAAAGTGTAGCCCGGGCCTACTGCGCGTTTGAACTCGCGGGTGACCTCCCGGATCTGCTTGCGGGAGATGCCGCTGTACTCGAGTTGAAGCAGTTGAGAACGCTCCGGAGTGGACTTCTTGAGTTTCCAGTATTGGGGATGATTCGGCCCGATCGGCTCGCGAAAGTCCGTGTCGTGTTTCTCCCGGATGAGAAATTCGTAATCGATAACAATTTCGTTGCGATTACGCGCTACCTGCCCTTTCACAATGATCTTGGCCTCCCGGCCCACGCTCAGATGAAATGTCTTTTCTAATATCATGATGGTTTCCAGTTAAATAGAAGTTGACGTCTTTCGCCTCCAAAATTCCATTCCAGTAACAGGTCTGCGACATAAGTATTTAGTCTACTTATTTTATAGACAAAGTAAGGTTAAAGTTACGACTCTTCAAAGTGCGGACGGTAAAAATTCATTCCTGACATTAAACAATTGGTTTTGTACATCAAATTTCCCGATCTTCCCGCATTCTTAATTTCCTTACCCCGATCCCTTTAATCCAATGAAACCCCGTTTTGCCACGTGGCAGTACTGTGTGATCGCACTGGCCGCGCTTCTCCTGAACTTCCCCACCCTGGGGCAATCTCCATCTAAAAACAAGCCTAATATCATCGTTTTCCTTGTCGACGACATGGGCTGGCAGGACACCTCAGTGCCGTTCTGGAACAAACCCACCGACTTCAACCGCCGCTACCACACGCCCAACATGGAAAGGCTCGCACGCGAAGGCATGAAGTTCACGAACGCCTACGCAATGCCTGTGTGTACGCCTACACGTGTGAGCCTAATCACCGGTGTGAATGCGGCGCATTCCCGTGTGACGCACTGGACCTCGCCCGACAAGAACAAGAATACCGACTACGCCGACGCAGTACTTCATGCTGTCGATTGGAACATCAATGGTTTCAGCCCGGTTGCCGGCGTCGAACACACCTTTCACGCCACCGCATTGCCCGAAGTATTACGCCGCAATGGCTATTACACGGTTCACAGCGGCAAGGCGCATTTTGGTTCCGAGGGAACGCCCGGCGCCGATCCGCTCAACGCAGGATTTGATATCAATATCGCTGGAAGTTCGATCGGGCATCCTGCGAGCTATTCGGGCCGGGCTAATTACGACAGCCCCGCCAATGGAAAACCCAACCGCAATGCAGTGCCCGGTTTGGAATCCTACCATGGCACGGACACCTTCCTGAGCGATGCGATTACTATCGAAGCCCTCAAGGCGATCGAAAAGCCGGTAACCGACCGGAAGCCCTTCTTCCTCTACCTCGCCCATTATGCGGTACACGTGCCGCTTACCGCCGATTCGCGTTTTCTGGACAAATACCTCCAGGCGGGCCTGGACAGCACCGAAGCCAAATACGCAGCGTTGATCGAAGGTATGGACAAGAGCCTCGGCGATCTGCTCCATTACCTGGACGAAAAGAAGATCTCGGACAATACGGTGGTGCTTTTTATGTCCGACAACGGCGGCCTGAGCACTACACCGGCACGCGGTGGAAAAGCTTGGACGCACAATTTGCCTTTGAAAGCAGGTAAAGGATCTGTTTATGAAGGTGGTATCCGCGAGCCGATGCTCGTGAAGTGGCCGGGAGTTGTCAAAGCAGGTGCCGTGGCCGAGCAGTATGTGATCGTGGAGGATTTCTATCCCACCATCCTCGATATCGCGGGCATCAGCAATGCTAAAACCGTACAAAAAATCGACGGAAAGACATTTTTGCCGATCCTGAAAAACCCTGCATTCAAGGACGAGAAGCGAGGGCTCGTATGGCACCATCCCAATCGGTGGATCGCAGCAGAAGGCCCTAATATCCACTATGCCAGTGCATTCAGGCAGGGCGACTGGAAGCTGATCTATAATTACCGGCGGGCAAAACTGGAACTTTACAACCTGCGCAATGATATCGGTGAAGAGCACGATCTGGCTGCCTCCAATCCGTCGAAAGTGAAAGAGCTGGCTACGCTCCTTACCCGACAGCTCAAAGCCTGGAATGCGCAATGGCCTACTTTCAAAACGACGGGCAAGCCAGTCCCTTTTCCCGACGAAGTAGTGCTTCAATAATAGAAATGGTAGCAAAAACAAAACACCTCCCAGGAAGCCCCGGGAGGTGTTTTCGCTTTACTCAACGTGTACAAATGACTGTACGTCAGACGGTACATCAAATGAACATGAAAATATAGTGCCTGTACCCGCTAATGTCATATAAAATCTGAGCAATCGGTCGGTTATCCTTCACCATCGGTATTTTTCATCTTCATCAGCAGTGAATAGGCATTGCGGATCACCACTTTCGACCCGGCATCTATTCCCGCCCCGTTGATTTGCTGAAACCCGTCCCTGACCGTCCCAGGCTCGATTTCGACCATTTCGAAATTACCCGACCCGCGTTCGATGAATACGAACGACTTGTTCTCCCAACGAACCACCGCATCTTCCGGGACCGTCAATGCTTTCTTGCGCTCCACCGATACCTCGCCATTCATGAACATCCCCGGCACGAGCGACGCGCTATACTGGTCGAAATGGCAATGCACTTCTGCCATTCTGTCATCAGTCAGGCTTTTCCCAATCAGGATAATTTCTGCGGTAAATTTCTTCGCAGGGTCGGCATTGGCGTAAGCGGTCACTTGCTGACCTACCGAAAGCGCATTCAAATCTTTCTCAAACACACTCAGTGCCAGATGAATATCCTTCGGATCAACGAGCTCGAAAAGCATATCGGTAGGCGCAGTGTATTTGCCCACATTCACATTCACCTTTGAAACAAATCCATTGATCGGCGAGAGAATGGGGACGGTTTTGGAAATATTATCCGGGTTGAGCTTTTGGGGTGCTATCCCGATCACCTCCAGTTTTCTGGCCAGCGCATTCATCAGGATTCGTTCGGTTTCCATTTCCGCCTTGGCCTGCTGGAAAACTTTATCGCTGGCTGCCTTGCTTTGATTCAGGTCTTTTTGCCGTGCATATTCGTTTTCGGCTAGCTCGAATCTGGCGCGTGCCGTGAGGTAATCCTGTTGGAGCTGGATAAACTGCATGTCCTCCAATTCCGCGAGTACCTGCCCTTTTCTGACCCGCATTCCGGGGAGCATTTTGGTGGATTTGAGGTAGCCCCCCAGGGGAAAGCTCAAGCTGATAGTACTTTGCGGCGGCACGTCGATTTTGCCTTGCAGTGTCAGCTTTCCGGATATATTTTTCAACACCGGATTGCCCACTTCAATCCCCACATTCTGAATTTGCCGGGGATCGAATGACACTAACCGTATCGCCGGTCCGCCAGCCGCCGCTGCTACGGAATCCGCTGCCGGCACGTCGGCCGGTTGCTGTTCTCCCTTAGGACTGCAAGAAAGGCCGGCCCAAAGCACGGCCGATATTAAGATGTAAGTTTTCATGATGTCTTATTGATTATTCAAATGGAGTAACTGGATCATCGCCTCATTATAGCTGCCCAGCGCATTCACATATTCGCTTTTGATAGCAATGGACTGCCCTGCGAGGATCACCCATTGCAGGTAGTCGATTTCCCCGGCTACAAACTGGCGGTCGGCGACGGTAATGATCGTTTCGGCATTGGGCAGGCCTTGCTGCTCGTAATAACGAAGGTTTTCGGCAAACTTCCGGACTTGCTCCTGCGCATTGCGCCATTCGGAGCGTAACCGGTGAGCTGTGAGCTCGGCGTCGTTTTGTGCGCGCATCCACTCGATGCGGGCGGCCGCGATCTGCGCGGCATGCGCTTTGAAAAAGATAGGGATATTCACTCCCAGGCCGTAGTAACCAAAGCGGTCCTTTCCCGTCAGGTTCACTTCCTGGCCGTTGAGCAGCTGCGTTCCGCGAAGGCTCTGGTTGTTGTAAGCGGCCGAAAATTCAGGAAGCATTCTGGATTTCTCGGTCCGGTAACGAAAGTACGCCGACTGTGTAAGCTGCCTGCCGATCTCGATTTGCGGCAAATCCTGCACTGCCCCGATGCCGGGCATATTCAGCGCGGTAATGCGGGGAGAGGTCCATTGCGGCGTATGTGCCACAGAGTCCTGTAACCAGAAATTGAACCGTTCGAGCACCATACTGAGATCGTTCCGCACGAGATTGAGCTGGTTGGCGATCTGCTGTTTCTGAGCGCTGGCTGCTGTTTTTTCAAGAACGTTTGAAGCGCCACGTTCAAACCGGAGATTGGATTTGTTTTCAAAACCAGTGAAAATGCTATCGGCATAGAGCAGCAGTTTTTCGCGCTCTTTCAATACCGCGTATTCATAAAATACCTGTCGCACGCCCGTCCGAACTTCCTGCTCGCTGAGTCTCGTCCTGGCTTGTGCCGCGAGGTAATCCGCCTGGCGGGCCTTACGCTGGTTGCTGTACACCGAAGGGAACGCGATCGTCTGGCTAATGCCGATGCGCATATCGTTATTCGGGCTGTTGAATCTGCCGTAATCGGCGCTAATACCCGTTTTGGCGATATCAAACGCACTACCTCGCAATTTATCCGCGGCTTGTTCGCCCAACCGACTTCCCTTGATATTCCGGTTGTGCGCCAATGCTTTTTGCACTGCATCATCCAGGCCCACGGGGCTGTTTTGAGCTTGCGCAATATTCGTAAATACCAGCAATAGCCCCATCACAGCGGCGGCACTGCGTGGCTTCATCTCCGGTTTGTTTTTTGAATTAAACAATAAATACAAGGCGGGCAAGACAAACAATGTGAGCAACGTAGCCGTCACCAAACCGCCGATGACCACCGTCGCCAGCGGACGCTGCACTTCGGCACCGGCCCCATTGCTGACCGCCATTGGCAGGAAACCGAGCGATGCCACGGCTGCCGTCATCAGCACCGGGCGTAACCGGTTACGCGTGCCGGTCATGACCAGCTCCCAGGCATCGATAATGTGGCCTTCCTTTTTGATCCGGTTGAATTCCGAAACCAAAACGATTCCGTTCAGCACCGCTACCCCAAACAAGGCGATGAAGCCCACACCCGCCGAGATGCTGAAAGGCATACCACGCATAGCCAGCGCGAACACGCCGCCGATGGCCGATAGCGGAATGGCCGTGTAAATGAGCGCGCCGTCCTTCACCGACGAGAATGTGAAATACAGCATCATGAAAATCAGCAAAAGTGCCACAGGTACCGCAACTCCCAGCCGGGCCTTGGCCTGTTGCAGGTTTTCGAATGCGCCGCCATAGGTGACGGAATAGCCGCTCTCGAACTTGATCTTCTCCTCGACCTTTTGCTGCAACTCCTCGACAATCGACTGCACGTCACGCCCCCGCACATTAAATCCGACAATGATCCGCCGGCGCGTGTCTTCCCGCTGGATCTGGTTCGGGCCCTCGATTTCACGCACTACTGCCACCTGACTGAGTGGTATTTGCAAACCACCGGGCGTCGATACAAGCAGATCTTGCACATCGGCAATGCTTTTACGACCTTCCGAGCCCACGCGCACCACGAGGTCGAACCGCTTTTCACCTTCGTAGATCTGCCCGGCTGCGGCACCCGCGAATGCCGCATTAATGGTTTTGTTGAGGTCGTCGATATTCAAACCATATTTGGCGATCTCCGCGCGATTGAAATCGATCACGATCTGCGGCATACCCGTTACTTCCTCCACGTACCAGTCGGCAGTGCCCTCCACGCGCCGTGCAATCTGGCCCAGCTGCTCCGCATAGGCCGCGAGCTTGTTAAGATCTTCCCCGAATATTTTGCAAACCACATCCTGCTTCGCGCCGGTCATAAGCTCGTTGAAGCGCATTTGTACGGGATATTGAAAACCGGTTGTTACACCCGGAACGACTTCCTGCGCCGTAGCAGCCATTTTGGTGGCCAGGTCCGGGAAAGTTTTCGCATTGGTCCATTCCGATTTATCTTTTAAAACAATGATCATATCCCCGCCTTCGATCGGCATCGGGTCGGTGGGAATTTCGGCGCTGCCGATACGCGATACCACTTTAATCACTTCCGGATAGTCCTTTTTCAACCGGTCGGAAATGCGGTTGATCGCGTCAATAGTGGTGCTGAGGTTAGTCCCCACCAAGAGGCGCGTCTCAGTAGCAAAATCTCCCTCTTCCAGCTGCGGGATAAATTCTCCTCCCATCTGACTGAAAACCAGCACCGCACCGCCGAAGAGCACGAACGCCCCCGCCACCATCGCGCGCTTGTAGCGCAGTGCACGCGCGAGTACCCGCCCATACGCGCGCTCGATCTTGTCCATGACGCGGTCGGACCAGTTGGGCGTATGACTGATTTTCTTGCTGATCAGCAGCGAGCTGATCATAGGTACATAGGTAAGCGACAATATGAACGCACCCAGTATCGCGAATGCGACCGTCTGCGCCATGGGCTTGAACATCTTGCCTTCAATGCCCGACAGTGAAAGAATCGGTAAATACACAATGAGAATGATGATCTGGCCAAACACCGCCGCATTCATCATCCGGCTGGCCGAGCCCGACACTTCGTCGTTCATCTGCCGCTGGTTAAGGCTGCCTATTCCCGCGTATTTAGGGGAAGTATGTACATGATGCAGGATTGCCTCGACGATGATTACCGCGCCATCGACTATCAACCCGAAATCCAGTGCACCGAGGCTCATCAGGTTCCCGCTCACCCCGAACAGATTCATCATGGCCACCGCAAAGAGCATCGACAGCGGGATTACCGACGCCACGATAAAACCGGCCCTCAGATTTCCCAAAAACAACACGAGTACAATTACCACGATCACCGCCCCTTCGAGGAGGTTATGCTCTACGGTGCCAATGGCATTGTTCACCATTTTGGTGCGGTCAAGAAAAGGCTCAATTTCGAGGCCTTCCGGCAAAGTCTTGCTGATCTCCGCAATCCGCGCCTTCACATTCCCGATCACTTCCGAAGAGTTGCCGCCTTTGAGCATCATCACGATACCTCCGGCCACTTCTCCATAACCAGCCATCGTGAGCGCGCCATAGCGTATCGCGGGCGCGAACCGCACCTGCGCCACGTGGCTCACGAGCACGGGCACGCCGGCGCGGTTAGCCACCACAATGTGGTTAATATCCTCGATCGATCCGGCCAGCCCTAGGCTGCGGATGTAAAGCACGGTTGGTCCCTTTTCAATGTAAGCACCGCCGGTGTTCTGGTTGTTGCGGCTAAGCGCCGTGAGGACGTCGGTAATGGTAAGTCCCATCGCTTTCAGCTCCGACGGGTCGACGGCCACTTCATATTGTTTCAGCTCACCGCCAAATGTGGAAACATCCGCAACGCCGGGTGTACCGAGCAATTGCCGGCGGATAAGCCAGTCCTGTGTGGTACGCAGGTCGGCCAGCGAGTATTTCTTTTCATAACCCTTTTTAGGTTTGACAACGTATTGATAAATCTCTCCAAGCCCGGTCGTAACGGGCGCCAGCCCGGGCTTACCGGCAGTTTCGGGCATATCCACCTGCGAAAGGCGCTCGGTAACCTGCTGACGCGCCCAGTAAATGTCGGATTCGTCATCAAAAACGATGGTAACGAGTGAAAGGCCGAAGCGCGACATGCTTCTGCTTTCTTTAAGGCCGGGAATGTTGGCCGTGGCCTGTTCGATCGGGAAGGTAATGAGCCGCTCGACGTCTTCGGTACCGAGCGACGGAGCGGTGGTGATAATCTGCACCTGGTTATTGGTGATGTCGGGAACGGCATCAATGGGCAACCGGGTCAATTCATAGATACCGTAGGCAACCCACAGCAGCATAAATATCCCGATCACCAGCTTGTTCTCCACGGAGAACCGGATGATTCTGTTCAGCATATTAGTCGGAAAATAAATACACGTATGCGCGCATCGCTACCTGAGCAGCATGCACGGACATGACAGGGCGCTGTTGCCCCGGATCTGGTGTATTTATACCCGCGGAGGACGGAAGAGCGAGCCGAGGACGGTGCTGTAATGGATTTGCGGCACAGCAGGGCCATATTCGGCTTTGACAGGCAGGTAAACCCTCTTGAATGTGAAAACGGGAGTATTCGGAACAAAGATGAAGTTGGACGTGTGCGCTTCTACCTTTTTGAATGGCAATTGCATATCCTTGTCGTCATCGTTGTCGTTCAGGTCGTGTCCCAGGTAATGCATGGAGAGGAAATCAGCAAAAGTGATTTCCTGGTTGAGCGACTGGTGCTCTGCGAAATGTTTGAGAAGCAAAGGAATTTTGTACACCTGACAGAACGAAGTCGTGTCCAGGATAACCATAAATAAAATGATATTTCGCAATAGCCTTCTCACCGCGGTAAAAGTAACTCACGGGATCGTTAAAGTCAACCGCTGACCATTTTAAATGGCATTCACGATTCCCAAACCATCATAAAAACAACGTGCCGACCACCGGCCGGCACGCATTGCAACTGAAAAGTACAAATTTCTTCAAAATGAGTCACATTTAATCAGCGGCCGCCGCCGCCCGGTCCTTGCAGAGAGGCCAGTTTGGCTTCATCGTCGGCTATTTTCTTTTTTAACGATTCGATGTTCTTGTTCAGCTTTTCAAGGTTCTGGACTGCCCTGCGTGCGCGCTTGGCGTCGCGGCTGGCCGAACCCGCACTTTTGCTCGCACGCCGCGCATCTTTCTTATCCTGCGGGTTATTGCCCAGCTTCTCGGCCGCTATTTTGTTTTCTTCCGCAGATTTGCGGGCTTTCTCAGCGGTAGTCGCTACATCTTCGGTTTTCTGAGCGACCTGATTTTCCAGTTTGGCCAGTTCAAGCTTTCGATCGTTCAGCCTTTTGCTGACTTCGAGTACTTGCTTCTGGTCTTTCAGCATGTTGATAGAGTCTTTGGACACCACCTGGGCCGATACTGACAATGTGATCAGCAAGAGTCCCAATACTCCTACTATGTCCTTGATTTTCATAATGGTTTTTAATTTAAATAAATGATAGGAACCTATCCCACGCAAAAATTGTGCCTGGGCGCGTGGCTAAATATAATGCTCTTACAGGAATCAAACAATGATTTTCGGGGTTTATGGATACGTTCCCACAGGTTGGGGATCACTCTTATTATTCATCAAATCATCAACAAATTGAAAAATGTGCTACGCTGGCCCATTGTGGGCCTCAGTCTTGGATTAGCTTTCCTGGTCAGTTCCTGTGACGACCTTTTTCAGTACAATCCCAACGAGGAAACGCTGCTTGACCGGGACAGGGACCTTACTGCCAAGAACATTGCAAAAATCAGCCAGCTTCCCGTTTCCGATACCACGCGGTTTATTCTGATGGGTGACAGCCAACGATGGTACGACGAATGTGAAGATTTTGTCCAAAGCGCCAACCGCCAAAAGAACATCTCTTTCGTGCTGCATGCGGGCGACATCTCCGATTTTGGCCTTACCCAGGAATTCAAATGGGTGAACGAGATCATGACCCGCCTCAAATATCCCTATGTGACGGTGATCGGTAACCATGATATTGTCGCCAACGGCTCGGCCACCTACCGCAAAATGTTTGGTCCGCTCAACTATTCCTTCGGTTTCGGGCGCGACAGGTTCATTTTCGTCAATACCAACTCCCGCGAATATGCGTTCGATGGCTCTGTGCCCGATATAGCCTGACTGAAAGCGCAGCTCGCCGACAACCCCGCGCACCAGAACACGATTGTAGTTGGACACGTCCCGCCATTCGACGCCGATTTTGACAAAAACCTTGAAAAGCCCTACACTGAGGCCCTTGCGAACGATCCGACCGTTAAATTCACCCTTTACGGCCATCAGCACAGGTTTTATGAAGGCCAGTTTTACGACGACGGCGTGAATTACCACCTCACTACCTCCATGGGTGCACGTGGTTACATGATCGTCTCGACCTGGAAAGGCGGTTACAGTGTTGAACGGGTCAATTTCTAAGCCATGAAAAAGTATTTGCTATCACTGCTCCTGTTACTCAGCATCCGCGGCAATGCGCAGGAAGTCGGCCTCAGGCCGCGCCGCGCCTGGTACCTGCCCGACCATCTGAAGTTGCAGTTCGCCGGAAATATCGGGTTCCTTTCCGGCGGCCCCGGTTATGTTTCACGGAACAAAACACTCGAAACCGACCTGCTTTTAGGTTTTTTACCACAGAAATATGGTGGCGACGCGCTGGTAACGACCACACTCAAAACAACTTATTCGCCCTGGCGGATCGGGCTGCGCGACAGTTATTATATCAGGCCGTTTTCGATCGGGACTTACCTGAGTTATACTTTCGGGCCGCAGTTTGACACCAAGTGGCCTTCCTATTATCCTTCGGGCTATTACTGGTGGGCCACCGCTATCCGGCCCGGTGCCTACATCGGCGGAAAAGTCGGGCGAAACGTGGTGCTGAACAACCGGCAGCGGTCTTTCGAGCTATATTACGAACTTGGCACCTATGATCTGCTCATTATCAGTTACGTACAAAACAAAAGCTTCCTGAAACTCCACGATATTGTGAGCCTTTCGCTGGGCGTAAAATTCGGCTTTGATTAAATGCGTTCGGTTTTCGAAGAGATATCACGGATAATTTCATCAAGAGAGTATGCCGAAGTCAAAACGTGATCCAGCAGCTCATTCTTCTCGGTGTCGGAGTGCTGGTAGTTACGGATCAGGTCTATCAGGCCCATCAGCCTTGCGAGCGGCGCACGTATCACGTGCGACTGCATCCAGGCGATCTCCTGTAATTTGTGGTTGCGTTCTTCGATTTCGCCGATATAGCGCAGGCGGTCGGTCACATCGTGGCCGATCGCAATCCAGTGTGTATGCACGCCGCGCGCATCCGCGACAGGCAGTAGCGACAAGTTAATGAAAAACTCCTCGTGATCGCTTACGTAGCGCAAAGTGGCGCCTTTGAGCGCTTCCATGCTGTAAATGGCGTCTTGCAGCCTGTCGAAATCATTCCGGGCCGGACTGAAACCTTTCAGCAATGCCGGGCTCTTACCCACGATTTGCTCCGGCGAATAGCCCGTAATGCGCGTAAATGCGGCATTGACATACAGCACTTTGAGACCCGAAATATCACGTGGATCGGATTCTGCAATAAGCACCGCGTCGTTGGTATTGGTAATCACCGATACCAGCAGCCGCAGTTCCTGCTCTTCCTGGCGGGCTTTGGTCACGTCCCGCAACACGCCGATCATGCGGGTGGCGTTTCCCAGCCCGTCGCGCCGAATGTAACCGATCTCCTCCACATAAGCATATTGACCGTCGGCCTTCATGAAGCGGTAGTCGATAATCCATTTATTCTGCTCCGGGTCAGCCAACTGTTTTTCCAGGCTTGCCAAAACCTGCTCCCGATCGGACGCATGCACCCGCTCGGCCCACCGTGCCAAAGTGTAATGCGATTTTTCCGGCTTGTAGCCGAAAAGCCTGTAAAAGCCATCGCCCCATTCGATATGATCGCGTGCGAGGTCCCAATCGTAAATGGCATCGTTGGTAGCCATATTCACATATTCGTGCCGCTCGTTCACGTCCTGCACGAGCTCAAAGTTCTGCCGGTTCTCGAAAATCACTTTCAGTATCGATGCGACACGCTCGATGACTTTCAGCTCATCTTCACCGGGCACGGAAATTCGGTCGTAATAGATGGCAAAGGTCGCCACTACTTCATCCCCGACGATAACAGGGTGAGACCAGCAGGCACGCAGGTTATGAGGCAACGCAAGGTCCCGGTACGTGTCCCACCGTGGATCGGTAACGATATCGCTGACGATCACTTGCTGTTTCAGAAAAGCCGCCGTGCCGCACGAACCCGCATTCCGTCCTATTGCCCTGCCGTTTATCGCTTCCACATAATCGGGCGGCAGCGAAGGCGCCGCCAATGTGTGCAGCCTCCCGTTTTTAACGGCCAGCAAAGAACATTTCGAATACGGAAACATCGCTTCCACACCTTGTACATATTTGCCGAGCACACTTTCCAGCGGTGTGCCTTTTACCGAATTCATTTCCAGCACGATCTTTTCGAGGCGTTCGAGGTTTTCGAGTCGCTTGGCCTCGGTAATGTCGACCATTAATCCCCTCAATGCAACAGCTCTCCCGCCTTCCAGGATTACCGAAACCACATCCTTGATCCATACCAGGCTGCCATCAGCTTTCACCATACGGTAATCGAAGGTGTGGTTGCGCAGCTGTTGTGTTTCGCGATGGCAATAGCGGACAGCCTGCTCACGATCCTCCGGATGAATGTGGTTTTGCCAGAAAAATGGGTCCGCAAGCCATTCCTCGGGGGAATATCCCAGAATATGCCGGACCTGGTCACTGATAAAACTAAATTCGAAACTATCTGCATCGGCCTCCCACACAATGCCATCGACCGTCTGCACGAGCGACTCGAACTGCCGATGTGACTGCACGAGCTCCTGCTCCACTTTCTTGCGTTCGTCGATGTCGTGAATAACCCCGTAAATCCGGGTACAAACCCCTTCCACAATTTCGGACTTGCCCGTCACCCGGACCCATTTTTCGATACCGGTGCCGGTCACAATAACCAGTTCGAGATCCAGGACCTTGCCGGTTGCTATGGTCTCCTGTACGGCTTGCATAAATGCGTCGCGATGCTCGCCGGAACGGTAAAATTCCATTGCAGTTTGAAAGTCGGGGTGGTAATCGGCCGGCACTCCGTGAATTTCCTTCACCACATCCGACCAGTTGATGACCTCGTTGATGAGATCCGCCTCCCAGCTGCCTATGCGGGCAATGCGGAGTGTTTCGTTTAAAAATTTCTCGGAAGTAAAAGGGCTGTGCGTCTGCCGGATCATGGTTGCTTCCGTCACGTCCATCACCGTACGAAGAATACACACGATTTCATTGGTGTCGTTCCTGACCGGCGTATTGGTGGCCAGCAGGTATTTAACGTCTTGATGTCCCTGGTTGTCCGGCGGCAGAATGTACTTCGTAGCAGGCGACTGATTGGGTAATCCGTCCGCTACCAGCTTTTCAAGCAGATTGTTCCAGGGCGGGACACGGTTGTAGGGATTATTGGGAAATGCTTCATAAAAACCCTTACCAACCAGTTCGTTGCGACCTTTGCGCACCATTTCCAGGTATGCATCGTTCACGTCGGTGATGGTAAATCGGGGTGCATCCGGAAGCACCACCATGCTTGGTGCCGGCAGAAATTTGAATACCTGACTCAGATAATGGTCGATCATATCGTTTGTCGGCCCCGAAAGACCTGATGCACAGTTTCCCTAACGATAGCAGATAAACGTTACTTGCATTGCCACCGGGCCAAATAGCCTATTGTTCGTACAATTTAAAGATATTTTCGGCGAAAAGAGGCAATATAATCGCTATATTGGGATTGAAGCCTTAAATATGTTTATGAAAACGATTTTACCTCTCGCCGCCCTGTCGTTGTTGACGGGCATTGTCACTGTCGAACGCCGATCGCCCCAAAAGGCGCTATCGCCGGATGTCTCCGGTGAAATTGCAGTGTGCGGCCCCTCTTACCAGAACCTTCCGGCGCCCATGCTCAACGGAAAGTATGTAGTGGCGCTACCGGGTTGGGGCGATTTTTCCTACAAGGTATCGACCAGTTCCGACAGCTCCCAGTTCTATTTCGATCAGGGGCTGAATATGTATTATGGTTATCATTTCAAGGAAGCCGTAGCATCGTTCCGGGAAGCCGGCCGCATCGACTCCACCAATGCCATGGCGTTCTGGGGGCAGGCGCTGGCGATGGGCCCTTACTATAATGCAGCACACCTGTATACCAAACCGGCCGAAGTCGCGGAGGCGCTCGCCACAATGAACAGCCTGACCGCCCACGCCACCGAAAAGGAGAAGCTGCTGATCGACGCCATGAATGCCCGTTATTCCGACGATCCCTCCGACGCCAAACGGGCCGAACTGAACCAGGCCTATTCCGATAAGCTCAAAAAACTGGTAGTCGATTTTCCCGACGAAAATGAATTCAAACTACTTTATATCGACTCCCAGATGCTGATGCACGCGTGGGATTTCTGGAAAAAGGACGGCACTGCCAAACCCTGGACGCCGGAATTGGTCGCTCTGTGTGAAAAGGCCCTGAAAGTTAATCCGAAGCATCCGGCTGCCCTGCATTACCACATTCACCTTACCGAAGCCTCCAAACATCCCGAAGTGGCCCTCGCGAGCGCGGAGGCATTGCGTGACCTGCTCCCCGGCGTAGCGCACATGGTGCATATGGCCAGCCACGAATATGAGCGCAACGGCCTCTTTACCGAAGGCGTGGAAGTGAACAACCTCGCCGACGACGCCCTGCAGAACTATGATATGCTGGCTAAAAACCTTTCGCTCACCAAGCATTCCCCGCATTACTTCGCCGTGCAGACTTATTGTGCCCTCAGTGCAGGCATGTACAGCGACGCCATGCGTTATGCGCAGCGCTGCCGCCGGAGCGTTGCGCCAAAACCCGAAACGACTTACGATCAATACTTGTACATGCTGCCTGTCATGACGCAGGTAAGGATGGGTAAATGGGAGCAGATCCTCTCCGATTCGGTGACGCCCGACCCGAAATGGACCTACGCTAGTCTGCTGTCCGACTTTGCCAAAGGCATTGCATTTGCCAATACAGGCCGTCCCGATTCGGCAGCTGCCCGGTTAGCTTCATTGAAACTCAAAATTCAGGACCCGGTTCTCACCAAACGAAGAATCCCATTCAACTCGCCGGTGGAGATAGCCGCCATTGCTGAAAAAATACTGGAAGGGGTAACCGCCATGTCACGGGGCCAGCGCACAAAAGGCATCGCTGCTTTGGAAGAAGCCGTCAAGCTGGAAGACCAACTCATTTACACCGAACCAAAGGACTGGCCAATTCCGTCCCGCCAGTTCCTGGGTGCTTATTTGCTGAAATCGGGTAAACCGGCGCTGGCCGAAAAGATCTACCGCGACGACCTGGTTTTCAACCCATCCAACGGCTGGTCGCTGGTAGGCCTGTCACAAAGCCTGAAAGCACAGCGCAAGACCAGCCAACTGGCAGGCGTCAAGGCAAAATATGAACGTGCATTCTCCAAAGCCGAGCAGATTCCGTCGGGTTCGGTCTTTATCAGGTAACTTACTTTTCTACCTCATCCTGGTTTGTATATGAGTGTGTTCAAAGTCGGCCGGCCGGGCCGAAATACGGTCTTATCCGCCACTTTGGTTGCCGGTACGCTCGACATCCTTGCGGCATTTCTGGTGTATGCAATCATATTGGAGAAAACCAGTCCGGCACGCATACTCATGTCCATCGCCAGCGGGATTTTCGGTAAGGCCGCCTATTCGGGCGGCACCCCGATGATCATTATCGGCCTGCTGCTGCATTTCCTGATTGCCTTTATTTTTTCAGTCTTTTACTACCTCATTTATCCCGGCTTATCTTTCCTGCGTCGCCGTAAGCTCATCAGCGGTATCCTCTATGGCATATTCATCTGGCTGGTGATGAACCTCGGCGTATTGCAGATTGTATTCGAAGGCATGCCCCTACCCGACCCGGGTACCGCATTGCTCGGCATAGCGATCCTGATCGTCGCCGTGGGTATCCCGATTGCGTACATTGTACCGGCCTCGAGACGGTGATTAATTCCATGAAAGAAATATAAATGAATGCTGAAACGTGTTAAAGTATATTTTCTATGTCCATGCTGACATGAAGTACACGGACAATTTCAACAACCTTGTCTGGGGCAACTTTGTAAAATACGTAGTGCCTGGCATGTAGGGCTTTATTATGGCCACGTCGGATATGATCGACGGACTTACCTTTTACGCGCTTGTCGGCAATCCCTTCAAAACAGGAAAACAGACCGCTTACGTATTTTTCGGCCTGTTCTAATGACCATTCCTGAACAGTGTAATCATAAATATCTTCGAGATCATACCTGGCAAGCCTCGTAATACGATATTCTGTCATGCCGTATATTTTTGTCTCATGCGGGCCATAAATTGTACAGGATCAAAGCTTTCATCTATGCCGCTTTCTTCACCATCAATAAGGGCTTTACGTAAGGCCATTAGCTTTTCTTCCTCCTGCTCGAGCAAGCGTAACCCGGCACGTACAACCTCGCTTGTCGATGCATATCGTCCGGCATCAATTTGATTTTGAATAAAGGAATCAAAATGTTCCCCGATTGTAATGGATGTGTTTTTTGCCATCTGAGTTAGTAGTTATTTATTAAAAATACCAAATATTGGTACTTCTGTCAAGAGAATTATAAATCGCAGTCAAAATCGGGCCTTTACCGACGGCACATCCGGGGCATCTCCGCACATATCGGCCAGTGACTAAAGAAGGCCAGATTTCATTCGACTACCGGCTCACGCCTGGCATTTGCACCGATTTCAATGCGAGCGAGTTGATGAAGCGCAGCGGGATACGGATATCGTCCGATATCGGTTCGGTCTGAAAACCATCAGGCTTTTTTCACCGCTTTTTCCAGATATGCTTCCAATGTGGTGTTCCCGTGCGCGCGGACCGTTCCTTTACCGTCGGGCCTCGACTTGCCGCTGATGACGGCCTCCGTCATCTCGATGAAGTTGCGTACGCCATCTGGCGAAAAACCGATCGAATGCAGTGTTTTATCCCAATCCTTCCCCGGTATTTGCTGCGCCTTGACTTCCCTGCCCAATACTTCGCCGAATGCTTTCGCCACATCGGCAGAGCTGTATATCCCCGGCCCGTAGAGCTCGTAAATTGTCCCATCACTGTCCCCGTCGACCAGAACTTCCGCTGCGAAATGGCCCACGTCCGAAGGACATATCATGGGAATTTTGAGATCTACCGGGAAGAAAGTTGGCAGTACGCCGTTTTTCTCCGCCGGCTCGAGATAGTTAAGCCAATTGCTGAAATAGTACGCCGGCCGGATGAATACCCGCGAAACGCCGATGCCGTCGAATGCGTGTTCGAGCATGTAGGACATCACCAGATTGCCGGTTCCCTCGCGATGTTGCGCACCCATCGACGACAGCCCCACGACTTTTTTAATACCATCTGCAACCAATGCCGCGCGGTAGTTGGTCAGAATATCGTTGGTATCACCGAGGACATTCTTTTCCCGGCCCGTTTCGGGAGTTAAGGTAAAAAGCGTCTCGCCGCCGCGCAGGGCTGCTTTCAATGCCGGCAGGTTATGCGCGTCCGCTATCGCGGTGTCCGCCCCGCGCAATTTCAGGGCCTTGGCCTTCTCTTCATTTCTTACGACTCCCTTCACAGGTGCTCCCAGTTCGAGAAGGCGGTCTACAACCGCCGAACCTACCCGGCCCGACGCGCCCAAAATGATGTGTGCCATGATTTAAGGGTTTGTGATGAATAAAAACTCCTGTTTACATCAAAAATCAAACCAGCAGCCGTTGCGGCGACAGTTGCTCATAGACTTCATCCGTAAACTGCATTTGATCCCTTCCCGTCAACGTCTTGTCAAAACAATTTTCCTGCCAAAATTTTGCTTCATTCTTTTGCAACAGAACTTTTGTGGCATGCTCTATGGACCGCCGTGATTTTATGCAAACAGCCGCGCTGGCAACCGGCGGCCTATTACTTTCCTTTTCCGTGCCTTCCAGATCCGCCGCGGCCGAGTTACCTGCGCCCGCTTTTTCGCCGAACGCACTGCTCAGGATCGACACTGACGATACGATCCGGATTATTCTCAATAAAGTGGAAATGGGTCAGGGTATCTGGACGACCCTCGCCATGCTCATTGCCGAAGAACTGGATTGCGACTGGACACGCATCAACGTGGAGCACCGGGTGATCGAAGGACCTCACCTGAACGAAAGTATGTGGGTACTCTCTACCGGCGGCTCCGACACCATCAAATCCGAGTTCGACCGTTATCGCACCACAGGCGCCATTGCGCGTACGATGCTCGTGCAAGCGGCCGCCCGGCGCATGGGCATAGCGCCGGAACAATGCACCACTGCCCAAGGCTACGTGCAGGCGGGAACGACGCGATTCAGTTACGGTTCCCTGGCTGCCGATGCCGCCCGGCTACCGATTCCCGATGTAAAACTCCGCAGCCGCAGCGAATGGAAGCTGATCGGGCATCCACGGGGTAAACCTCCGCAGAAGCTGGATGTGCCGGACAAAGTGAGTGGGAAAGCCCTTTATGGCATTGACATTCAATTCCCCGGACTACTGACCACCTTGCTCGAACGCTGCCCGGTGTTTGGCGGAAAGGTCAGATACTACGATGCGTCGGAGGCAATGCGCATTCCGGGCGTGCGGAAAGTGGTGCAGGTACCGGAGGGCGTCGCGGTCGTGGCCGACCACTCCTGGGCAGCCATGCAAGGGCGAAAAGCGCTGCATATTGAGTGGGATACCCAAGGCAATGGTAATCCCGATACCGAGCAGCTGTTCGCACAATACCGTGAGACAGCTAACCAACCAGGCAGGATAGCACAAGCCAAAGGCGATGTTGCAAGCGCGTGGCAGCGAGCTCAGGCGGTTTACGAGCAGGAGTTTTGTTTTCCATTCCTGGCCCATTCGCCTATGGAACCCCTCAATTGCACGGTAAAACTGTCGGCCGATAAATGTGAGATATGGACGGCTACCCAATCAAACGCGCTGCACCGGCAGGAAGTAGCCCGGTTTCTGGGATTCAGGGACGAGCATGTAACGCTCTACACGCCTGCCATGGGCGGTAGTTTCGGGCGGCGCGGCTCGTTCGGGAACGACTGGGTGATGGAGGCCGTGCACATTGCCCAGGCAAGCGGCGAGGCTGTCAAGCTGATCTGGACAAGGGAGGACGATATCCGCGGTGGCTATTACCGGCCCCTGTATTTGCATAAGGTCAAAGTGGGCATGGATGCAGCCGGAATGCCAGTGGCCTGGAAGCACGATGTGGTCGGGCAGTCGCTCTTTGTAAATACGGTCCTTGAAAAAGATATTGCGCCCAACGGGCTCGATTACAGCACGATCGACGGTGTGATCGGCTCGCCCTACATCGCAGGTTGTCGGGACCACGCTGTCGCGCTGCATACGACTGCCAACAATGTTCCCGTGCTGGCCTGGCGCTCGGTCGGTAATACGCATACCGCATTCGTCATGGAAACCGTGATCGATGAGCTGGCTTTCCGGACAGGCATCGATGCGGTTGAATACCGCAAAAAGCTGCTGGCCAACCATCCAAGACATCTCGCCGCATTGACCACCGCTGCCGAAAAAGCGGGTTGGGTTCATGCTTCGCCCAACGGACTTCCGACTGGACATTTCCGCGGCGTAGCAGTTCACGAAGCCATGGGCAGCGTGGTGGCCCAGATTGTAGAGATATCATACTCCAACCAGAACCTGAAAGTCCATCGTGTGGTGTGCGCGATCGCGTGCGGGCTGGCCGTAAACCCGGACGGCGTGAAAGCGCAGATGGAAGGCGGCATTATCTACGGGCTCACGGCGGCATTGTTTGGCGAAATATCGATTGAATACGGTGCTATCCGCCAAAGCAATTTCGACGATTACCGCATCCTGCGAATGGATGAAGCCCCGGTCATAGAAGTGCATATCGTCGAAGACGACGGCAAAATGGGCGGCGCGGGCGAGCCCGGCGTGGCGCCCATTGCACCGGCACTGGCGAACGCATTCTTCGCAGCCACGGGCAAGCGCGTCAGGAAATTGCCTTTACTTTCCAATATTTGATAAATTAGGGTATGCGAAAGGCCATTTCCAAACTTTACCACATTCCCTTCTGGTTCGCCTATCACTATTTATGGTGGGTGGTC
This sequence comes from Dyadobacter sp. SRI_021, assembly GCF_057586235.1. Taxonomy (NCBI): domain Bacteria; kingdom Pseudomonadati; phylum Bacteroidota; class Cytophagia; order Cytophagales; family Spirosomataceae; genus Dyadobacter; species Dyadobacter sp. SRI_021. The sequence goes on from NZ_JBYCZM010000002.1 coordinate 895,182, forward strand.
GCGATGGGCAACCCATGGAAGGCTGCGCACAGCATTCTCTTTTCGCCTTATGCGGTCAAGTTTGCGTTTTATGTGGTGCTGCAAGCGGTGGCCGTGTATTTCAATTTATATTACCTCATTCCCGAATACCTTGAAAAAGGGCGGCTCAAATCCTACATCGGTTACCTGGGCATCACCCTGTTGGCTACGGCACTGGCGATTGTTTCGGGCTATTATGTGAGCGCCTGGCTCGCACATCAATCGGTGGAAACACTCTTCGGACGGGGCGCCAATTGCTTCTTCTATTTCTTCGGCGAGGCAATGCCCTCCACCTTGGCGAGTACCACGCTGGCGATGAGCATTAAACTCACCAAAAACTGGATCCGTACCGAGCAGCGGCAACAGCTGCTGGAAAAGGAGAAACTTCAAACCGAATTGCAATTTTTGAAATACCAGTTCAACCCGCATTTCCTGTTCAACAGCATCAATTCGATTTTTTTCCTCATTCATAAAAACCCCGACGCCGCGTCCTCGTCGCTGGCGAAATTCTCGGAATTGCTGCGGCACCACTTATATGAATGCAACGACGAACTCGTACCGCTCGACAGGGAAATAGCTTACCTCCATAACTTCATCGCGCTTGAAAAACTACGCCAGAACGCCGGTGTGACCGTCATCACCGATATTCCGGACGAACTTCCTCCCGGCGCAAGCATTGCCCCGTTCATTTTAATGACTTTTGTTGAAAATGCTTTCAAACATGTCTCAAAAGAGAACGATCAGAATAACCGGATCGAAATCCGCCTGCAACTGGAAACAACCATGCTTGAATTTGAGATTTCCAACAGTTCCTCTCCCCTGCCGACAAGGCAGGCCGTGCATTATGGCGGTATAGGGCTCAAAAATGTACAGCGCCGCCTCGACCTGATGTACCCGGGCCGTCACGACCTTGCTATCCGGCATCATGACAGCCTATTTCAGGTAAACCTGCGCATAGAACTGACTGCACCACATGCGTTGATAGCCGCTCAGCTCTCATTTCAATAGTCTATATTCTTACTGATCACCGGTCATGCTCACCCAAGAATGGCATTTAGGTTTGTAAGTATAGATAAGAATCCTTCGGAAAGGGCGGGGTCCTTTTTGCTTGCAAAAGGTATAATTTTTGAAGTATAGCAGAGGCGCGAAGGAAGACCTTCGCACCTCTGCGTCAATTCGCCATTAGATCAACAGAACCAGCAAAGACTATGAAAAGAACGTTGCAAGCAGCCAATATTATCGCGTTGATCGCCACTGTGGTGATCAACTACCTCTCCAATACCGGTATCTTCAACAACAGCACGATGGCCAGCGTCTCGGCCCGGTACCAGAACTTCTTCACACCATCCGGCTACGCATTCTCCATTTGGGGCGTGATTTACTTGTTGCTGGCCGCATTTGTCGTGTACCAGGCACGCGGCATTTCCGGCAGGCGCGAAACGCCGGTAGTGGTTGAGCAGATTGGCTGGCTTTTTGTGATTTCCTGTATTGCCAACTCGGCCTGGGTACTGGCCTGGCTTTACGATTTCACCGGCCTCTCCGTACTCATCATGACCGCGTTGCTGATTTCGCTATGGCTGATCATCCTCCGCACACGCATGGAAATGGATGTTATACCTATTAAGAAAATTGTGCTGACCTGGTGGCCCTTCGCCATTTACCTCGGGTGGATATCGGTAGCACTCATTGCCAATGCAGCGGCCTACTTTACCAAAATCGGCTGGAATGGCTTTGGCCTGTCACCCATAACGTGGACCGTGATCATGATCTGCATCGCGGGTATCGTATACCTGGGCCTCACATGGGTACGGAACCTGCGCGAATCGGCGATGGTCGGCGTGTGGGCGTTGATAGCCGTTGCGGTAGCCAACTGGGGCTCCACCCCGGCGGTCGTCAATGCAGCGCTCATTGTTTCAACGATTATACTGATCAGCAGCGGAATCCACGCCTACCGCAATCGCGGGAAGCACTTTTTGGAAGAAGCGGAAACGTCGCAGAGATAACCCCTGGCGTGAAGCTGTTGCTTCGCGCCTACTATGTGCAGGCCTCCGGCCGGTCTTATTTGAAATCCCGTTTCGCAATATCTATCGGCCGAGGCCTGCGAATAAGGTGTGCAAAGCTCCGGCTTTGCACAAGCTCCTCCATTGTAACCAATAATATAATAATTAAAAGAATAATTTATCCAAAACATTCCCGCTACCTCGCCGCAGAATCACATGCAATAGCCATTCGACGATTTTAATCCCTTTTTAACCTCCTTTTAACATAGAGTTAAGGATGAAGTGCGGTTTTTGTATGCGTATAAGAGGCACACACCTACGAAAAGAACAATTTAGAAACCCTGCGCCATACAAACAGCGCCCAAACGCATGCTCATTTTCAAATACTTAAAATAAAGATACCCGTTAAGGCCACTCCCTTGCGGCTTCAAATTATACAAAAGACTCAATAGCGACCCGTTAAGATGATCAAAGAATTGCTGAAATATCTCCTGCCCCTGTGCATTCTCCTGGTGGACGGGTACAGCAATATGTATGCGGGTTCGCAGGAACATCAGCCTTGCCTCTCTCCCATTCAGATTCTCGGCCAATCGGAACACCCGAATTTTGTACAGGCTTTCGACGATAACGACCCCGCTTTTCGCCTCCCGGACAACGCCAGAAAGTTCGCAGAGTTTGTGCGGACCATTTCCGAAGAAAAAGAAGAGGATTCCAGCGAATCGTTCTCCCTTAAAAAAACACCACGCGCCAGCGGCATTCTTGCAGCCGCATTTGCTTCGCGGCCGCTTTTTCCCTTTTACAGCATCGCCACGGCCCGGCCTATACAACGGCTTGGCTCGTTTTATTCCTCTCGCAGATATCTGAGGCTTCGCGTCCTCAGGATTTGATCCCGCTCAACAGCAGGTTATCTATGGCCTGCCGATCCGGTCGTCGTGGCGCCCATCTCCCCCCGGTAGCTCACGGCTGCTTAACATTGTGCCCTCAGGCACGCCCATACGAACAGTAACTATCAAAAATTCAAAATTAGCTAACTCCAAAAATCATCATGAAAAGAATTCTCATGCTCGTGAGCTTGGGTGCATTGTTGTATCAGACAGGCTGTACATCCAAACACGAAGAAGAAAAAGAAGAAGCGGTTAACTACTTAGTCACAAGCCCCTTACAAAAAGACACCACCATCACAAAAGAGTACGTGAGCCAGATCCGGGCGATCAGCCATATCGAGCTGCGGGCATTGGAGAGAGGTTACTTGCAGAAAATATACGTGGATGAAGGTCAGATGGTGAAAAAAGGCCAGCTGATGTTCCAGATCATGCCGATGGTGTATCAGGCTGAACAGCAAAAAGCACAAGCCGAAGCAAACTTCGCAGAGATCGAATACAAAAACACCAAAGCATTGGCCGACAGCAATGTCGTTTCTAAAAACGAGCTCGCGCTGGCCAAAGCGAAACTGGACAAAGCCAAAGCGGAACTGGGCCTTGCGTCGACACACCTCGGATTTACCGAGATCCGCGCGCCGTTCAATGGTATCATGGACCACTTCCAGGTGCGGCTGGGAAGCCTCGTGGACGAGGGTGACCTGCTTACCACCCTCTCCGACAACAGCGAAATGTGGGTTTACTTCAACGTACCGGAAGCCGAATACCTCGATTACAAATCGGGAGAAGACAGCGGTAACCTCCTGAAAGTAAAGCTCAAAATGGCTAACGAAAAGATTTTCGACCATACCGGAGCTGTAAAGACCATCGAGGCCGATTTTAACAACGAAACGGGTAACATCGCATTCCGGGCTACGTTCCCGAACCCCAAAGGTTTGCTTCGCCATGGTGAAACAGGTAATGTGCAGATCAGCGTACCGCTGAAAAACGCCCTGCTGATCCCGCAAAAAGCCACTTTCGAGGTCTTGGACAAGAAATACTGCTATGTGATCGACAAGGATGGCAAAGTCCAGTCACGTGAGATCACGATCGCAGCCGAGCTGCCTCACATTTTCGCAGTTTCGCATGGTCTTCAAAAGGACGACAAAATATTGCTGGAAGGCTTGCGTCAGGTACGCGAAAACCAAAAGATCAGCTACAAATTCCAGAAGCCCGATTCGGTTATCAATCACCTAAGCCTGTACGCGGAATAGTCCGCTCCAAAAGCAAAAGATATGTTTAATCAATTCATACGACGACCTGTATTCGCGATTGTGATATCGGTCATGATAGTCTTTATCGGTATACTGGCTATCAAAAAACTGCCTATCTCGCAGTTCCCTGACATTGCTCCTACCACTGTTAACATCTTTATCGCCTACCCCGGATCGAGTGCCGATGTATTGGTGAAATCCACGCTCATTACGCTTGAACAGGCGATTAACGGTGTTCAGGACATGCGCTACATTGCCACCGATGCCACCAGTGCCGGTGAAGCGACGCTGAGGATCATCTTCGAGCCCGGTACCGACCCGAACGACGCCGTTATCCGGGTAAAAACCAGGGTTGACCAGGTAATGCCCCTCCTTCCTGAACTCGTTCAGCGCGAAGGGGTAATTATCACGCCCATTCAGCCGAGTATGTTGATGTACGTCAACTTGTACTCCAAGTCCAAAACCATTGACGAGAAATTCCTCTTCAACTACGCCACCGTGAAAATGATCCCTGAAATCCAGCGGACCAAAGGAGTAGCGCGGGCGCAGATCCTCGGTAGCCGCCGTTACGCGATGCGCGTATGGCTTAACCCCGACCGCATGCGTGCGTACAACATTTCGGTGGAAGAAGTAATGAAATCGCTGGCCGAGCAGAGTATCATCGGTCGTCCGGGACGTATCGGACAAAGCTCGGGGATAGCCGCGCAGTCTTTGGAATACGTATTGACCTACAAAGGTCGGTACAGTGAGCCGAAAGAATACGAGGACATTATTATCCGCGCCAACAAGGAAGGTGAAAGCATCCATTTGAAGGACATTGCCAAAGTGGAACTGGGAAGTGAGTTCTTCGATATTTACTCGAACCTGGACGGCAGGCCGTCGGCAGCGATCGTTTTGCGCCAGAACTATGGCAGTAACGCGAGCGATGTAATCGAAGAGGTAAAGAAAAAGCTCGATGTGATGAAAGAGTCCTTCCCTCCCGGCATCGACTATAAAATCAGCTATGACGTTTCGCAATTCCTCGATGCGTCTATCGAGCAGGTAATCGACACCCTGCGCGATGCGTTTATCCTCGTGGCATTGGTAGTGTTCCTCTTCCTGGGCGACTGGCGTTCGACCCTCATCCCGATCCTCGCGGTGCCGGTATCATTGGTCGGGGCATTCTTCGTGATACAGGGCTTCGGGCTATCCATTAACCTTATTACCCTCTTTGCATTGGTACTTGCGATCGGTATTGTCGTCGATGACGCGATTGTCGTCGTCGAGGCGGTCCATGCCAAGTTCGAGGAGGAGCCGGGCATATCGCCCTACAATGCCGTCAAAAAGGTACTTTCCGAGATCAGCGGCGCGATTATCGCGATCACGGCGGTGATGGTGTCGGTATTCGTTCCGATCTCTTTCATGTCGGGTCCTGTGGGTACATTCTACCGCCAGTTCTCTATTACCATGGCCAGCTCCATCGTCATCTCGGCATTGATCGCCTTGACGCTCACACCGGTACTCTGTGCAATGCTTTTGAAGAGCCATCACGGCCATCCGAGAAAGAAATCCATTATGGACAAAGGGATCGACGCTTTCAACCGTGGTTTCGAAAAATTGACCGGCCGCTACGTGGCATTGCTGAACAGGATCGTTGCCCGCCGTCTGGTGACATTCCTCGTCCTGGGCCTGTTCTGTTTCGGTATCTACTGGGCCAACTCGATCGTCCCCGCAGGTTTTATCCCTAACGAAGACCAGAGTACCATTTACGCGATCATCCAGACGCCTCCGGGATCTACCCTGGAAAAAACGAATGAGGTATCGCGTCGTCTGCAAAAAATCTGCGAGGAAGTGGAAGGTATCGAATCGGTATCGTCGCTGGCAGGTTACGAAATCATGACCGAGGGCCGCGGTTCCAATGCGGGTACATGTTTGATCAACCTTAAACCATGGCACGAGCGCAAGCAGAATGTAAAGGAGATCATGGAAGAGCTCGAACATGTTTCCAAAGGCCTCGGTGCGACTGTCGAATTCTTTGAACCACCGGCCATCCCGGGTTTCGGTACATCAGGCGGCTTCTCGATGCGCCTTTTGGATAAAAATACGGATACCGATTACCAGGAGTTTGACAAGATCAACAAACAGTTCCTGGACGATCTCGGCAAGCGCAAAGAGCTGACCGGTTTGTTTACCTTCTTCGCGGCTAACTATCCGCAGTACGAACTGGAAATCGACAACAAGCTGGCCATGCAGAAAGGCGTATCGATCGGAAAAGCGATGGATAACCTCAACATCATGATCGGTAGTACTTACGAACAGGGTTTCATTAAATTCAACCAGTTCTTTAAAGTGTATGTGCAATCCGATCCGCAATTCAGAAGGCTTCCTTCCGATCTTTTGAAACTGTTTGTGAAAAACGAAGCGGGCGAAATGGTGCCTTACTCTTCGTTTATGAAGCTGAAAAAAGGCCAGGGGCCTAACGAGATCACCCGTTTCAACCTCTATAACTCGGCGGCGATCCAGGGGCTTCCTGCGAAAGGTTACACCACGGCGGAAGCCATCGCGGCGATCCGTGAAGTGGCTGCCAAAACGCTTCCGAAAGGTTACGATATCGCATTCGAAGGTCTTTCCTACGACGAATCGATCCGCGGCAACGAATCAGTGGTGGTATTCGCGATCGTATTGGCATTCGTATACCTGGTACTCGCGGCTCAGTACGAAAGCTTCATCATTCCGCTCGCGGTGGTATTGTCGCTGCCGGTCGGGGTGTTCGGATCTTTCCTCATGCTGAAACTGATGGGCCTCGAAAACAACATCTATGCGCAGATCGGTTTGATCATGCTTGTGGGTCTGTTAGGTAAGAACGCCGTGTTGATCGTGGAATTCGCCGTGCAAAAGCGCGCCGAAGGGGCCACGATCCTGGCCGCGGCGATCGAAGGAGCGAGAGTGCGTTTCCGTCCGATCCTGATGACGTCGTTCGCATTCGTGGCCGGTCTGATCCCGTTGATCATGGCTACCGGCGCCGGTGCGATCGGTAACCGTACCATCGGCTCCTCCGCAATGGGTGGTATGTTGTTCGGTACGGTCTTCGGAGTTATCATCATCCCGGGCTTGTATTACATATTCGCCAAACTGGCTGATGGCAGAAAACTGATCCGCGACGAAGAAGACAGCTCACTGTCCGAAGGATTCGTTCACGCCATTGACGCTTTCCCAACATCAGAAGATAAAGACGAACATGCGAAATAAGAGAATATTGAATTGGGCCGGCATCGCATTCATCGGGCTGTCCTACCAGGCCTGTAACATCCCGACACTGCCCCAGAAAACGGAAAACCGGTCGGTACCTGTGAGCTTCAACGGCTCACAGGATTCCACCAACACCGGTAAGGTGAGCTGGAAAACGTTTTTCACAGATCCCAACCTGAATGCGCTGATCGACACGGCATTCAAGAATAACCAGGAACTGAACATTACTTTGCAGGAAATCGCGATCTCGCAAAACGAGATCCAGGCCCGGAAAGGGGAATACCTGCCATTCGTAGGCCTGCGCGGCGGCGCCGGTGTGGAGAAAGCGGCGCGCTACACCAACATCGGTGCCAGCGAAGCTACCACCGACATCAAACCAGGCAAAGAAACGCCGGATCCGCTTCCTGATGTAAACATTCAGGCAGTGGCACGCTGGGAAGTCGATATCTGGCACAAGCTGCGCAATGCGAAAAAAGCAGCGGCAACTCGGTACCTGTCGTCGATCGAAGGCAAGAACTTCATGATGACCAACCTGGCGGCCGAAATCGCAAACTCCTATTACGAGCTGCTCGCACTTGACACGCAGCTGGCTATCATCCGCCAGAACATCGACATCCAGAACAATGCGTTGAAGATCGTGCGCATGGAGAAGGAAGCAACCCGTGTAACCGAGCTGGCCGTGCGCCGGTTCGAAGCGCAGGTGCTCAAAACGCAAAACCTGCAATACGGTATCCAGCAGCAGATCGTCGAAACCGAAAACCGGATCAACTTCCTCGTCGGACGTTATCCGCAGCCGGTACAACGTAGCAGCCAGGGCTTCGAAAACCTCGTTCCAAATGTGGTACAATCGGGTATCCCTTCGCAGCTGCTTTCGAACCGTCCGGATATTAAGCAAGCTGAGCTTGACCTTGCAGCGGCAAAAATTGATGTAACTGTGGCGAGGGCCAACTTCTATCCTTCACTGGGATTGTCGGCCAGCCTTGGTTTCCAGGCATTCAGCCCGATTTACCTCGCCCGCGTACCCGAGTCGATCATGGGCTCGCTGATCGGCGACCTGGCTGGCCCGGTGATCAACCGCTATGCGATCCGCGCGGGTTATGCCAATGCGAATGCGCGACAGATCCAGGCCATTTACAACTATGAGCGTACCGTTTTGAATGCGTACATCGAAGTGGTGAACCAGCTTTCGAATATCAACAACCTGGAAAAGAGCTACGACCTGAAAACGAAAGAAGTGGAAGCATTGAACCAGTCGACCACTATTTCGAACCGGTTGTTCGCTTCGGCCCGTGCGGATTATATGGAAGTATTGCTCACCCAGCGCGACGCACTGGAATCGAAATTTGAACTGATCGAAACCAAAATGAAGCAGATGAATGCCATGGTGAATATCTACCGGGCACTCGGAGGCGGCTGGAATTGACAGATTAACTTAGGATGTGGTTTTGTATAAAGATTCTCCCGGCTTTCGGGGGAATCTTTATTTTTTTACAGGTAATTCCACCACAAAATCAGCTTATTACGGGGATTTGAGTAAAGTAACCGCCTGTACCTACCTAATCCTTTCTTCTATGAGCCTGAAAAATAACCTGACCTGTGCCCTGCTGATGATCACCTGCCTGCAACTGCGGGCGAAAGACTACCGCACCTCGCTTTTCGGCATCCATTCCGACGGCATTACCCTCAATACCCGGTCCATTCAATACGCCATTGATTTCATTTCCCAGAACGGCGGCGGACGACTGGTATTCAATGTAGGCCGCTACCTTACCGGTTCCATTCATCTGAAATCCAACGTCACGCTGCACCTCGAAGAAGGCGCCGTGCTCCTCGGCTCGCTGAACCCCTGGGATTATGATAAAAAAGTGTGGACGGCCATCGTGTTCGCCCACGACCAGCAGAATATCGGCATCACCGGCCAGGGCGTGATCGACGGCCGCGGCCGCTACATTGCCCGGAATATTGTGGACATGATTCACAAGGGTTTGATCAAAGACCTCTTCCGCCAGGACCGCCCGGAAGCCGAGACCCGTCCCGTGCTCGCCTACATCCGCAACTGCGAGAATGTGAATATCAAAGGCGTAACAATGTAGAACTCGTCGAGTTGGGTGCAGATTTACGACCAATGCAAAAACGTAGCCATCGACAGCATTACCGTCGACAGCAAGGCCTACTGGAACAACGACGGCATCGATATCGTCGATTGCGACGGCGTAACTATTACCAATTCTTTCATTGATTCGGACGACGATGGCATTTGCCTCAAATCGCACGACGCTTCCAAAGTCTGTAAAAATGTATTGGTCAGAAATTGCACCATTCGTTCGAGCGCGAATGGCATCAAGTTCGGTACTGCGTCGTATGGCGGGTTCAGTAATGTTAAAATTTACAATGTCAAAATCTTTGACACCTACCGCTCGGCCGTCACGCTGCAAGCCGTGGACGGTGGTTTTGTAGAGAATGTAATTGTAGACAGTTTAAAAGCCTACAATACCGGCAATGCGATCTTTTTAAGGATTGGAGAAAGGATGAAAGGGAGGAAGGGAAGGATGGAAAATGTAAGTATTTCCAATATGTACGTGGAAGTGCCAGCCACCAAACCGGATGCGGGTTATGAATATGAAGGGCCGATCGAAGATATGCCGCGTAACATTTCGCCTTCGGGGATTGTAGGGATGCCAGATGCGCTCATTACCAATGTGACTTTGAAAAATATCGAGATCAGAATGCCAGGAGGCGGTAACCCAATGTTTGCAAAAGTAGGCCTCGACGAGCTGGATAAGGTCCCCGAGAAGCCTACATTCTATCCCGAGTTCTCGATGTTCGACGAGCTTCCTGCGTGGGGGCTGTACATGCGCCACGCGAAGGATGTCAAGATCAGCAACCTCACACTATCCTGCGAAAAGAAAGACTACCGAACCGCTATCGTCACCGACGATGTACACGGCGCGACATTCGAAGGCATTAAAGTGACCACACCGGGTGTCAGCAAAAATCATATTCACACCTATAAATCGACAGGGATTGTCACTAAAAAATGAGGCTTGTTTCAAAGGATATGGTGTTAAAAACATTATCCGCCATGGTGATCCTCTTAGCGGGTGCAGCAGGCTATGCGATGCACACAATGCGCTGGCTACCCTGGCAGAAACCAGTGTTCGAAACCGCTATTCCGGCAAACTGTGCAGCCACTACCGGCAAAGCCATACTGATTTTTTCCAAAACAAACGGCTACCGGCACGGGTCCATCGAAGCGGGTGTAAAGGCTATTAAAGAGGCAGGTCAAAAGCGGGGTTGGGAGGTAGTAGCGACGGAAAATGGAGCCTTTTTTAACGAAATATGCCTTAAATCCTACCGCGCCGTCGTGTTCCTCTCTCCCACCGGCGATTTTCTTACCGAGGGGCAGCAACGCGCATTTGAACAATACATCGAAAACGGCGGCGGGTACGCAGGTATCCATGCTGCCGCCGACTGCGAATACGATTGGAACTGGTACGGAACGATGCTCGGTACACGTTTCCGCAGCCACACGTTTTTACCCTACCCTATTCCCAAGGCCGAAATCGTCACCGAACCCGGCTCACATCCCGCCATCGACGGCCTTCCTGCACGTTGGTCGAAGAAGGATGAATGGTACAACTTCCACGGAAGCATCCGCGGGAAAGCTGGTTTTCAGGTGCTGTTAACCGTGGATAACAGCACCTATCCCGCTTTATGGCCCAAACCCATGCGTGGGGATCATCCCATTGCCTGGTCGCGGCCGATCGGCAGAGGCAGAGTGTTTTACACAGCCATCGGGCACAATGCGTCCACATACGGCGATCCCACGGCGATGAAACACATCATGGGTGGGATCGCCTGGGCCGCTGGGCTGTATTAACATTCTGTTAAGTCTCTTCAAGCGACTCCCCGGCGTTTTGCCCCGTGCGTATTTTCGTTTTGAAACTACTCACAAATCAAAATGCAAAAGAAACCTTTACTAGCGCTGCTGATTGCGGCGGCTCTCATGAATGGTTGTACCGACCATGCCCCTCAAAACCCGGTACAAGAAGATCCTTTGGCTTTCAGGGAAGTAGCAGGTGTGGACCTGGGTAATGTGGCGGCGGCTGAGATTTCGGCCTATGACCCAGCTACCAAAAGACTTTTTACGGTTAACAACGAAAAGGCGGCCATCGTGGATGTCCTCGACCTTTCGGCATTTCCGGCGATTGCCAAACTGCAACCAATCGACGTCTCGGCGTTGGGCGGCGTGGCGAACAGCGTCGCCATCTCGAACGGAAAACTGGCGATTGCCCTCGAAGCGACGAACAAGCAAGCAAACGGCAGCGTGATTGTGCTCAATACCAGTACATTGCAAACGATTAAACAGATCACCGTCGGCGCATTGCCTGACATGGTGACGTTCAGCCCGGACGGCCGCTTTATCGTAACCGCTAACGAAGGCGAGCCCAATGCCGATTACAGTGTCGATCCCGAAGGCTCGGTTTCTATTATTGAGATTTCAAACGGTTACAGCGTCAAGACCCTCACTTTTGAAGGATTTGAGAACGATTACAGCGCATTGGCGGCAAAAGGTTTCCGCAAGTTCGGGCCTAAGGCTACGCTCGCCCAGGATATCGAACCCGAATACGTAGCCATTTCCGACAACTCCCAAAAGGCATTCGTGACCTTGCAGGAAAACAATGGCGTGGCCGAAATCGACCTGATCAGCGGCAAAATCCTGGCTCTGCACGCGCTGGGGACCAAGGATATCAGCTACATTCTCAACGCACTCGACCCAAGCGACAACGACCAGAAAGTGGAGCTGAGAAACTGGCCGATCAAATCGTTCTACCTGCCCGACGCGATCTCCTATTTCACCGTGAACGGCACCCCTTATGTGATCACCGCCGACGAAGGCGACGCCCGCGAGTACAGCACGTTTGATGAGCAAAAACGCATCAGCTCGCTCAAACTGAACCCTGTATACTTCCCGAATGCCGACGAACTGAAAAAGGTATCAAACCTCGGCCGCCTGCGCGTGACCAGCACACGGGGCGACTTTGAAAACGACGGTACTTACGAGGAGCTTTACAGCTTCGGCGGGCGCGGTTTCAGTATTTTCCACGCCGCGGACATGAAGCGCGTGTACGAATCGGGCAACTCGCTCGAACAGGAGGTCATCAAAGCCGGCATTTACGACGATACCCGCTCTGACGACAAAGGCGTAGAACCCGAAGGGGTTACCGTAGGATGGATGAACGGCAAGCCGATGGCATTCATCGCCATGGAGCGCGTGGATGCCGTAGGCGTTTACGACCTGAGCAACCCGGGCGCGCCGCAATTCCTGCAAATCATCAAAACAGGCGATGCGCCGGAAGGTGTGCTGTTCATTCCTTCGGACAAAAGCCCGAACGGGAAAAGCCTGCTCGTAACAAGTAATGAGGAAGATGGTACGGTGAAGTTTTTCCAGCCGTAATAATTGTCACGGAGCGCAGTCGAAGCGCGATGCAGTAAAATACCGCGCTTCGACTGCTCAGTGTAACAACAAAAAGCATTAATCCAAAAGAACCTCCGCATCCCGCTCATTTGGCGAAGTGCCGTCTGCCGAGATCTCCGAACGCTCCCCTATTACCAATGCAGCGCCGGTTACAGCCGTTGCGGTGACAATGATATCAAACAAAACACTAACTGTCACCGCGATGGGCTCTGAAACACCCAGCATCACCGAGCCGCGCAAATACACGAGCTCCCGTACGCCTATTCCGCCGATGCTCAGCGGAAACACTGTGGCGATGGAGGAAAGCAGAAAAAGCAATGCGTAGTCGGCCCAATGGCTGGTTTCGCCCATAGAGTAGAGCAAAAAACCGGTACAAATGATCTGAAAAGCCTGGGTGCCGAACGACAGCAGCAATATGCGGCCCAGCACCGGGATAATGCCCGGCAGCCACTTTTTGGCACTCCACCACAGTACGCCTGCGCCCGGCAAGGCCAGCGCGGGTATGGCGGCAATAAACGGATTGTCGTAAAACCGTACGATACCGATGATACATGCCAGGAACCCGAGCATGACAAAACCGATAATACGGTCCCAGAGCAAGATGCGTGTGAGCAGCATTGTGCCTTGTGCCGGAAAATGCTGTTTCAAACGGAGCAGCTTGTAGGCATCGCCTCCCAGCCCCCCGGGCAGGAACATCCCGTAAAACATGCTGATCCAATGCAAATGCATCCCGCCGTAATGCGACAGCCCTACTTCGTGCGCTTGAAGGATTGTAGTCAGCCGCACCGCCGCTGTGATGCGGGAGGCCAGGTAGGGCACAAACGCCAATGCCAGCAGCAGCTTGTCGGCCTTGTCAATGGCCCCCGATACACTTTTCAGGTCGATGCGGCTAAAAACCCACCAGAGGAGCGCCACCGTGATCGTGAATTTCAGGAGCCATTTAAGGTATTTCATCATGCGTCAGTCTCTTTTCAAATGCACGAGACCGATATTCTTGCATGCTTCCAGGCGGGTCCGGGGATTGATAAAGCCGGGTTTCAGTTTCGTTGTATCAAAATCGAGGTAATGATACGCCTCGCGCGCCCCGAACCCGCCCGCCCGCTGCAATGCGAATATCTCGTCAATTGGCCCCACCACCCAGAAATCCTTCCGGGATACCAACGCCGCCGAATTGGCCTCGGTGTAAAAATACCCGGAATAGTAATTCAGCGTGGGGCTTTCCCAATTCATGACGTAAATATTGTTTTCTTCCAGGCCGAGGTCCCTGATTTTGCCGGCAATGTGCTGCCCGGCCTGGTACCTTTGTAATTCATAATAGAAGCTGCCGTTCATCAGCACATTCACCAGCACCGAAGCGCTCAATGAAATGCCTATCAACCGGTGCGGCCAACCTTTGGTCATGCGCCATTCGTAGAGTACCAGATACAATGCCGGCACCACCAGCAATAGAATGGCGTATGCCTTCACCGGGAACAGGTAGAGGTTGATTAAAAGCCCCAGCAGGATCATAACCACCGCCACGAACTTTTGCATGCCATTGAGCACGTTGCTTTCGGTGCTTTCGGGTTTAACTTTTTCCAGCTCACCTGCGATAAGGATGGCAAAAAACGGGAAGAGGATATTGAGATAATGCGGTAAGCGGAAATTGGACGCTGAGAGAATGCAGAACATCACGACAATCGTAGTCCAGCTGAGTATTTCCCCATTTTTCTCAGGAGAAAATCTTCTTTTAATTAACTCATATCCTCTTTTAAATACTGCCCAATAACCCAGCATGCACCAGGGCAAAAGTGCCCATAACAACGAATGGAAGAACAGGAACGGATCGTTGCCGCCGGAGCTCCCCCAGTTTACGCCATTGAGCCGCTCGGTATTCTGATGAAACAGAATAAATGCGACCCCGGAAGTACGGCTAATCCCGCGAATGACTTTGCCGGGATGGAGATCATATTGCAAATAGTAGGAATATAATACCGGACTGATGAATACAAAGAAAAGCGGTATCGCCCAGATCCATTTCAGCGAAAACAGGAACCGCCAGTTGCGGGTATAAAGCAGTTGCGAGCCGACGGCGATCACCGGGACCGCCGCTCCCGACATGCCCTTCGTCGAAAACGACAATGCCAGCACGGCAGTGCCGGCGATCAGCAGGGCCGGCTTCAGCGTGAGTGTATATTCGTAAAGGAGCCAGGTAGCGGTGATGATGAACGAAAGCAGCAATGCATCCATTCTCACATCGTTATGAGCGAGAATGTACGCTTGCGTGGACACCAGGATCAGCACGGCGTGCATTCCGGCTTGCCGGCCATAGAGCCTCGCAGCCAGCCGGAATGTAGCGTAAATGCCCGGGATCGCCAGCAGCAGGCTAGGCAATTTGTACGACAATGTGCCGATGCCCAGCAGCCTATCGCCCAGCGCGGAGAGCCAGAAGAGCATATGCGGCTTGTCCAGATAATCGCGGCCGCGGTCGATGAGGCTCACGTAGTCACCCGTGAGGTGCATATGCATACCTATCAGTGCATGATGCGCACTGTCGTTATCGAAAAGCGGCAGCAACAGGCCCAGGATGTAAATCGAGAGGATCAGGCCGGCGTACAGGTACCGGATGTAAAGCGGATGTTTTTGCATAAAAAATTTCAGGATCAGACGGGTTCGCTCGTTCTGCGCCCCTGCTTCGGTGTGTGTCCGTTCCGGAGAGCCGGTTCAACCGGGCCCTCGATAATTTCGCGGACGGTATAAGGTGTTTTGCCGGAACCCTCATAGTAGCTGCGCATGAGCATTTCGGCGATCAGGCCCATCAGTACGATCACGATGCCGGACATTGCCAGCGCTAAACCCGCCAGGGTGCCGGTGGTGCCTGAAAACAGGTGAATCAATTGCCAGAGCAGCAGCAGTACACCGGCAGCCAGGAAGCTTCCGCCCAATGCGCCGAAAAGATGCATGGGCTTTCTCATCCAGCGCTGCATGTAAACCATCAGCAGCAAATCGCCCAGCACTTTCGTGGTACGTCCGAGGCCATATTTGGATTTCCCGAAGCGGCGTTTGTGGTGGCGTACGGGCACTTCGGTCATGCGGGCGCCGGTGATATTGCCCATCACGGGAATAAACCGGTGCAGCTCACCGTATAGCCCGAGGCGTTCGGCAGCCTCTCTGCGGAAGACTTTCAGCGTGCAGCCGTAGTCACGCAGGTGCACGCCCGTGAGGTTTCGGATCATGGCATTGGCCATCCAGCTGGGTAGTTTGCGGAGGAGCCAGCCATCGAGCCGGTTGGCGCGGTATCCCGCCACGATGTCCCAATGCCCGCTTCGGGCGTGTTCGAGCATCGCGGGAATATCGGCCGGATCGTTCTGAAGGTCGCCATCGAGGGTAACGATGTATTCCCCCGAAGCATGGGCAATGCCGGCGGCCATAGCGCTGGTCTGCCCGAAATTACGGGTCATCACAATGACCTTCAAACGCTCGTCGCCGGCCTGTTTCAACCTTTTTACGGTGTCGTCGGTGGAGCCATCGTCAACCGTTATGATCTCGTAATTGAAGCTTTTCAGGGTATCGCGCACCGCTTGGAGCAAATGAGGTACGTTATCCTGCTCATTAAAAAGTGGAATAACAACGGAAATCTGGCAACCGTGTTTTTTCCGTATTTCAGGAAACAAATCATACGATGCATGCAGCTCGAAAAATTCTTCCATTCTAATCGAAATGGTGTGATGGTTGTTGATCTGAAGGCAGCACAGTGCCTCGTTATCGCAACAACGAAGCCGTGATTAATGGTTTACCAAAATCACACATCTAACAATTTGATAACAAACACATTGAGCGACCAGTAAACTTTATCGATTTGGCTACAATAAAGACACATTATGATAAAAAATAGATCTTACTACATGTTTTGAAGAATCGAATATTTACTTATATTCGATACCAGTCACCCCAATAATTCTACGAATTCTATGAAACACAGTTTACTCGTTGTTCCCCTGCTCTTGCTATGCGTTCACGCCTCTTTTTCGCAGTCAACAAAAGGAGCAATTGACGCATTCGCGGCCAACACTGGCGCGCTGCCTACCATTGACCCCGCTACCGGGTCGCTGAGTTTCCTCCGTTTCCCCGCGCAAAGGGCTTTACCCATCAACGGCGGCGATGCTCAGCAGAAATCCATGAACTTCACATCACAGTACAAAACCCTTTTCGCACTCCGCCCCGGCGAAGATGAATTTCGTCTCAGGGAGCAAAAAACAGACAACTACGGTCTGCAGAATGTCACATTGCAACAAACTTACAAGGGTGTACCGGTGTATGACGGCCTGATGAAATTCCATTACAACAAGGGGCAGGCCCTCACAGCCCTGAACGGCAATTTTATTTCCGAGATCAAGGTCAATGTAGTGCCTACCCTTGCCCAGCATGAGGCGGAATCCATCGCAACCGGAATTGTGACCACGCAGCAGCTGGGTAAATCGTCGGTTCCTGTGAAAGCCTACAAAAGCACACTTTACATTTTTCAGAAAGGGCTCGCCCAGGGTTACAACGGGGCGAAATTTCTCGTGTACGAAGTAGAAGTGCGCAATGATGCCGATGTACGTGAATTTCTGTTTATCGACGCACACAGCGGTGCGCTCGTCGAGCAGTTCAAGGGTATGCATAACATCAACCGGGTGCTTTACGAAACGTCGATCAGCGTTTCTAACCGCAAGTGGCAGGAGGGCGAACCGTTTCCCGGTTCGCTCGACCAATGGCAGCAATCAGAAGTGCAAAGCGCGGGTTTCATTTACAATCTGATTAAAAATGCATTCGGGTACACCTCTTATAATGGCTCGGATGCAACCATGATCACGATCAACAACAACCCTGCCATCCAGTGCCCGAACGCCAACTGGAACGGTGTAAGCGCCAACTACTGTACGGGTACCGCCACCGACGACGTTGTAGCGCACGAATGGGGCCATGCCTATACCGAATACACCAGCGGACTGATTTACCAATGGCAGCCCGGTGCATTGAACGAGGCCTATTCGGATATTTGGGGTGAAACCGTGGACCAGCTCGACGGCGGTTATATGGACGGAGGCGAATCCAGTGCAAACCGGACCGGATGCGCAAGTTCGGACCGGTGGCTAATGGGCGAAAAAGCCACTGCATTCGGCGGGGCAATCCGGGATATGTGGGATCCCACCTGCAAGGGGGACCCCGGTAAAGTAACCGATCCCCAATACTGGTGTGCCAACACCGATGAAGGTGGCGTACACATCAATAGCGGCGTACTCAACCATGCTTATGCATTGCTGGTCGATGGCGGCACTTACAATGGCCAAACTATCAACGGCATAGGCCTCACAAAAGCCGCTCATATTTTCTGGCGGGCGCAATCGGTATATATGACTGCGACAACCGATTTTGCCGCCCAGGCTGATATTCTCGAAGCTGCCGCCAACGACCTGATCGACGCCGATTTGCAAGGCTTGTCTACGGATCCAACCCCTGCCGGCCTGTACAGTCAGAAGATTTCGGCTGCCGACGTTGCCGAGCTTGTTAAGGTCATCGCTGCCGTCGAGCTGCGCGCTGCGAATAATTGCGGATTCGCAGCCACGCTCCAACCGGCACCCGCACTATGCGAGGGTGCAAATGCAGGGCTGGCAATCTTTTATGAAGGTTTTGAATCGGGCCTCGGAGGGTTCACCACCTCTTTCACGACGTCGTCCGCCGGCTGGGTGAACCGCCAATGGCAGCAGGTAGCATCACCGGGCGGACGTGCCGGTCACGCCGCATTCGGAATCGACTACCAGGGGGGCAACTGCAACACAGCTACCGACCAGACCGGCATCATCCGTATGGAGAGCCCGGTAATCGCGATTCCCGCTGGTACAGCCGGTACATTGAGTCTGGCATTTGACCATTTCATCGCAATAGAAGATACCTGGGATGGGGGCATAGTCAAATACAGGATCGACGGTGCTTCCGAATGGACACAGGTACCCGCCGCGGCGTTCACCGCCAACGGCTACAACAATTTCCTGAACACCAGCGGAGCAGGTAACTCGAATCCGCTCCAGGGGCTCGCCGCCTTTACCGGAACCGACCAGGGATCGGTCACGGGTTCATGGGGCCAAAGCCAAATCAACCTGTCATCGCTTAACCTTCTTCCCGGGCACACCATTCAGTTCCGCTTCGAGCTGGGCACCGATATCTGCGGCGGTACCGAAGGATGGTATGTGGATGATGTGCGGGTGTTCACCTGCGCGGTTACGCCGGCAGTTCACTTCGCGGCGGCAGTCGCCAGCATGAACGAGGGCGAAGCAACTAATGTGGATCCATCGACTTGCCTCAAGTACATCGACAAAGTGGTGACCGTAGGGATCGACAAAGCACCAACACAACCGGTAACTGTTACATTCAACGCGCCGACAGGCACGGCCAGGCAAGGTGCAAACGGCGACTACACCATTTCCCCTGCATTCGTTACGCTCGATGCGGGTTCTATGAGCAAGACAGTTACCGTCAGGGTGTTCAACGACGCGTATGTGGAGGGGCCTGAAACGATCAACCTCTCGTACGGACTGAATGCGAATGGCGGCGATGGCTATGCGGCAAGCAGCCTGCAAAATTTCGAGTTGACGATTAACGACGACGACCTGGAACCGGGCAATTACACCGACGAACTACTGAGTTCCAACTTTGATAACGGGCCCCAGGGCTGGAAGGTTATCAACGGAGGCAATTCGGAGCATACATGGGGAATAGCCCAATATTCCAACGCGGGCTTCGAAAACAGATCACCGTTCTTCTTTGTAAACAGCAATATCAACAACAGTTACATTCTCGACGAAACCCTGGAGTCCCCAGCCATCAACACCTCTGGCAGAAAAAACATGGTGCTCACTTTCAAACAGATATGGGAAGTGCAAGCCGGCAGCGATCCTGAGGTGGGAACAGTCGAAGTTTGGGACGGCTCGGCATGGCATCTCCTGCTGACCCAAAATGAGGCGACCGGCAATCTTGGAAGCCTGTTCGGCTTTACGTCGAATACAAAAGTCCTGAATATTCCGGATAACTATGCGAACGTCGATATGAAGTTCAGGTTCCGCTATGTCTCCCGGTCGGAAATATGGTGGGCAATCGACGATGTGAAGCTAACGGCCACCAATTCCACCCAGATCATGTCAACGGTCAACACCGGCAATGCTGCACAGCAATATCTCGGGCCAAACGAAACCGCGGTTTTCTACGATCCGGCAACCGGTAACCTGATGGCCAAAATCAAGAACCTGAGCGCTCATGATTATGGCTGTACCACTGTTGAGGTCGATCGGTCCGGCGCAAATGAAACGGCATGGCTGGGAAATTATAAGGTAACAAACAAAACCTTCAAAGTAACGCCTGCCAATAACAATCCTTCCGGGCAATACGAAATTACGCTTTACTACAAAGCGTCCGAATTAAACACCTTCACGCCGGCCGATATCCAGTCGATGGGCAAAAGCCCCGTGGGCATCGCAACGAGCGACGCCGCCAATACTTCGCTGGTAGCGGTGGTATCGGCACCGGCATTCAACGGCGACTACGCATTTACTTCAACCTTCAACACCGGATTCTCCGGGTTCGGCCTCTCCAATGCGCCTCCGGGGTCCGCATTACCTGTAACACTCGTGAATTTCGAAGGAAAACATACCTCTGAAGGTAATTTGCTTCAATGGACGACCAGTTCGGAGAGCAACAGCGACTATTTCGCGATCGAAGAAAGCGCCAATGGCAAGAGCTTCATCGAATCCGGACGGGTCAAAAGCGCAGGCAGTGCCTCTGTAACAAACCGTTACAGTTTTACGGACGTGGACTTCAACAAGGGGGTTACTTATTATCGTCTCAAACAGGTGGACTTCGACGGCAAATACGCTTACAGCCGCATTGTCTCAATCGATGCACCTTCGGCCGGAAATATCCGCTTTTACCCCAACCCTGTCGAATCGGTGCTTCATATCGAACTACCGAACCTGCAAGGTTCATGGGTGAATGCGAAGGTGATCAACACCTTGGGGCAAACCGTAATGGTGAAGGAAAAAGCCACTTTTCAAAATGGCAGGCTCACAATGCAACTCGGTAAACTGCCGGCGGGCATTTATCAGGTACTGATTACCAATGATAAGGTACACTACCAGCTGTCGGTCTTCAGGCCCTGACGATTTGAGGCCAACAAAAATGGGTTGCAGTAATCTGCAACCCATTTTTGTTGAATACTTCTTAATACACTTCATCCGTCACTTTTGCTAACCAATCGGCAACTTCTTTCGCATTCGGATCCTGATTATGGATAATGACGTTGCCGGTTTGTCGGAGAAATACCGCGGCATAGGTTTTCTTTTCAGTGTCGTAGGTGTAGCTATAAAAACGTATGAAGCCCAGGTCCGCGCCGCCATTGACTGGTTTGGACAAATCATCGCCGGTAATCTTTCGGGCGGCATTCATGTACTTGTCCAGATCCGACGCCTCGATTTTAACGGAAGATATCTTCGTTTGCGAAATATTAGCCTCCATTTCTTCCTTCGAAAGCACGGATTTCAGCCCGGCGTCGTTCCAGCTCGCAGGATTGTCGTAAGTCCTTACCTGCCCCTGTTTATCAATCAAAAGGCCTTTGAGCTGGTTACCCCATGCCTGGTTGGTATACTGGACTTCAAAATAAACTTCCTGTTCGTTGGCAACCGCAACGTCCTCTGAGCAGGAAATAGCCAGCGCAGCCAGAGCACTGAAAAACAGGGTCGGAATGATGCGTATCGCTTTCATTTTTCAAATAGCTGATTGACCCAAATTTAATCATTTTGCGCCATTGAATGACCACCAATTTTATCGGAACCTTGAAACAAGGAATGCCCCGTGAAACCACGAGGCATTCCGAATATAACCCACCAAACCTTCCGGGCCTACTCGGGATTCTGCACCAGCGACGGGTTCAGCACCGTTTCCGCTTCGGGGAAGAAATGTACCACCCGTGGGTGTGTATACGGGATCTCCTGCTTCACCGCGCCTGCGAGCAAATGCGTGCCCGGGTAGTTGCGTTCCATCGTGCGCTTGTTGCGGAAAACATCGTGTTTACGCAAGCCTTCCCAGGCGAACTCCAGATGCGATTCTTCCAGCACCACATCGAGCACGCTGGCATAGCCCATCATATTCGTGGCCGAGAAAAGCTCCGCGCCCGATAAACCCGCCCGCTTCCGGATCAGGTTGACGTCTTCGAGCGCCTCCGCATTCTTACCCAGCTTCGCATTGGCTTCCGCGCGGATCAGGTACATTTCGGCCAGGCGGAAAAGTACCGGCGAGCTCAGCATCGGGTAGCCTTCCTGATACGAAAATTTGCTGATGTAATACTTCGGATAACCATTGCGCGTAGCCAGGACCTTGTTTCCGGCCGCGTCGGTCTTGATGGATCCGTCGGCGTTCTTTTCATAAACCGGGATAATGTAGTCCCGGCGTTTGTCGTTCGGGAATTTGTCGATGAGCTTCCGGTATTTCTCCGAAGCATACATTTCGCCCCAGCCTTCACCATCCGACAAATACATGGCCCCGATCGCGGAATATCCCCGGTTGTCCTTTACCGTGTGACGCACCGCAAAAATCGTTTCCGTGTTCGACTCGGGCACGGTGGTGTAGTATTTAGGCAAATTCGCTGTCGCGACGAGCGAGTAGCGGTTCGAGCTGATTACCTTATTGGCATACTCTATTGCTTTCTCGTTGTTTTCCATGTAGAGATAAATACGACTCAGCATGGCATAGGCCACTTCTTTGGAAGCAAAGTTGTTGTTCTTCGCGATGGTCATCAGGCTGATCGACTTTTCGAGGTCCTGGATCACCGCTGCATACACCTCCTTCACCGTACCCCGGGTGGGCTTCTGCGCGGGCTGTTCGGTGGATTTGACCACGATTACACCCGGCGAAGCGCCCGCATCGGGCGCGTACGGGCGTGCGAACACGTTGGCAAGGTGGAAATGCAGCAATGCCCGCAGGAAGTAGTTTTCTCCCAAAACCTGATCCAGCTCCGCCGATTGCCCCTCTTTCAGGAGCCCGATAATGACGTTGGTACCGTAAATGGCCTGGTACGACTTGGTATAAAAGTTCGTAGCCAATGCGCTGGTTTTGATATGATTGTAATTATAGGAAAAATACAGCGGGTCGGATGTGGTACCACTCAGGGAGACATTGTCTGACGGAAATTCGGACATCATATGATACGAACGAATGTAGTTTCCGTCTTTCAAAATGGCGTAGTTACCCAGGGTAGCGGCTTTAAGCCCCTCCGGCGTGTTCACGACCTGCGTCGAAGTAAGGCCGTCGTAAGGCGTAATGGTGAGCTCGTCGGAGCAACCGGTTAGCAGCGCGCCGCTCAGCATGGCGGCAAATGCCGTTGATTTAATATAACGTTTCATCGTATTGGCTTAGAAATTAAGATTTACACCGAACATGAGCTTCTTGCTGCTCGGATAACGTGAGCTGTTGGTACCATTGCTGAGATCGACCTCCGGATCGACGCCCGAGAACTTGGTCCAGGTAATGAGGTTATCGCCGCTGGCAAACACCGATAATCCGCTGATATGCAGCCGCTCGGTGAAAACCTTGGGAATCTCGTAGCTCAGGCGCACGTTGCGCAGGCGGAGATAGCTGCCATCTTCCAGGTAGCGCGACGATGTTTTGTTCGAGTTCTTGTTGCCGTTCACAACCGCTTTGGGATGCGTGGCAATGTCGCCTTCTTTTTCCCACCGCGTCCAGCCGTCCTGCAAACGCATTTTGTTATAGGTAGGATATGCGCCGTCATCGTCGAACAGTTCCCGGTTGTAGATATACACCTTGTTACCCGACACAAACGTGAAGAATGCCGAAAGCGTTACCCCGCCATATTTGAATGTGTTGGTCATACCGCCGGTAAATTTCGGGTTTCTTGAACCTACAAAAACACGTGTTGCGCTGTTGTAGACATTGGTAGTCGATTCCACGATATTACCCGACGCATCCCTGGTTTGCAAGAGCCACTGCGGGTCGCCGTTGTTGGGGTCAACGCCCATCCATTTACGCATATACCACGATCCCAGCTCCCGCCCCACCTCGATGCGCTGGTTACCGCTTTCGATCGGCTCGTTTTTGTTAAGCGCGAGCACTTTGTTTCTGTTCACGGAAAAATTGAAGCTGGTCTCCCAGTTGAAAGCGCCGCGGATATTTTTCGAAGCAATTTCCAGATCAATACCACGGTTACGCACCGATCCGATATTCTGGATCTGGGTCGTAAAGCCAGTCGTCGCTTCCAGCGGTACGTTTTGCAACACATCCTTATTGAGGCGGTTATAAAGGTCGATTACCAGATCAATGCGGTTGAAAAAGCCGATATTGATCCCGGCATCATAGGTGTAGGCCTTTTCCCAGGTCAGGTTCGGGTTTGCCTTACGCGCCGGGAAGCCGGCCGGCAAGCCGCCGTATTGCGCATTGAAATCGTACAGATCCTGTGCCACGAAATCGCCGATGTTGGCATTTCCCGTCGTTCCATAGCTCGTACGGACTTTAAACAAGTGGATTTTGTCTTTCAAAGAACCAAAAAACTCCTCGCTCGAAATATTCCATGCCGCCCCGATGGAGTAGAAGTTACCATAACGGTTGTCTTTGCCAAAGCGCGACGAGCCGTCGCGACGGAAGGAAACCGTGGCGAAGTACTTGTTATGCAGGTCGTAATCCACATTGATGAATGCGGATGCGAATGCATTCTTGGTTTTATAGCCGGTAAGCGAAGTCGGGGTGGCGGTGACGTTCAGGATGTCGAGCGACGGGAAAATACCCTGCCCGGTACCGCCCATGCCGTCGGTTTTATTGCCTTGAAACTCCGCACCCAGGATTGCATTGAAAGTATGTGCACCGAATGTTTTGTTGGCATTCAGCAGGTTGGAAGTAATGAAACTGCCGGTGTATTCATAGCTGTTCGAAAGTGAGCCATTGTAGGACTTGCCCGTCGGCGTGCGCGCATCTACGTTCGATTCGGTGCGGGTGTTGGTCACGGCGTACCGGTTCGAAGTCGAGAAGGTCAGCCAGTCGAGGATATTGTATTCCAATTTAACATCTCCCTGAATACCTGAGCCCCGGTTCTGGTTGAAGTTATACTGGTTGTTAAAAAGGAAGTTATTCCGGTCGCGGCCATACCAGTCGGTGGTGTTGGCATCCACGTAACGGTATGAACCATCTGCATTATACGGATTATCCCAGGGCAGGTTGATATAACCCTGGTACAAATACCCCTGGTCGTTCTGGCGATTGTTGAAAAAAGTATTCACACGGGCTGTGAGCTTCACCCTTTCGTTGAGGTTATGCTCGATATTGGCGCGGAAGTTGACGTTTTCATAACCAGTTTTCAGGATCACCCCCTCTTCCTTGTAATAGTTTGCCCCAAAATGGAAGCGCGTCCGGTCATTTCCGCCCGACATCGACAAGGCATGATTATGCGTGATGCCGGTGCGAAACGTCTTGTCAAGCCAATCGGTATTACCGGGCGTTGCAGGGAGAAAACGGCTCTGGTAACCCGCGTATGCCGTTGGGAAATTGTTGGCCGTGAGGTAAGCATTGATCTGCGCGTCGGTCGGGTTCGGCGTGGTAGCGCTGAGCTGGGCGATGTAGTTGGCGCGTTTGGCATCATAGTCGTTCTGGTACATCTTGTTGGTGAAGTCGTACAGTTCCTGACCGTTCATGACTTCAAAGTTACCGCGCAGTACCCGGCTGAAACCCACCGAGCCGTTATAATTGATCTGCGTTTTCCCCGATTTGCCGCTCTTGGTCGTGATTACGACCACACCATTAGACGCGCGCGAACCGTACAAACCGGTGGCCGCGGCATCTTTCAGAATGGAGATGGAGGCAATGTCGTTGGGGTTCGCGGTACCGCCGATCAGGCCGTCGATCACGTACAGCGGTTCGGCGCCGGCCGTAATGGAACCGGTCCCGCGTACACGCACGCTCGGTTCCGTACCTGGCGCGCCGCTAGCGCTCGACACCACCACACCTGCCACACGGCCTTGCAGCATGGTGGCGGTATTGTTGCTCGTGACCGTTTGTAGTTCCGAGCCCTTAATGACCGATACCGAGCTCACCAGCTCCGATTTCGACCGGCTCGAATACCCCGTCACGATCACCTCGTCGAGGCTGGAAACATCTTCCACCAGGGTGATGTCGATCACTGAACGGTTCTGTACCGGAATGGTCTGGCTTTTGAAACCGATAAAGCTCGCTACGAGCACATCATTGGGGTTATTGGAATTGAGGGTAAAATGCCCGTCCGCGTCCGTCTGCGTCCCGACGGTTGTTCCCTGGATCACGATGTTGACCCCGGTAAGCGGGACACCCTTGCTGTCGACCACCCTCCCTTTCACGGGACCGGCGGCATGCGGGCGTACCGCATGGATCCGCTCCAGAGGCCGGGCGCCGGAATCCAGCGGGATCATCAGCGGCATGGCAAATCCGGCCATGGCAGCCGTTCGAAACAGAATTTGGGTAAATCTCGGTTTCATAGATTTAAGAATTGGTTAAAGAGTTATGAGTAGAATAAATTTGTTAGAATTCTAACCACACCAAAATTAACCGTGTCACCGAGATTAACAAGAAAAAATATTAAAATGTGTCCGCACACACTAGCACTTTTATGTCCAGAACTAGTCCTTTACACTCATGGATTAAGACTAGAATTTGTTTTACAAAATGACCGGTAAAAATAAATCGGACTGGAAAAATCCAGCCCGATTTATCTGTAAAACACAAAAAGATGACGACCTTAGTCAAAGCGGCCGATTTACTCCACCGCAATATATTTGCCGGAGCAGGCTTCGATACAACCATAACCCAGCGTAAGCTTGCCCGCGGACAGATCCGAATAGTACCAGATATGCGACGGCGCAGATTTATCGATCGGGATCAGCTCTATGCGCTTGTCATCGAGCACTTTGTACGCATTGAACAATGGCACCGAAGATTGCCCCTGGCCCTTTTGCTCGATAAATTCGCCGTTTTCCTTAAACTCGATGGTATGTGCGACGTCGGCTGTCACTTCGCGGTAAGTTCCGCTGCCATCGCCCGGGTCTGCGAGGTATTCGACGAGCTTCCATTTGCCGATCAGGCCATTGTTTTCTTTCATCGCTCTCTTGGCCGTGTCGTCGATCGGATCGGCGGTTTCGTTTTTGCAGGCCATTACCGTCCAGAGGAGCATCAGCGAAAGGATTAAGCGGGTAGTTTTCATGGGCTAACAATTAAATTGGTTTCGGTTACATAGATTCACCCGTCCGCGCTTTCGTTGGAACAATTGGAAAATTTTGTAACCCAAACCGTGCAATCTTCGCCACTACTTACGGATCGTCCTGAAAGTGAGATTAATCCGCGGGCCGTTCTGCGTTTTCGATTTCGGGATACGGTGCTCCCAGGTATGCTGCAAGTCGCCCTTCATAATCAGCAACGAGCCGTTTTCCAGCGTCAGCCCGTATTTCCTCGAATGATCGGGGCGATACCGGAACTCAAAGCGCCGTTCCTGCCCTATGCTCACCGAGGCGATCACGGGATTTCGGCCAAGCTCATCCTCATTGTCGCCATGCCACGCCACCGAATCGTTGCCATCGCGGTAGTAATTGAGCAAGACGCTGTTGAAAGTAAAACCCGTTTTACGTTCGATCTGCTGTTTGAGACCGGCGAGCTCTGCGGTCCACGCGCACGGCTCAAACCGTGTGCCCGAAAACGTATACGACTTATCGGTATCACCGTACCAGGCCATCAGCCTGGGGGCCGTCACCTCCTTGCCGTACATCTGCATTACCTGTTGCCGCCAGGGTACTTCCGCAACCCATCGGTGCATAAGGTTGGCACATTCAGCCGCCGGTATGAATCCAGGATAATATTCGAGTAGGTCCTCGGGGAATTGAAGGGCCTCCTGCGAGCCGAACAGATTTAATTGTTTCATGAAGTTTGCTGATCAATGTTTCCGAAGCATAACAACAAACTAAACAAAAAAGTCTACGTCCGGCCTGTCAAACCTACTCCGCCGCCACCGGTTTCGCCACCGCATTTCCCTGCTCGACCCATTGCACCTGCACATTTTGCGCTTCTGCATGGCGGGCCAGTTCCGCCTCCATTTCCGGGAATTGGTGGTACATACCTTCTTTGTGAAAACCGTAATGAATGGGTACCAGCACGTCGGCATGCAGCAGGCGCGTCACCGTAATCGCCTGAATGGGTGTAAGCGTAATGGGTACCGGGCTTGGCTCTACGCGCGGAATATTCACCACTGCGCCATTCACGGGCAGGAACACGGCATCGAAGTGCTGCCAGGTTTTGCCCAGGCGCCAGAACTGGTTATGCCACATCGTATCGCCGCCATGCAGAATGCGCTGGCCGTCGGCCTCTATTACCCACGAAACTTGCTTATCGCCTACGCCGTCCATCGCGAATACGGCCGTAACCGTGAAATTTCCGATTTGCTGTGGCGCGTTCAGCGCGAGTGCTTGCGGTGTGAAACCGTCGTTCGTTACCTCGGCGGCGATCTGATCGGAAATGACGAAACGGCCCTCTGGTTTCAGCACGGCGCGAATCGCCTCAGGGTCGTAATGGTCGGAATGCAAATGCGTGATCAGTACTACATCCGCTTCCGTGTTTCCTACAAATTGAAAAGGGTTTTGCGGCCCGATGGATGCGCCGCGTTGGTAATTCTGGACGGCATCTATGAGTAACGTCTGGCCATTGGATTCCACTTTGAGTCCCGCCCAGGATAATCTTTGGAGTTTCATGTGCTGTTGTTTTTAGTACATGACAAAAGTATTTGTTTTAGATATATGAGAAAAATGATTTATTTTTATCTAAACAATGAACAATACTCATACAATGCTAACACTGCAACACCTCTATATTATTGAAAAAATCACCAGCGAGGGTTCGGTAACCAAAGCTGCGGAGAAGCTGAACCTCACGCAATCGGCACTAAGCCACCAGATCCGTGACCTGGAAGCTGCCAGCGGCGTCAAACTCTTCAACAGGATCGGAAAGAAGCTTGTACTGAACGAAGCCGGCCAACGCGTGGTGGCAAGCTCGCAAAAAGTACTGCCGGTAATTCGTGAATTGGAAGCGGAGCTGAAAGAAATGCGCGAAGGAAAGAAACAGACGATCCGTATCAGCACCGAATGCTACACCTGCTACCACTGGCTACCCCGGCTCCTCATCGACTTTCATGAAGAATATCCAGGCACCGACATCCAGATCGTAGCCGAAGCGACCCGCCGCCCGATGGAATTCCTCGAAGCCGGGAAGCTGGAACTTGCGCTCGTTAATGGGACCAATAACAATGGCAGCTTGTATTTCGAGCCGCTCTTCGAAGACCGGATGGTCGCGTTGCTGTCGGATAAGCACGCGCTCGCATTGCGCAATACCGCGCTCGAATTTTCGGATCTGCATTCCGAAACGCTGGTTGCATTCCAGATCAGCAGCGATAGTAACCTGCTCTCGCCAGACCTGGTATCACAACTTTCTCCTAAAAAAACCATCTACATACCGATGACCGAAGCCATCGTAGAAATGGTCAGGTTCGGCATGGGCATTACCATCATGGCCGAATGGGCTGCCCGCCAATACCTGAGCACAGGCGGGCTTACGACGCTGCCTTTTCGTTCGGAGATCGGTACACGTCACTGGTACGCCTGCACGCATAAAGACCGGAGCGATGCGTTGAGCGGGCTCGTAAGCAGGATACAATCGGTATTACTGGGGACCGAAAACCCGGCTATGGCCTGATTCAGGGCATTTCGTACCCTGTAATACCCTGTTTTCTCAGCCTCTTCATGAGGAGGTTGCGACCGCGCAGAAGCTGGGAGCGCGAAGTGCTGTCGGTAATGGAAAGCGCCTGGGCTATTTCGACGTGCGAATAGCCTTCGACAAGGCTCAGGCTGATGATCCGCTTGTAGCCATCGGGCAGCTGCGCGATCATATCATCGACGATCCCGACGCCCAGGCGGTCGATCATGCAGGTATGGTCATTGGATTCGAAGTCCAGGGGCGACAGGTCCATCGAATGGTTCTTGGCCTCCTTTTTTGTGACACGATGATAATAGTTGATCGCCGTACGGGTAACCACCGACCGCATCCACGATTCGATCGATTCGATATTCTGCACTTCATGAAGGTGTCTGAAAATCTTCACAAATGATTCCTGGTAAATGTCTTCCGCCTCCATGCGCGTCAGTGCGAACCGCGTGCAGATGCGCATGAGCTCGGTGCGGAACCGGTTGTAAAAGAGCGTCTGTGCGCGTTGGTCGTTATGCTTGCAAGCCATGACGAGGTCGGTCAGGGTGCGGTAGTTCTTTTTGGTTGATGCCTTCATGAGCTGTAAAAGGGAGTTGGGTAGTTGACAGACTTGTAATCGATGTCTGTTTATACCGCCCGGCATTCAACCTTATCAGCAACAGGCAAAATTTTTTGAAATAAAATAGCCGGAAACAAAAACGCTGCTTCCGGCCGCGGTGCTTTATGCTTTTACTTAAAATTATAAGCCACGCTCAATGTCGAATTCCTCGGTTTCTGCGGGTTCGCCGACCAATATCCGATGTAATATTGCTTGTCGGTAATGTTATTGGCATTCACTGAAATACGGAAATGACTGGCATTATAGAACACACTCGCATTCAGTAAAGTATAACCCGGAAGGGTAAATACGCCGGCTTTGCTATTGTCGATCACCTTGTATTCGCCAGCATAATTTCCACCGATGCCAAAACCGGCGTATTTCGATGTCCCGCTGCTAATGCGGTAAGTAGCCCAGAAATTGGCGAGGTTCTGTGGCCCCTGCCCACCGATTACACGACCCGGCTCGCTGTAAAAGTCTTCGGGATCACCCGAGATGACTTTGGTTTTGTCGTGACTGAAACCGGCGATCAGGTTAAGGCCGGTTAGCGGATTAGCCACAATATCGAGTTCAAAACCTTTACTGCCTACTTTCCCTCCCTGGTTATAATCGAGAATATTGGCCGGGTCGGGCATTACGCGGTCCGACACCTTGATATCGTACACCGAGAGCGTAAAAGCCAGTTTGTCGGAAAATAAATTGGTTTTAAATACCATACTCCCATTGATCGGCATGTTCCGGCCAGAACGATTTCACCCGGAAGTCTGTGCCGTCGGCATCCGTAACCCGGCGCATTATAGCCGATTTCACCGCCAAACTGATGATAGAGTTTCCTGGTGATCGTATTAATAACACCGCCATAACCATAGAAAGAGCCTCCAAACAGCGTGCTGGAAGGCCCTTTGATCACCTGAATCTCTTCGACATTGGACGGGACCAGGTTGCCGCTGGTAGTGCCACGAAGACCATTGTACAGCAGTGGTTGCGCTTCGAAGCTGCGTAATGCGAAGTAAGATGCCCCATCGCCTCCCCTACCGGTCGATTCCCATGTACGCGTAATGCCCGCCATATTGCGCAGGACGTCGTCGTAGCTGGTAATTCCCTGCTGCTTCATGATTTCGGATGAAACCGTGCTGTAAACCTGCGGGTTTTCGAGCTTCTTCAAAGGCATTTTGGCCACAATCACATTCTCGCGGTTCAGGTTGCGGGCTGAGACCATCACTTCCTGCAACTGCGAAGCATTTTCTTTCAATGTAAAATCTAGTGAGATAATGCCGCCAGCTTATGCAATCCGGGTTGAACATTCCTGACTTGGTATCTACCGTTGCGGTCGGTCAATGCGCCTTTTAGTCGTACAGACCTACCCGCGCAACCCCGCTGGGTTGCAGTTTAACCGCCGGATTACAACCGCCGGAACCAAGAGAAAACCTGGACGAATCCATAGTACTATTTTTCTGGCGTCCCTTTCACCAACCTTTTCCCTCCTTTTTCCGCCGAACGGGCGTTGTTTTCATTCGTCTTAAATGCATATGCTTCAAAAATCGTCACAAACATACTGGAATACCGCGCGACAAATAGATGGCTTGCAGCAAGCGACCAATATCCCTTTACCATTTTACCTGCATTTTCGGAGTCTGCCGCAGCATTGTTCCGCCGGCGACGATCCTCCTTCCCTCCCATCCGAGTGTTACCCGAATGTAAATTCAAAAAAATTTAAATTTTTTTAGACGTTTAATTTTCTAGATTTGAGCCAATTGCGAAATTTCCTGCATTTCCGCTCAAAAAATAGTGCTCTCAAAATTTGTTTGATAAAATCCCAATTGTACTTTTGCACCACGATACGGCGCTGCGGCAGACGGATCGAAACGAAAAAAGTCCTGAATATTAAGATTTCATCAAGGCGACAAAGTTTCGAAAGCGTCAGAAAAAGCGCCATTGACATATAGATCGATTCCGTAGCTCAGCTGGTAGAGCAATACACTTTTAATGTATGGGTCCTGGGTTCGAATCCCAGCGGGATCACTGAAAGCGCACTAAGGTGCGCTTTTTTCGTTTAAAACAGTGCTAATTATGAGCACTTTAGCAAAAAAGCGATTCATTTCGAAACAAAGGAAATCAAAGAAAATGGGACCCTATTCGGGACCCCGTTTATGTTCCTAGATTTGGGGCACCACGATTTTCTGAAGACTTGTGAGAAGGTTTAGGGAGCTCGATGTGTTGGCCGGCCGAAGCCGGTCAGAATCTATCGTTCACTTTAAAATGTTGAAGAATGAAAAGCAATCAGAAACTTTTCGTCATGTTTTGGCTGAAAAAATCCAAAGCGACCAGCGACGGCACCGCCCCTATTTACGCCCGCATCACTATCGACGGGCAACATGACGAAATCTCCACCGGCAAAAAGGTCCACCCCGATTTCTGGGACAAAGAGAACAAAACCGTCACTTTATCAGGGGCCGAAGCCAAACTTATTAACCAAAAAATCAGGCAAGTAGAAACTGACCTGGACCGGCATTTTGTCGTGCTGCAGACGCAATATGAACAAATCACGCCCCTAATGCTGAAAAATGCATACAACGGTAAGCCAGTTACACAGCGAAAACAAAAAGTTGGTTCGGGTCGGGAAATAGTCAAGAATACCTTACTTGGCTGCTTCGATAGCTTCATAAGCAAGTTTGAAGAGCAGGTAAAAAAGGGTAAGCGAGATAAGGATACATTGCGGCAATGGCGAACCACCCGTCGCAAAGCCGTAGCGTTTCTCGCTTACCAATACAAAGTCGAGGATATAGAGCTAAATGAGATAGATTATCTTTTTGGCGATGAATTCTTTGATTATCTAACGCTTTATGCACCCAAGACTATTGCCGAAGTCACCGCGAAAAAGCACGTCAAAAAAACACGACAAATAATCAAGCCTTCGGTTAAAAGGAGGCTAATTCCCAGTAACCCACTAGAGGACTTCAATTGTTCTGCAAAGGAGAAAGAGGTACAGCCGCTGGAGCTGCACCAGGTGGAAGCTATATACAGAAAAAATATCTCTGTCAGACGTATGGCGGAAGTGCGTGACGCTTTCATATTTCAATGTTTCACAGGCTATGCATATGGGGATATTTATAACCTGACTCCTGAAAACATTATAAAAGTGGGAAATGCAGGCGAACTTTGGCTCATCAAAGACCGGGGTAAGACAGAAGTTTCCGAAGCGGTCCCTATTCTTCCGATCGTAGCCGAATTGATCGAGAAGTACAGAGACCACCCCTATTGCAAAGTGAACAACCGTCTTATGCCAATCAATAGCAACTACCGTTACAATGTTTATTTGAAAGAACTAGCTGACATTTGTAACATCTCCTTTGAAAATATAACAGCGAACAGCCAGGAACTTAACACGCACCTTGCGCGCCATACTTTCGCACACATCATGTTGAACAACGGGGTCCCCCTGGAAGACGTCAGTAAAATGTTGGGACATAAAAGTATGCGGACGACCCAACGGTACGCCCGGGTAAATAGAACGCGCATCAGCGAAAACGTCTCAAAGCTTCGTGAGCGACTGTTCACTAAAGCCGGTAAGCTTCGAAAAATCGCCTAACGGGTAGCCCCGGTTCAAACCGGGGCTATTTTCCCATAGTTTGGCTGATCAGTTGATTGAGATATTTTTATATAAGCAATCTACCATTGGCGTGTTATTTCACTTGTTTTTTGGAACCCCCATCAGTATCACGAAGTCCGAATTCTTGGGGTCCGGTCCCTCGTAGCGATCGCAATAATAAATGTTGCGCTGATTGGTAGCACTCTCAATTTTCAAGGGAGTCGCGTGGTCTCTGAGATAATCTTTGAGATTGCTAATCCGGGGATTCAGAATCTCCATAATGGGATATCCCAAATTGATCGTTTGTCCAAGGAAAGCTATTTTCTGTTCAAAGTTTCCCCTCATCGTAATCTGAGTACCTTTCTTACCCTTGATCAATGGCTCGATATCTTTGGATTCCAAAGCTCCATTGTATGCTCGCACATCAATAGAGCCTTCCCATATCTCACTATACTTTGCGTCGTTCATTCTGGAAACGACCCGATTGATCAAATCGATAGTATGGTCGTCAATGCTATGAAATTCAAAATCCTTGAAAATTAGCCCATAGTGGTTCTCTATCACCTTTAATGTCTCGAAAATCGTCAGATAGTCCGCGAAATCGTCGTGCTCCAACTTCGAAATGCGAGACACACTGCGTATTGCACCCTTAGATGTGAATATGGTAAAGGGAGTGCCGTCCAACAATTTTGTCAAAAACGTGAACAATTCAATCTCCTCTCTTAGCGACCTGGAAACTTTGTGATGAACGAACGTAAAACCGGTCGTGAAGTCTGAGCCTTTGATATTTTCCCTAAGCCATGAAACCCGGACATCTCCACCACGAAGTTTGGCTTCGGACTCCGCTCCTGTTTCACTACCATATATCTTCAAATCTATGTCCGGATATTCGAAGCCACCGTCAAACCTGATCGTAACCATCTCTTTAATATTAGGAACAACCCCCATCATAAATGTGGAAGGATCGACAGGGATTTTTATATCGCTCAACCGAAATTCAAAATCTTCCACTTCGCTATTCTTGAAGCTAAGGGGCTTCGAGCCTGGCCGGGTCATAAATTCCCGCAGCTGCTTATCAAACTGGCTGCCAGATTTTGTCGTGAATTTAAGAGTTCCAATGGTATCCTTATTTACCGGATAGACGGAGGAAATCCTACTATCGCTACCCGCGGACACTGTCGTTGACCCAATGTTGAAGTTCCCAAGAAACTTACTTACCGTCGATAAATTGCCTACATCCGAGGCATTTGCAGCCGCTGAAAGAATATTGTCTTTAAGGTGTAACAACATTTCTGAAACCAGCGTCTCTCCCGTAGAATCTATATATTGAATGCCGTTTCTAATTAGCTCATTGATTTTGTATTGTGGCAAACCAGGTGCACAAACAAAGCACTCTCTCCTGTTCTGCTTAAGCTCATCGAAAACCTTACCGATAATCATTCCCGTGTTCAGATCCTCCAATCCATATCCGATAAAGAGAACAGAATTGTTAATCAATCTTTCCTTGATTATGGTCCAAAAGGAGTTATGCTGGACATCTTTTCCTAAAAAGTCTTTATAGTCAGATCTTGTCAGAACTATCGAATCGGGATCGTCCAGGTCACCATGGGCCTTGTAAACCTGTACCAGGCTCTTATCCAGTTGAGTGACCTGTGAGGATTTATAGAAAGACTGCGCTTTACGGCCATAAGCCGTTTCAAACAGACGATCATAATTAGTGGTAATGATCGTTCGAATTTGAGGTATTAAACTGAGCTCTTCATGGGTGCGGATGTTTGTTGGATCTGCTTTGAAAATGCGGTTGATCAAGAAAATCAAATCGCGCCGGCTTCCCCCTCTTTGCTCAATATGCGCATCAGCAACATCCATTAGCGTTGCCGAAGGCGATACTTGCTTCTGCCCTTTCGGGCCTAAATCATTAAGAATGATTTCCCGGAGCGAATTGCCATCAGGGTATCCTGCATACTTAGACATTCCTGCTCCGGCCCAAATAATCAATTCTTCTCTCTTGAGAAGGCGAAATAGATTCTCTTTTGACATTGATAGTATAAGGTCACGTGCACTTCACAAGTATGCAAATTATTCCCATTCATGAAAGAAAATTATTCGGTGAAGCTACAATGCAAGGTCGTCAGAAAGTGGATTCCCTTTTCGCTGGATCAAGGAAGCTAGAGAAGGAAAAAGTCTGAGTTTTCGGGCAAAAGCAAGGTAGGTGAGCCATGCATATCTTTATTTTAGTAACCAAAGGTCACTATTTTAAAAAATGCGGAACAATTTCGTTTGTTTTGCGATTCCATATATGTTGTTAAGACAACAACGTTGAGTATAAACATTTAAGGCCGGAAGCAATTGCCTCCGGCCTTCTTTTTTTATTCCTCCCTCCTACCTGCTTGCGACCAATTACCCCGAGGCCCGTTCCAAATCCATTGCCAGGCGCACATTTTCCAGTCCTTTATCTTTTCGCCAACTGGGTTGAGCCAGCCTTTTATTTGATAGTGCCTAAAAAACAAGCGGGCAGCCTCTTCCGAATATCCTTTTTGCAAAAAGTAAATCACAACGTGCGTCTCCAAAGGCGGGACAACACTACCTAACCCATTTTCGCTGTGCTTAATCATCAGTATGTTTTTTTCATTTGCTTGGCATCGACAAGCATCTTTTCTATGTCGGCGTGATCATAATAGATCACCCCTCCTACTCGTGTAAAGGGTATTTGCCCGTAAGAGCGCATCGTCTGCAGCTTGCCCGGCGATATCCCCAGCATCGTCCTCACCTCCCTTGATTTAAGCCATTTCTTTTCAGGAGCTCCTTTTTTTGAAAACAGCATTTGACGAAGTTCCGCCAGTAGTTGCTGCTTGAATGATTCCAGGTCGGCCAGTGTGACCAGCTGCAAATGCGGAGCATTAGTTTTGATATTCCTTTCCACTTTGTCTTTCGTTCATCGATCAAAAAATACTTTGCTTGCTTTACGCCCCGGCAAGGACCGGTAACGGATATATCCGTACTCATTTAATTCCAATATGGTCTTATGGTAGGTTGTAAGGCTTCTGATCTTGGCAAGGGGCATCACCAATGCGCTGTTGATAGCCAAAGGGCCATGGCAACCCTGCGCCAGCCACAAATAGTAAAGGGCCACATATAGCGCGATATGCGTGGTGCCTATACGCGGGTCTGTGCCGATAGCAACCAGAAAGACAACCAGGGGATCTTGATTCCGCTCCATATCAACCTATTGAAACACCTTTCTTCCTTGCCGGCCTGGCTTCCTGCGCAAGCTTTCGGACCTGGCCCATACCTTCCCCGATGTTCTTGCCCGTAGGCTGCGTGAGGCTGATCCGCTGGCGGTTCTGATCGTATATGCTCAGATTTTTGAATTGCGGATTGGCTTCAAGAAGCACCTCCCGCTTTCCCCCTTTGGCGTTAATCGTGACCGGGACCGTTTCACCATTTCGCAGCGCCTGGGTAATTGCCTGTCGTTGCAGCGGATCGGAAAGCTGCCGGGAAGGCACTTTGCTTAATGCCGAATCCATGTCATAGCTGTCGCCCCGATGAAAGGTCTTCATTTTGTAATTCCCCTTGATGTCCCGGTCATTTAAATCCAGCTGCATCCATTTGCCATTGACCTCCACGGCACGGCCCTGTAAAAGATTGACAGCCTGCTGGGCGTTGACCGCGTTACCGCCGGACAGATCAAAGCTCGCCTGCCGTTTCTGTCCATCCGCTCCGGTAAGTGTGGCTATCAGTTTATCGAGCTGGTAGGAACCGTTTTCCCTTTTGACCGATAGCTGCTGGTCCACTTTCTGGTTTTCAGACAAATACGAGGATTCCAAAGGCACTTTGAAGCTGGTCCCCTCCCGTATTTTTTCACTTACTTGTTTGCCTTCGAGATTAAAGCCACGCCCAGCCGCCTGCCGGGTGATCTGCCGCTCCATTGCATCCGCCCGCCTGTTCTGGACTGCCGCGACGATCGCCCGCAAGCCACGTCTTAACACGCGCCGGGCAAGCCTCTCCCACCGGTTGGGATACAGCATTTTTTCGGCTTCCCGGCGTTGTCCCCGCGCAATCCTGATAATCCGCCGCTCATGGTCGTTCAACGAATTCCCATAACGGGCTGCCATATCCTCAAAAAAGGTGATTTTCTCCTTCTGGAATTCAGGAAGAGCTTGGGCTTTCGGCGGGAACATCTTCTCGACCTTGTCCCAGTAAGCCAGGTCTGCTTCAACGCTGTGCTGGTTTGCCTTCATAACCGTTCTAATTAAAGTGTTCTACATTCAGGTCAGCGCATGCCGTCTGCGCGAAGCACGGTTTTGTTTTTGCTCTGGTCCTTGCTGTTGATCCTGCTGCTGTTTGGTACCGTTAGCCAGCCCCTGGGATTGCGACTGGTTTACGTTCCGGCGGAAGCCGATACGCTGGAAATTCTCATCATACTGGTTGATCGATTTGAATTGAGCAGATGCTTCGATATACCGTTTCTCTTCTTTGCCCCCAATTATGAAGGTCACCCGGGCCAGGTTCCCTTTTTGCAGCGTGCGGATCAGCGCTTCTTTATCCTGCTGATTGGCGAGCTCTTTGATCGGATGCCGGACAAGCGCCTTTTCCAGGTCAAAGCCATAACCCTGGTGGTATTGTTTATAGAGGTAGTTGCCGTGTTTATCCTTGTCCGTAGTGTCGAGCCTTAGCCACACGTCGGATTTCTCACCCTTGGGTTCATACCTGGGGGCCTCGGCCGTCCCCGTATTGATAATCGCTGCCATCGATTTGAATACCGACCTTCCGGCTAGCAAGTTCAACCCTTCCCGGAAGGTGATATTATTGTCCCAGCCTATCTGGAATGTTTGTTTCAGCCCTTGCGCCTGCCCTTCTTTTTTAAATTCCAGCTCATAGGAATTAAAAAAGTAATTGTCTGTTTCCTTGGATCTGGCAAAATGCAGCGTTGCCTTTGCAACATCCTTTCCGGAAAACCCAACGTGTGGCAAAGTGAAATTGTCCAATCCTTTTGCAATCATTTCTTTCAAAGGCGCTTCCAGGCCTTCGGGAAAGCCTGTAAATTTCACCTTGTTCATCAATGCCCTGAATTTGTCCTGTTGCATATCCTTTCTTTTTAGGGGTTATCAAATAGCAGGCCCTGGCCCGTCAGCTTCCTGGCGGTACGGCCTTCATGATCGTCTTGTTCCGGATTTTTAGTTTTAAGTGTCTTCCCCCGCCAGCTTCCATGAGCTGAATGCTCAGGTACTTCTTATCGGGGATCGTATGTTTAGGCAGCGCAAAGACCAGGGTCGTTTCAGCGTCGGCATCGATGCGGTGGGTGTCCCCGTGCGTGTAGAGCGGGATGATCTCCGTCTGTTGGGTAGCCGTGCGTTTGGACCGTTTCTGGTCGCTGATAAAAAACCGCAGCTGGGAAATATCATAACCCACTTGGGTGGTGTTCTTCAATGATAGCTGGTAATACAGCACATCTTCTTTGATAAACAGGCCGGACAATGCCATGCGGATGCCATGTTTACGGTCTTTCTTGTTGCGGATATTACCCGGCATCTCCGCCACCAGCGCGGCGGTCTGCTCGGTCACAGCCTGGTTGTCGCCGGGCTCGGTCAGCTGCGCGGTCACTGGTTGCCCCGCGCCACCGAAGACCAGGTTTAGCTTCTCGGGCAGCGGCGAATAGTAAACCAGGAACGAATACAGCGTGCCTTCCGTGGTGATCACCGTCAGGCTCGCTTCGTCAAAATTCTCGCTGGCTGCTTTCACCTGCAGTATATTATCGACCCCCTTCGCTTTCTGGGCCAGTACAGCCCGGCTTCCTTTATCGACGCTGATGATCTTATAGGGAAAGACCAGGTGCGTGGTCTTGCTGGTCGTGACTTCCAGCGCATAGGGCTCGATCTCCGACTGGGGCCGGGTCTGCTGGGCGGTAAGCTTGTCGTTTGCAAAAAGCATGGCGATGCCAAACATCATGGATGTCAATTTTTTCATAAACCGGGAATTGTTAAGTGAATAAAGCTGAATTCAGGCTACATGCCTTGTTTTTGTTTTTCGTCCATCAGCAGCACCTGGTAGCCTGCTTTGACCGTGACACGGATAAGCCGGACTTTTCGTGAGAGCAGGTTCTTGCTCAGCTCGATGCCCGCACTGGCCGCCTGGGCGCCAAGGGACGGGTCCATGCTGGCAATACCCAGTGATTGTATGGCCTGTTCACCGGATTCTTTGGCCGCATCGCGGGTAATAGCCCCGGGGATATGAATGCCCGCCAAGCCGTCCAGGTCATAAACCGACAGCGACACGGGCAGCAAGTTGTTCCGGTACCGGATACCCGGGACCGTGATCCGCAACCGCTCGCCGTCCAGGCTGGCCGTGCCATAGATAAAATTGTCTTTGGGGACCAGTATCCCGTTTATATACACCTCGTCCAGCAGCCGGAGCTTGACCGTCGAGCCGTTCACCAGTTCCTGCGTTTCAGCAACCACGGCCGCTATCGCCTGCTGGGCCGCATTTTCACCAGCAGTTTCGTCCAGGCCGAAAAAGCCATTTTCGGTCAATGGTTTCCCGGCCACAATCTGTGCGGCTGTTTCCAATGCATAATCACGCACCGACCGGTTGTCTAAAAAAGTGACAGGCGATTGCTCTTTTCGGCCCGATACAGTAAAGACCTTTCCCAACTGCTCTTTGGAGGCTTGCTGTTGCCGCTGTTGCACCCGCTCCGGATGCTGTATATCCAGGATGCGTTCCAGCATGGTGTTTAGCTCGGCCATCTCCGGGTCATTGCCCGCAGCGCTGCTCCCGGCCGCTGCCATCATATCTTCCAACTGCTGCGCTTCTGCGGGGATACCTTGCTGCGCCTGGGCCGGAGCCGCGGAAAGATAGGTTTCGGCGGGTGCGGGTACTGCCGGCGCGGGCGCCTTCAGCGCTTTGTTGAGCTCGTCGAGCTTTCGGTATAACTGCGCTTCCTCGGGCGTGGCGGCAGCATCAAGACCTGGCGCGGCTGGTTTTGCCGTTGGCAGGCCCAGCAGCTTGGTCTTTTCTTCTGCTCCGCCTGTGAGCCTTCCCTGGTAGTAGGGATCGGCCTTCATCTCATCAAGCAATTTAGCCGAATCCTTTTCCGCCTGTTCATAAAACGCCAGCTTATCCTGTGGCCCCTTTTCTTCGAGCATCGCATCAGGCAAATGAAAGTTGAAGCCCGTCGGCTGACCGGCGGCGCTGCTTTCGGCAGGCCCCAGAACACCCAAGCCCCAAAGCAGCAGCGTCGCGAACGGGAGCACCAGCACGGGCAGCGCCGTAAAGAGCCTGCGGTCGCGCAGGAATTTGATCGAATGTGTCGTTTTCTGCATAGTCTTTTTATTTTTCAATTGAATAATGTCCTTGCTGCCGTTGGTAAACTTCTTCCGCCGTGCGCAGGCTGTCCCTCAGCCCCGGGCGGTAGGCCATGATACTGTCTGGCCCACTGCCGCCCGCCGCTGAAAGGCTGTCCAGGTGCAACCGCAAAGCGTGTATCTTTTCATACTCCCGTTGGCTGATGCGCGGTGCGCCCACGTCTGCATCCTGGCCCGCATGTTTTGGCACACTGATCGGACTGATGTTCATCCGGTTTGTCGAATTTCCATTCAAAGCCTCCCAGATCAGCCAGCCACTATATACGCCCAGGGCCAGGCAAAGGGCAAACCACATCGCAATCTGTTTGCCGGTGAGCGGCCTGCCGGTCTTTCGTCTGCGTCTTTCCATGATTTTTTCTTTTAGCGGTTTTCAACTTTAATATCCCTGTTGTCGATCGTCAGCCAACGCTCGATCAGAAAGCCATGCGGGTTGTGCTCCGAGCGCGGCACATTGCGCAAATAGCCTTCGGTCACCAGGCTGCGCGCCACGATACTGGTCGTACGCGTGATCGACTGGGTAGCATAGCAGCGAAAGAAGAATGGATATTGGTCCACATCCAGGGCGACGCTGTCCACAGCGATCTGCTGGGAGATGTTGCCCGATACAACACCTGTATAAAACCCCTTTTCGGACAAATCGTCATAAGCCTTTTTGGCCGATGCATCGGCCAGGTAAAGTGCCTTGCCAATCTGTTCCCGGATAGCTTTCTCGTCGGGAAACAGCGTGAAGAACAGCCGGTGAAAGGTTTTTACATGGTCGCGCGCTTCCACCGGGATATTATCCTTCCGGTCGGCGCCATACGCTTCCAGTACTTTGCCATTGGCGAGAATATAGATCCTGCTTTGTATCCGGGTGACCAGCATCCGGCTGTTGTAGGCCATAAAGCAGCACAGGCCGATGCTGCCAATCACGACCAGCGCGGTAAACAAGCGAATGGATTTAAAGGCCGTGTCGATGTTTTTGGTTTTTGTGAACATTTTGTATCCTTTATGAATGGTTAGAACTGCTTTTACCGCCCCGAAATCTTGTCGGCCATATAGGCGCCGCCCTGGCCCATGGCCCTGCCTATCGCGCCGCTTGCTCCCTGCCCGTCAGCCTGCCCCGAATATCCTTGGGCAAGGTAGCCGGGCGCACCGATGACAGCCCCTGCCGTTCCTGCCGCCCCGCCGGCAACAGATCCTGCCGCACCGCCGGCCATATTGGTTGTCTTCTGGCTGAGCGCACCACCACCGCCAACGTTGACGATAAAGC
Organism: Dyadobacter sp. SRI_021; assembly: GCF_057586235.1. Taxonomy (NCBI): domain Bacteria; kingdom Pseudomonadati; phylum Bacteroidota; class Cytophagia; order Cytophagales; family Spirosomataceae; genus Dyadobacter; species Dyadobacter sp. SRI_021. The sequence continues at coordinate 937,620 of NZ_JBYCZM010000002.1, forward strand.
CTGCAACCGATGGCACGGTGAAATAGCCGACGATGCCAATGATCAGGAACACCAGATACGCCGCATCCTTGGAAGAAAAGAAAGTGTCACCGGTCTGGGCGATCTGGCCGATGTCCAGCTTGATCATATTTTCCTGCACCTTGCCGATGACCGCTCCAAAAATATTGGCGACGGGCAGCCACAAAAACACATTCAGGTAGCGGGCTGCCCACATGTTCAGCGAATACTGAAAGCCATCGAAAACCGAGATGCCAAGCGCCAGCGGCCCCAGGATAGCCAACACAATCAGTTGAAATGTCCGGAGTGTATTGATGCACAAGGCTGCCGCCTGGAAGAGCACTTCCAGGATTTGCGCCATCCATTCCTTGACGCTGTTGCGGAAATTGTAAAAGGCCTTGCTCATGGCAAACTTGACGTCGTTGCCAATGCCCGCGAAGGCGCCTTCCTTGTCGGGATCTTCACCGTTATGCGTATAGCGATACCAGGCATCCCGGTTACCTTCGCCACTTTCCCCGACATACATCTGCCAGAAGTCTGTTTTTTTAAGGGCTTCTTCCTTCTGCTTTAATAGCCGCTCGATAGCCTTGTCGCTTCCCTTAACCATCGCTGCCGTGCCGGTTACCGTTGGCATCATTACCTGGTTGGCTACCGCCAGCAGGCCGGGGAAGCAGATGATCGCCAGCCCGACCCCAAAAGGCCTCAACAGGCCAAACACGTCTACCGGTTCGGCCCGGGCGATATGCCCCCACACGCGGTAGGCGATATACCAGGTCGCAGCAAAGCCCGCAATACCCCGGCCCACGCCGATAAGATCGCTGCTCATCCCGATCATCTCGTTATAGAGTTGGTCAAGGACCGATTGCATGCCCTTGATCTCGTCGGCGATCCCTTGCGCGCTCGCCAGCGCAGGCAACAGCAGGCCTATTGCCATGCACAGCATGGCCTTCATTGATTTGTTCATAGAATTATCCGTTAGTTTAGCCCCTGAATCTTTTGCATGGTTTCTGCTTCATGCTTCTCTTTGGCCCGCTGTGCAGAAAAGATCGAAGTGTTGCCGTTGAAATGGCGAAGGAACACCAGCTTGTCTTCCATATCGGCATGGATGCCATCGATCATTTTCAGCCGCTCGTCGTCGGACATGCGCAGCTTGTCGGCAGTCAGCACCATCACCAGCTCGTCCAGGCTGCGAAGGCTCTCAGTGACCAGGTTGCCGTACACACGTCCGAGGTATTCGATCTCCTTCGGCGTAAAATTGCCTTCATCCTGAAAGCGCGCATACGCCGATTTGTATTCCCGCACCAGCGCTATCTGCTTGTCGATGATGCTGCCCACCTTATAGTAATTGCGCACGGTCGGGCTCACTTTCAGCAGCGCATCCAGGAATGCATCGTGGAGCTTGAAATTGCCTTCCGAGATATTCTTGATCGTGCCATACCCTTTATAAAGGATATCGTAGCCGGCTTTCAAGTCTTCCAATATTTGCTTGAACTGCCTGAGTTTTTCCACGTTCAGCAGCAGCTGCGCAATCTCCTGGGCCTGGGCGTTGGCCCTTGAAGGGGCCAGCGCGCTGCCTGCCAGCATTACCACCCAGAGCATCAGTATCTTTTTCATGTCATTTGCCTTGAAATGTTCTTTAATGATTGGCTGTCCTTATGCCGCTTCGCCCCGGGTCATTGCATCAGGCGCTATACCTGCAGCAACCTGCCGCAGCCAATGCCTCTGAATACGGTCATGGGCTATGTTATAGAATACCGGGTCTTTCTCGACTATCAGAAAGTCACGCCCCGCATTGATACAGGCAATGGCCGTCGTCCCCGATCCGCCGCAATGGTCGAGCACTAGTGCCCCTTGTTCTGTATAGGTTTTGATCAGGTATTCGCAGAGCGCCACCGGTTTCTGCGTTGGTACATACCTGTCCTTGTCCTTGGGGAAATAAAGTACATCCGTCGGGTAATTGGTCCATTGCTGCCGGTAAGGCCCATGTGAGGGCCGGTACCGTTTGAAGCTGCCGCCGGTGGCCCCGTAGTCGTTGCCGGCGCGGGCTTTATCACAGGCCACAAGGCCTTGTGGAAAGTATGGCATGCGACGGGTTGACCCGTTGGCCGTCGTACCCGAAGAAAAGAGCATAATTTTTTCTGTCTTTCTCATCGGCCGGTGCTTGGCGTTCATACAATCGGTCGCATCGGATTTCACCCAGGTCCAGTCATATTTATACCAGTCGAAATTACTCAATCGCACCCGCGAGGCGAAGGGCTCGGTGCCAAACAGCAGGATCGCTCCCTTGTCTTTGACAATCCGCCGGTAATGCTGCCAGAGCTGCTGCATCGGCAATGCCTGGTCCCATTTAAGCCCCGTTGCGCCATAAGGCAAATCGCAAAGAACCATATCTACACTTTGATCCGGCAAGTCCCGCATGACCTGCAGGCAATCCGCAAACAGTACCCGGTTACGCCAATCCCCACTTTTCTCTTCTCTTCTGATAACCGTCATCGTCTGTTGTCCGTTATTTTGATTTGATCACTACCACTGACCACTCGATTGGGCGCCGGATAACAAATCCTTTCGGGAAGCGGCCAGCACCCGCGCGCTGCCGGCAAAGCTGCGGGCAAACACCAGGTTATCCTGCATGTCCCGCCGGATGCTGTCCATCCTTTTGATGCGCTCATCATCTTTCATCACCAGCGCCCCATCGGTGGTCAGATTTTTGAATTCCTCCTGCTTGTTGATACAGTCCAGCCGCACCCGGTCGAAGACCTGTTTCAGGTAACTAAGCTCGCTGTCCGTAAACATCTCACTGCGCGCCGCATCCCGCTCGGCGGCATCGACCGTGATCAGGATATTACGGTGCAGCACAGCGATGCCATTAGCCTGGGCATGGTCCTTGACCGGGCCGGATACCTTGCTTAGCGAAGCGAAATATCCCTTATGCATGTTGAAATCGCCGTTTTTGATATCGCCGATCAGCGTCAGGCCGTCCCGGGCGACCTCATAGCCTGTCCAAAGGACCTGTTTATAGGCTTTCAGTGCCGCGATCTGGGCGATCAAATACTCTTTCTGTGTCTTCTTTTGCTGGAACCACTCCTTCCATATCTGGGCACGTGCGGCGCCCGAAACACTCATGATCCACAGCAATATCCAAAGCGTCTTTTTCATACCTATTTGTTTTGCATCCGTAATAAAAAGGCCTGTGGCTTAAGGAAGGTTGTAGAGCTTTTTGATCACCTCGGCTTCATGTATGGACCGCGAACGTTGCAGGCTCAACGTCAGGTTCTGGCTGTTAAAGCGCAGCAGGTCGCTGTAATTCTGATCGACCCTGGCCGCAGCCGTGTTGACGATCTCTATCCGCTTGGCATCGGTCATGCTCGTCTTGAAAGCCGTAACGATGCCTGCGATCTGGTCGATGTTGCGCACAGACTCTTCCAGCATACCTGAATATACCTGGCCCATATAAGCGATTTCCTTCGCCGTGAAATGCCTGTCGCTTTGCACGATCGCCCAAACGCGCCGGTACTCCTGCACCAGTTGGTACTGTTTGGCAGTAATGTCCCGGATACGTTTGTAATAAGTGATCAGCGACTTGACCTTTTGTAATTCCTCGAAGTAATCCTTGTAAAGCTTGCGGTGCTTTTCGGTCCACTCCGAGATCTCTTTCAGTTTCAGCTTAGACATCGCATTTTCCAGCTGCTTTTGCGCGTTCTGCAGCCAGATTACTTTGTTCTGCTGTCGCTGGATGGCAAGGTCAACGGCTTTGATCACCTTGATCACCGCTTTTTTGATGATCTCCCAGATCGGGATCGCAGCCTGGGCCCGACCGGCCGGCGCAGATATGGCAAACACCAGGCAAATCGCCCATATCCCGTAACATCGTTTCAAACTTCTCATGCTCTTTGCTTGTCTTTTAAATCCACTACCAGCGCCCGGATACCTTTTTCGATGCTGCCATACCTTTGTTGATACTGCTGCACCAGCAGCTTCTCCTTCTGTTCAGTCGTATAAGCGTAATACTCTTCCGGGCTGGGCTCAAACCGGTAAACCTTCATCAGGCTGCCGCCCAGTTCGATATACAACTCCCGGTAACGGCATGAAGGGTCATTGGCCTTGTTAACCGAAAGCACCAGCGCCCGGCCCTTGTCGCTCATGCCCAGAACCGCCTGGATGTCGTCGAACTTGTTTTGGAATTTTTTCAGGTCCAAAAGGATCTTGCAGTCGGCATTGTTGATGATCGCCTGTTTGACAATGGGCGAAGAGATGATGTCGTCGATCTCCTGAGTGACTGTGATCGCCTCGCCAAAGTACTTTCTGACCGTTTTATAGAGATACTTCATAAAATCGGCCATGCCGCTCTTCGCAATGGCCTTCCACGCTTCTTCAACGACGATGACCTTACGAATACCTTTGAGCTTGCGCATCTTGGAGATGAAAAGCTCCATCACAATTAGGGTAACCACAGGGAAAAGCACGGGATGGTCTTTCACCTTATCCAGCTCGAAGACGACGAAGGGCTGGGCGAGTACGTCCAGGTTCTCCCTCGCATTAAGCAGGTAGCCAAACTCTCCGTCGTCGTAATATGGCCGGAGCACGTACAGGAAGTTGTCCATATCAAAGTCCCTGTCCTTGACCCTGTCTTTTTCCAGCACCTGGGTAAATTCGACCAACAGGAACTCGTAGAAGCTGTCAAAGCCAGGGAATACTTCCGGGTGCGCGTCCAGGTACTGATAGTACAAAGTGATCGCATTGGAGATAGCCACATACTCGCTGCGGCGGAATTCCTCCCCTTCGCGCTTCCAGAGCGCCAGCAGCATCGTTTTGATCGACTCTTTCTTTTCCGTATCCAGCTCGTCGCCTTCCGAGATATAAAAAGGGTTAAAGCGGATCGGCGTCTCTTCCGAGTAAGTGAAATAGTAACCGCCAACCAGGTCACAAAGCCCCTGATAGCTGTGACCGACATCGACCACCACACAATGCGCGCCTTGCTGCACATAGCTGTGAAGCATGTGGTTCATAAACATCGATTTACCAGAACCCGACCCCCCAATTACTACCTTATTGCGATTTTGCACGGTACCGTTCGCCATCGGCTCATCGCTGATGTCCACGTGCAGGGGCCTTCCAGACAAGCGGTCGCCGAGCCTGATACCGAACGGGCTTTTCGAGGTGTGATAGCTGGTCTCCTGGTTCAGAAAGCAACTCGCCTGCTCCACGAAAGTGTCAAAGGTGTCGTTCATCGGGAAATCAGCCGCGTTGCCGGGGATGCCCGCCCAGAAGATCTGGGCGGCCCCGGCCGATTCCAACCTTGGGACGGCATCCATCTGCGCCAGCGCCGAAGCTACTGTATTGCGCAGCTCTTTAAGCTTGTCTTTGTCACTGGTCCAGGCCAGCACATTGAAATGCGCCTTAACGGCCAGGCGGTGCTCGGAGATCGCTTCGTTGAGAAAATCGCTGGTCGCATCGCGGGCAATGCTGTTTTCACGCGAATAAGCCGACAGCGATTGCAACCGCAACCTTTTCGTTTCCAAACGGTGAATCGTTTGCTGCGGATCGTCGATGAAAATATACTGGCTGTATAAATGATCACAGCCCAGCAATTGACCGACAGGCGAAGCAAAGCCTATCGAAAACTTGGTCTGGTCCGTGCTGTACTTGTCATAGTTGACCCTCGGGCCGCACAGGGCCGGCAGGTCTTTTGCGTCGCCCAGCGAAAAGAGCTGGCAGTGGTTGTCGCCCACCTTGATGCCGTCGGCAAACTCCATGTCCATGATTAAAGGGCCCTGGGCCCCCAGCGTGCAATACTGCTCTATCAGCCCGGGACGTCCGTCTATGCTTGCCAGCTGGGCATCGGAAAGCCGATCCAGTTTGATAAACCCGCTGGCTTCCAGGATCGCGGCGAACTGGCCGCAACTGTCCAGGAAATCTTGCAAGAGTGTTTGGCTCAGCGTCTGCTCGGGCACCAGCACCGGCCGCACCAGCGTTGAGAACAACGAACTCGACGGCTTTCGGTCCTGCGGCTTTTTCGTCAGCAGGATATAGCAGCTATGGTCCAGAAACGGCCGCTCGTTAAAATGCCGCTCGCTGCCTGCGGCGATAAAGCCAGGTTCCCCGGAAAAATCCGGTCGGTATTTGGTAGCGACATACCAGTCCTGCTTGCAAAACACCGTGTACTTGGGAAGGGCGCGCAGGGCCCTGATCCAGGTGAAATGCAGCGCCTCATATTCCTGGGCTGAAAGCGTGAACAGCTCCGGAAGTTCTACTTTGTATGCGACCGTAATATCCCCTTTCTTGGAAAGGATACAGTCATGCTCGACTGCCATCACAGGCAACATCTTATCCAACACTTTTTCCATTCTTCACATTTTGCCGTGATCACTATGTTTTCTTGTTTGCCTTCCGGCTTAGCCCCTCAAACAGTTGCCTGCTGCGCAGTTTAATGGTGCGGGGCACCCTTCTTTTTGCCAGCAGCTTGGTCAACCCATGCTCGCCATACTTGTTGCTCATTGCATACAGCTGCACCGTCATTGCTGCTCCCAGTGAGAGCACGATGACAATACAGGCATAGGAATTAACCTGGGCGATGTAAAGGATCGCAAACAGCATCAGCAGGCCCAGCACTCCCAGTACGAAATACAGGATGTATTGTGCCTTCAATCCTTTAAATTCAATCGGGCGGTTAATCCCCTTATTGATCTGATAGAGGCTGGCCATCGCTTTGCGGGGTTGGAGCGGCTGGCTCCGGGGTGCTGAGATAGTATTCCATGAAGGCCGCGATCGGGTTATAAACCTCGTCCTCGTAATAATTATCGGCATTAAAACCGACCTCCTCGAAGGCTTCTGCAAACGCCTCGACCATTTTGATCACCTCGTAGGTGACAATGCCCTCTTTGGCATACCGCTCGTAGGTATCCGGGAACTCGTCTTCGAGCATATACCTCAGGTACCGGTAGCGTGAAGGCCCCAGCTCCAAGGTCATCGCTTTCACGCATAGTTCCGTGATCGCGTGGTTGGCAAACCCTTCCTGGATCAATGTTTCCAGGTAAGGCATAATCCGGTTTACCTTTTCTTCCAGGTAACTATTTACGCTATGGCTCTCTTTAAGCCGGTTCATAAGCTCAGGGTGATCTACGATGATGTGCGCCCAGAGCTGCTCTGTTAAATGTTGCTGCATGATTTTGGTTTTAAACTCGTGAAATGATTGGCATTGCTTAGGCAGTACAGGCCCGCCTTTAAATGCCCCGCTTATGCTTGCGCCCGGGCTTTCTTTCGGCTCTCTCATGTTTTTGATGCTTGGCGTTATCCTCCCTTTGTAAAGTGGTCAGCGCGTTTTCCCTGCGCATACCGCTGTGGTAGTAGTCATCGGCAAAACCGTGTATGCGTGCAAGCCCCACCGGGTCCAGGTCCTTTAGCGGCGGCACGATGACCAGCTGCACATGTGGCGGCAGGTTGCCCGCTGCACTTTCGCCCACATGCCGGTTTTGGGTCTGCGGATCGTATGGAAGGATGCTGAACCCTGTCAGCTCCTTTACATCCGTCATAATGATCCGGTTATACGGATCTGTTTTCTGACGGAACTCCTGGCGGGCTATATCGACAATAAACTCGGTGCCGCCGATGTCAAACGTTGGGAGCTGCCTGCCTTCTGCGAAGGCTTTCCGGCCTGCGGCTCCTAACGGAAGGCCCATGTACTTTTCCATAGCTTCCTCAGTTTACTATACCGCAAAGAAGGCTTTGATCACCGTCGCCACCACAACCAGGAAGATGCAGCTGCCAAACCAGCTGGCCGCAACCTTTGAGGTGTCGTTGTCGCCCTGGTTCCACTTCGTATAAACTTTAATGGCACCTACCAGACCGAGCACCGCGCCGCAGGCATACATCAGCTTGGTAGCCGTCGGAAAGTAACCGCGTACTTTCGTATTGGCATCCTGCAAGCCACTAACCCCGTCTTGTGCATGTACATACAGGCTGAACAGCATCAGTGTCGCCGTCGCGGCGGCAGACCGGCATTTGTTCACAAACTTTTCCTTCAATTTCCCTTTCACTGTTTCCATCTTCACATTGATTTAAAAGTTGAACTTGCTCACTTGATTTCTTCCTATGGCCCGCCCGTCTTACGGGACAGGCAGGCACAGGAAGGGGCCCCGGGCTTTTCTGCTTCACCAAACCAAACCCTGTCACACCCCCCGGGGCCTTGTCGGCGGAACGGCAGCCTATACCTTTCCTCACAGCCTATGCTCACCAGCATGCCGCCCGCCATATCTTTACTGCTTTATTTCATCTTGATTACTGCCGGATATACCGCTCTACGATCCGGCCGCGGTAGTTGACCCGGAAATGAAAGTTGAAGTGATCGAGAATGATCTCGTTGAAAAAACCATTGGCCGTCCATTTCAGCGTCTTTTCAAATTTGTTTTCCGTATGGCGCGCGAAGAACGGCCAGGCCGGGGAGGTTTGCTCGTTAAACTGCATCAGCGGCAAGCCGGGCACAAAGACCTTACCCTTCACGCAGGCATCCATGATCATTTCTTCGGCGTAGGTGTTGCTTAGCCAACCCGCAAACCGTGTATGTTTGAGCATTTTCAACCGGACGCCTGTGGACGCATAGAAAATGAAACCGACCCGCCAACGCCCGTAATTGAGCTTCACCTGGCGCCCGTTGTGCTCGGGAAACACCCAACCGTCGTTGCCTCGAAAAATGTCGCCCCCGGACTGGCCCCACCATTGCGGCATAGAACCCGAAGGGTATTGGCAAATCGGGAAATTGGGGATCACGATCGGCTCCGGATCTTTGACATGCCAGTCATCCGGCCACTGGGGCAACTGGATCAGGTCGATACCGATGCGGTGCACCTTGGTCCCCGGAAGGCTTAGCGGGTCGCTCCCAGCTAAAAGTTCTTTGGTATGGCGTTCCGGAACGGCGAATGCGTGCGGTTGCTTCTGATCCGGCCGAAAGCTGTAAACCGTATCGGCGATCTGGATATAGCCGTCCTTGCTGAGCACCGAAGCAAACCGCTCGTCGGGACAGTCCAGCAGCTTGCCCGCCCTGATCAGTGAATCTGCTGTCGGCTCGCGGCGGAACTCGGAAGTATCCGCGTCGATGAGCTCGTACTGTCGCCTTAATGACAAGTAACCCTGCTCGCTATACGCCTTTTCCCAATGGACTAGGTCGGCCGCGTTTTCATACTTGCCATGCAATACCTGCATGGTCTGGTTGAAGCTTTCCAGCGAGGAAAAGGACAAAAAGCCATTGGTTACCCTGGCATCTGCGCCGATCCTGGCATTGCTTGTGCTCGTCAGCGGTATTACCGCCTCCATGGCCTCTGTCTGCTTACAGGAATAAAGCATGGACATGCCGATCCCGACTGCCGCAAAGGCGGCAACATAGGTTTTGTTTTGCATGATGTGTTGGAGAAAAAATGATCGATACTCCCGCGTTATTTATACAGGCCGCAGGCGTCCCTGTGTGCCTTTCTTAGCCGGGAACCTGCTCCCAGGCTGTATCCAGCTCCTGTTCGGAGAAGATGATCCCGCACGCCTGGCGGGACTCCTGTTGAATAAAATGATTGACCGCCATCCGGATCGCAGGCTTCCGTAGCCCGGTATAGCCGGCAAGCCGCTGCTGCAAATGCGAAAGCAGCGTGTCCTTGTCGATGTCAGCGCCTTTCTTTTCCTGGATAGCGGTCTTTAGATCGTAAATGATTTCTTCCAGGTCGTCGAAAAGCCCCTGCATCGGCGCTTGTTCGGATGCCTCTTCCGGTGCCTGTTCTTGTGGGGCTGCCGCCGCTGCCGGGTCAGCCGGGCGCATCACGGTTTTGCCAACTGTCCAATTGCCCCCAAAAAGGTTTTTGATATCCGTCCACCAGTACCGGTAACCGATGACCAGGTAATAAAGCACGGTCACGATCAGCGCGCCGGTAACGAATTGGCTCCATGATATAGCTGTCTGCATCGTTTATCTGTTTTGTTTTTTGATTCTGATTACGATACAAAGGTGGCCCGCCGCAAGCCGCTCTTTGCTTACCGCACATGGACTAACAGAAAAAAATTTGGGAGCAGAAAAATTGCCGGAACCGTGCTTGTGAAGGCTCTTTGGCGCCGAATGCGTCAGAAAATGTATCGAATAGCTCGGAAATCTGTTAGTTTTCCAGACTAACAATGCCTGGACGAACTGTTAAAAGAGCGGTACATAAAGTTTGGGGCAGTTAAGCCGGAGCCGGTCACTGCCGGTAATCCATGCGCCGGTAGCTAAATTGCTGGCCGGGTTGTTGCCGTCACATTTTATTAGCACCCGAAACAATTGTATCTTAGTTCCAAACAGTAAACCAGCCCTGATCAGAAAAATAATCCTATGCCACCCTCAGCACACGACACTGCGGCTGTGTTAGCCCGCAAGCTCGATTCCGCGCAAGCTGCGGCCAAACCGCCGATAAAAATTGATTCTCTTGCACTACTGCGGCACCATATCGATTCCTTGCAAACCATTATTTCAAAAAAATCGGGCTTCCATATTGAAGACAGCCCGGTCCAGGCAGCGCTCATTGTTGCAGGCACGACCTTGGTCACTGTCGCTTTGGGATTTTATTTCAAAGACTTCTGGATACCGGGCCGTGTTGAAAACCGGACTAAACAAAAGGAAAGGGATTTTTTGTTTGCAAAGTATAAATACCAGCTTTTTTACGCCGCTTCCCATTTGGGTCACCGGTTAAGGGAGATATACCGGACCAGATCACATTACCTGTGGTCGCAGGCCAGCCAAAGCAGTTTTTATGATTACAAATACAAAAGTTCGGTCTACAGGTTGTGCGTTCTTTTAGGTTGGGCAAGGGCGTTCAAAGTACTGGAGTCTTCGCTGACCGTCAGGGGAAACCCGCATGAAGTTTTTGAAGTGAACGAGGCGCTGAAAAAAGTCGAAGCATGCCTGGCTGACGGTCAAAACGTGGAAATGTACATGGCTAAATCCATTTGCGCTATCGCCGGAACACCATTTGAAAAGATAGATAAGGACAAGGGTTTGAAATTGTCTGTTGAAATTGATAACCTGATCCAGCGCTATGAAGGCCTGTACCAACAGGAGTACATTTGTGATATGCAGAAAAGTCAACAGACCGAATTTGTCGGCGAGCTGATCACCGTTATGGAAAACCTTGGCATACCCGCCACAACGGTTGCGGGCCACGTGTCGGACGTTGTCAAAGAAGTATCCGTTAAACAAGCGCTGATCTACCGCGACTGGCAACAAGCCATTGGTGACCTGATGCTGGTCAAGCAAGCTGACCATTCTCTGGACGTGATCACTTTTAGAGCCTTTGAATCCCTATGGGCTAAACCCGAAACCAAGGAAGAAAAAAAATGGCTCAGCCGCGCCGAGAAAATATTCAAGAACCTGGATATGCGTGCGGGCAACGCCAGCGACTCCCGCATTGAGCAGATCGACGGGCTTTATGAAGCGCTTTACAAGCTAATGAGCGCACTTTACCAATCCAAAATTGGCCCCGCTCCGATTGACAGCGCTGGATTTGAGAAAATCCCTTCTGAAATAACAGACAAACCCGCTCTGATAGCACAAAGGGTTACCTAGCGTTTTTTTATTGTTCTTCAAACTGTACTTTTGAACATCACTGTTCTATTACTATGCAATATGTCTTATTTTAATTATCCACCCAGGGGGCTCTATCACCTGCCCAGGAAAAATGTGCTGGTCTTCAGTTGCATCGATCTGAGGCTCACCGATAATCTGCTGGAGTTTCTTCATTTCGACAACCTGACCAACCGCTATGACCACTTCGCCCTTGCCGGTACTTCGCTGATGACCCAGGTCGATAATCCCAGGCTTGCCAAAAGGTTTGACCAAAGCGAGCTGGAAAAGATCCCGGGACACGTCCATTGGAAACAATTATGGAATGATCATTTACAGCTTGCTATCGACCTTCACCAGATCAGGGACGTCTACATCATCGAACATGAGGACTGTGGCGCTTACAAAAGTTTCCTAAGGGACGAGGCCAATACCGACGGCGAGTATGCCTGCCATACCGACTTTGCCAGGGCGCTCGCCTCGGAAGTCCATAAGATAACCGTCGATGATAAAGGGAAAGAAGTGCATCTTAACGTCCATTGCTTTTTCATAGACCTTCGCGGCAATGTCAAGCATTTTCATTCGCTGCACGACAAAAGCCTGCCGCCCTTAACCGAGCATCTTCCCCACCATTAATGTAACGGCGCTCCTTTCGGAGCGCTTTTTATTTGAGCCCGTTCTAAGTGTATACAAGTAAAAAACCGGTAACATCATTTGCGTTTATCAACTGCATTACTGATATTACCCTTACTCCTATACACTTACCCCTTCAACTCTATGAGAAGGTTTTTCCAAAGCATTAAGGTCAAAGACCTTATTATTCCTGTGCTGGGCGCTTTGCTGGCAGCACACATCATTGTCATGTTTGGCGTTGATACCTCTTTTGCACGCGCGATCCGCAGCCCGGGCTATCACATCGCCTTATGGTGCAGCATGATTATCGCCCTGGTATTGATCTTCACGGTTTGGCAGGTCACCTGGCGCCTGCATCTGCGCTACCGCTGGCAGACCGCGCCCCGGACAAGGCTTGGGTTGCAAGTCCTTTTCGGCTTTCTCCTACCAGCTTTGGTCGCGCCGCTTCTGGCTGCTGCCTATTTCTATGGCATCTACCGGATCAATAT